>CAZJHT010000029.1:0-30918 GCA_964546025.1 uncultured Clostridiaceae bacterium
CATGACTCTTTTATTCTTTTCATTTTAGTGGCTAACTTGATTTTACAATGCAGCTTGAAATATTAAATATAGATTAATAATATTATTTGTTAATTACCATATAGGCATCATTTGGTTTAAGTTTCGTTCAATACTTAACACAGTATTTAATAAAAGATTTGATTTTCATGGTTAACTATTAAAAAAGACCTCTAAAAGAATAAGAGGTCTTAAGACTAACAGATAATCAATAAACCTACATGTTTGTTCTACAAACAGTATCAATTACCTGCTAAAATAATTATAAATTTAAAGTCTTTACATTTTTTTTACATTTTTTACTTATCATTAATAACCACTCAGTGCTTCACAATAAATATTATGATACACTCAAGTACTCTGTGTTAACTTTAATAGTTAAATCGTCTTAGTTTCTTACACTACTACTGACAAAATGCTTTATGATAGCTTTCTCAGTAACAGCAAGTTTTTCATTTAGCCTTAAATCGTCTAAAGATGATCTACTGCGTCATTAAATCTTTATTGAATTTTTAGCAAAACTATTAAAATATCAGATTGTTGCTTGTTAATGTTTTACATGGTCATACCTTAGAATTTACAACCTAAAGTAATTATATCCTAATCTCTCAAACACATCTCTTTCAAGTACTCCCTTTACATCTATCATTACTTTATTTTTATTCGGAGACTGCTTAAACATACTTTCAAGTCTTTCTGTACTCATATTTAAAAACTCATCATGCTTGACTGCAAGAATCAAAGCGTCTAAATCACATAATTCCTTTTCATTTACAAACTCAATGCCATACTCATCATATGCTTCTATCTCATCAGCAATTGGGTCATATATTAATGGCGTTATGCCATATTCTCCCAGTTCAGTTACTATATCGATAACCTTGGTATTCCTTGTGTCTGGGCAATTTTCTTTGAAAGTAAAACCTAAAATAGCTACTTTTGCACTTTTCACTGCAATATCAGATTTAACAAGTTGCTTTATAATATTTTGCACCACAAACTTACCCATATTATCGTTAATTTTTCGCCCTGCAAGTATTATCTGAGAATGATATCCTAATAACTTAGCTTTATATGTTATATAGTATGGATCTACTCCAATACAGTGACCGCCTACTAAGCCTGGCTCAAAATTTAGAAAGTTCCACTTTGTCTTGGCTGCTCTAAGTACAGCTTTTGTATCTATATCCATCATGTTAAAAATCATAGAAAGTTCATTCATAAAAGCGATGTTAATATCTCTTTGTGCATTTTCAATTACTTTAGCAGCCTCTGCTACTCTAATACTCTCCGCTTCATAAACACCTGCTGTGACAACTTCATTATAAACATTTGATATGACCTCGAGAGATTCCTCATCCATCCCGGAAACAACCTTTATAATCTTACTGAAGGTGTGTTCTTTGTCTCCAGGATTAACCCTTTCTGGTGAATATCCTACTTTAAAATCCTCGCCATACTTTAGTCCTGAAGACTCCTCTAATAAAGGCACACAAATCTCTTCTGTTACTCCTGGATAAACAGTTGATTCATAAACAACTATTGAACCTTTTTGCATATGCCTTCCTACTGTTTTGCTAGCTGATAACACCGGTTCTAAATTTGGCACTTTATTTGTTGTAATAGGAGTTGGTACAGCGATAACATGAAACATGGCATCTCTAATCATATTTTCATCACTAGTAAAAATTGCTGTAGTGTTCTTTACTGCCTCATCTCCTACCTCATTAGTTGGGTCTATGCCTAAATTATATATTTCTACTTTTTCATTATTTATATCAAACCCAACAACATCAAACTTCTCTGCTAATGTTACTGCAACAGGAAGACCAACATATCCTAGACCTATAACTGATATCTTAGTTTCTTTATTCTTCAACTTACCAAATAAGTTCATTTTATACCCTTTCTCTTTAATGTTCCGCTTAAGCAATAGCTTAGGTTAAGCTTCGGTGGTCGACTTAGAATAACTGAAGTATGTTGTGCTATTTTACTATGCAAATATAACTGAATATATTACTTATACCAGCATAAGTTGTTTAGCCTTGCTAACTAGTTTACATACTGGATTTAGTCTATATGATTTGGTTAATATTCTAAATGCATTAACATACACTACAGTATGAACTATTGCACCAAGTCGAATGAATCTAACTTACTTGATAAGCTAGATAGATAACTTTTCAACTCAGCTTTTACACGGATATCTCTTAAAGCAAACTCTATATTAGCTTCTAAGAAGCCCATTACATTACCAACATCATAGCGTTTTCCTTTAAAAATATACGCATACATATCTTCAAGTCTTGAAAGCTCTACAAGTGCATCAGTTAGCTGAATTTCTCCACCTTTACCAGGTTTAGTGTTTTCAAGTATTTCAAAAATTGCAGGTGTAATAATATATCTACCTACAATTGCAACATTTGTTGGTGCTTCCTCAATACTCGGCTTTTCAACTAATCCATTAACTTTGTACAAGTCTTTGCCCAGTAGTTCACCATCAACTATCCCATATTTGCTCACATCTTCATCAGCTACTTCTTGAACTCCTAGTATAGTTGCTTTTTTTTCATTATATAAATCAATCATCTGATCTAGACGTGGTTTACTATTAAAGACAATATCATCACCTAGAAGTACAGCAAAAGGCTCATTTCCTACAAAGGTCTTAGCACAATAAATCGCATGCCCTAATCCCTTAGGCTCTTTTTGCCTAACATAGTATATTTCTGCTAAGTTTGATATATCTTCTACAATTTTAAGTAATTCATCCTTGCCCTTGTCTTTTAGTGTAATTTCCAATTCAAATGATTTGTCAAAATGATCTTCAATAGCTCTTTTATTTCTCCCGGTGATAATGAGAATTTCCTCTATACCAGAAGCAACTGCCTCCTCAATTATATATTGAATTGTTGGTTTATCAACAATTGGCAGCATCTCCTTAGGTTGGGATTTGGTTGCTGGTAAAAATCTCGTTCCTAGTCCAGCAGCAGGTATAACAGCTTTTCTTATTTTCATTGTAAACACCTCCAGTCATTTTCTTGATTATATAATATTAATCCATCACTAGCAAATATTTCCTGCATATTATTTACTTAATTAATGTGCAGAACTAACTACTTTTATAATCTAGGTGTCTCGCATAACGTTTATTAAACAATATCTTAAGCTAGCTTTACTTTGTTACCTGGCAGTGTTACAAACTCTTCTGGATATTGACCACACATAGCTCTTACCTGAGTGTAATGAGCCTTAGTACCATCTCTTTTAGTATAGAGTTTTTCATGGAATAAAACATCTGCAATATCTGAAACATGCATAACTTCTTCGTCAGAACTTCTTAAAACTTCAAGGACAGCCTCTCTTAAAGTAAATTCTCCAGTGCGCCTATACGGTCGCCTTGAATAACTGTGCAGTTGCTCCGACAAACTTTCGCTAATTGATTCTTCATTCCTATTTAAAGTATCAAGCTTCTTAACAACAAACATAGGCCTATTATCTTTTATTATTATTATCTCGCCAAACTCTTCTGCCTTTTCCATAGCTTTAATAGGATTAGACAAAAATTCATCATATGACATCAAACTCTCAAGTAGTACTTCCATATTAACCCTCCAGTATTTTATTATATGTTAATTATATACTAATTATATAATACTAGCAATATTATTATATTTATTATATAATTCATTTATGGATTATTTCATTCACCATGCTCTATATAAAAAACTTTAGATGAAGGAGATTAATTCAGTTTCATAGAGGAAACTGAATTAGATGATTAAACATGAACTATAATAACGAGCCAATTAAATATCAAGAAAGCACCTTATTTGCAGGCGCGCCTAATACAAAGAAGAGGATGGCAGCTTATTGTCGTGTAAGTACAAAAGACGAAATTTTATTAAAATCTCTTGAAAATCAAATATCTTATTTTCTACACTTAGGTGGTAATAATGATAGTTGGCACCTCGTAGGCCTTTATGTAGACAGAGGGATATCTGGCACTTCTCAAAAGCACAGAAGAAGTTTTAAAAGGCTGATAAGACATTGTGAAGAAGGAAAAATAGATGTAATTATCACTAAGAGTATATCAAGATTTTCGAGAAACAGTGTTGATCTAATGACTATTCTAAGGAAACTTAGATCATTGGATGTAGAAGTTATTTTTCAAAGAGAGGGCATCAAGACTTCTGAAGTTGATACGGACTTTATTCTTAATGTATATGGTGCATTTGCTGAGAGAGAAGCAGTAAATATTGCTCAAAATGTTGAGTGGAGCTACCGTAAACAGTTTGAAAGAGGTATCCCAAAGTTTGATAGAATCCTAGGATATGATGTCAAAAGAAATAAAGATAGCATCGAAATATCCATTATCCCTGAGGAAGCCAATATTGTTAATGAGATTTATGAAAAGTTCATTAGTGGAGTATCGATTGCAGATATAGCAAAATCTCTTAATGAAAGAAACATCCCTACAATTAAAAATTTTCAGAGCTGGCAAAGGAATCAGATTACTTACGTTCTAAAGAATTCAAGATATTTAGGTGATACAATTTCTCATCCTTCAGCAAATAGGCTCGTCAATCAGATTTCTGGTAGCAATGAAGTTCGCGAGAGCATACTTATACCAAACTCTCATCCCCCCATAATTGATTCTGATAAATTTGATGCTGCGCAGGAAATTTTTCTATCAAGAAAAGTAACCAAAGGAAAATACAGAACTTTCCCTTTGTCAAAAAGAGTTAGGTGTGGAAGGTGTGGTGCTAATTTCGTAACCATACGTCAGTATAATAATAAGAAAAGATGGGGGTGTCATGTTAGGAACAAGGATAATTGTTTATGTGAATCAGTAATATTCTGGGAGTATGAACTAAAAGACATTTTAGTCCATGCTATAGAAAGTCGATTTGGCTCTCCAACTAAAAAGGTTTTAGATAAATTAATGTCTATTGTTAAATCTATTGATGAAATAGATAATATTGAAAGCCAAAGAATAGAATATTATAAAAGGCTTCAAAATACAAAAAAATCTTATAGTACTGGAGAAGTACAAAATGACAATGAAGTCAAGAGAATTGAGAAAGAGTTTTTATTATTTGAAAAGGTCTCTGTAGAGATTGAAGATGATAGATATTATCGAAAAGACTTTCTATCTCACTTCTCGTCGTTTGATGGAGCCTTAAAGGATTGGAATGACCTAACGCTAGCCCATTGCAGAGCTTTGATTAGGGAAGCTGTTATTTTTGACAAATCGACAATAAAAGTCCATTGGTGTGATGCTAGAGTTACTACTATAGGTAATTGTCCAATTCATTGGCCGACTAATCCAATAGAAAGTAAAACTAACTTCAAGGATGTAAAGAATACTGGAAAAAAGAGAATCATCTCTACAAACTCATACCAATCTATACCTAAGGTTCAACCTGTAGTGAGTAAAATTAACTCGCTTTATGAAATGAGCTCTTCTCAAAAACAGAAAGTTGCTGCATATTGTCGTGTATCAACTTTAAATGAAGAACAGTTGCATAGTTTAGCTATTCAAATAGCATATTATGTAAACTTGATATTGCAAAATCCAAAGTGGGTTTTTGCAGGCATTTACATTGATGAGGGAATATCAGGCATAAAAATTGACAATAGACCTGAGTTTAAGAAAATGATTTCTAACGCTAAAGCAAACAAGATTGACCTAATTATCACAAAATCTGTCTCTAGATTTGCGAGAAATACATTAGACTGCTTAGCTGTTGTAAGAGAACTAAAAAGCTTAGAAAAACCTACAGGGGTGTGGTTTGAGAAAGAGAATATCCATACTCTTAGTAATATGGGAGAACTAACATTATCTCTGTTTAGTAGTTTGGCACAAGAAGAGGCTTTAAATTTTGGAGCAAACATAAGGCTCAGTAAAATAAAGAACATAGAAAGAGGGAACTTTAGACACAGTGGATTGCCTCCTTATGGATTTACTATAGATAGTAAGGGTGTATGGCATGTTGTTAAAAAACAAAGAGAAGTAATCCAAACTATATACAGTAAATTTCATCAAGGCCTTAGTCTAAAAGAAATTGTTAAGTATTTAGCAGATAGTAATATACCTACTCCAAGAAACGGTGTAGGCTGGCGCAAAAGCTACCTACGAAAACTTCTTTCAAATCAAGTCTATATTGGTAATATAGTATATCAAAAAAAGTTTGTTAAAAACTCTTTTACTCAAGAAACTGTTAAAAATAATGGTGGACTACCTAAGTATTTAATAGAGAATCATCATGAAGCTATTATAGATTTAGCTATTTGGAATGATGTACAATTAAAACTAGATGATATTTCACGAGGTCCAAAAAATAAGAAATATAAAGCCGATCCTCTGAAAAATCTTATTTACTGTGCAGAGTGTGGTAAAAAAGTTATTGTTATAGGTTCTAGAGGTATTTATAAATATAGAAAATGCTCATCTACTAGCGAAAGAGATAATTCAGAAAACATGTTTCGAGATGTAGATTGCACAACTAAGGGATATAGATGCGAGACAATTGAACATGCATTTATGGTATTACTAGAAAACTTGAGAAATGATTCTGCATGGCTAAAAGAAGCTGAGAGATTAGCACTTAAATATCCTTTAACACATAATCAAGTTGATGAAAAAAAATCTTTTGAAGAATTGCTTCAATCACATTATAAGGAACTACATAAAAACATAGATGCTATGAGCAACTTGAATAACGCGCAAAGTGTAGATGTAACAGAATTGGTCAACAAAATTCTTGAGAATAAGAAAAACTTACGAAAGTTTGATGAAATGCTAGAAGAAGGGAAAAAAAATAAAGAGTCATACTATTGGTTCTTAGATCAAATTAATAACTTGCCTGTTTATGATAGTTCTAAATTTCGCATTAGCTTTAGAGAGGATATATTCAAAAGAGTAGTTAGAAGAGCATATCTTACTTCTTATAATACTATGATTTATCAGTTCACTTTTGGATCTACAGTAATTGATCCTGGCTTAGATAATAACGCATGCAAGTATAAACTTATATTTTAGTGAGCTTTGGCTCACTTTTTTTGTTGAATCCATTAAATTTGATCTTCAATTATGTCAAGGTAGTTGAAATCAGTGACAAATGTGGCATTTTATCTGTTATTTCATTTTAAGCCTGTCCCAATTTCAGTAGCAGTACGAATATATCTACTTAAGATTTATCAAAAATAGAAGCATCTATTTTCATTATAATTACAGTATATTCTATAAAATAATACAGTAATATAATAGTAGAAGTGCTGCAATGTATTCGGCTACATTAATTTTCTTACTTATCCTTTCACCATACTCATGGCTAATCCTCAAGCAGTTGTGGTGGGAGTAATCTATTTATCTCTAAGAACAATCCTCCACCAACCTTTAGAGGCTTCAAAGTAAAGCAGCTGATATCTACATGATTGGCTATGAGCCAAGCTACTGCCGATTCGGTTTGACGGTCAAATGACGAAGCAATCAAAATGATTCTCTGCTTTTTATTAAAGGTCTTCATGGCATTGTTCTTTTCCAGGAAGGACTCTAGGATCCTCGTTGCCTTTTCGTGAGGTGTCAAACCACCAAGGTCAAATTCGTGTTCATAACTCTTAACATATGGAGCAAATATCTTATCCACCAGTTCTTCAGGCGTCTTAATCTTTGCATAGCCCGCTGCATAACGGATGGCCTGAAACTCTAGCTCTTCTTTTCTGGCTTTAATATCCTCGACATCACGCTTAATTTCGATTAGAACCAGATTTCCATTTTCATCAATGGCAGTAAGATCACTTCTCCCTTTTTCACTATTGGTCACCTGGCTTCCAATAATTAATAGGGACTCGTCAGTTAAAAGAAGTTCGATGTTCGTCCTGATGAACTCTTCGATATGTGATTCTTTAAGATTTAAAGATTTAAAGCTGGTCTCAGTGATGTCTATTTCATCTACAGTTATATTGGCATCTGTCTTGATTGGTATGATCATTGTTGGCGGCACCTCCTTTATTCAATCAAAAATCCTGAGTTCAATTCATGTTTTGATTTGATATATGCTGCGGTATTATCAAAATCTCTAAATAAGGTCATCCGATTAATACCAATATTATCTAACGACTTCAGAATTCCTTTTTTATTATTGATGATGAGTACAGGATTATTGAATCGTATTCTCTGAACCATTTGAACTCTGAAATTATAAACTTCTTCCACATAAGAAGCATACGACTGATATAAAAATAATCCACTTTGATTAAGGCCTCTATCAAATTTCACAATAGGTCGATACAGCATATTAGGCAAGAAATTAATCCACCATATAGGCTCCCCATAATTATATGCCTTTCTTAAAAAGCGCCTAGCCAAATTCAAATAAACGAATATTTCAATTGAGAGGCCATTAATTAAATCGAGTGAAGTTGAATCATCTAGTTCTTTAAGATAATGTGAGACCATCCAGAGGTCTGGGGTATCTTTTTCAATTTCTTCTAACAATTGTTTTTCAATATCATCAATAGTTACACTAAAGTAATGATGATAATCTTTCAAAAGGATAGATAGATTAGTATTGAAGTCAGTTTTATTGGTTTTATAGTATTTTTCAACTAGTGGAAGCAAACTTAAAAAGTCCTTTTCATTATTGACAAATAGTTCTTCAAGTACGTTCTGGTTAGGGTATTTCTGGATTATCTTGGTAATGTCTATATAATTATCTTCAAATAGATATACATAACCATTTCCTTCAATTTCACTTTGGCATGCAAAATAAAGCGCTACTAATGGAGATTTTGTTACGTCGATTAAAGGAGTTGGTATGCCATGATGCTGAGCAAATGCAATGAAATTTTCATGTTCGACGTTTGATAAAATAGGTGTAACCTCTCTATAAAAATCATCTAGCATTATATTAAATGGATATTGCTTCGTATCATTGAACTCGCCTTTATACTGGCGTAATGCTGATGCAGTTCTCTCACGGTATTCTTTCGATTCTCCCCTAAATAAAAATTTAGAAGACGGAAACTTTTCTATTTCATTAATGTACTCACTTAGAGAATTTATTATTATTTGATCTACCATCCAATTATCACCTACCCTTGATTCACTCTATTCATCTTCTCCCCTGTGCTCAACTGCCATCTGATCAATCCAATCTTCCTCAACGTAGACCATCCCGTTTCGACCTTCCACCTTACGATTAGAACCAGCCTTATACAGCTTACAACTAAGTGGACCATAACAGAATGTCTCAAATCTATACTTCTTCCTGCCTCTTGGATTCCAATTATCAATAATTATTTCAACAGGCATTCTACAGCCCCACATACAACTGCTACACTTAGTGTCATATGTCCTAGCTGCCAGTCTTCGGTGTCCTCTTTCTCTGTAAACTTCCAGAGCAGGCGGCACCAGTTCCCAGGGTGATGAATTGCTTCCAGTGGTACCTTGAGAGATGAGTTTGAGTTTTGAGACTTTATAATATTCAACTGGCTCCATATCAGGATCCGGCACAGGAACACATTCTCCGGAGATAACGTCATTCACTTTGAATTGATGTTTGGCATGGGCTGCTTTGCCGATGCCTATGGAGTAGGTAGTTTCCTCACCATCCAGTTCTCCCTCTAACTTAATGGCATAGCCTAGGTATGTATGGGAGGCTTCATCGAAGGATCTAGTTAGACGAATGCGAGGTTGGATTGATATGATGGTTCCTGTGAAAGTTGATTTGTTCATAATGGTTGAAGCCTCCTTTCCGTAATTTAAATCAATTATTGCTGTAAGTAAGTACAAATAATTAAATGCTTTTTTATCTGGTATCCATTTATACTATCATAATATGAATTTTCACTCTTGATATTTTGACCTCTATCTCCGATTGACTCTAAAACACTTTCTGGTTGTAATGAATATGATAAATTGAAAATTTCAATTTCTACGTACTTATTTAAGTCGCCACCCAATTCAAATACAAGCTTTCGATTTTTAACCTCACATGATGCAGATCCTTTCAGTTTATGGTCAGGAGAAACAGTCTTACATCCAAACTTCATTCCTTCTGGTAGGTTTGTAAAGATTTCTAATACTACATTATCCTTCGCTTTGTATGTATGAAAAGAAAATTCAACATCCAAAGTTGACTCTTCTAACGTCGGAACTCTATGAAGGAATTCTCCCATTCTAACCGGCTTTCCACGAAAGTACCATCGATAATTTCTATAGTAGTACCCTAAATCCAGTATTCTCTTTAAAGCTAAACTAAATATTTCTGTATCTCCTAAATATATTCCACCCGGTAAATTCATCTTATGGTAATAATATCTTTTGTAAATTTCTGTTATAGTAATTCTGTATTTTTCCGATAAGTTAACCAGTATGCTGCCTTCATCAATCGAATTAGTAATTTCATTGTATATTTCTTCATTGATTTCATTTTCATCTTTCGTTAAGAAATAAAATCCACCTTTTAAAGATGTGCTCTCCCACGGTACTTGAGTACCCTCACTTTCATTTTCAACATCAATTCTAGTAAGTTTAAATATATCCTCAATAGTCAGATTTGGCTTACCTATGTTCTGGATAAAATATTTTGTAAATAAACTATTCAAATTCTCAGAGTTATATCCTATTGATACATCATTAGGACTTGTTGCATAAGAAATAAAAGTGCCCGTTCCTGCACTAATTTCAGCTAAACCTTTATTTGTGAAGCCTTTTGAAAGAAAAGGATTAGTTCTACATGCATCAAGTACAATTATATTTGTTTTGTCTGGATTGTTCTTGAATCCATTGATAATAAGATCTATGTCAACTAAACTAGTTCTTATCAAAAGGTCTTTATTACTTTGCAATTTTGTGTCTTTTGGAATTATGTAATTTTTCCCATCTATCTGCAAGCCATGTCCCGAGTAATAGAAAAAATTAGTTTGATACAATGGTATAATCTCGATAAACTCAATTATTTTTTCAATCATATTATCACGACAGGAGTCGCTCACTTTAATAATGTCAAAACCCATTTCATAAAGAGTACTACTAACATCTTCTCCATCTTTTTTGCATGATGGTAAATCAATAATATTTGAATCGTCGTATTCAGAATTAGAAATGATAATAGCAATTCCATGTTTAAGCATATTACTGCTCCTCATCAATTTGATTGAAATGCTTCATACAAATATTGAATACATTAGCCCCGTCAGTACCGTACTTGTCACCTATTTCCCACAATCTAATCTGAAGAGCTTTTAACCCATTTTCATCAAACTTTTGATTGCTTTGCTTTAATTCAGCTAATAAAGCCTTACATTCTTCGGCAATTTTCTTTTCTAATTGTAATTTATTCATCTATCTAGCACCCCTTTCAAATGATGATTTCATAATAGCTTCATTCATCAATTCCCTATTCTTATACATCTGGTTAATAATTCCCTAATTCTTTCTGTCTCTTTATCAAAGTTGTTGTTTAATCCCTCATAGATGCTTAGGGCTTCAGTCACATACTCTCTCACATTTGATATTCTCGCCGTCTTATTTACTAATTTACATTGCCTAATTATTCTTCTTGTCTTTTCATCTGTTATCTTTGTATATGAAGTGCTTCTACTTAAAACCATATCCACATACTCTAAGACTTCATGAGGATAAGCCCAACACAACTGCTCGACAAATGGAATTTCATAAATATTATTAATGATTATTTCTTTGCAGCTGATCTCCATTTGGTACTAAGTAATAATTGATAGATGCATGATCACCGCGCTGCTCTGATTGACTCTCAATATGATATCTTTTTCTACATACATCACATTCAATATAGACCCTTGATTTCACTTGATTCCAGTCATTACTGCTCAACTCTTCAATAATATCACCCTTGCTACAGGGACACGAGATTTTATTTATTGAATCGATTTCATAACTCATACAGCACCACCTCTTTCAAACAGCCCAAACGTGAATCTAAATTAGCCTACCACATTTCACCCATTAATATAATATTCCGACAACTCCACCTAAAACAAAACGGACACAGTTGCTTATTTATCTATGCCCGTTCTAGGTTGTCTACTTCTAATATCAATAGGTGACTTGGTTATCTACTACTTATGATAAAAGTTGTATTATATATTGTTCTGCTCAAACTTCCAAGCATCTCTAACCATATCTTCTATAGTCAACTCTGCCTTCCAGCCTAACTCCTTCTCAGCTTTACTTGCATCAGCAAAACAAACTGCCAAGTCTCCCGGTCGTCTTCCCACGATTTCATATGGAACGTCAATTTCATTTGCTTTCATGAAGGCATTAACAAGTTCCAGTACAGAAGTACCTCTGCCTGTCCCGAGGTTATAGATATTCACTCGACTATCCAAGTTTTCAATGGCCTTTACATGACCTTTTGCTAAATCAACTACGTGGATATAGTCACGAACGCCTGTCCCATCAATAGTATCATAATCGTCTCCAAAAACATTTAATTTCTCTAACTGTCCCTTAGCCACCTTCGTCACGAAAGGCATTAAATTATTAGGGATTCCATTAGGATCCTCTCCAATCAAACCACTCTCATGAGCACCTACTGGATTGAAATACCTTAATAGACTAACTGCGAAGTTAGGATTAGCATTCGATGTGTCTGACAAGATTCTCTCGCTCATAGCCTTGGTTTCGCCATATGGATTAGTTGTCTTTTTAAGCTCCATATCTTCTTTAAGTGGTGATGGTTGATCACCATACACTGTCGCTGATGAGCTGAAGACAAACTTACCAACTCCATGCTTTACGCACATTTTGCTAAGCGCCATCGTACTTACCAAATTATTGTAATAATATTCAAGTGGCTTGGATACAGACTCTCCTACTGCTTTAAGACCAGCGAAGTGAATAACACCATCAATTTTATGAGAAGAGAAAATTTCCTCAACCTTTGCTTCATCAGTCACATCGATTTGATAGAAAATAGGTTTGGTGCCTGTTATGGTAGTTAGCTTGTCTAGTACCTCTAGTTTGGAGTTGATAAGATTATCAGCGATGATCACTATATGGTTATTTTTAATTAGTTCTATTGTTGTATGGCTGCCGATAAATCCTAGGCCTCCGGTTACTAATATGTTCATTGGTTGTGGTCACCTCGCTTTCTATGTTTCAATATTACTAAACTTCCTTTTCTCTAGAATCTATTATTCATTGGATGCTTTTTTAACTTTTAAGGCTTGGGCTAATACGTCTGCCAGCATAGTAGATGATGTTCCTTTTGTATATGAAAAATAAACCATATCCACTTCAACGTCACTAAACTTTTGTTCTATTTCTTCATACATTTTTGAGCCTTTCCAATCATCACCATGAAAAATAGCATTAAACTTCAATTTTTCCCATGCCTGAAATTTATCCATATTAGTTTGTGGTACGACTTCATCGACATATTTTAATGCTTCAATAATCGCTACTCTTTCTTCAAATGGAATTATCGGAGTTTTTTTCTTATAGCTTAAAACATTTTCATCCGTACTTACTCCTACAATCAAATATTCACATTGCTCTTTCGCTTTTTTTAGAATGTTTAGGTGCCCAATATGAAACAAATCAAAAACTCCTGTTGTATAGCCTACCTTGTATTTTTTTGTCATTTTTAAAACTCCTCTCGATTTAGATCTTGTTTTTTATAAGCTCCATTATATTTACCATTTCATCATCCAATAGTGCTTCTCCCATCAAGGGTGGTATAGCTGGCCAATTCTCATCTTTCCAAGTTTTACCTGAAATTTCAATTGGTGTCTTATATCTTGGAAAAATGTGATAATGAACATGTTTATCAAACATCATTAACATTAGATAGTTAATAACATCATAGTTAAAAGCTTTCATTAACGCCGGTTCAATTACTTTTATTATATTATTTAAGTCAGCATATTCCTCAGGCTTTAACTCTGAAAACGTAGGACATTCTCTTTTTAAAGAAAGAATTCCAGCTCCAAGTGTCGCCTGATGCGGTCTTAATGACCATATCCAGTGCTCGGACTCGTAAATTTTGTACTCATTAACTTTGAATTTTTCTTTGAATTCATTCAAGATAGACATTTTAACCCCTCCATTTAATTATTTTCTTTATAACCTTCTTAACTTCATTTGGTAATATCCTAGAAGCTATACTCTTTATCAATGGTGGTTTAGGTATACACTTGTTAACAACATCATCAAATCGCTCACTATTTATGTGTTTGAAAAACTCTTCATATTTTAGATGTTTTTTAGCTGGACGATTCAATTGAGCGTTACTTTCGATAACAAAGTCTAAACTAACTTCTTTTATATTCATTGTCTCTGTAAGACCTTTAAGTACTTCTTGCCCTTTAGGAGTATTAACAAGAATAACAGATATCCCCTTATGAACATCATCTTCAGGGATGAGTTTTTCAACGCCCCAAAAGTCTGCCATTGTTATGTCAGAAATTCGATCCGGATTAGCGTATTGGCAGTTATAACAAGATGGACGGTAAAATAACTCTCCATGAAATCCTTTTAAGTATAAATCCTCGTTTGGCTTATGAATAATATCCTTGTTGTTAACCTTTACTTTTATGTTCTTAGAATTCCACTTGCCATTTTTATTTAGCACTTTATGCCGGAAAGTAAAATCTGTTATTTTCCCTTTATACTTTTCTTCAATATATTTGATGTATTTATCAAAGATGTTTTGACTCGGTACACCATGGCAGACTAAGTCTAAACAAAATAGATTTTCGTACTCTTTTCTAAGAAACAATCTTAGCCCTGCAACCTGACAAGGGGTTCCTGTGAATAAAGCTTTTTTTCCCTCTTTTAGAAAAGTTTCTGCTTGTTTAAATGAATTGTTTATATCACTTTGAACATATTTAGATTTTCTGTACTTTTTAGCTTCTTCGATAGATTCTGAATAAGAATGAATAACTTTAAATCTATCATCAAATTGAACACCAAAGATAGCAAAGTCTTCTTTGCAATAAGTGACAATAACTGAAGTAAATACTCCTCCAGATACACTAGCCATTAATGTATCTACGTTTTTATTTGCGGCATAGTAAGCCTTTGGTAGACCATTAAAATTAATATCTATCTTTTTCTTTTGCACAAAGGGACAGACTTTTTCACATAACCCACATTCTATGCATTTTTCTTGATTCTTAAATGGATAGTTAAATCCCTTTTTATCTTCAATCATAGAAATACAGTCTGTAGGACACACTTGTTCACAAGCTTTACATCCACAACACATCTCTTCATTTTTAGAATCTAAATAAAACAATTTATCACCTCGACTTATAAGTTGCTTTTTTTAGTCTTGCTTTGAACAATAGTTATAATTGCGTTTCTGATTTCAACAAAATCTTGATATTTCCAAAAGATTGCTGCCATAATGATATTGAACAACAAACTTACAACAACAACTTCAATTATAAAACCACTCAATCCTGCTATTGAGATACATGAAACAATAAGCTTCATTAGAAAATATAGCCCTATAAACAACCCGGCAAAGAAGAAGTATCTAAAATAGTAACGCAAAGGACTTTTATCAAATCCATTCCGGTAGACAAGTATAGGATCTACTATTCCGGTAGTAAGCAATCTAGATATAGATGTGGCAAAAAATATACCGGCTATTCCAATTGTACTGCCTAACCAAACTGATAGTACAATATTTATAATAGCTGCTGCTAATGGCGCCCATCTTCCTTGAACAAATAGACCCATTGTCACCCTATAGGTATAAGCTGTGAAGTGAACACTGTTTACGTAGAAATGAAGAACAATAGCAAATACCACTAAATCTGAAAAAATAAAGGCTTCTCCTATCCATAAAACAATGAGTTTGTTAAGAAATAAATATAAACCTACTGCACAAAACCCATACATCCATGCCGTTACAAAAAATATCTTATTAAATGCTCTTTCCTTAGTTTCGTTAGTTCCAATAGCATTTAGATTCCCTACACTTGCAGTAAATCCGTTCATAATCTGCCCAACAATGGCTGTTAGAGCTGAAATAATAAGAATATAGTTTGAATTAAGCCCTACTGCAGTAATGCCAATAATTGCTGAAATAATAATATTATCAGTTCCGTTTAATATCACAGATCCAAATTTATATAAAAACAATGCCTTAACATTAGCAAATATTGAAGACTGTTCTTCTTTTTCAAGACTTTTTGCTTTTCCTTCTTTTAAGAACGGATACATCTTGTCCGCTTTTCTAGATACATAAATATTGTTCAATAACGTTGTTATTATCTGTATAATTAAGAATAATAGATATTCACCCGTGAACCATAGGAAAAGAATTTGAGCTAATGTTTGTCCTACTTTAAAGAGCTGCTGATAAAACAAAACAACATAGTTTTTTTGATCCGCTGTTATGATTGATTTTTTATACACAAAGAAATATGAAATTGTAGTGTTTAATAAAAATAGGATATATATTAAAATAATATTCTCTTTTATATTCGGTGCGTCTTTAATAATGTAATCCATAAAAGGTATTACCAATAAACCGACAATGAACACGAATAGACCAATTATCTTATAAGCCTTTTCATATAAAGCCATAAATGACTTTATCTTCTCTTTGTCATTCGTCGCCAAAGGCTTATACATGCCATAAATTATAGCATTACCTATACCCAGTTCAGCAAATGAAAGTAACATTAATATGTTGGTAAAAAGTCCATTTATCCCTAAGTATTCAACTCCTAAAACATAAATGAAAACTGTTCTACTTATAAAGCTTAGTATTATATTTACTATTTGGCTTACTAAACCAAATGAAGCATTTTTAGCTGTATTAGCTGTTCTTGAGTTTTGCAATTATTCTCACCTTAATTCTCTGCATATTTGCCTAAGTCTATATGGACAACATCATGTCCACTATTTCGTTTTTCTTCTGGAGGCAATTTCATATAATCGCCATATAAACTTTTTAAAATAACTTCCCACTTAGCTGGAGCCATAAACTGATGCCCTTCAAATTCTAAATATGTTCCTTCTCCATATACATCAATAGGAAAAGTTTGTTTTCTCCAACCATATTGGCTTGAAAAGTTAGTTACATATTGCGTGGGCTTATTATTTTGCATACCATAAATACGATCTATAATTTTACCTATCATTTTGGATGGAATAATTTTCAGTAGCAATTGCACAAGTTTATTTCTCTTTGTTCTTAAGTTTCCTCGCCCTTTAACTTTTCCAGCTTTAATTTGTTGAAGTCTAATAAATTTTTGAGCTAGTTTGATTTGATTTTCGATTTGTTTTTCATTATGAGGTATTATTTTATCCAAAGGAAATATATCAATAAAAATGCCATGATGCATTGATAAATCCTTTACTCCTTTTTCTACAAATGATGTACCATTCAATCTAATCTTTGTTATGTACCGAGTATAACTTGAATCAGTCATAAAATTTTGAATAAAATATACGTCGCTTCTGTTGTTTGTCAATTCTATAAATTTATTATAATCTTCCCTGAACATCACAATGTCAATATCGTCATCCCATGGAATAAAACCTCTATGTCTTATAGCACCTAGCAATGTACCACCTATTAAATAATACTTTATATTATTTTTACTACATATTTCATCTACGTATTTTAATATTTTAAGTTCCAAATGTTTAACTTTATCCAAAGTTACATTTTCCATGATTTGCCCCCATTTAATTATATCTTATCTAGTTAAACCCAATTTTTGTTTAATGCTTCTAAATGTTGAATATATTTTTGTAGCTATTAGGATAGCTTTGATTTTTAATCGAGTATCTATATGTTGATTCGATATGATTTTAAATATATTATTAGATAGTTCTTTTTTCATCAAATTGTATGATATTAAATGGTGATTTTTACAGTACTTATCCTGTAATAACCCCGATAAGTATATGATTCCTTTTAAGTTGAAACTTTCAACTTTCATCTCTAAATGTGGATAATATTTCTTCACCAACTCACTAACTTTTTGGTTCGCTTCAAGTAAATCAAGTTTTTTTTCCGAGAATTTCTCGGTAGTTATACTATCTGTTCTGTGAAAGTAATAGTATTTAGCATCTCCTATATGGACAATTTTTCCCGCTTGATGAATAATTTGAGTCATTATATAAATATCTTCATTATATTTTCCAACTGGAAATCGTAATTCTTCAAATAAATTTCTACTGAAAAGTTTATCACAAGCTGAACTATCAATATTATCCCAAGTTAATAGTTTTTCAATGGCTTCTCTACTTTCCCATATTTTGTGACCTTTAAAAGAAAACATTGGTTTTAACTCTTCGCCCAAAACCTTATATCTCCCACACATTGCTAGTTTAGAATTATACTCCTTACAAGCCTCAATGAGTTTTTCATACATGTCGTGTTCAATATAGTCATCACTATCAACAAATCCTATAAAATCCCCTTGTGAAATATCTAAACCTGCATTTCTAGCATCTGATAATCCACCGTTCTTTTTATGAATCACTTTAATTCTATTATGTTTTTTAGCATACTCATCGCATATTTTCCCGCATTGATCAGGAGAGCCGTCATTTACTAAAATTAACTCAAAGTCCGTAAAGGTTTGCGCCAAAATACTATCAATGCATCTATGAATATATTCTTCAACGTTATAAACTGGTACAATTATGCTTATTTTCGGCATTATGACTTCCCCCATTTTTTACTGCGACACAATTTTATTGTAAATCTCAATTAAACTTCTTGTATTCTCATTCCTATCATGTGTCTTTAATGCATGTTCTCTAGCATTAATAGAGAATTTTAAAGCTAAATCTCTGTTTTCAAATATTTCACAAATGTAATGTGCTAACATATAAGGTGCATCATGTTGATATAAGAACCCATCTTCTTTATCTTTTAGCATATCAGGAATCCCCCCTACATAAGAAGCTATACTTGGAACTCCTAAAATCATCGCCTCTCCTAAAGAATTTGGACTATTTTCAATTGAAGATGGGCAAACAAACACGTGAGATTCTATATATCTTTGATACATTTCTTGCTCAGATAGCGGTCCAGTAAATATAACTTTTTCTGTTAACCCAAAATCACAAATCATATTTTTGATATATTTTCCATAATATGTAATGATAAGTTTATCTTTAAGGCTATTTGATTTTGTAATATCTTTTCCTCCAATATACACTTTTGCATCAGGATATTTTTCAAGCACAATACTTAATGCCTCTATCATGTAATGAGCACCCTTAATAGAATAATGGGCTTGACTCAAAAAAATACTGTGATTTTCTTTTGTTTCTATTTGCCACTGCTCACCTTCATAAAAAGCATCCCTTAGTGACTCATTGCAAGAGTAGTATTTAACATTAGGGTTCACCTGAGTTACATATGCCTTATCAAATGTAGTTCTACCGATTACATAACTGGTTCTTCTTAAAAGTTCATGCTCATTTTTTGATAATCTAAAATATAATTTCTTTAAATTCTTAATATTGTCACGCCTTATTACATTTCTAATAGTAGATTTATGAATAACTGATTTGGGTAAGTCAGAGTAAAAATGTTCATGTATTTTAGAGACTAATCCCTGTATAGACACTATAGATACCACACCATTTCTGTTACATGTATTTACTATTGCTAATGAATGTGGAAGTTCGGTTCCGAAGACATGAACTAAGTCTGGCTTCACATCTTTTAATATATTTTCAAATTTATCATCATAAATATTAGGGCTATATTCTTTGTTCTTATATTGGGGAAAAGAGTAGTAATTTATTTTTTTACCTGTTCTCTTTATTACTTTATTTCCTTTTAATGGAAACGCAACGTTTAATTCAATATTTGAGTAAGATGTTAGACTATTAATTAGTCCTATCAGCCATCCCCCAGAATTCCCAACTTTAAGATTGAATAGTTCACTTGTTTCCGGCAAAGGGATATTAACTACTAAAAGTATCTTCATCAGCATTTGTATGATTATAGAAAATCATACCCTCCTCTCTTCTCTTAAGAAATAAAAAGGTGTTATAAACGGGAAAAACCAAATACTCTGCCCAAAAAAAGTTCCAATTATAATCGCCCCTAAAATCAAATCATTACGCACTATTTTGATGAGCCTACTTATTATAAACAAAAGTAAAAAGTACCCATATCTTAAAAATACTTGGGTGTAAGAATCATATGAGCCAATATTTAATTGACTATACATTTGGTCGTAGTTACTGTTTCCTATTCCAAATATATAATTTTTACCGTAATCAATCGCATTCAACATCGGTGAAATTCTAACATCAAATCCAGTGACATCTGGATTCAGTTTATAATCTAGATGATATCTGGCAATATCTAAAACGCTTCCAAGTGATAATAAGACAGCAAATATTGCGACCAACTTAATTTTTTTATTTTCTTGATTTATTATCAGTTTCCAAATTATTATCAAAGCAAATATTGATAATCCTACTGTAGATTTCGTAGCTATGATTGCAATTGAATATATTAAAATCTTAATAATCTTGGGTTTCGTATACTTTAAATATGAAAACAGCCCCAAATTAAGAAGAAATTGGAATGCTCCAGGTTCCCACGCTATACCAGCATTTCTAGCTACGATGTGATTTCCTATGGTAAGTATATTAAATATAAAAGCCGTTCTATGTGAGGTATGTTTATTCACATATTGTGGCATCTGAAATACTATTTGTGGCATAAAAGTATAAATTATTACCCCAATTAATGAAAAAAGTGCTAACACGAATATTATTTTTTCTGATATCTTAAGATATTCTTGGAGAGTATATCTTTGATAAATAATGAAACCGAACAAAAAACTAAAGGGAAAATAAAAATTAAGTACACTGATATTTGAAGGGTTACCGATTCTTATAACATCTATGATTGCTGGTGATATTAATAGTAATAACGCTGTAGAAAGAATCATCATATTTCCATTTTGAATTTTTTTCACCTTGAAAACAGACAATAAAAATATAAATACTAAGCTAAATGCTTTCACCACATTATTAATTAATGGCGTAAAGCTAACAAGTATTATAAGAAATATTATTATATTTTTCCATTCAGTTTTATATTTTTTCAAATCACTTCCTCCAAACGACCCTATTCACATAATCTGTATATGACATAATTATTCTCAATACTTTTTCAGACACATTAGGCATACTATAATCTGCAACCAATCTTAATGTATCTTTTTCTTGAGTCTCTAATATCTCTAGCCCCTGAAGAATTCGTTCCTTCTTAAGTCCAACCATCATCACTGATGCTTCTTCCATTGCTTCTGGTCTTTCATGAGCTTGTCTAATGTTAAGTGCTCTAAACCCAAGAATTGATGATTCTTCACTGATTGTTCCGCTATCACTTAACACAGCCTTTGCATATTTTTGGAGTTTTACATAATCATTAAATCCAAGTGGCTTCATTGTTTTAACCAATGGATTGAACTCAATTCCTTTTGATTCAATCATCTTTCTAGTTCTTGGATGTGTACTCACGATTAATGGCAGCTGATATTTTTCTGCAATCGTGTTTAGGCTTTCTACTAAATCCATGAAATTCTGTCCAGAGCTGATATTCTCTTCTCGATGAGCAGACACTACAAAATACTTTTCAGCTTCGAGTTCCAATCTTTCAAGTACATCTGATTTTTCAATATCGACTTTCCTTGAATTAAGAACTTCAAACATTGGGCTGCCGGTCTTAATTACTCTATCTGCAGGAAGCCCTTCTCTTAAAAGGTACTCTCTAGCAATATCGCTATAGGTCAGGTTGATGTCTGCTGTATGATCTACAATCTTTCTGTTTGTCTCCTCAGGAACTCTTTGATCGAAGCATCTATTCCCTGCTTCCATATGAAAGATTGGAATATGTCTTCTCTTAGCAGCAATAGCGCATAAGCAGCTATTTGTATCCCCTAATACTAAAAATGCATCTGGTTTCACTTCTTCTAGGATTGGATCTATTTTCACAAGAATATTTCCTATTGTTTCTACTGCAGTCCCAGTAGCAGCATTGAGAAAATAATCCGGCTTCTTTAAGTTAAAGTCATTAAAAAACACTTCATTTAGTTCATAATCATAGTTCTGTCCTGTATGAACAAGAACGTGTTCAATTGCTTCAGACTCATCTAATTTATTTATAACAGCTGACAATCTAATTATTTCTGGTCTAGTACCAACGACCGTCATGACTTTTAATTTCTTCATCAGTTATACCTCCAAATAATAAGTATCAGGCTTCTCAGGGTCAAATGACTCATTGGCCCACATAATTGTTACCATATCTGAATCTCCAAGATTCTCAATGTTGTGTGTATAACCCGTTGGGATATCAACGACTTCCATTTTGTCACCACTTACGAAATATTCTAGTACTTCATCTGAATCAATTTTTCTAAACCTGATAACACCCTTACCACTTACAACTAAAAACTTCTCATTCTTAGTGTGGTGCCAGTGATTACCTTTCGTAATTCCAGGTTTTGAGATATTCACTGAAACCTGCCCACAATCAGGCGTTTTAATGAACTCAGTGAAAGACCCTCTCTCATCCACATTCATCTTTAAATCATAACTAAACTGGTCTTCTGGCAAATAGCTCAAGTAAGTGCTGTAGAGTTTCTTGGCAAATTCATCAGCCATGTTTGGAACTGACCTATTTTCTCTGCTTTGCTTAAACGAGTAAATCAAGTTCACTATTTCACCTAGAGTAATGGTGTGTACCATGGGTACTTCACAAAACTCTCCTACTTCATTTTCTTTTCTTTCTAGAGCATTAATAAGCTCATTAACCACATCATCTATATAAACAAGGTTCATTACTACATTTGGATCATTCACTTGAATAGGAAGGTCATGTGCAGTATTATGACAGAAAGTAGCTACTGCACTGTTATAATTAGGTCTGCACCATTTACCAAACACATTAGGGAACCTATAAACAAGAACTTTGGAACCAGTTTCTTTACCATAAGCGAATAAGAGATCTTCCCCTGCCTTCTTACTTTCACCGTAAGGATTATCTAACTCAGCTTGAATAGACGATGAAATCATCACAGGGCAGGTGTTATTATGATTCTTAAGAGTATTTAACAGATCAGAGGTAAATCCAAAGTTACCTTCCATAAATTCAGATTGCTCTTTTGGTCGATTTACTCCCGCAAGATGAAACACAAAGTCAGCTTCTTTACAATACTCTTCAAGTAGAGAAGGATCTGTATCTCTATCATATTCAAAAATATCTTCGTACTTTCTATTTCTCAGCTCTGCGATTAAATTTTTCCCGATGAAGCCCTTTGCCCCAGTGACTAAAATTTTCATTATCTATCCCAACTTTCCAATTGCTCTCTTACATAATCAAGCTGAAGTAGCTTTTCTTTAATCTGCTCTATATTAAGCCTTTCTGTATTATGAGAGTTATACTCATCTTCTGATGAAAGCCTTTGATCTCCTTCAACAAAGTACTTGTCGTAGTTTAAATCTCTCTTATCAGCAGGCACTCGATAGAATCCACCCATGTCTTTTGCAACAACATGCTCTTCTTTTGTTAGAAGAGTTTCATAGAGCTTTTCACCATGACGAGTCCCAATTACCTTGATTTCATTATCTGCTTTAAAAAGTTCCTTAACTGCTTGAGCTAAGTCCCCTATAGTTGATGCAGGTGACCTCTGAACCATAATATCTCCAGCTTCAGCATTCTGGAATGCAAATACAACAAGCTCAACAGCTTCTTCAAGACTCATTAGAAACCTTGTCATATTTGGATCAGTTACTGTCAGTGGTTGACCATTCTTAATCTGATCAATAAACAACGGAATAACAGATCCTCTAGATGCCATTACATTCCCATATCTTGTTCCACAGATAAGCGTTCTATCAGGATCAACGGTCTTTGCTTTTGCAACGAATACCTTCTCCATCATAGCTTTGGAAATACCCATAGCGTTTATAGGATATGCTGCCTTATCTGTAGAAAGACAAATGACCTTCTTAACGCCCATTTCTATTGCGCCTGTAAGTACATTGTCTGTTCCTAGTACATTGGTTTTAACTGCTTCAAGTGGAAAAAACTCACAAGAAGGTACTTGCTTAAGAGCAGCTGCATGGAAAATATAATCTACTCCATGCATAGCATTTTTAACGCTTAAAAGGTCTCTAACATCGCCTATATAAAACTTTAATTTATCGTTTTTATAAAGTTTTCTCATGTCATCTTGTTTCTTCTCATCACGAGAAAAAATTCGGACTTCTTTGATATCTGTATCAAGGAATCTTTTCATTACGGCATTGCCAAAAGATCCAGTTCCACCTGTTATTAGTAAAGTTTTTTCTTTAAACATAATTCACCTCATGTTTTTAATTTGCTTGAAGATTTCAAATTAAATTTCTCTTATAAAATCCATAATTTTTTTAGTTTGTACAACATTGTTTTTTTCATTTCTAATAAATTCTTTTGCACTGTAACCTGTTTCTTTTAAATCATCATCGCCTTTTTTTATTACTTCTTGGATTTTTTTTCTTAATCCTTCAACTGACTCATCTTCAAAGCAATAAGTATACTTAAAGTATTCATCTGGAATTCCTTCAAGCTTAGTTGTTAACAATGGAGTCCCTGATGCCATATATTCAAAAGTCTTTGATGGACATGAATATTTAGTATATTCATCTTTTGTTGGCCTAGGATTAACTAACAGCGTAGCCTTTTTCATTAAATTAAAAGCTTTATCACTCGATACATATCCACAGTATTTTATGTTCTTATGTATTTCGGATATTTTTTCTAACTCTTCTTTATAATCACCATTACCATAAATGTGCAATTCTAAGTTCTCTTGTTCTATATTTTTAAAAGCTTCTACTAGAGTATCGATTCGATACTCTTTTTTTAAAGTACCCATATAGAGCACTATATTTTTATCATATTTTTCTGCATGTGAGTCATCCTCTATTTTACTATTATCCATAAGCCCTTCAATTACTATCCATTTATTGGCGGGCAATCCTAAGTAACTGGCCA
This sequence comes from uncultured Clostridiaceae bacterium, assembly GCA_964546025.1. Classification (GTDB taxonomy): domain Bacteria; phylum Bacillota; class UBA994; order PWPR01; family PWPR01; genus PWPR01. Next base: position 25,059 of record CAZJHT010000029.1, read on the forward strand.
TATTTTTAGTGAACAGCACAAACTTATCAATAGAAAGAATAAGTTCTTTTATTTTTTTCCAATCAATTCTTTTGAGAAATCTTTGAATTGTTGATGACATATCCATATATAATGGCAAATCTGGCACAATTACAATAACTTCAGAATCTGAAACTAACTCTTTTATTTTTAGTGCTGCTTTTAAAAAAGGGGAGTGTAAAGCGTAAACGATTATTCTCACACTTTTATCTTTATTTAAATTTGCCCATTTTTTTGCTGAAACAAGAAGCGAGCTCTGTCTAGAAAGATGACTAATATATTTAATGTTTAAAAATCCAACATTATTTCCTGTTATTTGGTCTGAGTGATGAATAGTCTCTTTCAGAACAAAAACATTTTTGTATGTTGGAAACGCTGGTGGTCGTATGGCACTTAAAATATCTATTTTTTTTCCAAAATTGTTTTCTAATCCATCTAAAAAATAGCTTTGTGATAATGTAGCTGCAACTTGTAAATATCCTTTTTCTACTGCTTTATCAAGAGCTTCTTTAGTCATATATGGTCCTATCCATAACAATTTATCTATTTCCATTAATAAACCTCCAAACAACTAGTGTCCAATTAATTATCATCTATAATATCCGCTATCCTCTTACTTGCAAATCCGTCTCCGTAAGGATTACTCGCTTTATTCATCTTCTCATACTCATCAGTGTCACTAAGTAATTGCTTAAACGTTTTATAAATAATCACTTCATCAGTTCCAACATGTTTTAGTGTTCCAGCAGCAATGTCTTCAGGTCTCTCTCATAACAAGAACTGGCTTCCCCAGACTAGGAACTTCTTCTTGGATTCCACCACTTTCAGTTAACATAAAATAGAACCTAGGTAAGAAGCTATGGAAATCTAATGCCTCAAGTGGTTCAATTATTAGAATCCTATCAGTATCGCCAAGAATTTCTTCATCTGATTTCCTTTCAACAGGGTTCATATGAATCGAATTAATTGCTTTTATATCTAGCTTTTCATCAATAATCCGCTTATTGACCTTAAACATTTTTCTATTTAATTCTCCAATATTTTCCTTCTATGAACTGTTATAATAATCAACTTACTATCTATAACCTATTCCAAATGTTCATGACTATAATCATCACGAACTGTTGTCTTAATAGAATTAATTGCAATATTTCCTGTGACATAAATTATAGAAGGTTTTTACCTACCTTAAGTAAGTTTTTTTGCAATCTCTGTTGGAGCAAAATAAAAGGTAGAACAATACCTACAGCTTGTATAATAAACGCTTCTAGCTATGTCGAATTAATATTGCAAGTGCTTAATCCAGCTTCTATATGACCTATAAGGATTTGTAAGAAAAGCAGGATAATGCAGTTGTAAATGTTGTAGATGTATCCCCATGCACCAACAATACGTCTGGCCTAAGCTCTTCGAAAACAGCTTTTATTAACGCTAAAATGTTAATAGTAATTTTGAAAAGTGTTTGTTTTGCCTTCATTATCGAAAGGTCATAATCTGGAACTACCTCAAAAGCTGTTAGGACTTGATCTAGCATTTCTCTATGTTGGCCAGTAATACAAACAAGTGTACTTATTGTTTTATCTTGTTTTTTCTTGTTTTTCCTTGTCTTTAATTCTTTGACCAATGGACACATTTTTATTGCTTCTGGTCTTGTACCAAAAACAGCCATGACTTTCTTAATTAAATCACATCCTATCTTATCTTATAGTTTATATACACCTTTAAAGTTGCAAATATTTTTCGTGTCCAGAATCAACTTATCCTTCACAAGGTTTAGATTATTCTTAATGTGATCATGAGCAGTTATAATGACAAGGATCTCTATCTCATTGATGAATTCTTCGAAATCCATAAACTGATTGTTAACTATTCTCTCTTTGATAAATGGGTCATAAACTTTAACCCCAAAAGCCAAATGCTCGTCCATTCTTTCAAGAAGCTGTAGAGTTGGACTTTCTCTTGTATCATCTACATTTTCTTTATAGGCAAGCCCATAAATACCAATCTTAGAAATATCAGTTATATAATGTTCTCTCATAACATCTCTAATTCTGCCTAGAACATGCGTGGGCATAGAATCGTTAATCTTTCTTGCTGTTAGAATCAAATTAGTAAGATCAGGATAATCTCCAACTAGGAACCATGGATCTACGGATATACAGTGTCCACCAACACCAGGTCCAGGATGAAGTATATCAACTCTTGGGTGCTTATTAGCAATTCTAATAATCTCGTAGACATCAATGTTGTCCGCCCTACAAATTTTTGCCAATTCATTTGCAAAAGCAATATTAACATCCCTATACGTATTCTCTACGACCTTTGACATCTCAGCTGATCTTATATCTGTTAACACAATCTCTGATTTACAGAAGTTTGAATACAGTTCTTTGGCTTTTTCTCCAATTATAGCATCATCTGCTCCAATGGTTCTTGAGTTGTTCTCAAGCTCATAAATCATATTTCCTGGTATTATTCTTTCTGGTGCATGCACTAAATGAATATCTTTACCTAATTCAAATCCCTTTTTCGCTATTGCAGGTCGAAAATATTTATCTGTAGACCCTGGGGATATTGTCGACTCAATAATTAAAACTGCTCCTTTTTCACATACTTCAAGAACTGTATTAACTGCTGCTATAACATATTTTGGATCTAACTTTTTGCTTGATTTTATGTAAGGAGTAGGAACTGCTATAATATAAGTATTAGATTTCTGATACTCTGTTGTAAACTTTATGCCCTTTTCAATAGCTTGGTTAAAAAGATTTTCTAATCCTTCTTCTTCAAAAGTAAGCTTCCCTTTTAAAAGCGAGTTAATTAATTCTTCATTTATATCTGTACCAATCACTTCTATGCCGCTCTTAGCAAACATTAAAGCTGTTGGCAGTCCTATGTAGCCTAGTCCTATTACGTTTATCATTAACTTTTTCCTTCCTTGCCAATTTTAGTTAGTATAGAGCAATCTCAAACTTCGAGTTGCATTTTTTATCATCTAATCTTCGAGTAACTATAACTCTATTGATTTTTTCTTTTTTTAGGTAGTACAGGCTTCTATGAGATTGCGTTATTGTAATATCTCCCTCAGTTTTTACCGAAGCTACATCATAATTATTCATAGACAAAATAAATCCTTCTTCATTGAGCTTTACAATACATGGAGTATGAAAAATAAAGTCGCAAGTTTCTTCATCTCCAACAACCACATCTTCTATGATATATCCGCTCTTTACTCTAATAATTTTTCTTTCATGACTATAACCATTTTTAGACTTCATCTTACCTATAAACTCTGAACTAGTGCTTCTAGCTCTTTCTTTTTTAGTCCAATCTGTTACTAAAAAGGCACCTCTTTTATTCATTTGATTTATTCCAGGTAGTTTAACTGTATTATGGCCTATGGTAGAAGACAGTTCTTTTCCTAACTCACTTGCATAGGAGAAAGTACCACTATCACATAAAATATTAATCCCCCTATGCCAAAGATCTATATGAAGCTGATCCATATGAGCTGGCCTAGACTTGAAATTCTGTAAACAGGTCATAAGAAAGCCCTCATCATTTCGTAAAATGTAGAACCCCGAATAATCATAAGCAATACTATCTAAAGCTACACTTTCAAATGGAATATCTAAGGTATTCCCAAACCACAATAATTCTTCATCGTACGGACCATTATCAAAAAGTCTTTTGCCTGTTAGCAATGCATACATGGTATTTAGTACAGGTCTAAAATCTCTATATCCACAACTCGATAGTGGAAATATTAATGCTCCATCATTTGAACCATAATTAGGAACATCACCATGTTTTGCTTGGACATTATAAAGAAGCAATGTACTGTTTTTCAATCTATCAGTTTCCTTTATATGGATGCCGGTCTTCTCACTAATTTTAATTAAAGCTTCAAGTATCTGAAGTGTAAATCTATGATAATTAAAAGAAAACTGAGTAAAACCTCCGTCAGGAAAGAACTGATTAACTATCTCTTGATCCATTAACTTATATGCTTTTTTCAACTTAGCATCATCTTTACTACACCAAGCTCCTATTGTTAAGCCTAGTATTTCAGTAAAAGTATGATTGTTCTTTATACACTTGTGAGCGTAAAAAAAGTTTGATAACACTTTTTTATAACTTCCTTCAACAAGCTTAAAAACGTGCTTTTTATCTTCTTCAGTAATCAATCCACATTCTTTAAATACTGAATATGAAATCAGCACATTAGTCACACGCAAAGTGGCTTCCTGACCGCACTTATAATTTGACCCATAGGAGTATTGATTGTTTTTAAGCCACTCTTTGAGTTGATTTGAAAAAGCAGTATAGTAATTTTTATCATTTGTTATTAAATACGCTCTTGCAAAATATAGGAGGTGGGTTAGTCTAGAAGCCTCCCAAATGACTTTTATGTCTCCAACTTTTTTATCAAAATCAGGTATTCTGTACCACTTTAAGTCCTTTCTATTCTCATGTCCAGTAAGTGGATTAAGATGCCAATTGATTGGGTTCCCATAATTTAATTCTATAGATGAAAACCCTGTGATAACACCACTAATTGCTTTATCTGCAACTTCAATAATCTCTTTTCGCTCTTCATCTTTTAGCTTTAATAAGAAATCCTTTATTAAAGCTATATCAAAATCAAAAATATCGATTCTCTTTACATTAACTCTCTTTTCAAAAATACTCTCAATAAATGGCATCTTTGCCATCATCTTTAACTTAGCTGAATACAAACCTCTATTAACAGTCCACCCTACTCCATATTCAGTTAACGCAGATTTTAATGCATTTATCATAATAGTTGACTCTCCATAACTGCAACTAAATCTTTGGTAAGTTTTTTATAATCAAAATCCTTAGCTCCCTTTTTGGCATTTTCACTGATTTCAGTGTATCTATCACTAGACATGTTATATATATTTAAAACAGCTTCTGCCAGGGCTTCTGGTGTATCATTTTCAAGCGAGACTCCACAATCATACTTTTCTATTGGAGAGTACCCCATTTTCACTGTAGAAATAATAGGCTTTCCTGATGCCATATACTCAAATAGTTTATTAGAGCTATTTCCTCTAGACCAATTATACTTACTCTGAGAATAACTCAAGATATTTATTGCTGATTTACTTAGAACATATGGCATGTATTTTTTATCTACATAACCTTTAATTTTTACATTTGTAATATTTTCATCTTTAACACGTTCTATTAACATCTCACGTTGATTTCCGTCTCCATAAATCAAGAACTGTATTCTCTCTTTATCAAGAAGCATCTTTGCCGAATCAAGAATACTTCCAACATTATTAATAGGACGAATTGCCCCTGCATACATAACTTTAAATTTATCATCATTTAAATCAACGTCATTAAAGGTTTCTTCGCTAACTTGCTTGTTAAAAGATTCTATGTCCACTCCATTATTTATGTAGTAACATTTATTAATGTCAATATCACCCCCCTGTGATATTAACCACTTTTTCTCTTTTAGGTAATCTGTATCTCCCTCTTTAAGAAAAACAATCGAATCTGCGTTTTTATATATCCAATGCTCACCGTTTATTAATAACTTTCCTACCAAGCTATTCTCCTTAGCTTTTCCAAAAGCAAAAATAGTTTCTGGCCATAAATCTCTTATTTCAACAATGCAGGGAACATTATATTTTTTTGCTACTTTTATCCCTGCAATTAATGCAAGTGGGTGTGGTGATGATGCGTATATAATACTAGGTTCTTCCTTTTTTTCTATAGCATTCCTTTTAGTAAAACTAAACAACTTGAAAGAATATGCTAGCATATTCTTTATTCTTTCAATAATATTTTTCGCTGATGACGG
>CAZJHT010000030.1:0-29674 GCA_964546025.1 uncultured Clostridiaceae bacterium
GCATACATCGATATGACCTTGTCCTCTATTGCTGAAATACCTTTTGAATGTTTTGGTACTACATTTGGCTCAAACTCTCCTAATCTATCTCTAGGAGCATCTAAATCAAGACTCCCGTAGTCAGATCTAACTGTCTTTTTTGAACTGCCATTTCGACTATTCTTATTAGGCTTTCTTTCGTACTTTTTATACCCTCACTCATTTTCTAACTCAGCACTAAGCAGCTCTTCAATCCCAGACTTTAGCATTTCTTTTAATACTCCTTGAAGATCTGCTAATCCCTCAATACCTTGTTCTCTTGTCATTTGATTCACTAGCTCTTAGATACTCTCTTTTCTTTCCATAAAAAAATCCTCCACTTTCATAATTAAATTTTACCCCATTAATTACTCTTGTGAAAGGATTTCTAAATGTACACAAAACATTTTACACTTCCAAGAAAAGTTTAGAACTCTCCTTAGATTCTCTTTTAATAAACTATCTGGCCATAGCATTCAATTACGATCAACTTTTAACCAGTAATTTACAATATGGCCCTTTGAATGAATGTGTATTATGAAAAACCTATATATCAACACTCAATTACTCAAAGTTACATTATTTTTCTTGCTCTTTTTAATGCTTGATCATATTTACTTCGATTATCTTCTAATAAAATATTTGAATCCCTTAAATCATCATTACTTGTTAGTAATTTATCAAAAGTTAAAAATTTCTTTGTATTTTCATTAATAATGTTAATTTCAGACATTTCTTTTTCATACTCTAACCCATTAGCTATTGCTTTATTAAACTGTTCTAATAACTTGTCTACATCTTTCATTTCACTCAAAAATATCACAATCCTTTCGTGCTAATTAATAGGTGCAAAACTACCATTGGAAAGTCTTTTCAATTGATGTTCTGCCCCATTATTCATTCTAATTCTTGCATTATTATTACTAAATGTAATTGAACCATTATCTGAGTTAATATTTCCTTCTATATTACCAGAATTGTCCATAGTGTAATTTGAACCTTTACTATCTGATATTTGCATATTGCCATCCTTGCTTCTTTTTACTTCAACTTGACTACCGTCTTCGTTCTTAATGTTAAGCTTTGAATTTCCATTATTATCAATTTCCATCTTTAAGTTTTTACTGTCTTCTCTATAGTTATACTCCAGTTTTCCGCTATCATGTTGTTTAAAATTCAATGATTTATCTGGTGTATTTATACTTAGTTCTTTTGGAGTCTCTTTGTAAGTGAAGTCTGGCCCATGGATTTCCTTAATATTCTCATTTTGATTGTAACTATATTCCACAGTACCATTTTTAGATTCAAACTTAGCATTTATTGTATTGTCTCTCACATCGGCAACGCCCTTAGTTCCGTCAGCAAACTCAAGATCAAAAGTGCCGCTACTATTTCTTATAGCCCTATCACCTTCAGGCGATATAGCTTCTATAATTCTCTCATTTTTATCATATGTTTTTATAGATCCATCTGGCTCATTTACTTTCATCTTACCATCAGGAGTTCTAGTAATTTTTCTAGAACTACCATCATAAGTTATTGTTGTTGTTCCATCAGGATAATTAGTAATTATCTGATCACTGCCAATGCTACTAGGAACTCTTTCGATATATGTTCCATCAGGCATAGAAGTAATTATTGAGCCATCATTATTATAGATAGAGGTTACTCCTTTGTTTGACTCAAAAGTAGTCCCATCTGCTAATCTACCAACAATCGAACCATCAACTCTTTCTTCTCTTACTGAACCATCGGGGAAAGTATATTGCTTAGTCCCATCTGGAAAAGAGTATTCTGTAGGACCAGGACTATCTGATTGAGGTAAGTTCTTATGTTCATTGCTACCTAAAACATCGTCAACCTTCTTACCTGCTTTTCTTAAACCTAAGAATCCACCTATACCTAGAACACCTGCACCTATTAAACCCCCAATAATTGCAATAGAGGGCAGACCAGAATTTGTAAGAGGACTTTTTTCAATATCGATACTAACTGTATCTCCTGACTTTAATATGGATCTAGAAAAGAAGCTATCATTTAGCGTATCTGTCTTATATCCTAAATAGTTAATATGAGGTTCCATATCTTTTTGAAACAAATGATTAAATGTTATTTTTTCAGTTAAAAGTAAAATGGAACTCCCTTTAGCAGGTGTTAGTTCATCTATTAAAACATAATACTCATTAATCAGCTGGTAAGTATAAACCTTATATGAGTCTACTACTGATTCGGATTTAGGACTATCCAAAGTTTGATTATATTCATTTGTTAAATCCATTAAAGTTCCTTCTGATACACTTTTTATTAGAACAGATACTGGATTATCTTTATTATAGTTCCTGCCATTAACTAACACTGGTCTTTCCGTTTGAACTACTTCAAAAACTTCATCTGTACCAGTTGCTCCTAAAATCGCTAATGTATCTACCCAAGGCTCGTCTATCACTTCAATACTGCTACTTCTTGTAGCAGAACTGTTGCCAGAAATCCATTCAGAGACTCCGTTTACAGTTACTTTTATCTCTATATTCTGATTTTCTATTTCTCTATCTTTTGATCTTATCCATATGAGAGCATTCTTATTTGTTGACTCTCTCACTTCAATACTAAAGTCTGCTATAGCTATAAGGAAAAAAGCACTCAATATAACTAGTAAAACAAAAATATAGATTGATTTTGACTTTAACACCTTCCTAGTTCTTCTCAATAACTACACCCTCTTTCTATATGTTCTTTCTCAGTACCATTATATATTCAATGCAAAGAAAAATTGCAACTTCCATTCTTTTAGCTAATTTGTCCTTAATACTTTACACACTTATCACTTTTACAATCTCTAATTCTTTATGTAACTTATTCAATACAATAAAAGATTTACCTTCTTAAATAACATAATATTACTAAATATTCTACAGTTCTTATTCTTTTTTTTCTCATATACAAGTAAGTTTTAGCTACTCGACAAATAGATATTAATCTAATCAAAAATAGGCAATCTCTTCTATCAATATTTACACAGTTATTAATTACTGTATTACCTATTTTTTAATATGGTTATACAGATATGTTTAGTGAAGATTCAAAGTATTAGAAAGATAAGATTAATGACTATATTATCTACAAAAGGCTACTTCAAATAATGTTAATACTATTTTGAAGTAGCCTTAATATTTTTCTGATAACTTGCCTAGTTAGAATCGAGTGGCAAATTAACTATGTGATTATACTATTTCTTACTTAACTTAATGTATTCATCAATGTCTTTGGCTATTAGCTCAAGTGAACTACTCCAAAACTCTTTACTTGTAACATCAATACCAGCTGTTGCTGTAGCATCCTCTATTGTCATTTTGCCTGTGATCGATAGCAGTTTATCATACTGAGGTATAAACTCTTCTCCCTTTTTCAAATACTCAGAGTATAATCCTTTGGCAAATAATAACCCAAATGCATATGGGAAGTTATAAAAGTTTCTTTCAGCATAATAGTAATGTGGCTTATTTACCCACATTGATGGGTGTAGATAATTATGGTCTAGTCCATCACCATAAGCTTGCTTTTGAGCGTCTAGCATAATGCTGTTTAACTCTTTAACTGAAAGTGCATGATCTTCTCTTCTCTTAAACAGCTCTGTTTCAAACAAATATCTAGATAAAATATCTACAGTAACTTGTCCTGCGGCTGTTATTTGTGTATCCAAAATTGCTAGCTTTTCCTGATCATTAGCTTTTTTGAGTGCCGCATTCAAAACTATTGCTTCATTAAATATTGAAGCAGTTTCTGCTAATGGCATCGGATATGTTGTATTGAGAATACTTTCATCTTGTAAACAGAATCCATGATAAGCATGCCCTAGCTCATGAGCCAATGTTTTTACATCCCCTAGACTACCTGTATAGTTCATTAGAACTCTACTTTCGTTTATAGCTACTATGTTATTACAAAAAGCCCCGCCTCTTTTACCATCACGTATTTCAGCATCAATCCACTCTTTTTCAAAGGCTTGGTCTGTAAAATCAGCTAATCTATCAGTAAAGCTTCTAAAATTACTAACAATGAACTCTCTCGCTTCATCAAAAGTGAACTCCATACTCACTTCACCTATTGGCGCAAATAACTCAAAGAAAGGCAGTCCGTTGTTATGCCCTAGTAATTCGCCTTTTCTTCTATAATACTTCCTAAATGTTGGTAAGTAGTCTTTTATAGCACCAATCATTGCGTCTAAGGTTTCTTGCTTCATTCTAGAATCTTTAAGCGTCTTATCTAAAGGAGAATCATACCCCTTAAGCTTTGATAATGTTATAACTTCACCTTTTATTCCGTTTATAGATGCAGCTGAAGATTCTTCTATTTTCTTATATGCTTTTAATTCTGCATCATAAGCTGTCTTTCTAACTTTTGGATCTTTATTATGTGCTAGATTTCTCACAACTGGCAATGGTAATTGCTTTTTCTCTCCATCAAGTTCTATATCTACTAAAAGTGTTGAGCTTACTTTATTTTGCAATTTAGCCCAAGCCTGTGATCCAGTAGCTTTCATCTTAGCAATAACAACTTCTTCTTTTTCACTAAGCAAATATTTATTTCTATCAACTATCTCTGAAATAAAGAACTTGTGTTCCTTAAGTAGCTCAGAACTATCCATTATACTGTCTAGTTCTTCAACACCATCTAACCAAATTTCAAACTTTACTTGTGACGAAGTCAGCTCTGCTAGCTTGCCTTGTAATTTGTCTAAATACGTTGATGCTTGATCATTACCTGCATCTACACTTGATGAAAGAGAACTAAATGAAAACATTACAGTATATAACTCTCTAAATCTTACGTTGTCTTCTATAACTTTCTCCAGTTTCTCCTTTACATTCTCATAATCATTTAAGTTGTCTTCAGTCCATGTTTTAATTTCTTCGATAATTTTGTCTAGCTTCTCCAAACCATTTTGAAACTCTTTTGAATCAAAAGATGTATAAAGGGAATCTAGATTCCAGCGTACTGTCATTCTGTTACCTCCTAATTATGTATGTATTATTATTAGATAAAAACAGCAAAATTCCTCTATAGAGAAACAATTTATTAACATTTTGTATCTTATTTGCTAATAAGCAAAAAACCTCAAGGGAGTTTATTAACCTTGAGATTTCTTATAAATTAAACTATTTCTAATTAGTTCTTGCAATATCTTTTCTGTAATATTTGCCTTTATAATTTATTTTATCCACATCTTTATAAACTGACTTTATGGCTTCCTCTAATGTATCCTTAACTGCCATGACACCAAGTACTCTTCCTCCATTACTAATCACTTTTTCACCTTCACGCTTTGTACCAGCGTGAAAAACCAATTCGCAATTATTAATACCTGTTATATCAAAGCCTTTTTCATATGTTCCTGGATATCCATCAGAAGCAAGTACAACACAAACTGCATGATTATTGCTCCAATTAATTTCAATATCGTTAAGTTTTCCATCAATACAGGCATTCATAATATCAATTAAGTCAGTATCTAATCTTGGCAATAATACTTGCGTCTCTGGATCACCAAATCTACAATTAAACTCCAAAACTCTGAGTCCTTTCTCAGTTAACATTAATCCTGCATATAATACACCTTTATAATCTATTCCTTCTGACTTAAACGCTTCAAGCATTCTCTTCAGAACTGTTTCTACAGCATTTTCTAGCTCTTCATCAGACATAATATTTGCAGGAGAGTAGGCTCCCATTCCACCTGTATTAGGTCCTTTTTCTCCATCGAATACCTTTTTGTGATCTTGAGAGGTAGTCATCGGCACAATTGTGTTTCCATCGGCAAAAGCTAGAAGTGATATTTCTTGACCTTCCAAAAACTCTTCTATTACGATTTCAGCACCAGCTTTGCCAAAAATGTTTTCTTTCATTATACAATCAATTGCACTTAATGCTTCTTCTTTTGATTTTACAATTAGAACCCCTTTTCCAGCGGCCAAGCCATCTGCTTTTATAACTTGCGGATACTCTAATTGAGCTACGAATTCTTTAGCTGCTTCTATTTCAGTAAAAGTTCTATATGTAGCTGTTGGTATATCATATTTTCTCATAATGTCTTTTGAATACTTTTTACTTGCTTCTATCTTAGCTCCTGACTTCTTAGGGCCAAATATTCTAAGATCATTATCCAAAAATAAATCTACTATCCCATTAGCAAGTGGTACCTCAGGACCAACTACTGTTAAGTCAATGTCGTTATCTTTTGCAAATCTCATCAAGTCTAAGTTAGCATTATCTTCAATTTGAACATTTTCAGCAATTTCTGCTGTTCCAGCATTACCAGGTGCAACAAATATCTTGCTTACTTTGTCACTTTGAGAAATTTTCCAAGTTAAAGCATGTTCTCTTCCACCACTACCAACAATTAGTACTTTCAATTCACTCATCCTTAATTTAATGTTTGAAGTGTCTGTAACCAGTAAACACCATACTTATATCATACTCATTTGCTGCATCAATCGATTCATTGTCACGAATTGAGCCCCCTGGTTGTATAATGGCTTCTATTCCATAACGAGCTGACTCGACTACAACATCTGCAAAAGGAAATAAACCATCAGAAGCAAGCAAAGCTCCTTTGCACTCACTTCCTCCATTATTAAGTGCATATATAGCTGCATCAATCCTGTTAACTTGGCCACAGCCTATCCCTAATGTTTGTTCATTCTTCACAACAACAATAGCATTAGATTTTACATGTTTAATTAGTTTCCAAGCAAATTCAGCATCAGCTTGCTGATCATTACTTAACTCCTTATTTGTTACCAGTTTCCAGTCTTCATCTTCTATACCAAGTGTATCACTATTTTGCACAAGGTATCCACCCAAAATTGACTTTACTTCTGACTTTAAAGAAATTGAATCCATACTTACCTCTAATACTCTTGTATTAGGTTTTTTTGCAAAGACTGCTTTCGCTTCACTGGTAAACCCAGGTGCTATAATAACGTCAAGGAATATTTTAGTCATCTCTATTGCAAGAGATTCATCAACTGGCCTATTTAATGCTACAATTCCTCCAAAAATCGATTTTGGATCTGCATCATGAGCCTTCTTATATGCTTCCAAAATACTATCAGCAGACGCAGCACCACATGGATTAGTGTGCTTAACTGCTATTGCAGTTGGTCTGTTAAACTCCAAAACCATTCTTAATGCAGCATCTCCATCGTTAATATTATTATATGATAATTCTTTACCTTGTAGCTTCTTTGCTGATAATATACTTGTTGAACTATCAGTCTTATATACAGATGCTTTCTGATGAGGGTTCTCCCCATATCTTAACTCCTGATACTTGTTTGCAGCTAGGCATAGTGTATCTGGAAATACTTGTGAATCTAAGTAATTAGTTATTTGTGTATCATAATACGCTGTGTGAGCAAAAGCCTTTACTGCTAAAGCCTTTCTAACTTCTAAACTAATCTCATTGTCACCTTCTAACTTCTCTATAATAAGTTTGTAATCATTCTTATCAGTTAAAACCACTACATCTTTGTAATTTTTTGCTGCAGACCTAATCATTGATGGACCGCCAATATCTATGTTCTCTAGAACAGTTTGAAGATCTACATTAGGGCTCTTAATAGTCTCTTCAAATGGATAAAGATTTCCTACAACCATATCAATCTCAAGAATTTCATTAATTTTCAATGTGTCAATATGCTCTTTTAATTCTCTTCTTGCTAAAATTCCCCCATGAATTTTTGGATGGAGTGTTTTTACTCTACCATCCAAAATTTCTGGTGATCCTGTGTAGTCTGAAACCTTTACAACTGGTATTCCAGCTTCAGAGATAGTCTTATAAGTTCCTCCTGATGATATGATTTCTACACCAGATGAACTTAGCGATTTAGCTAAATCTATTATTCCTTCTTTATCATATACACTTAATAAAGCTCTTTTAATCATTAATTTTCTCCTTTATGAGATCAGCTTAACAACTCTACCATCAACTTTTAGCCTGTCTTCTGCAAAGTATTTAATAGCTAATGGATATAGTTCATGTTCTAAAGCTAGTACTTTTTTACTAAGAGTATCAACAGTTTCGTCACTTGAAACCTCTACTGCTTTTTGAAAAATTATCGGACCCTTATCAACTTCTTGAGTAACAAACATAATTGTAGCTCCAGAAACCTTTGCACCATAATTAAGGACAGCTTTGTGAACTTTTTCTCCATATAGCCCTTTTCCTCCAAAAGATGGTAATAATGATGGATGTGTGTTCATTATCTTATTCTTATACACAGCAATGAACTCCCCACTTAATATAGACATAAAGCCTGCTAGAGCAATCAAGTCTATATGCAAAGGTGCTATTATTTCATGTATTGCATTTGAAAACTCTATTTCATTCTCATAATCTTTAGGACTGCACACTACATAAGGAATAGAGTGATTTCTTGCTCTTTCTAGTGCATAAGCATTTTCTCTTGTAGACAAAACAAGCTCCACCTTGGCATCTAAAAATCCACTTTCTATCGCATCTATAATTGCCTGAAGGTTTGTTCCCCCTCCAGATACAAATACAGCTAACCTTATTTTACTCATAAAAAACTACTTCCTTACTACCTTTTGTTAGATACCCTATTTCAAAAGCCATATTACTCTCTGCATTTATTAAACTTAATACATCGTCTTTATGATCTTTATTAACAACTAATATCATACCAATACCCATGTTAAAAGTACTATACATCTCTTTTTCTTCAATTTGGCCTTTTGATTTTATCCAATCAAAAATTTCTGGTTTATCCCATGACATCACCTTAATTTTAGCATCTAAATCACCAGGTAGTACTCTTGGAATGTTTTCATAAAAACCTCCACCAGTAACATGAACGATACCCTTAATAAGGTTCCTTTTAACAGCAGGCAAAACTTCTTTAACATATATTTTTGTTGGCGTTAACAGCACATTACCAATAGTATCACCAAGTTCCTTTACATAATCACTAAGATCTATTTGTAAGACATCAAAAACAAGTTTTCTTAAAAGCGTAAATCCATTACTATGCACTCCACTACTTTTTAAACCTATTAAAATGTCTCCCTCTTGGATATTGTCTTTTGGCAAAATATTATTACGGTCCACTATCCCTACAGCAAAACCTGCCAGGTCATATTCATCTTTTGCATAAAACCCAGGCATTTCAGCTGTTTCTCCTCCTAATATAGCGCAATTAGACTGCTTACATCCTTCGCTGATTCCATATACAATATCTTTTACTTTTTTTGGCTCAACTTTACTCGTTGCAATATAATCAAGAAAGAAAAGTGGTTCTGCTCCTTGTGCTAAAATATCATTAACACACATAGCGACTAAGTCTATCCCTACACTTTTATGGTTATCCATCATAAAAGCAAGCTTTAGCTTAGTACCTACCCCATCTGTACCAGCTACTAGCACTGGATTATCATATTCTTTACTATTAAGAGCAAATAATCCACCAAAGCCTCCAAGATCAGATAACACTTCTTCTCTATGTGTTTCTTTAACGATGTCTTTTATTTCTTTAACTGCTTCATAACCAGCCTCTACATCAACACCTGCTTCTTTATATGTTAGCTTACTATTCATTTTCTACTCTCCCAGCAAAATAGTTCTTGGTAAAGCAAGCATTACAGTAATCAGACCTCTCGCCGCCAACAGACTCAAGTAACCCATCAAGGCTCAAGTAATGCAAACTATCTGCTCCAACATTATCTCTAATTTCTTCTGGCGTAAAAATTGCTGCTGCTAGATTTTCTGAATCAGGTGTGTCTATCCCATAATAACAAGGGCTTACATAAGGTGGAGAAGATATCCTCACATGTACTTCTTTAGCACCTGCATCTTTTATAATGTTTATTAGAGATTTAATGGTTGTTCCTCGAACAATAGAATCATCAACTAATACAACTCTTTTATCTTTAAATACTTCTGGAATAGGGCTTAGTTTAAGTCTTACCTTAATCTCTCTTTCAGATTGCTCTGGTGTAATAAAAGTCCTTGCTACATATCTGTTCTTAATTAGACCTTCAGTAAATGGTATATTTGACGCCTGAGCATATCCTACAGCTGCTGATCTACCCGAATCAGGAACCGGTGTTACAATATCAGCTTCTACAGGAGCCTCTTTTGCTAATTGTTGCCCCATTTTATGTCTTAGCAGGTACACAGACTTATTGTTAATTGTCGTATCTGGTCGCGCAAAGTAAATATACTCAAATATGCATAGACCGCCTTTTTCACTTTTATCAGATAAAATATAGCTGCTTAAACCACTCTCGTCAATTACAACAAGTTCACCAGGCAAAACATCCCGTATTAGTTCTGCACCTATTGTTGTCAAAGCACATGACTCAGACGCTATAATCCATGTGTCATTCTTCTTGCCAATACAAAGAGGTCTAATACCAGCTGGGTCTCGTAGTCCTATAAGTTTCCCATCATAAATCATAGCCAAACTATATGCCCCTTCAGCAAGGCGTACAACCTCGCCCAAAGCAGATACATGTCCTCTGTATTTATTCTTAGCTAAAATATTTAAAATACACTCAGTGTCACTATCTGTTTGAAACAAATAGCCTTCTTTTTCAAGGTCTCTTCTTATCCTTTTTGCATTAACTAAATTACCATTATGTGCTAGTGCTATTCCACCGTTTAAATACTGTGCTACTAATGGTTGGGCATTTATAACACCTTTTGCACCAGCTGTTGAATATCGTGTGTGAGCAACTGCTACCTTATCATTCTCTCTTGTTAAATCAAAAATAACTTCTTTTGTAAAAACGTCTGAAATTAGTCCTTGACCCTTATATGAAGCGATAGAGCTGCCATCACTGACAGCTATACCTGCGCTTTCTTGTCCTCTATGTTGTAATGAGAAAATTCCATAATAGGCTAACTCTGCTAAGGATGCATCCTTTCCAAATGCTCCAAAAACTCCACACTCTTCTTTTAGTTTGTCTGTGATTGTTGCATCTTGCATGATATAGCCTCCCGCCAAAGTTGCTCTATCTCTTTTATTGGTAGATCAATTTGAATATTGTTAATCTTTAAATTAAACTTATCTTTCTCAACTTTTCCTAAACTATATACTGGTATACTATTTTCTCCTGCAACTTTCATAACTTCTTGAACCTTTTGAGGTTTAACAGAGATTATCACTCTTGAAGGTTCCTCGTTGAAAAGCACTAGATCTTCTCTTTCTAGAGGTTGACTAATTTCTATTTCACAACCAAGTTCATTAGGAATTGCCTTTTCTGCAAGAGCACATACTAATCCACCTTCAGATATGTCATGAGCTGATTCTAGTAGTCTCTCATCCGCCAGTTTTATAAGCGTGCTTTGAAGTCTTTTCTCCAATTCTAAGTCTAACTCAGGTACTTTTCCGCTAACTTTATTATGTATTGTATGTAAATACTCAGAACCGCCAATGTTACTGCCATACTCACCAAGCAACAACACCGTATCTCCCACATTCTTAAATGACGAGCTAACTGCTTTTGTAACATCATCAATAAGCCCTACCATTCCAATAGATGGCGTAGGGTATACTGCACTACCACTTGTTTCATTATAAAAACTAACATTTCCTCCTGTAACAGGAGTATTCAGCATCGTACATGCTTCCCCCATACCTTCTAAAGCTGTCTTAAATGTATAGAAGATCTCAGGCTTTTCTGGGTTACCAAAGTTTAGGCAATTTGTAATAGCCAGAGGAGTCGCACCAGAACAAGCAATATTTCTAGCAGCCTCAGCTACAGCAGCTTTTCCTCCTTCAAAAGGATCTAGATATACTAATCTAGGATTACAATCTGCTGTTAACGCAACGCCTTTATTAGTTCCCTTGATTCTAATTACTGCTGCATCAGAACCAGGTAACACAACTGTGTTTGTTCTTACCATGTGATCATATTGCTTATATACCCACTCTTTACTAGAAACATTTAAACTAGAAATTACATCTATAAATGTTTTTTCCATATCAGTAGGTTTAGTTAATTTTTCTACATCAAATTTTCTAGCTTCATCTATATAAGAAGGTCTTTTATATTCAGCATTAACAACAGGTGCTTCTTCTGCTAGCATTTTAGCAGATACATTTGCTACAACCTCTTCACCATATTTAACTCTTAAATATCCATCATCAGTTACTTTTCCTACTACTGTTGCATCAAGTCCCCACTTAGTAAGTATTTCTTCGACTTCTGAAATTCTGCTTGGATCAACAATCAATAGCATTCTTTCTTGTGATTCTGATAACATAATTTCATATGGTGTCATTCCCTTTTCTCTTAAAGGAACTTTACTGACATCTAACTCAATACCATTGCCTTCTCTACTTGCCATTTCCGCAGCAGATGACGTAAGGCCGGCTGCGCCTAAGTCTTGCATACCTATAACTATTTTCTTTTCAAATAACTCTAAGCATGCCTCAATTAGTAGTTTTTCCATAAATGGATCTCCTACTTGAACTGATGGACGTTTAGCTTCTGATTCCTCACTTAACTCTTCGGAAGCAAATGTTGCTCCATGGATTCCGTCTCTACCTGTTTTTGCACCAATTAACATTACTGCATTTCCTACACCTGATGCAGCTCCAAGTCTAATATCTTCATGGTTTACTAATCCAACACACATTGCATTTACAAGTGGGTTTCCTTTATAACTGTCGGAAAAAAATACTTCTCCAGCAACAGTAGGTATGCCTAAGCAGTTACCATATCCAGCAATGCCAGCTACTACTCCATCAAATAAATATCTTACGTGACTATCATCTAAGCTTCCAAATCTAAGACTATTCAGTAAAGCAATCGGTCTAGCTCCCATAGTGAAAACATCTCTCACAATTCCACCTACACCTGTAGCTGCTCCCTGGTAAGGTTCTATTGCTGATGGATGATTGTGACTTTCCATCTTAAATACTATAGCTTGATTATCTCCAATATCAACAATACCAGCATTTTCACCAGGACCTTGTATTACTTGACTACCTGATGTAGGGAGCTTTTTCAGCTCTGGCTTTGAATGTTTATAACTACAATGTTCTGACCACATTACACTAAAAATTCCTACCTCAGGGTATGTTGGTTTTCTACCTAACAATCCACATATCTTATCATAATCTATATCACTGAGGCCCATTTCACGCCAAACTTTATTCTTTTCTATATCTACTGTCTTCATTATTTATCACCCCAGTGCTTTAGAATTGAATCAAAAATTATTTTACCATCAACAGAACCAAGTATGCTTTCTGCTGCTCTTTCAGGATGGGGCATCATGCCACATACATTCCCTGCTTGATTTACTATACCTGCAATATTTTCTAAGGCTCCATTCGGGTTTGCTTCTTTAGTAACTATACCTTCTTCATTGACATATCGTAGAATTATTTGACCATTATCATTAAGTTTTTTAATAGTGTCAGCATCAGCAAAGTAGTTTCCATCCATATGAGCAATAGGAATGTTTAAAATCTGATCTTTTTTTGCTAAGTTTGTAAATGGAGTATTTGTATTTTCTACTCTCAAATTAACATGGTCACATCTAAATTTTAGATGATTATTTCTTAACATTGCTCCTGGAAGTAATCCTGCTTCCAGCAAAATTTGAAACCCATTACAAATACCTAAGACAAAGCCACCTCTAGCTGCATGTTTATTAACATCTTCCATGATATTTGCAAATCTAGCTATGGCACCAGACCTTAAGTAATCGCCGTAAGAAAATCCTCCAGGGATTAAAATTAAGTCATACTCCTTAGAAAAATTTCTGTCAGCATGCCATATATAATCTGTCTCAAAACCCATTACTTCTTTGCATACATGCATTGCATCAGCATCGCAGTTTGAGCCTGGATATACAATTATACCTGCCTTCATTACTCTACCTCTTTTATTTCGTATTTGTAGTCTTCTATTACTGTATTAGCAAGTAGTCTATTACACATTTCATCTACCCTTACTTTAGCAGTTTCTATATCATCTGCTTCTAAATCTAGAATCATATACTTACCAACTCTTACTTCTTCAACCTCTGAGTACCCCAGGGTATGCAAAGAGTTAACGACCGCTCCACCCTGAGGATCTAGTACGCCTTCTTTTAAAGTAACAAAAACATTAGCAGTATATTTCATTATTTTTCTCCTGTTATTCTTTTTAGCGCTTCTTGATATGCTTCTTCTACGCCACCTAAATCTCTTCTAAATCTATCTTTATCTAATTTTTCCATTGTATTGGCATCCCAAAATCTACAAGTATCAGGAGAAATCTCATCTGCTAATATTACTTCGCCTTCAAATCTTCCAAACTCAATCTTGAAGTCTACTAATACAATATCACTTTTTAAAAGTTCTTCTTTCAAAATGTTATTTACTTTATGTGCATAATCCTTCATAATTTGAATTTCTTCTTTAGTAGCAAGTTCCATTGCCAAGATATGATCTTCATTTATCACAGGGTCGCCTAGCTCATCACTTTTTAGGCAAAACTCTAGTACTGGGAAAGGCAACTCTTTGCCTTCCTCTAAACCAAGCCTTCTACAGATGCTTCCAGCTGCTATATTTCTAATTATTACTTCTGTTTGCACTATTTCTACTGCTTTTACGAGCATTTCATTATCACTTATCAGCTCTATAAAATGATTAGGAATACCTTTTTCTTTTAGTAATAAAAACCAGTATGCTGACATCTTATTATTTACTACACCTTTTCCTGCTATTGTACCCTTCTTTTGTGCATTAAAAGCAGTTGCATCGTCTTTATATTGAATCCAATATGCTTTGTCATCTGTAGTTTTAAAAACTTTTTTTGCTTTTCCTTCATAAAGTTGCTCTAATTTTTTCATTTTTTTAGCCCCCTAGATTATTCCTACTCTTTTAAAAATCACATCTACATTTTTTAGATGATATTCATCTTCAAAGAATCCATTGATCTCATCTTCACTAAAATACTCCATTACATTCTCATCAGCTAACAAAAGACCTTTGAAATGTGTCTTTTGTTCCCATGCTATCATTGCATTTTTCTGTACTAAATCATATGCTTCTTCTCTAGTTAACCCTTTATCAATTAAGCTTAAAAGCACCCTCTGAGAAGATGTCAGCCCTTGGCTAATAGCAATATTCCTTTGCATGTTTTCAGGATATACATGTAAGTTTTCCATAATATCAATAAATAGATATAGCATATAATGAACTAATGCTGTTGAATCTGGAAGTATGACTCTCTCTACAGATGAATGTGAGATATCGCGCTCATGCCACAATGCCATATTTTCTATTCCAGCACCTGCATAACCTCTTAATAACCTTGCCATGCCTGTAATTCTCTCGCATCTGATAGGATTTCTTTTGTGGGGCATTGCTGATGAACCTTTTTGGCCTGTTCTAAAAGGCTCTTCTACTTCTCTTGTCTCAGTCTTTTGTAAGCTTCTTATTTCTGTTGCAAACTTCTCTAGTGACCCTCCAAGTATAGCGAGTGAGCTTAACAGTTCAGCATGCCTATCTCTTTGCAGGGTCTGAGTAGCAATAGGTGCTGGAGTGAGGCCCATCTTCTTACAAACATACTCTTCTACAAAAGGTGGTATATTTGCAAATGTCCCAACTGCACCAGACATTTTACCAAAAGCAATATTCTCTCTTGCCCTTTTAACTCTTTCAATATTTCTTTTTATTTCAGCATACCATAATGCAAATTTCAAACCTAAAGTGGTTAACTCTGCATGTACTCCATGAGTCCTACCCATTATCATAGTGTCTTTATACTCTATAGCTTGCTTTCTTACTACTTCTTTAAATTCTTCTAACTTATCAATTATTAAGTCTACAGCCTCCACAGTTATAGCTGAAAGCGCCATATCTACTACATCAGTAGATGTTAGTCCATAGTGTACCCATTTCTTCTCAGGTCCCAAATACTCAGACACACATCTCGTAAACGCCACAACATCATGTCTAGTCTGGCTTTCAATCTCAAGAATTCTCTCTACAGTAAAATTAGCATGCTCTCTTATTTTATCTACATCTTCTTTAGGAATATGACCTAGCTCTGACCATGCTTCACATGCATAAATTTCTATATCAAGCCATTTTTGAAATTTATTATCAAGAGTCCAAAGCTTTGCAATTTCTGGCCTTGTATATCTATCTATCATTAGTTTTTCTCCTTGAGATAAAGGTCCACTCCAACTTTTTGTAATCTTTCATTCTTCTCTAAAGC
The DNA here is from genome assembly GCA_964546025.1 of uncultured Clostridiaceae bacterium. Classification (GTDB taxonomy): domain Bacteria; phylum Bacillota; class UBA994; order PWPR01; family PWPR01; genus PWPR01. Next base: position 16,261 of record CAZJHT010000030.1, read on the forward strand.
CTCAGCTGCCATTTGTGCTCTATGAGTCTTAACTTTTTCTGCAACCTCAACATGCTTTACACCAAGGATTTGCATTGCCAAATATGCAGCGTTTCTTGAGCCATTAATAGCTACAGTTGCTACTGGAACTCCAGGAGGCATTTGAACTATTGAATATAAAGCGTCAACTCCATCTAGAGCTTTAGAAGTAAGTGGAACTCCTATTACTGGTAGGTGTGTATGTGCTGCTACTACACCAGGTAAAGCTGCTGCCATACCAGCTGCTGCTATTATTACCTCTATACCTCTTTCATGTGCGTTTTCAGCCCATTTTGCAGTATTGTTTGGTAATCTGTGCGCAGATGAAACTACTATTTCATACTCCATACTAAACTTGTCCAAAATATCACAACACTTTTTCATTTCTGGTAAATCAGAATCGCTACCCATAATAATGCCAATTTTCATTGTAATCCTCCTATTATTTGAAAATAAAAAGGATTGTAGCAACTTAATCAAGTATTTGTACTAATCATAAGTATAACTGCAATCCGCTTCTCAACAATATCAACACAAATAATATAACAACTTAGTATAAAATAGTCAATAAAAACGAATAAAATAATTGTTTCTTTTTATTATATTTCGGATTATTATAACATTATCCTATATTCAGTAAGTATACTCATCATATCTATCGTGTTGCTACCAACTTTTTAATTTTTACTCCTTGTGAACTAAACTTTGTTTCGTACTCTGTCATTACATTTTCTACAACTTCAGCGTGTAAGTCATAAGTCAAGAAATTAAGTTTCCAGTTATTCTCCTTAATCACCTCCACTGAATAATCAAATAATTCATCATTATCAGTCTTAAAATGCAACTGCCCATTTTTTGAAAGAATTTTATCATAAATCTTTAAGAAATTAGGATGTGTCAATCTCCTTCCTTCATGCCTTCTCTTTGGCCATGGATCAGAAAAATTTAACATTATTCTTTGAACTTCACCACACTCGAATACTTCATCTAACTCTTCTGCATCAAAACGAATTAATCTTACATTTAATGTATCTTCATCATCAAATCTCTTTAATGCTCTTACTAAAACTTTACTATATTTCTCAATTCCAACAAAGTTAACATCTTGTTTAAGTTTGCATAACTTTGAAAGATATCCTCCTAATCCAATACCTATTTCAACCCACAGAGGCTGTTCATTAGTGAATAATTTATTCCACTGACCTTTGAAATTTTTTGGGTTATTGATAGTTAATTCATTAGTAATAATTTTCTCACCTTGGTTTTTTATACGTCTTAATCTCATCACTTATCACCTTTATCATTTCTTAATATTATCTTATCATTAAAATGCATGTAATTGATAATAAAATCTTAAAAAATAAAACAATCCTGACAAATTATTGTCAGGACTGGTATGATTTTATTCTCACTCTTCATTTGTAAATGTCCTTTAACTACAAAAGTCTTTAATATAGCAATTTGATACAGTTCATTTTTGTTCTAATCAGATCATTTTAACTTATTTAAGAATATTTTTACCCATCCCAGTCCCAGTGCCGCTAGATATATTATCACTCTATTAATGTTCTTGTAACAAAAAGTTTTTGATCACTTACATAAAAATTTTGGTTCAGAAGTGATCATTTACGACCTTATAGGGTTTTTTGTATCCTTGATCTAAGTCTAACTGTACAAATCCTCTTTGTTTTAATTCACAACTCTTAAATCAGATTCCCTTATTATCTTCTCAGGTATTGGATGGTCCATCCTCCATACGATTTCTATAGGATTATTTCCCTTATGAGATACATAGCTGGCATTACCTAAAAATATATAGGGTAATGCATGATTATACTCTGTTTTTGATTCTCTAACAAAAAGTAGCACTTTGTGTTCCATATCCCTGCCTATATATCTTTGACCTGTAGGCGTATCTGTACCTGTTGTACTTTGAGATTCCCAGTTAAAAAGTTCACTACTTATGGCATAATCATTGTACATAGTTGAAGGAAGATAATCTTCTTCGTTCTTATTTATGGTTATAAAAAATAAATCTGTATTTTCTTCTTCAATGTACAATACTCCCTCTCGCATAGGATACATATAATCTTCCTTTGTTTTTCCAAAGGCCACCATAATTTGTTGAATACTATAGGAGGCGTATATATCTAGAGGTATCTCTCTATCCTCATATTCTATTTCTATTGCCTTAATTCTTTTTCTATTATATTGGATAATTTCCAACAGCTCCCTTACAATGTCAGGGTTGTCTTTTTTTAAATCATTTAGAGACTCTTTATAACTGACTTTTGGTTTTTCCCCCCATATAGAGTAGTGAAACATTCCCATCATTAATTTTTCATGTTTGCTTAGTAACAAAATATCTAAATTATGAGTTAATAGATTCTCTGAAAAATCAAGAAGTCTTTTAGAATCTATTCTTGAAAATCTTCTTAAGGATTGCTTAAGCTCTTTTTTATTCTTAACCTGGTATTCTTTTTTCTTTCCTGTTTGAAAAAGCAATTCATAAAAAGAATATCTTGAGTAAAATCTATCTTTATTTAATCCATAATTCTCTAAGAAATTATTAAGATTTAAACTATTTGAAAAGATACTATTAAAATTATTTATCATTTTTCTTAAATCAATAACATTAAAAATTGAAGATCGTATATTGTTTAAGATATATTCTTTAGCCATTTTCTCTAATTTTATATGGCACCCTGCGGGCATGTTTGGAAAATCATCATTTATCTCCTCTTTAATACTTCGCCTAGTCTTTCCTATCAGTGCTCTTAATTTAAAGCTGAAATCATAGTTAGCATGGGCTTGTCCTACAAAGTCTAAAACTGTTAGCGCCTCCTTATCTTCTGACAATCTTAGTCCCCTGCCTAATTGTTGGATAAATACTGTTAGAGACTCTGTTGGTCTTAAAAATAAAACTGTATCAATGTCTGGAATATCTACTCCTTCATTAAATAGATCTACAGTAAATATACAATTGATTTCACCTTTTTGTAACTTAGTCTTTGCCTTGTTTCTTTCTTCTATCCTTGAATCGGAGTGTAGAGCAATTGAAGGAATATTTACTTTATTAAAAGAATCAGCCATGAAATTGGCATGTTTTATGTTCACACAAAATCCAAAAGCTTTAAAAGTTTCCATATCCTTAAGATATCTATTCATAGCATCTAAAACAACTTGGATTCTTTGATTTGACTTTGTATATACATTTTCTAGTTGACTGATATCATAGCCTCCTCTTGACCATCTTAGATGTCTCAGATCTTCCGGGTCCGTAACCCCAAAGTAATGAAAAGGACTAAGTAACTTTCTATTTATTGCTTCTCCCAATCTTGTTTCCGATGCTACTCTATTATTAAAATACTCAAGAATATTTTTTCCATCCATCCTTTCAGGAGTAGCAGTAAGGCCCAGTAAGATTTCTGCATTATAATAATCTAATATTTTAAAATATGTTGATGCAGAAGCATGATGGGATTCATCTATAACTATATAATCAAAATAATCTGCTTCAAATTTCTCATAATTCTTGTTTGAATCTAAAGTCTGCACTGATGCAAATATATGGGTATTATCAATAGGTATTTTACCACCAACCCATAGTTCACCAAAGTTTTGGTCCTTTAAAACATTTCTAAAACTATGTAGACTTTGCTCTAAAATTTCTTTTCTATGTGCCAAAAATAATAATTTTTTATCTCCATTTTCTATCTGTTTTTTGTAATCAAAGGCTGCAATCATTGTTTTCCCTGTACCTGTGGCTGCAACTACAAGATTTCTATAAGAATTATATTCTTCTCTTTCCAGTCTTAGGTCTTCTAATATTTCCCTTTGATGGGAATATGGCCTTAGATCGAAAAATATATAAGAGCTCTCATCTCTTTGCTTCATACTTAGAGACGCTTTTAACTCCTTTTTATTTTCTTCATTGTCTGGCTCGAAAACTCTAAACTCTTCATCATTCCAGTAAGTTTCGAAGGTTTTTTTAAAACTATCTACCACATCTTTAGATGTGTATTCAGAGACTTTAAGATTCCATTCTAAGCCATTTGACAATGCAGGATTTGATAAATTAGAAGACCCTATGTATGCTGTAGAAAATTCCGTATTTCTTTTAAAATAATATGCTTTAGCGTGTAGTCTGGTTCTTTTGGTATCATAAGAAATCTTTACTTCAGTATTTGGTAATTTAGACAAATCTAGTATGGCCTTATAGTCTGAGGCTCCCATATATGAAGTAGTAATTACCCTTAGCTTCCTTGTTTTTGTAAAATCAACTAAATCTTCATAAATAAGTCTAAGTCCACTAAACTTAATGAAAGAAATTAAAAAATCAATTTCATCTGCAGTTCTAATTTCTCTCCTCAACTCACTTTCTAGGCTAGGTCCTGAATTTCCAGTAAAAAGTGTGCTTGTGGCTATAGACGTTTTAGGTCTATATTGAATTAATTGTTGAAAATTATCTTCTTTATTGTGAACAGCCGTAAGCTCTTTAAAGCTCTTTTCATCATACTCAAAAGCTTCAATCCCAATAGCTCTATTTAGACCTTCTATAAATTCTAATTTCTCCATATTATTATCTTTATAAGAAAGTATTTCACGAATCATTTTTTGATATGTAATAGATAGCACTCTAGACACTTCGCTACTATCTATATTCCTGTATTCTTTATATTTTTTATTTTTTAGTTCTTCCTTAGAAAATTTATCTAATACTTTTTCATACAATCCGTTCTCCATTAGACTCGCTCCTTTAAAATCGTGCTATTGCTTAAAACTTCTTACTTGCTTTTTTAAAAACTATTTTGATATATCCACTGTGAAATTAGTTTAACAATGCCTTCTAGCTTGCAATCTAAAGCATAACATTTTTTACTAGTGTAGCTAGATTTACTCGCTTAACTTTATTGTTGCAGTATGAATTAAGTTGAAATTTCTGTAAATTAATATGTTTTTCTAAGTTCTTTTCACTTGTGTTTTTCCTCCAAGAACTGATTAATTTTGAAAATAGCTCGCTCGAGTTCTTGTATATATTATTTCCTTTAATTAATTGAATCATTAATATTATTATATCAGACTTAGACTTTTCTTACATGTATAAGAGTTAGTCTTCTGAATTATTCATGTAAATATAAACACTCTACACTAACAAATATGATGTCTTGCATTTAAGCTTTTATAGCACCAAAAAAACAAGGAATTGGACGCTATCTATCATTTATATATATTCAGTTTACAACTCAACAGACATTGTCTATATAGTTAGTTAACTTTGATATACCCTTCCCAAGTTCGTAGGTGGAGTCTGCTAGCACTCATCTTATTGCAGAGAATATACCACAACCTGGAAGACAAAAAAATTAAATCAAATAGCTAGATTTCAATTAAAATCTCTATTAAACAACTCCATCTTAAAGAAATTAGCACAGAAAAATCTTTTTATAACAAATAACATATGTATCAAAAAACACCATAGAAATCCTATTCAGATCTCTATGGTGTTTCGCTTTGTAAGTCACTTGGTATTATTTACTCTATTATTCTAAAAACTCTTTTACCCAATTTCATTCCAGTCGAGGATTTTTAACCTCTGCAAACACTGGTTTTTAAGCCTTTATCTTTATTGATTACTACTCCCACTCTATAGTCGCTGGTGGTTTGCTTGTAATATCATATACAACTCTATTTACACCATCTACTTCATTGACTATTCTAGAAGATACTTTTGCTAAAACATCAAAAGGAATTCTTGCCCAATCAGCAGTCATTGCATCCGTTGAAGCAACCGCTCTTAAAGCAATTAAATCAGAATATGTTCTTTCATCTCCCATGACTCCAACACTTCTTACCCCTGGTAAAACTGCAAAAGCTTGCCAAATGTCATCATACAACCCTGCAATATCAATTTCTTCTCTGAATATAGCGTCAGCTTTTTGAAGTAAGGCTACTTTTTCTTCTGTTATATCTCCTATAATTCTAATTGCAAGTCCTGGACCTGGGAAAGGCTGCCTTTTTATTATCTCATCAGGAATTCCTAGCTCACTACCTACTAATCTTACCTCATCTTTGAAAAGTTCTCTTAATGGTTCTATTAACGAAAACTCTAAATCTTCTGGTAATCCTCCCACATTATGATGCGACTTAATCAATGCAGCTGTATTTGTACCACTCTCTATAACATCAGGGTAAATAGTCCCCTGAACTAAAAAGTCAACTTTACCCAACTTGTTAGCTTCTTCTTCAAATACCCGAATAAATTCTTCTCCAATTATTTTCCTTTTTGTTTCAGGATCAGTTATACCAGCAAGTTTTGTCATGAATCTATTTCTTTCGTCTGCGTAAACTAGTTTCATACCCATCTGCCTATCAAATGTTTCAATGACTTGTTCTGCTTCGTCTTTTCTTAGCAAACCATGATTGACAAATATACATGTTAATTGATCACCAATGGCTTTATGAACAATTGTGGCAGCTACTGAAGAATCTACTCCACCAGAAAGACCACATACTACTTTCTTATCTCCTACTAGGTTTCTTATTTTATTAACTTGCTCATCAATAAATGAATCTAATTGCCAATCTGCTGAAAGTTTTGCGACTTTGAATAAAAAGTTTGATATTATCTCTCTACCTTTTACTGTATGCTCAACTTCTGGATGAAATTGTACTCCATAAATACTTTCATCTTTATTTACAAAAGCAGCAACTGGAGTATTTTCAGTTTTTGCAATTTCCTTAAATCCCTTTGGCATTGTTATCAAACTATCACCATGACTCATCCACAATGAAGTATCATCACTTACGCCTTCAAATAAAGCTGACTCCTCTATTTTTTCAAGTTTAGCCAAGCCATACTCTCTTTTTTGTGACCTTTGCACCTCTCCATCATATGCATCTGTTATTATCTGCATTCCATAACAAATACCTAAAATAGGTACCCCTAATTCAAATACTTCTTTAGATATTCTTGGTGCATTTTTGTCATAAATACTATTTGGCCCACCTGAAAAAATAATCGCATCAGGCTTTTTTGCTTTTACACGATTAAAATCCACATCAAATGGTACGATTTCACAATATACGTGCTGTTCCCGTACTCTTCTTGCTATTAGCTTAGCAGTTTGTCCCCCAAAATCATATATAAGAACAAGTTGTCTTTTCATTCTCTTTCCCCCTAGTAATTTTCAAAGATTATAGCAGAATTACATTCAATTGCCAAGATAAAACGAATATCTTATTGAATTATTTGAATATCATTCAGTTTTTCAAATATGGCATATCTATGATCATCATGATAAACCAGTCTAAACCCTGACTTGTCAGCTATAGTTTCTAGTGTTTTTGGCGTATAAAAAGAGATATGAGTCATATCTCTTCTATAATGCCATTTCAGAAATTTATCAACTGAATTTTCGTGAAACAAAGTCATTATACCTAATATATTGCCTACATCTAATAGAGAATTAAATAAATTAAAGTACTTTAATGGCTCTCTTAAATGTTCGATAACCTCAGTTGATGTAACAAAGTCATATGTTTTACCTTCATACACCTTTTCAGGTGAGTAATAAAGGTCATAAATCTCCATTTGGCAGTTATAATCTCTATTTAATATTTCTGCTAACACAGGTGATGGTCCACTACCAAAATCAAGCCCAGCCGTTTTTTTACTTACATATTTGAATAAAGCATTGTCTAAGAAGGCTTTGAAATACTCAACATAATGCTCATCTTCTATTGAATTATTATGATACTCATAAATCTTTATTTCATCTTTTTCGTCAATGATGTCAAGTTCTCTTTTAAATATAAATTCACAGCTTTCACAATGATAAAATACTATATCAAAGACTGGGTCATGAAAATCTTTCACCATCTCCTGGCAGATTTTACACTTTGTTTGCATTCTAAAATTTACCTAGAGTTGTTCTTGAAATAATTTCGTCTTGTAATGCTTCACCTAAATCAACAAAGTAATCACTATAGCCAGCAACCCGAACCAATAAGTCTGTATACTTTTCCGGATGCTTCTTAGCATTAAAGAGTATATCTTTATCAACTACATTAAACTGGATATGGTGAGCACTCATCCTGAAATATGATCTAATTAGACTTACTAGGTTATTGACTCCATTATCATCTGCTATTAGTGATGGCATTAAACTCATATTTAATAAAGTACCACCTGTTCTAATATGATCCATTTTTCCTGCAGACTTTATTACAGCAGTAGGTCCTTTTTTATCAGCGCCTTGTACTGGTGAAATACCTTCTGATAGAGGCATTCCCTTGAGTCTTCCATCAGGCATTGCACCCATTACTGAGCCAAAATATATATGGCAGGTAGTTGGCAACATATCTATATGATAACTTCCACCTTTAGTATTCTTTCTTCCTTCGACTTCATTAAAAAAACTGTCAAAGACTTCTTGCATAATATTATCAGCATACTCATTATCATTTCCATATCTTGGTGTTTTATTTTGCAATGTTAATCTTAGAACTTCATCATTATCAAAATTTCTATCTAAAGATTCTACAAGCTTATCTAAACTTACTGTTTTCTTCTCAAATACATGTGTTTTGATTGCACTTAAACTGTCTGTAATAGATCCTATTCCAACTCCTTGTATAAAGGTTGTATTATATCTTGGTCCTCCATCATTATAGTCTTTTCCTTTTTTAATACAATCATCCATAATAACTGACATAAATGGAGCTGGGCATTCTTTGGCATATAGATTTTCAATCAATTGGTTACCTTTTACTTTTATATCTATAAAATGCTTAAGTTGTTTTTTAAAAGCTTCAAACAGTTCTTCATATGAGCCAAAAGATTCTGGCTTACCTGTCTTGAGACCAAGCTGTTTTTTTGATATAGGATCATAACCATTATGAAGTGTAATCTCTAGTATTTTTGGTATGTTTAAATATCCAGTTAAAACATAGGCCTCTTTACCAAAACACCCTGTTTCAACACAACCACTTGTGCCTCCTTGCCTTGCATCTTCAAGTGATTTTCCCATTCTTAACATCTCTTCAATAACAGCATCTGTGTTAAATATTGATGGATATCCATATCCTTTTCTTATAACCTTAACTGCTTCTTTAATAAAATGATCACTATTTTTTGAACTAACTTGTATATTGCAGCCAGGCTGCAAAAGGTGAATATCATCTATTACTTCTAGTAATAAGTAACTAACATCGTTAACGCCATCTTTCCCATCGGGGTTAACTCCACCTATATTAATATTTGTAAAATCATTATATGTGCCGCTTTCAGCAGCTGTTACTCCTACTTTTGGTGGCGCAGGATGGTTATTGAACTTTATCCAAAAGCACTCAAATAGTTCTTTTGCGCCACTTCTGTCGAGTTTACCACTAGCTAGATCGTTCTTATAAAATGGATACATGTGTTGGTCAAGTTTACCAGGGCTAAAAGCATCCCAAATATTCAATTCTGTTATACAAGCAAGATGTATAAACCAATACATCTGCAGAGCTTGCCATAAATTATTCGGAGCTTCTTCTGGAACAGTTTCACAATTTTTTGCTATATCCTCTAGCTCTTTTCTTCTCTTTTCACATTTTTCGCTCACAGAAAGTTCTTTGGCATACTTAGAATATCTTTGAGCCAATAAAATAACTGCATCTATTGTAATTAACATAGCTTCATATTGTACCAACTTATTAGCAGCTTGCTCATCACTGTAAAAATCCAAATTTTCTATTTCTGTTTTAATGTCATTTCTAAAGTCAGATAACCCTTTATTATAGATTTTTCCATCCATGGCTGTATGCCCAGGGGCTCTTTGTTCCATAAATTCAGTAAACATCCCAGATTCATAAGCATCTAGCCACTGCTGGTCCATTTTATTAAAAATTTTATCTCTCATAGACTTGCCTTCCCAATATGGGATTATTTTATTTTCATAAACTTCTTTAACCTTATCATCTACTAGATAAGGGGTTTTGTCTCTTGAGTTTAATACATTTAGGTCTTCAATAGAATGACAAGTAAGTTCTGGATATGTGGAAACTGCTTTTGGCAATTCCCCTCTTTCACCTACAATAAGTTCTCCATCACCAATATATAAAGTTTTATTCTCACATATATGGTAAAATGCCTTTGCTCTCATTATTGGAGTCTCGTACTTACCGTAATTATCTCTATAAAAGTCTGTAATTAAACTTGCTCTTTCAGAAGAGATAAAAGGTTTTTTATTGAAACTCTGACTTCTTAATTTTCTCACTCTTTCATTCATGTGTTGCCCCTCCTATATTAACCTTGATATTATGTTTATTAAATTCTTTTATTACATTCTGAATCAGCTCATCTGTTGGCTCACTTAGACCAGCAAGTTTATAATCTAAGTTAAAACGATCATGCTTATCCTCAGCTAAATTATGATATGGTAAAACATATATCTTATCCATATTAAGCTCATTTAATATTTCTGCAATTCCTTTAATATTCTCAACGTCATCATTATATGTTGGTATAAGCGGAAATCTAACCCAGATATTTGCTTTTTGATTTTTTAGGTATAAAAGATTAGTTAGAATTAGCTCATTTCCTACGCCAGTTAATTCAATATGCTTTTGATTGTCTGAATGCTTCAAATCATACAACCATAGATCTACATATTCACTGACTTCATCAATAGCAGATACTGAAACATAGCCACAAGTATCAATAGCAGTATGAACACCTTTATCCTTAAGTCTTTCAAGCAAAGTTTTCAATCTTTTAGACTGCAAAAGAGGTTCTCCCCCTGAAAAAGTCACACCTCCACCAGATTGCTCATAAAATATTATATCGTTCATAACCTCTGTGAAGACATCTCCAATTTGGATTTTATCTCCTATCATCTGCCTTGCATCTGCTGGACATACATCAACACATAATCCACATAATATGCAATCTTCATTAACACATACGCTCTTACACATCTGACAATTAATGCACTTTTTGTGGTTTGTGAAAACTGTCTGATTTCTATTCTGACTTTCAGGATTATGACACCATAAACATGTAAGTGGGCATCCCTTCAGAAATACTGTAGTCCTTACACCAGGACCATCATGAACAGAAAATTTTTGCATATTATAAATTAATAAATCACTCAATATAATCACTCATTCTTTTTTTCTAGTACTTTTATGGCACTAAACAATCAATCTTAAGTACCTCTTAGGTAATTATATCACTTTATACAACTTAGTCTAAACACTTTTGTTAAAAATAGAGACTCCTATAAAAACACAATTATTACTCAATATCTTAATACTTATCCTTTACATATAGTTATTTTGAAGTACAATTATTATGATAGGGGGAATTTCATTGAAAGCACTTATAAATCTTACTGATTTCCATAAAGCTTATGATATTTTAGCTGGCAGTAAATACTACTATGAAATAATGAACAATATAAATAGCTATACTCGAAATATACGAAATGAAAGCTCCCTTAATCAATTTTTAAATTCATACCCTTTTATCAAAAAGCACGGCGAAAATGTGAAAAACGTAGCTTTGATGATTGGTAAAGAACTAAGTTTAGAAACAAAGAGTTTAGAAATTATAAACAAATCATCTTTATATCATGATATAGCACAAGTGTTTTTTCCATCCGAAATTCAAGGAAGCTTTAATCCATACAATGATTCACAAATACAAGCTTTAGCTGCTCATCCTATTATTTCAGCAGAACTTATGGGGGCACTTTATCAATCAAGTGATATATACAATACCATTATATTGCATCATGAAGCTTTAGATGGAAGTGGATTTCCACTGAAGTTAAAAAACGCAGGTATTCCTTTAGAAGCACAAGTCCTTAGAATTGCAGACCAGTATGTCTCACTTACTATGGAAGATCATTTTTTCACTCCTGAATCAAAGGAAAATATAATTCTTGACATATGCACTAAAATGGGGGAAATATATCACGAGGATATTGTAATTGCTTTTTTAAGAGTCATAAGAAAGGAATTGAAATCTAACGAAGTTCATTTTGTTGATATTGATAAAAAGATTAATGACTGGAGATTTAGGACATACAATCTTGATAATAAATTGCCTATAAGCGTTGTTTTAATTCAGAAAAACCTTAAAGTTGATAGTAATGTAGATTTAGTTAGTAAAGTGGCTAATATGAATACAATAGAACAAAAGTCCATAATATAAAAAAACCTATGAGAAGGAATTAAGTTGTTCCCAATCATAGGTTATATTTTACTCGAAAAGACCTTCTACACTTAGATATCGATCTCCATTGTCAGGTAAAACGGTAATTATAATACTACCTTCTGGCATTCCCTTAGCAACTTTAAGGGCCGCAGCAACATTAGTTCCAGATGAGATACCTGCAAATAGTCCCTCATCTCTAGCTAATCTTCTCGTTGTTGTAAATGCTTCTTCATCTGTTATCTCAATAACATCATCAAATATATCCATGTCTAATATTTCAGGAATAAATCCATCACCGATTCCTTGTTGTTTATGTGATGAGATGTCCTTACCTAAAATTACTGCTGCACATGCAGGCTCAAGAGCAAATACTTTAATACCTGGATATGTATCTTTAAGTATTCTTCCTGTTCCTGTAATAGTTCCACCAGTACCAACAGCGGCAACAAAAGCATCAGGTTTTACTTCTCCTAATTGCTCGATTATTTCTCTACCCGTTCCTTTATTATGCGCTTCACAGTTAGCTTGGTTAACAAACTGACCTGCTAAAACATAGTTTTCATTCTGAGCAACTAACTCATTTGCTTTTTCTTCTGCTTTTGCAAATGTTTCAGATATACTTTCAAATGATGGTGTCAAAATAACTTCTGCACCATAAGCCTTAAGAGTTCTAACACGTTCACTACTCATACAGTCTGGCATTACAATAACACATTGATATCCTTTAACTGCAGCTACTAAGCTCAATCCTATTCCTTGATTACCGCTTGAAAACTCTACAATAACAGAGTCTTTATTAAGCAACCCTTTTCTTTCTGCGTCTTCAATCATATTAAGGGCTGGTCTTATCTTAATACTGCCACTTGGATTCATACCTTCTACTTTTACATAAATCTCTCTACCTAGTCCTTCTGTAAGCCTATTAAGTTTTACAAGTGGCGTATTCCCAACAGCTTCTAAAATATTAATCTTTACCATTTTTCCTCTTCTCCTTTAACTATTAAAACCATATGTCCATTATATTAGGTTTTATGCATATGTTAATAATATCATAAAGATGGTTATACTAGCAAAGAAAATTTATTGTATTATATTTAAAGAAAAAAAGTAGAGCATAAATTCGCTCTACTTGAAAATTTGGCTCCACAGGTAGGACTCGAACCTACAGCCCTCCGGTTAACAGCCGGATGC
>CAZJHT010000031.1:0-28131 GCA_964546025.1 uncultured Clostridiaceae bacterium
ATGTGTAAAGTGTATAGTCGTTACATTTAATATCTAATAGACAATATATGACATTTCAATACATTATGTAACAATTTTGAAGGAATTTTGCCCTTTTTGTCGAATACATTAATTAAGTTTAATTGAACTTACCTTTAGCACCACTCTCTAAGGCGAAAGGGGTTTATTATGAGATATATAGATATTGAACAAGCAAAACCCGGAGCTTTTCTAATGCGTGATATTTATGGTTACAATGGAGAGATTCTTCTTAGAAAAGGGCTTAAATTAGATCAGTCATATATTACAAAACTTAAAATATTGGGTATTAATGGGCTTTATATTAGTGATAATCTTTCTGAAGAAGTGGAAGTAGAAAGCTTAATTAGTGATTCACTTAAAAATAAAGCTGTTTGTGATGTAAGAAAAACATTTAAGCTTTTTGATAATCCTAATATAACAAGAAAAGAAGCAGAAGCATCATATAATACTATCAATAATACCGTATCCGATTTTATTACTGAAATAAAAAGAAAACCTGATTTATGTATTAACATGATTGACTTAAAACTGTTTGATGATTACACCTATTATCATTGTGTAAATGTTGCTTTATTGTCTATCGTTTTAGGTATGGCTTTTGGACTTAACAATGATATAATACAAGATCTAGGTGTATCTGCAATACTTCATGATATAGGGAAAGTTCATGTGCCAAGACTAATTTTAAGAAAAAAAGATCAACTTAATCATTATGAATATAGAACAATTCAAAAACATGTTAGCTGGGGATTTGAGTATGCAAGAGACAAACTATTTCTAAAATATGATATAGCTAAAGGAGTATTACAGCACCATGAAAGATGGGATGGCTCTGGGTATCCGAATAAGTTAAAGGGTAGAGAAATATCAATTTTTGGTAGAATCATTGCTATATCTGACGTTTATGATGCGCTTGTTTCTGATCGTCCTTATCGTAAGGGGTTTCGCCCAGCTGAAGCTCTTGAATTTTTACTAGGTAATGGTGAGACTGATTTTGATGTTGACCTTTTGAACATCTTTAATAAAAAAATTCAACCATATCCTCCTGGCACAGTCGTAGAGCTGTCAAATAACTTAAAAGCTCTAGTTCTAAGAGTTAAGCCTGGCTTTGGAACAAGACCTACAGTGAAAGTGTTTGAAAGTGATGGGGAAAAAATTACTCCTTATGTTTTAGACTTGAGTATGTCAAACCATAATTCAATAATTATAACTAACTAAAAATCTTCAACTTCTAAACGTTGGAGATTTTTTCTTTGCTAAACGCCTCACTATATATTGTAAATCAAAGTCTTTTTTGACACAGTATTATAAGCAGATAATTTTATTCCTTTAATCAAACACACTTGTGATATAATAAAGGTCGTCGATATATCATTAACATATAATCAATACGCTTTTAGAGTATTTTAACTACTTAAACAATATGTTAGTACTTTATATTTAAGTAATGCTCATAACATAGACATGTCCTAAATAAGGCGTAATATAACTAGATTAGCAAATTGGAGAGTGATTTACTTTATGAAATCTACCCTTTCTCGCGTACTACTATGCATAGCTATTGGAACTACTCTACTGACATTAATATTATCCCCTCTTTATGCAAGAGCTGATGATTTAACAACCACTCATTTTCCAGAAGAAGAACTGCATTCATATATACAAGACGCAACTTCAAAGCTGTCACTTCCTGGTATGGCTGTAGCAATCTCTCAAAATGGAGAACTCTTGTTTAGTGAAGGATACGGTAATGATATATCTCCTGACACCATCTTTTACATAGGCTCCATAAGCAAATCTTTTACCGCTCTAGCTATTATGCAGCTTGTAGAACAAAAGCTTATAAGTCTTGACACAAGCGTTTCAACTTACCTATCAGAATTCAAAGTTTCAGATGATATTACAATAAGACATTTGCTAAACCAAACCAGTGGTATGAGTGAGGCTGGCTATATGCCAAGCTTACCACCAAGCGCCTCGTTTGATGAACTAATTGCAGACATGAATAACATGACACTTACTAATACTCCGGGAGAAGAATTTGTATACTTTAATCAAAATTATAGTTTGCTAGGTGCAGTTGTTGAAGCTGTAAGTCAGCAGCCTTATCCTGACTATATGCAAGATTATGTATTCCATCCTCTTGGACTTACCAAAACATCTGCTAAAGGGGTAATTGAGATTCCAGGCCATATGTCATTTTTTGGTTTTTCAATACCTCGTGTTGAACCATTTTCAAACTATGATCTACCAGGAGGATATATTACATCCACAGTGAATGACATGATTAGCTACTTAGACTTAATCCAGTCTAGAGATAGTGTTTTAGGAATATCTCCTGATGCAGTAGAACTATTACTTGGAACTGCCCCTTATGGCATGGGATGGATGTCTGGAACTTTTGCTGGACATCAAGCAGTTCATCACGGGGGTTCTCTTCCTGGATATGTAGCTGATGCTATTATGCTTACTGAAGAGGGATATAACATCACATTCCTTACAAATAAGAATCATCTTACTAGTGGTTTTTTTATGTATCCTGAATTTTCAAGAGGAATCGTTTCTATTCTAACAAATCAATCCCCGGCAAACCCTTTTAATCGTATATGGATTTTTCGTGTTTTATTTGTTTTATTCATATTGAATCTTTTCAGTATAACTAGGAACATAGTTCGTCAAATTAAGAGCAAGAGAGAATACACTCTTGCAAAAAGATTTAAAGCCATATTATTTAACTTAGCGATTCCTATATCGGTATATCTACTTGTCCCGATTGCTTCTTATAATTTACTTGGGCGAGGTATGACTTGGCAGCTAGCTTTTTTATTACTTCCTGATCTAATCGGATGGTTATTCATAGGTATGGCATCTCACATAATTATTGCAAGCATTCATATTACAAAAGCTATTAAAGAGATTAAATAAGACAAGTAAGTAAAATTTCAAATCTTTTTTTTAGAAAATATCATAATATATTTAATAGCTCTAGAAATACAGGAGTTTATGTATGATTTATATAGTTATATTTGCCTAGACTAATGTTTAATTACTGCCATAGCGCTATAAGTGATTGGGATTCGTTGTTTTTATAAACTTCACACAGGAGGACCCATTTGAAAAAACTTAGTATTAGCAAAATAAAAAGGAAGCATATATTACTAGTAATTATTTTAGCTTTAATTATTCTTTCACTTTATGTTTCTTATAAACTATATAAATTAGATCAATTAACAGGTATGACTTTTGAAGAAATGCTTGAATATACAACAAAGAATAACTCAGAAGCAATTATATCTGTTGGGATAATTGATAATAACACTGTAGAGTATTTCAGCTATGGGAAGAATGGCTCTATCTTAGAGACCTTTGATGATGCTTTTGAAATTGGCTCTATATCAAAAACATTTACAACAGCATTACTTTCTAAAGCATTGGATGAGGAACTTCTTTATTTAGAAAGCAGCATTAACAACCATATAGAACTTACAGAAAAAGAACATTATCCTACAATTTTAAACCTTGCTACTCATACATCTGGCTACAAAAGCTTCTACTTTGAAAAGCCGATGATTGGCAACTTTCTTAATAGGAGAAATGACTTTTATGGAGTTACTAAAGAATCTATGATAAGAAGACTTAATAAAATAAGCTTAAAAGAGACCGAGTATAGTTTTAAATACTCTAATTTTGGAATAGCTGTTTTAGGCATGGTGTTAGAAAACGCATATGAAAAAGACTTCGTAGAGTTAATGGGTGATTACATTGAAAGTGAGTTAACGCTGGTAAATACAAAAGTACTTAATGATGGTAAAGATAATAGTGATTTTTGGATCTGGAAAGATACTGATGCATATATCCCTGCTGGTACTATAATATCTAATATAAAAGACATGACAAAATACTTATCAATTCATATGAATGATGAATTAAAGTATTTAACATTATCTCATCAAGGATTATCTCAAGGAAAAACTTCCACAACACATGAAAGAATGAATATACGAGTAGATTTAGTGGGGCTTGGATGGATGATTGACATGGAAAATGGCTTCATTTGGCACAATGGTGCTACTGACTACTATAACAGTTATATAGCCTTTGACATCAATAAAGAGTTTGGAGTAGTAGTATTATCTAACTTACCTCCTAATTATAGAATACCTGCAACTATGATGGGTATTAGATTAATGGAAACCTTAAAATATAGGGATTGATGCCTTAGCAGATAGTGTGTTAAACCTTGTTATTGGACCTACAAGCATCTTCTGAGCAGTGTTATAAAAAAATAATTATACAGTAGTTAAAATTTCTAATAAAACTAATAATCTTCAATCTTTAATAGACTGAAGATTATTATTATAATACATTAGTTTGAATCCATTTAGCTACACCATCATTTTCATTTGATTCACATATATAGTCTGCTACCTCTTTAACTTCTGGTATCGCATTGTCTACAGCAACACCGATGCCGCACTTTTTTACCATCCCAATATCATTATAATCATCACCAAATACTAGCACATTTTTTATATCTATTTTTAAATGATCACAAATTTGCTTTATACCTGCTTCTTTAGTTGCATCCTTCTTCATAATCATGCCTATGCGATTTTCAGATTCTTCAATATATAAATCATCTGTAATACAAGATAGCAAAGAGTCTAAGTTACTTACACTATTAATATCAATAATCATTTTATCAACATCTCCAGGTAAC
Organism: uncultured Clostridiaceae bacterium; assembly: GCA_964546025.1. Taxonomy (GTDB): domain Bacteria; phylum Bacillota; class UBA994; order PWPR01; family PWPR01; genus PWPR01. The sequence continues at coordinate 4,742 of CAZJHT010000031.1, forward strand.
TCGCTAGAAAAATCTTCATATGTGTAGTCTATACCTTTCCAAATACCTGTTGGATCAAAATTTGCGTATAAATGATCATTAATTTCTACCGCTACCCTTATATTACTAACTACTTTTACCATCTTATGAATAATTGCTAAAGCATCTTTTTTTTCAATACAAATATGGCTTAACTTATTTTTACCAAACAATACCACTGCACCATTATGATAAATAGAAGCATCGTAAACTAGATTATCAATCATACCTTTTACTGCTCTTATTGGACGAGCAGTTGCAACTGCAAAAACTATGTTTCTTTGCATAAGTCTCTCTATAGTTTTTATTGTGTATTCTGAAATAGTTTTATCCTCTTTTAGTAGAGTTCTGTCTAAGTCAGTCACTATTAGTTTTATTTTCTCTCTCATAGAAACCTCCATTTTTCAACTCATCTTACTTAACTTTTTTTTTATATGACATTGGTAAATACTTAAGTGGCTATATACAAAAAGCGAAATAAATAAGCTTCTTATAACAAGAGTAACTCTTTAAAAAGCTCTACAACATGCTCTATGATTTCATCATTAAAGTCATATTCTTTAGTATGAACTGGTGGATAATCAATTCCATTACCAATATAACATATTGCTCCCTCTGTTTCCTTTGTATAATACCCAAAGTCTTCAGACCCTCTAAAGCCTTTATCTAATTCTACTATATCATATCCCAAATTTTTGGCTGCTGTTCTTATTTTATCAACGCTTTTTTTATGATTAGTTGTAACAGGAAACTCATCTTTATAAGAAATATTTAATTCTAAGCCATTCTCATTTGCAACTCTTCTTATAACACTAATGATTGAGTCTTCAAAACTAATAAAGTCTTCTTCAAGTTCTGCTCTAAAAGTTATTAGTAATTTACCTTTATGTGCTGCTATACCAAAAGCTTCTTCCCCTACATCAACTTGTATTACTGTTGATAAAACAATTCCTTTATATTTTGGTTTATTCTCTATCTTTGGCAATTCAGATATAACTTCTGCTATTGCATATGCAGGGTTTCTGCCATGCTCTGGCAAACTAGCATGACTAGGCACACCTACCATCTCTATTATCATCCCTTTTGAAGCAAAGTTATTAGTTCCATCAATAACTAAAACAGACCCCTTTTTAACTCCACTTGTATTATGATAGGCAAATATCTCATCAATCTTTCTGTCATTTATAATCTTCTTGCATTCTATAGCACCTTGCGCAGTTTCTTCTGCGTGCTGGAACAAAAAGAATACATTATTATTTGACCCACTTTGATCAATTTCAAGTGCTAAGCCACAAAGCGTTGCTGCATGGCCATCATGCCCGCATTTGTGAGCAACCCCTTTGTTTTTTGACCCATGTGGAATATCAATATACTCATCCATTTTTATAGCATCAAAGTCTGCTCTAAAAGCAATATTTCTTGCATTTTCTCTCCCATGATGAATAGCATAAAACCACTTGCCCTCATCAATAATCTCTAAACTTGTATTATCCTTTAGAAACTTCATTAGTGTTTCTTTGGTTATGTTTTCTTCATACGAAGGTTCTGGATATTGATGTAACTGATACCTAAGCTGTTTCACTAGCTTCAAGTTTTCTTTAATCATGTTTTCAACCCTTCTATAGTTTTTTTTATTTATTCTACTAACAATACAAATTCACCTTTATTTAGAGCAAAATTTTGTAAGCTTGACAGCTTTCACATGTCCGCTTCAACATCATAAATATAACTATCTATCACAATAGGTTATCTACGTTAAAGGTTATTAAAAGTGAATGTACGGTGTGACGCTTTCATCCACACGGCAAGGCGATGGGTCTATCAGCTAGTTTCCATAAAAGTGTGCAAGATAGTAATACTTATATAACTTATTTCTTGAGAAACAGTTGTATCCAGTAAATCATATAGTATTTCTTCTTTTGAAGAATAGTATTCATATATAGTAGTTCTTGCTATAGATACTCTGCTTACCATCTCACCCACAGATGTGTTTTTCATGTCTTTTTCTGTAAACAACTCAATATCAGCATTTCTAATTTCTTCACTTCGATTCATGTCATACTTTCTCTCTTATGCATGTTGCGCTCCGACATAGTGTCGAATATGCCATTTTACACTCATGCATGATAATATGTCAATTATTTACTAATAACATAATGGTTTACCACAAACATTAAAACTGCTTCTGCTTAATATTAATAATTTTATTTTATATTGTACATAATTTATATTGATAATAATTGCCTATACTGTTATTATGTTTATGACTTGAAAGAGGGAGGTTGTATGATGTTATTTGATTTACATGTGCATACTAGTGAATACTCTTCGTGTAGTAAAGTCTCATTTGAAGATATTGTTACAGAAGCAGTGAAAAAAGGGCTAGATGGAATCTGTATAACAGACCATGATAATTTTGGAGCAAGAGAACTCGTCCAAGAATATCAATCACCAGATCTTTTAGTATTTCTAGGCATAGAGGTGTTAACTAAACAAGGCGATATTTTAGTGTTTGGCGCTTATGATATCCCGAGTGATATGCTTGATGCTTCTGAGCTGATTAATATAGTAAAGAATCAAGGTGGGGTTACTGTTGCTGCTCATCCATATCGCACAAATAACAGAGGGATAGGCGATAATATTAGCTGCTTGAAAGACCTTACTGCTGTAGAAGTTCTTAATGGCAATACTGATATTACTAATAATAAAAGAGCTTTAAAGTCTGCGTTTGATTGTGAAAAAGTAATGATAGGAGCTAGTGATGCACACATAGCAAGCCAAGTAGGAGTCTACGCAACTAAGTTTGATTATCAAATTACGAAAATTTCTGACTTGGTTTATGCAATTAAAAATAATCTAGCAACCCCTATGCTTTATAACGAAAAAGACAAAAAGTATTTAAATTGGAGGTAAGAAAATGAAAAAGTTTATTTTGGTTTTATTAGTGCTTGCTTTAGCACTAAGTGCAACTGCATGCAACAATGATTCTACTGGGAATGGTGATAATGGTGGTTTTGACTCTAGTGCTCCATATATGATTAATTATTCAGAAGAAATGAAAGATGTAAGCTTAAATGTTTATTCAGTTAGTGATATCACTCATGTGTTAGATGCTTTTACTGAAGACACAGGCATTTCTGCTAATGTATTGCAAATGACAAATGGAGAGATTCTTCAAAGAGTACAGCATGAAAAAGACTCTGGTCAAGTACTCGCTGATATATGGTATAGAGGTGGCGCTGATGCATTCGTAGACGCTGCTAGCAAAGGCTACTTTTCATCTTACAAGTCACATGAGTTAGAAAACTTTGCTGATTATACAAAAGATGAAGAAGGTTACTGGAGTGGAACTACTATGACACTAGTAGGCTGGGTTGTAAACACAGCTATTCTAGAAGAACTAGATATTGATTTACCTACAAAGTGGGACGATTTATTAAATCCAAAGCTAAAAGATATGGTTTCTATGCCGAACCCAGCCATATCAGGGACTGCATATAATACATTAAGTGGTATTTTGCAAGTAAGAGGTCATGAACTGGGATGGGAATACTTTGACCAATTAATCGAACAGGTTCCTTTCTTTACACCAAGAGGCAGTGACCCAACTAATCTAGTAATGGCAGGGGAAGCAGCAATAGGTATTATAGCCACCTTTGGCGAGCGTGACATGAGAAACAATGAAAACCCTGTTATTAAACTTTTGTATCCAGAAGATGGAACTGGTTGGTGGCCACAACCTTTAGCTATTTTAGATGGAGCACCTAATGGTGACGCAGCTAAAGTTTTTGTTGATTGGGTACTATCTGAAAGAGGAATGACTAGGATTATTGAGATGGATAGTGTCCTTGGATTACGACAAGGAATTGAATCACCTGAAGAGCTTTTAAGACTTGATAATGTTAACTTGTTTCCAACCGACTTTGAACAAAACGCGCTTCAAAGAGACGAAATACTAGAAATTTGGACACAAAAAGTTACAGCAGCAGGAAAATAGAATTATTATCAAGGTATAGCGATCGCTATACCTTGATAAATATGTGAGGATATAATGAAAACGAAAACTTTAGGAAAAACTATATCAGATATATCTATAGGTGTAATACTATTTTATGTTTGCACATTGCCCATTATTGGTGTTATTTTATATGGAGTTAGTGGAGATGGACCCATGGCTTCCTCTGAAAGATGGCGAGTGAATATTTCTTTACTCAGAAACAGTCTTAGTGTTTCTATAATCGTCACCTTAATTGCAGTAACTCTAGCTACTATAGCAACTTTGACTTTATATAGGATTAAATTTAGAGGAAGAAAGGTTTTAAGATTTATGATGTTGCTCCCTCTAGTTAATCCTGCTTTTGTAGGGAGCATTTCTTTTATAATGCTGTTTGGAAGGAGAGGCTTAATAACTCATCGAATACTAAAGCTTAGTGTATCACCTTATGGCATTCAAGGTGTAATTATTTTGCAAGCACTTGCATTTACTACACTGGCTTATTTAATTATATCAAGTGGAGTAAGAAATCTAGATACTATTATTGAAGATGCAGCGAGAAATCTTGGAAGTTCAGAAGCTGCTATATTCTTTAGAATAACACTTGCTTCTCTTTGGCCAGAAATCATTACAGCGATGCTATTAGTTTTTTTAGCATCTATGGCAGACTTTACTACCCCTTTAATTATTGGTGGCAGTTTTCGAACATTAGCTTCTGATTTATATCTTCAAATAACTGGGTTGTATAATTTACAGTCAGCAAGTGTTACTGGGATAGTCCTTTTTGTTCCTTGCTTTTTAGCGTTTATGCTTCACAGACTTGTGATAAGCAAAAAGCGCTACTCAGAAGCCTCTACTAGTTCAAACATTGACTATTATTATGTAGCGAGGCCAATTAAGTATATAGCGATTTCCATATCTATGATTACAATTTTGTTCTTTGTTATTAATTTAGTGTTCATTATCATTGGAGCTTTCACTGTCAGCTGGGGTTTTGATTATACATTCACACTAAATCACTTGAGAACTGCTCTTGATCAAAACTTCAATAGATTATTTAAGCCTTTGCTAAATAGCTTTACTTTAGCTATTATAACTGCTTTTGTTTCTTCTATGCTTGGTGTTATACTTGCCTATAGAATTGAAAGAAAAACAATTCTTGCACCCAAGGTAATCGATTTCATTTGTCTTTTCACTTCTGCAGTTCCAGGTGTACTATTTGGAATAGGTTATTTGATCGTCTTTAAAAATTCTATTTTTGGTATTGGACAATTTATTTTTACAACCGCAGAACCTATTATTTTGCTAGGTTCAGGAATCATAATTTATATTATTTGCATTGCAAGAAGCATTAATCTTTCAATGAAATCATGCTATGCACTATTAAAGCATGTGGATCCAGATTTGGAAAATGCAGCCTATAACCTAGGTGCTAGTAAGGTAAAAACTTTAATATCTGTTATTTTACCAGTTTTAAAGGATGCTTTTGTAAACTCTTTTATACGTGTATTCTCATCGACGATGACTACACTAGGTGCAATAGTCTTCTTATTAATGCCAGCTAACAAAGTTATAATTCAAGTTATTTTCCAAGCCATAACAGGATCTAATCTAGGAGCAACCGCAATTATGGCATTGATGTTATCAAGCTTTACATTACTATGCATTTTAGCTTTTTATTTTATCGCATATGGAAAAGATGCTATAAAAACAATTAGGAGAAAAACAGCATGAAAATTAGATTGGAAAACATAACAAAAAAATACGATAATGTAACTGCTGTTGATAATGTTATCTTAGAAGCAGAAAGTGGTAAGATTTTAGCACTATTAGGTCCTTCAGGATGTGGTAAGACTACCTTGCTAAGAATGATTGCTGGATTAATACCTGTTACAGAAGGAAATGTCTTTTTCGGGGATAAAAACGTAACAGCCCTATCTCCTCAAAAAAGAAGTGCTGCTATGGTATTTCAAAGTTACGCACTGTTTCCTCATATGAATGTGTTTGAAAATATTGCTTTTGGTCTAAAGACAAAAAAAATAGCCAAAAACATTATCTCTGAGAAAGTTCAAAATATTCTAAATAATGTAGAGCTTAGTGGTCTTGAAAAGAGAAAAATTCAGGAGTTGTCAGGTGGTCAGAGACAAAGAGTAGCTTTAGCAAGAGCACTGGTGACTGAACCAGATATCTTATTGTTTGATGAACCATTGAGCAATTTAGACCCTAAGCTGCGAGTTTCAATGAGACAATCTATCAAGCTTTTACAAAGAAAATTTAACATTACTACAATATATGTAACACATGATCAAGAAGAAGCTATGGCAGTAGCAGATAGTATTACAGTCATGAATAACGGAGTAATACAGCAAACTGATTCTCCCAGTAATTTATATTACAGACCAAACAATCAATTTGTTGCAGATTTTATTGGCCATGCTAATATATTCCCAGCTAAGAAAGTTACAGATGAGATTATTAACATACTTGGTAAAAACATAACCCTTAGCAAAGCTAATAAAGATAAAAACTTCGTGATGATAAGACCAGAAAACTTTATGTTTCGTCCAGAAGGTGTCAAAGGAAAAGTTCTGATTAGAGAAGAATTAGGTTTGATAATAAGATATCATGTAGAGGTTTCAGACTATATAATTAAGGTTGATGTACTTAACCAGGCAGGCATGCCTCTATCTGAGATTAATAGCACAGTACATCTGGACTTTGATCCTCAAATACTTCACTACATGCCTTTATAGAGTTTAATTGAGAATCCCCATAGATAAATCTAGGGGATTCTCAAGTGATTAAAGGCAAATCCATTTCTGGTATACCAGTATGACCTTGAGTTCAGGGCGTGTCATCGTCCCTCCTAGCACAGACCATATAGGTTGCTAGGCACTTAGACTTTCACCGTCTAAGTTAGATTTTTTGGCTATATTTAAAGCTCCGAGCCTGTCTCTATGAGTTTTGTATCCACAGCTACACTTGTAGTTTCTGCTATTGACCTTGTTTTTAGAGCTACAATTAGGACACTCCTGAGAAGTATATTTAGGGTCTACAATGTTTACTTTGATACCGAGTTCATAGGCTTTGTACTCTATAAAGGTTAACAACTCAAAGAAAGTCCAGGTATGCAGATTAGCTTTAGTTTTACCTCCAGCTTTTGAGGTCTGACGTATGCCAGAAAGACTTTCCAGATTAATAGTTCCACAGTTGTTTTTCAACTGCAAAGTTTACTATGCTTCTGGAAACCTTATGGTTAATATCTCGCATTATTCTTGATTCTCTGTCATTGATTTTCTTTATAGCATTTAGCTTTTTAGACTTGCCCAATGTTCTTCTAAGCTCTTTATACTTTCTACGGAGATACTTATTTTGTCTGCCATTTCCGAAGAACTTGGTCTTACCAGTGGAAGCCACTACACCAACAGTAGGGCACAGAATACCTAAGTCTACACCAAGAGTTTCAACCCCTGAACATTCTACAGGGTTGTTCTCTATGGCAATTTGAGCTATCCAATGAAAGCCTTTTTTAGATACTCTAAGAGCACCTAGCTTTAAACTGCTTAGTTTCTCAAACAGTTCGCTGGGTATCAGAGCCTTGAATTTGGTTTTCTTGACCTTGCCATCTACAATCATAGGAAAGGCAATAGCTTTTTCTTCTACAGTATAGTTCTGGTTATTCCAAGATACAGTTGGCTTCTTGAAAGTACAATTACCGAACTGCTTGAACTTAGTTTTAGCATACCTGATTAGCTCATTTTTAACTACAGAGGGGATATTGGAATCTATATGTTTTGAAGAAATCGGTTTAGGAAATTTGCTATCAGCTACTGCCTTTTGAACAAGCAGATTATCTTGATGGATATACTCCCTAGACAGCCTAGATAGTTCCATAGCTTGAGACTTAGTTGGCTTCAGCTTTATCTTTATGATTTTCACAATATCACCCCCTCTGAGAAGTTTTTTGATTTTCGATATACTGCTTGATTACTGAAAGTGGAGCACCTCCAACAGTTGACACGAAGTAGCTGTTAGTCCATAACGTAGGAAGTTTGGTTTTGAGAAAAGGATATTTGCTCCTCAATTCTCTTGACGTTCTAGCCTTGATTCGCTTTATTAGTTTGTGTATTCCGATCTGGGGGTCTACATCAACTAGCAGATGAACGTGGTCGGGCATTATCTCAAACTTTATGAGTTCGGCTTGGTTGATATTGCAAATTTCAATTATCAGCTCCTTTAAAGAGTTTGCCACACCATCAACTAAAACTTTTCTACGATACTTTGGACACCATACTACGTGGTATTTGCAAGAGTATACTATGTTCTTGTTTGATTTATATTTATTATCCATACTTGTATTATGCATCGCAGCTCTATCTAATGCAAGTGGCAAAAAAAGAACGGCTTATATCCCCATAGCTGAAGCTAGGGGTTTTACGCCGAATTGGGTAAAGAGTCGTCTGCTCTATTATTTCTAATTTAGAAAGGTTAAGCAATGTAATTATGCTTTTAGATCAATTATCTACATTTTAGAAATATCATTAAACTCAACTTGCATTTAATAATTTTGAGTTGCTGTTCTTTTTTAGCTACATTTGTTTCTAGTATGTTTGCGCTAAAAATTTGTGTAGAATACAGAAAACCCAAGGTCAAATGACCTTGGGTTGTAGTATTAACAAATTATAAAGATGTTACGTTTTCTGCTTTTGGACCTTTTGCTCCAGGTGTAATCTCGAAGCTTACCGCTTCGCCTTCTGCTAAAGACTTATGTCCTTGTTTGTTGATTGCTTGGTAATGTACAAATACGTCTGTTCCGTCTTCTGCAGTTATGAAACCGTAACCTTTTTGGTCGTTAAACCATTTTACTGTGCCTTTTGTCATTAAATAAATACCTCAAATACTTTTAAATTACTGAAAAATTTCTCTTTTCCAGTTCTGATACACTATAACAGTTAATCTCAGCTTTGTATATAGCAAAACTGATATTTTAAAAAATAAATTTACTTTATTGCTCTTTTCTGCTATTTTCTTATGTTTTTCTTATTATTTTCTCGATTTATCATGTTTACTACAACAAACTACATAGCATCTCACCTGTTGCTTTGGATATTGCTTCTAGTTTATAATCCCTACTTCTTTTTGTTATACTAATAAAATCAAACTTTATGCCCTTTACATGATCAATGAATCTTTCCATATTTGCTAAACAAGGAACTACACCGTTCCCAGACCCTCCCGCTGCAGCAATAGCAATAATTGGCTTGTCTTTTAGTATAGAGACTTGATTATCCCATGATTTAGAAGCTTCACATCTTCTCAATCTATCTAAAAACGCTTTCATCGACTCACTCATATCCCACCAATAAACTGGTGTGATAATAACAAATGCATCTACCAAACTCAGATCTTTTTTTATTTTGTTAAAATCATCATCTATTATGCATTCGTGCTCACTTCTACAAATACCCCATCCATTTTTACATGCTTGACACAAGTTTACTTCCATTTGATTTAAGTCAAAATGTACCGTCTCATGATCTAAGTTCTTTGCCCCTTCAATAGCTTTCATCACACAACTTGCTGTTAATCCCTCTTTATTGGGACTTGCAGATATAATGGCTAGTCTCATTTTATTCTCCTCCTTGATATGCTTTTATTACATGCCTAATGCATGAGGGAAAGTTTTTTTCCACTTCCCACCTAAACCTATCATGTACATTTTTTGTAATCATTAAATATGTATAAGCTAGATGAATCTCACCTATCCTGCTAACTTCTTCATATATCTTTCTAAGTTTTGTCAACTCATAAAACTTGCTAAAATTGCTTAAATAAGCTTCTATTAGAAACTCTTTTTGTCCTTCGCTAAACTCACATTCAGATAGAAATGTTATCAAACTGAAAAAAGGATGTGTAACACTAATATCTGTAAAGTCAAAAAAGACCGCACCCTCTTTATCAGAAGCAATATTTGCTAAATAAAAGTCTCCGTGCTCAATAGTTTCTGGCATTAACCCTTTTTGGCTGATTATACTTCTTCTCATTTTTGGCACTAATATGTTCCATTCTTCAATTTCACTTTTTGTAAGTGAATACTCCTTGTTAGTTGCAACTATTGCAATATGATTAGTTATTATATCGATTTGCGTCAATAATCTCTCAAGTCTACGGTCTGGTATTCCAAGGGAGATTAAATCATTTACATTGCAGATTTCTTTGAGCTGCATCTTAGCGTACTCATTTAGCGCATTTATCCAAACTTCTATCTCATTACTTTTTTCAAGAAGTGGCAGAGCTATCTCTTCTGTGATTAGAATACTGTTTGCTTTGTCAATTTTTATTATCTCAGGCACGTTTTGTGGATAAGCTGTTGATAAGTAATTAGTTATTGTTAGTTCATGGTGGAAAAAGCTAGGTACCTTCTTTAAATAATAGTTTTTATCTGCTTTTATTTTTATTACTGTAGATAGCGAACTTGTCTTAACTTGCTCAATTTCATAATCTTCGAAAATGTTGTTCAAATACTTCGTTAAATCATTATACCAATTAAACTGTGCCCATTCATGTAAATCAGTATCACTTATGTTTCTAATAAGATCTTTTTGTTCTTTACTACTAACATTATCCTTAATATCAAACCTCATTTCTTGATTACTGCTACTAAGCAGTCTAGCTACATAAATTGCTTCATCCATAAATGAATGGCAATAACAAATGATGATTTCCAGCCCCAGTTGTGATTTAACTTCTTCTACTAAATCAGCAACATATGCTGGATGGCTTCTTTCTTTACATATATAAGGAATGGTCTTATCTGATTTTAATAATACATTATTCCTATTATCTCTTATAATCAATTTATACTTCATAATATCACCAACTATATATTCTCTACTTATACAAGTAGTCCTTTATTTTATTGAGATTATGAAACTGAGCTTTAATAGTAATATCATTATATAGATCTCATATCATACCTTTATTTCCATATAATTTAATAGCTGCTTTTATCTGCTATATGCAACTTAAAATTTTGTTTAAATCTACTCGCAACACAGCCATTTTAAACCACATAAATTATGGACATGATATAATAAATTTATAAAGCAATGTTTCACATTGTACCTTGATGAAGAAGGTGTTACTATGAAAACTCGAAAAGCAAACGGCTTTACTTTATTTGAATTACTTGCAGTGTTAGCTATTATTACAATAGTTCTTACGCTTAGTGTTCCTAAAGTAATGGCTACAATCAATACTTCAAAAGAAACAGTTTGCATTGAGAATAGGAAAACAATAATTAGTACCTATAAAAGATATCAAACAGAAAAACTATTGTTAAGTGATCTGAACCTAATATCCCTTGAAGATGTAGTTAATAACCACATAGTCCCCGATAGCTATCCACTAGATATGTATCATGATTTTTGCCCATCTGGAGGAACTATCGTATACTATCTTGGCAGACTCATTTGTACACATCATGATAGTGATGTTTTTGCAGGCATTGAAGAACCTAATATTATTAATGAAAACATATTTGTTTATAGTAGTGCAATTACCCCGACAAGTGGAAATGTGAGTGGTGATGGAGCTGCTGTATTTATATCTGGATCATACGCTACAAATTCAGGAAACCATTTAGCTACAACTAATATATTTATTGATGGGGACCTTTCTTCAGGTGGAAGTGACAAACTTGGATCCCCCACTCAACCTGGTATAATAGTAGTCAATGGAGATGCTGAGTTTACTGGTGGCGATAAGCATGTTTATGGCAACTTATACGTTCATGGAAATTTGACTTTGGCAGGAACTATAGTCCATGGCAATGTTTATGTTTCTGGCAATGCCTTTTTATCATATAGTTCATCCGTAGATAGCATCTTTGTGAATGAAAATTTGTCTGTTATAAACTCATCAAAAATCAATAGTGATTCCTATGTTCACGGAGACTTAAGTTTTAATTGGGATATCTTGCAATTTAACAATAATGCAAAACTGTACTACAAGGGCACCTTGACTTATCCAAGTATTACTTATTATAACGACAATTTAGCAAATAATGTGTATCATGATGAAAATATTCAAACAGTTTCACTAGTTGAACTACCACAGGTAAGTGAGCCAAAGCTTAGATCACAGCAGTGGTATTCTGATAATGGGTATATTAATGATTCTAGTGCATCTATAGTACATAATATAAGAGTATATACAGAATCTTATCAACAGCCTGCAAACATGAATAGTGCTGAAAATATTATTATAGTTGCATATGATGGGAATATAATTCTTGATGGAATGTGGGGCGAAGGCAAGGTTTCAGGAATACTATTTGCACCAAAAGGAAGCGTTATCTTTAATGGGGACACTTTTGAAGGATTGGTTATAGCTCGTGATGGATTTATATCTAGCACTAGTTTAGGAATAAACTTTGTAGACCCTGGTACATTTTTACTTGCCGGAGAAGAGCTTCCCTTTATACCTTAGTATGGGAAATAAAATAATTAAATAAGTTCTTTTATAAAAACCCTCTCAGAGGGTTTTTTGTATTGATACTAGTATTTAACAATCATATCCTTTATCTCTTAAAGACAATGAATAACAATCAATTTCTATGAAAAGAGAATTATTCTCATGATATAATATAAAAGACTAAAAATGGAGATGAGAATATGGACATAGACAATAAAGGAAATGAAGACGTTAAGATTGTCTCTAAGATGATCAATATATATTGTAAAGGAAATCATAATCAAAAAAATGGATTGTGTAATGCCTGCCAAGGTTTGCTTGATTATTCTATTGAAAGAATTATAAATTGTCCTATGGTCGATACAAAAACTTTCTGTAGTGTGTGCAAAGTTCATTGCTATAGTTTTAAAGAAAGAGAACAAATAAGGCAAGTAATGCGATATTCTGGACCAAGAATGCTTATATATAGCCCTCACTTGGCTATCAAACATGCTATCCAAACTATCAAAGCGAAAAGGGGAAAAGATTAGACAATGAATCAAAATAAAATAACCATTAAAGACATTGTTTTTATTGCCGTTTTATCAGCTGCATTAACACTTGCAGGAATGATAACCATGCCTCTTGTTATGACTATTACTTTATTTGGACTTAGGAACATGGTGTCAGCAGTTTTTTATTCACTTTTTGCAATGCTGGGTATAATGAGAGTGGAAAAGAAAGGCACACTGACTTTAATAGGTCTCTTTCATGCTTTTGTACTACTAATGATGGCTCCAGTAATGTTTTTTAGTATTTCTAGTGGGGCACTTTTTAGTGAACTAATAACACTTATTATTTTTAAAAATTATAGCACCGATAAAAGTAAAGTTTTAGCATCGATGCTTTTTATACCTCTTACCCTACCTACAACTTTAATTTTTACTATGGCGATTCATGGTATGAGCTTTTTAGAAGTTATAGAGAAACCTTTTATTTCTGTTGTTTTTACTATTGCTACAATAGTGCTAAGTTATGTCGGAGCAAAGCTTGGACAGAAGTTAGGATATGAGCTGAAAAAGGCTGGAAAACTATAAATGGAAAACTTACATATAAATAATCCGTTATATCCAATACTTAGCTTAATTGCTTCTATAATAATTTTTGTTATAGGTATCTTAGTATCCAAAGATATTTGGATAATTTACTTGCTAATTTCATTAACAGTAATTTATTATTTTTATGGCTATCTGAAACCACTAGTAAAAATTCTACCAGTGTTTTTAATAATTGGCATTTTTATAGGCTTTGGTGCTTTATTAACTAGTCGAGACTATCTAGTAGGTGTACAAACAGCTGGTAGAATAATTTTATTAGCTTATTCATCGATTTTAATGATATCTTTACCACCGATTAACTTAACGAGGAACTTGGTCCAGATTAATTTTCCAAGGAGCTTAACATTAGGAATGCTTGCGACGATAAGATTCGTCCCAGTTCTAATCAGTGAGTCATTACAGATAAAAGATGCTATGAAAACTAGAGGCGTTAAGTTTTCATGGTTTGACATTAGATGCATTTATAGGGCTTTTTTTGTGCCGTTTCTGATGAGAATTCTTAGTATGTCAGACACGCTAGCAATTTCTGTACAAACTAGGGGATTTTCACTGACTGAAGACAACTCAACAGTATATAAAGAAGTTAAGTTAACTTTAAGAGATGTAACTTTTTCATTTATCTTGACTATTTGCTTGATAGGAGTTATTTACTTATGGACAAAATAGCAGTTAAGTTTGACAACTTTTCTTACAAATATCCCATTTCTAATAATTGGGTCTTGAAAGGGGTAAATCTTGATATTAACTATGGAGAACTGCTTTTATTAACAGGATCTTCGGGGGAAGGAAAATCTACTTTACTTTCATGTATAAATGGGATTATCCCAAACTTGATTCAAGGTGACATTGATGGAATTATCCAAATAAATGGCGTTGGTACAAATCTTAATATTAATATGCTTTCAAAGATTATTGGGAGCGTATTGCAAGATCCTGAAAGCCAAATCATTAATAGCAAAATTGAAGACGAAATTGCGTTTGGTTGTGAAAACCTTGGTATGAACAGAGATAAAATTAAGAGAAATATTAAACATGCTACTAGCTTAATGGAACTAGAAAGCGACTGGTCTACCAAAAACCTCTCTGGAGGGCAAAAGCAGCGCCTTATGACAGCTGCTATTTTAGCGATGGAACAAAAAATTCTTCTACTAGATGAGCCTTTAGCTAATTTAGATATAAAAGGTGCACACACTTTGTTAAGCACTTTAAAAAGCCTAGCAAAAAAAGGATATGCAATTGTATTAGCTGAGCATCGTTTAGAGCTTTGCCTACCATATGCTGACAAAGTAATAAAGCTTGAAGATGGAGAAATCAACCCCTGTGTTGATAACAAAAGCGTAATGCCTAGTCTTTCTGAAAAAGTAGTACTACCAACGGATAAAGCTACATCAAATGATATGATTTTTAAAGTAGATAGTATATCTTATGATGTAAATAAAGTAGAAATTTTAAAGGATATTTCTACTGAAATAAATAGGGGTGACAGAATAGTCGTCATCGGAGAGAATGGGTCTGGAAAAACTACATTTGTAAAAAATATTGCTAATATTATAAAACCCACTAAAGGTGCTATATATCAGTACTTAGTAAGCAATAAAGAGTACCGAAATACTTCTGTCTGGTTTTCTAAAGTAGGGTATGTATATCAAAATCCAAATTATCAACTATTTATGCCTACTGTTTATGAAGAAATAAACTTCATGGCTGATAATGATAATATTACTGAAGTTCTCGTTGAAAAATTTAACTTATGCGAATTGAGAGACAGGCATCCACAATCGCTATCAGAAGGCCAAAAAAGAAAATTAACAATAGCTTGTATTCTTGCGATGCAACCAGAAGTTGTGCTACTTGATGAGCCTACAGTAGGGCAAGATAAGCAAGGCCTTGCAGAAATCATTAAAATATTGAATGAGCAAAATCTTAAACATAACACCACCCTGATAACAATCACACATGATTATGACTGTGCTATGAAGCTAGGGGAAAAAATAATCTGGTTGGAAAACAAGACAGTAAAGAAGCAAGGAAATATAGATCTTTTAAATGAATACTTTAAAAGCCAAGCAAATTGTATAAGTAAGAAAGTAAATCGTATAATATTGTAGAAATATTTTCTATTTATGGTAAGATAACTTGTATACTTATCAATAGGGGGAAATTATGCAAATTATTAAAGTTAACAACCTAAATGAACTCAGTATTAAAGCTGCTGAAATAATACAGAATCAAATATACTATAAAAATAACTCAGTTCTTGGGTTAGCCACAGGATCTACTCCTCTTGGAGCATATGCAGAGCTTATTAAACTTCATCAAATTGATAAACTTGATTTTTCAAATGTGAAAACCATCAACTTGGACGAGTATTGTGGTTTAGGAGTAAATGATGAGCAAAGTTACAGTTATTATATGAACCACCACCTTTTTAATCACGTGAATATTAATCACGATAACATCAATATTCCAAATGGACTTGCGAGGTCTGTTGAGGAAGAATGTATTCGCTATGATAAAGTAGTTGAATCTCTTGAAGGCATAGACTTACAACTACTCGGAATTGGTGACAATGGGCATATAGGTTTCAATGAACCTTCAGATGAGTTATCAATACACACTCATAAAGTAAAGTTACACGATAGTACAATTGAAGCTAATTCAAGATTCTTTAATTCTGTAGATGATACTCCAAAATATGCAATTACTCTTGGTATGGGGCCAATTTTGGAGGCTAAACACGTATTGTTAATCGCAGGGAAGAGTAAAGTGTCTATAGTGAAAAAGGCTTTATATGGCCCTGTTACTCCAAAGCTACCAGCATCATATCTACAAAACCATCCTAACTTAACTGTCATTCAAGAGATCTAATGACATCAAAAAAAGCTACTTCCTAGGAGGTAGCTTTTTCATGCCTAAGGGGTAATTACAAAATACCCGTATTCATTTGGAAATAACCCATATGAGCACAACACCTTATCATTGCCTAATACTCCTCTAATTCTTACATCAGCTCTTGTAACACTAGCTATGGGTCCGATTATTTCTTTGCCTTCCATATCAGCGTAATATATATTCGTCATCGTTTCTCTTTTAAAATCGGATAACGCAAAAGTCATAAGTCTATCATTGCTCTGGTGTGCCATAATTGCCCATTCAGTATAACCTTCTAATGGCTGAGTTAGCTTTATGGATTCAGCCTGGAGGTCATTAAAATCAAATTTTTGAGCAGAATTCACATCTAAACATAGCATAATACCTTGATCAATATTGATATGCAATTGTGTGAAATGCCCTATATTAAGTCTTTTCATACCCGTCTCAAAATTAAAAACACTATAATCAACCATTCCTTCATACCCAGCTATCCCATAGAATACTTTCAAGTCATTATCTAGATATCTTGGGTCACTGGCATATCCCATTGGTGTCATTTCATCGTCATAAATCAAGGTTGGTGTTAAGAGTTCATAGCTATTGCTAACTAAGTCATATTCTTTTAACCCTTCCTCGTCAGAATATGCAATTTTATTCAGTGAATTATTGATATCATAACCACCAAACCAAGTCATTGGATAAAAATTATCATCATACTCTATGTCTCTGTTCATCAACTCAATTATATAATCAGGCACCAAGATTGTCTCAATAAGTTCAAGCTCTAAATCATATATAAGAATTCTATCCTTTTCTTTTACAACTACTTTTTCATCTCTCACATAAATATCTAAGACTTGATCTCCCAAATTAAAGTACAATGGCATGCTTCTATCTTTTGCATCAAAAATACCTAAGATATTAGTGTATTCATCAAGTAATGCAACTCCTCCAATTATTGATTTCTCGCTATCAATATTATACAATACTCTCCACCCGTCCTCACTAACATCTCCTAGGTAATTCTCAATTCTTTGGAAAGTCTCAATATCACCAGTTATGACTGTCAAGTTATTCTCAGGATACTCTTTTTTTAGCGACTTAATTATGTTTTTATTATCTATTTTTTCAATATTGTAAACCCATCTTGTTTGAACTATAGAGCTTTCATAATCAACAAAACTCACTAGATTTACTTCATATTGTCCGTCACCAAGATCAAAAACTCGCTCTATTTTTATACCCCAAGGATTCTGTTCATCATATGGGCCAATAGTGGTGACATCAAAGCCATAAGTATATCCATTTTTACTCTCATTATATGAGTATCCTTTATCAAGCTCGCTTTTATCAATCTGAACTTGCCAATATTCTTCTACAACTTCTTTTATCTGGTCTATACTAATTATCTGTTCACCTGGATAGCCCCCTTGCTCAAATGCATCAAACCCTTGGCTTCTAGCTATCTTCATATAAGCAAAAATTGCCAAATACTCATCCTCTATCTCTGATGGATGATAAAAAGACTCGCTATTGCCTATACTGGCTATAGAATCAAACAGAATATTATCCCACAGTTCTTGAATAAGTTCACGGTCTTCTACTAAAATAGGTTCAAAATCATTGCTTGGCACATCATCTATCGAAACACCTGTATCATTGTTGCATGCACTTATTAAAACTAGCAATAATACTGCTATCACAAAAACAAGATTATTTTTTTTCATACAAATTCTCCTATCCTGATTTATACATTCTATTTTACTCCTTTAAAACTTAATTTCTAGTCTTATTGCTAATTTATATTTTTAATGAAAACAGGACTGCTAAAAAAGCAGCCCTTCTAACTTATTCTTCTATTCTAAATTTTGCTACTAGATTGAAATTTTGTAAAGCTTTAGCTTCAATCTCTAGGTCTCTTGATATATAGAAATCATCTAAATACCAGCCTATTAACATATGCCCTTCCTCAGGAATCGCTCTAAACTGAATTAGTTCTCCCTCTCGGTATTCTCCACAACCAAAAACTTGTCCAGACCCATCGATTTCAATGCACACTTGATATGTTGGGAGTGAATCATCATAAACTTCTTCACTGCAACCAACAGTGATTACTAATAGCATAACGATAAATAAACTTACTATCTCTTTTTTGCTCATTATCCTCTACCTCCTATAGAAACATTCTTCTAGAAACCTTTTTCGCATATACATTACCATTTAAGAATTTAGTTATCAATAAGAATCGATAATAATTCTTAATAAATACTAATAAAGGACATATTACATGCTTTTGTAATGTTATAATATGTATACCAAAGGGGGTCTATTATGCTTACTATTAAATGTAGCCGTTGTAAGTCAAAGTTAATTAAGTACCTTAAAATTGGTAAAGGAAAAGTCCTACGTTGTCATAAAAAAAAAGATAAAAGAGTGGTATGGATTATCTGAGGAAAATGGTAATTTTATATGCTCTTGTGGCAATAAGATAGGTATTGATCAAGGAAGATTTATTAAAATGAATAGGCGAGAATTCACATATACAGGCACCAAGGAGTCATAACAATTATTATAAAAAACTCATATTTTATCATAAGTGAGACACCTATTGAAAGTGTCTCACTCGCTCAATCAGAAAATCATTTTACTCTTTCTTAAAATAAATTTTTACAGGATATTGATTTTCTCCATATCCAAAATACATCGTTTCAACAACCCGATCATTCTCTATCTCTAAAGTAGCTTCTACTGCACTATCATTAGTCAATATCAATTCTCCATCAATAACAGCCCATGTCCCTACGTTATCACTAGTTGCTGTTTGGTTACCAGAAGTCCATGAGTTCTTTAAGTGATAGGAACTATCATCTTTAAGTTCAATAGTGTAATAAGTGATAATAAATGGCAAATCTCCCTCATATTTTTCATAAACATACATACCTTGAATTGCACTTGAACTTGTCGATGAGGATTGGCCAGTAGTACTAGAAGTATTCTCTTCCAATTGCCCATTTTCAGCTTCATTACATCCTACTACTATAAGCAAAAGTAAAACAGCGATAACTACAAACAACCTCTTTTTATGCATCAAAGACCCTTCTTTCATGGTTTATCTAGTTAATACACTAAAATTTTACCACTATTTTCTTTACCTAGCAATACTCCTATTTTCATACCTTCATAAATATAATCTGCGTTATTAACGCATACCACTACTATACTAATTAATACCCCTAACTACTCAATTTCCCATACACATGTCACAGAATCACTTATACTGATGTCTTCAGGATTTGCTCTAAACTGAGAAACTTCACTAGCCATCATTTTATTCTCAAGTCTATATTCTGTTGGTGATAGCAAATGGATCTCACCCCAAGCATATTCAATACTCATCAACTTTCCTAAACGCACGCCTAGTGCTTTTGCTAAGATATCTGCATTCTTCTTTGCATTTCTTGAAGCCAATATAAGTAACTGATCACTTACTTGTTCTTTATCTTTAACAGAAAAATTAACTCTTATCTCAGGATTAACCTTAGTATCTGAAATGGCAAATAAAACTTTTGCTAAAAATACCAAATCTAAACCGAACTCAAGCTTAAGTTCATGAAAACAACTATACCCTTCAAATTCCCTAGTGTAGTTGTTCTTACTATCTTTAACATTAACATACTTAGTTTTTATTGAATAGTTCACCGTTCTTAATGCTTCTTCATCAAGACCTATCTTTTGAAGCTTACTTGACAATACAGCTATTGCATCATCAGATTTAGCAAGTGCCTCTTTATACTCCTTGTCTGTACTTTCTAAATCCATATTTATAACAATTAAGTCAGGTTTTACAAATAGATCAGCTTTGCCTTTAACAGTAATAACTCGATTCATTATTTCTCACCTTTTCTTTGATATTTTTCCAGCTATCAAACTTTAAACCAATAAAATGGCCTGGATTTTACTAACTTCATACCACATTTTTCTGCTAATTTCCTAGACGCTATGTTTGACTCAGTACAGTCCCAATGCACCGTATAGTTTCTCATTATTGCTTTATTTATGAATTTCTGTGCAAGATTAACCGCTATCCCTTTTTTTCTATGTTCTTTTAAAACTTCAATATCTACTGCAATAACATTATTATATACAGCACTGCCAAAACAAATACCTATAACTTCTTTTTCACGTAAAGCAACAAACCCTATGCTTATTTCCAAAAAATCACTTATGCTATACCATGAGTTTTCAAGTCTATCTCTTAACATTGGGTAGTCCATATATCTGTCTACGTTTTTAAGAGTGATTTGCTCTAGTAGGTAGTCTTCATGTAAAGAACTCTCGTTCATAAGCATGTCATCTTTAATAAATGAATATTCTAATTCGCTTTTTATATCTCTTCCAGAATAAATTCTCAGTACTTGCTCTGAAAAAAATTCGTTTTCTGTAGAAAACTCAAAATACTTTTTATCATTCTTCTTTAGGTAGGAGAATACTCTTCCTTCAAGAAACTCCTCCATCTCTGCATCAGTTATAGGAACCCCTAAAATTGAATAACCTCCAACACAGTATGAATAAGCAATGGCAACTCTAGGATCAGTCTCATTATCAAACCATGTTTGACCTTTTGAAATGCCAGATACAACACTTGAAAAGCTTGGCGTACAACTAGGTAAATCAATACTGTTTTTTTTCATTTTACTACATCCTCTAATTTACTTTTTTTCTACTCTATTGTAACACAACTTAAAGATAGTCTTTTTCTGGTAGCTATAATGCATTTAGCAGTCTCAATGAAGCTTCTATATAAAACCAACAAAAAAAGAGTAGCTATTGCCACTCTTAGCATTAGCACTTGATATTTTCGCTAAGCTACTATTCATAATCAAACCTATCATTTTTGTTTACCATAACTACTATGTTCCTACCACTATTTTTTCCTTTAAACAGCGCAGTATCTGCAGAAATTATTATATCTTCTATATTGTCCCCGTTATTTGACACACCAAACGTCATTGTAACTTTTATTAATTCTTTATTATAATTGAATTCATGGGTTGAAATGACTTCTCGCATAACCTCAGCAATATCAAAAGCTTCTTTCAAACTCTTATTAGGCAGTAATAGCAAAAACTCTTCTCCTCCCCATCTAGCCAGTGTGTCTTCTTCACTGCAATAGCCAAATAGTAAATTTGAAACCTCTACTAAAACTTTGTCTCCTATTTCATGTCCATACGTATCATTAATCATTTTAAAATGATCAATGTCTCCAATTATTACAGCTAAACAGCCTTTATCTTTAATACAACTACCTTCAATCTTGTCTATTATAGCAGAAACATGGCGTCTATTATAAAGTCCTGTAAGATAGTCTTTTATTGAGAGTTCTTCTAACTTTTGTACTGTCTCTCTTAATTCTTGCTTTAATTCCTCTTCAACTCTCATAGTGTTGCTCAGCAACCTAACACCACTAGCTAATTTTCCAATTTCATCTTCTCTATTTCTATAAATCGAATCATCGATATTTTCCTGATTACTTAGTCTATCTATTTTATTAATTATTAAATTCAGAGGCTTTACTAAATAACGCCATAGAAAGATAGGAGTCATTATAGCTATAGTCAAACTCGTTAGCAACAAAAGGATGCTCATAATAAGTCGTGTATAAACTAAACTAGTAATATTGTTAATTTCAAAAGATATCTCACTTAGTGCTTGATTGGTAATAATAAAGACAGAATCAAGTGCTGGCACTGATAAAGCAGCTATTTCTTTACAAGCTCCTTCATAAACTTCATTCAGCTTTGATAATGCCAGTATCTCATCTTGTTTAATTCTAAAATCTTCATAGTATTTTTGATACACTTCACTAAATGAATCGTTTAAATTCACAGAGTCAATAAAGGAAATGTGTCTGCCCATACTGCTCCAAAGTTGATTGGATCTACCTCGATAACCTACAAAAGATATGTATTCTTCTTCAGTTAACATCATTTTATTAGTTATAGCAGATGTAAAAATCGATGATTCTATACCAATAACACCTCTAAACTGGATAGTATCTAAAATAAAAGCAATATAATGATCAATCAAGATATTATCTTGTGCATGAC
Organism: uncultured Clostridiaceae bacterium; assembly: GCA_964546025.1. Taxonomy (GTDB): domain Bacteria; phylum Bacillota; class UBA994; order PWPR01; family PWPR01; genus PWPR01. Next base: position 27,307 of record CAZJHT010000031.1, read on the forward strand.
CACTAATAACAGCAGCTCTTTCCAAGACAAGATTAATATAATCAGTGCAACTGCTAAACCAAAGGTTCCTAACAGTGTCTTCTCTCTCATCATACTGCTTACGAGCCTCTAGATCTATTTCTTTTCTTAAAGAATTTATCTTAAAGTACTCTTCCTTAAGTAAGTTTGATTCCTCATTATAGCAATCTTCTAAAAGTGCAAAACCTGAGTTAAATGAAAGATCTGCCAGTTCTCGCCTGTTTTCTATAAAATCTATGTTTGACTCAGAAATAGATTCTTGTGAAGCTAGGATAACATTCATTCTACCACGTTCAAACATAAAATGTTTTAATCCTTCAGAGAAATGAGCAAGCATTGCTTCGACAAGCTCCAAATCTTCTACATCTCTATAATCAGACCATGCACTATATAAGTTGCTTGCAGAATAAATAACTATTAATCCACACAATATAATAATTAGTACAGTCATTTTTGATAAAATTGAGTTTTTACTTATCATAATGATTCTCCATAATAATTTTGCTTAAAAAACCATAAGTTCATAATAGGTATATTTTAACATTAAACATTAGTACAATCATCCATTTTGACATGATTGAAGTCAAATTTTAATTAAATTTTAAATAGTACTGGTGGTTAATTTTAAAACGAAAAAACAGAGCATAAAAATTGCTCTGTTTACCTTTGGCTCCACAGGTAGGACTCGAACCTACAGCCCTCCGGTTAACAGCCGGATGCTCTACCATTGAGCTACTGTGGAATAAATATATTATGGCAGCGACCTACTCTCCCGGGACGTCACCGTCCGAGTACCATCAGCGCAGG
>CAZJHT010000032.1:0-27858 GCA_964546025.1 uncultured Clostridiaceae bacterium
AGTAGCCCTTATTATAAGGGCTACTTTTTTGTGCTTATTAAAATAGCTAATATATGATATTTATCACTATATAATATGCTATAATTCTAATATTCATACAAAATACTTTTTTGCAGGAGGAGATGAAAATGATTAATTCAAGAATCGAAAAACTCATTGAGTATGTTAAGACCATTAGAGACAAAAAAAGCTCTAAAGAAATATATGAAGCAAATAAAATATACATAGATAATTTACAGCCAAAAGAATTATTCATAGTTTTCAAAACATTACTCGATCAAGGGGAATCTGCTTACGACATATTATCATACTTAGACAAAGTCATTAATGTTTTCTATCATACGTTAGATAGGTATAAAATCGAAAGTTCGAATCATGAGTTTATTAAGAATTTGAATAAGAATAATAAATGGCTTGAAAATCAACTTGAAGAGATCAAATCAATTTTAAAACAGCGAGATATAACTAAGTATAGAAGTGACCTACTTACTAACATAAACGAACTCGAGAAGTTTCATACACATTACACTATTAAAGAGAACATTCTTTTTCCATACTTAGAAAAGTATTCAGAAGAGTTTGAGGGTATAAGTATAATGTGGGCTTTGCATGATGAGGTTAAGAAGATACAAAGAAGAGCGGTAAAGCTGTTAAATGATGGTGGTAAAGCTGAAGATGAATTACACAGGGTAATTGGAGAGATTTTTTTCGGGTATCTAGGGATTTTACAAAAAGAAGAGTTAATATTGTTTCCAACAGCTAATGAGATATTAAGCAGTGAAGAATGGGCGTTAATGCATGTACAAAGCTTAGAATTTGATTGGCCTTTAATTAATATTGATAGGGAAGCCATCAAAAAGGATTCTATTAAAGAATCCATGGGTGATTTTTTTTCATCCTCAACAGGTAATCTTACGATTGAGCAATTAAATATTATCCTAAAAAGCCTGGGAGTAGACTTCACGTTCGTTGACAAATATAATAAAGTTCAGTTCTTTTCTGACAATGAAGATCGTATATTTCCTCGCTCCCCAGCTATTATAGGGAGAGACGTTAAAAACTGTCACCCACCTGATAGTGTGCATATAGTAGAGGAAATACTAGATAAATTTAAGTCTGGTGAAAGAAGTTCAGCAAGTTTTTGGATAAACATAAATGAGAAGACCATATTAATTAAGTATTTAGCACTAAAAAGTGAAAATAATGAATATTTTGGAACGCTAGAAGTAAGCCAAGATATTACTGATATTAAGAAGGTTGAGGGAGAACAGCGACTTTTAGATTGGGAAGCTAGGCAGTAGTAAATGTATATGAATGAATATTTATTTTCAGGGCTGACTATCTTATGCATTAATGTATTATCATTTATTCTTATGGGTATTGATAAGAACAAGGCAGTTAAGAAGAAAAGACGTATAAGCGAGAAGTCACTTTTATTATTGGCTTTTTTCTTTGGTGCTTTTGGTATGTGGTTAGGGATAATTGTGTTTAATCATAAAAAGAATAAAACAAAGTTTAATTTAGTTCCTCTTTTAATGATTATACATTTGTTAACGATATATTACTTGCTTGTAAGGTATATTGATTTCTAAATATAAAATTATAAAATCAGCTAATAATTTAGACAGTGCACTGGCACTGTTTTTTATTTTTCTTGATAAATACTGATTATTGATTTTAAAAATAATAAATAATTGTGGAGCATATATTTTATTAATTAAAACAGCCCTTCAATATAGTGAGGTGATTATTTAAATAATAAAACTACGCATATTATTTTTTTGATATATTAAATAGCTATATTTTAGTTCTTAAGTAGAAAATAAGGATTGAAAAATAAAGTGATAATTGACATATGCTTATTTGCACTGATATACTGATATCGTTAAGTAATTATGTTAAAATATTATTAAATAGCAGTTAAGAGAGTCAGATATCATTTTGTCTTAAGGTTATGGGTAATTGCCCATAATACCAATTATAAAACTGCTTAGATAATTATTGTAAGTAGAAGGGAGGATAATAAACTTAATGTAATTACATTTAGCTGTATGATATTACTTTATTGGTAAGTGAAGAGGATTAAAATTAATTATTTTAGAGAACTATAGGAGGATAAACAAATGTATAATAAACGCAAACTTATTAGTTTAATGTTAGTTCTAATGCTGCTGGTGACATTTATGTCAGCATGTACCCCAGAAGCAGAAGACCCAGTAGATGAGGATCCAATAGTAGTGGAAGATCCACTAGATGCAGATGAGGTTATTTTAGAAGAAGTTACTAGCTTTTTGCAAAGTGTTGGTAGCACATCTTATCTAACAAGTGGAAGGGAGATTTTAGATCTATTAGCAATTAACCCAAATGCCGCTGTTTTAGTTGACATGAGAAGTCCAGCTGATTATGAAGCTGGTCATATAGAAGGTGCTATTAATATACCTTATGCTGAAACAGGCAATAAATTAAATGTTTTACCGACTGATAAGCCAGTTTACTTTGTGTGCTATTCTGGTCAAACATCAGCGCAAGCAACTACAATTGCTAACTTAGTTGGAATAGAAGCATATTCTTTCCAAGGTGGAATGAACTTTGGTTGGTCTACATTAGGTGAAGATGAGAGTACTTTAGAAACAACTACAAATCCATTACCTGAAGCAAGAGAGCTAGACTTAAGTGAAAGAGAGCAAATCATGTGGGACGCAGCAACAAGCTACTTCTCAGCAACCGATAATTATATAGTATCTGTGGCTGATCTTTCTGCTTTTGTAGAAGATAATCCAGATGCAATTAGTGTGTTAGATATAAGAAGAGTAGATGATTATACTGAAGGCCACATTGAAGGTGCGATTAATATTCCTTATGCAGAAGTAGGAGACAACATCGGTTCATTATCTGCTAATAGACCTATTTACGTAGTATGTTATTCAGGACAAACTGCAGGTATTGCTAAGGCTGGTTTAAGAGTAGCTGGATTTAATGCTATGAGTTTAAGTAGAGGTATGATTGGTTGGAACGGAGCAGAACTACCGGTAGTAACAGAGTAGTATAAATAATTTTCTGGAGGAAGGAGGACCTAATATGAATAACAAAAAATTTATTATAGGTTTAGTAGTAGCAGTTGTACTAGCTGGTGTAGCTTTAGCTATACATTATAATGTAGTGCAACCTGATGGCCCTCTATTGCCAGATGTTTCGCAAGGTGATGAGGAGATCCCATGGGACTTCGAATCAATTGACAGTTCATACTGTATAGATTGTCATACAAGCGAAGCAGTTATTGCTGCTTCTACATACAATGAAGATAACCCACCAGCTGAAGATACAGGAGGTTGAGGAGCGCCAGGACCACAGTTGGAGACTGTGCAAATGTTTCTAGTTTCTGAAGAATTCCTTACAACGGCTCATGGGGTACTAGGTTGTATAACTTGTCATGGTGGAGAAAATGCATCGGTTAAGGAAGAAGCACACTCAGGTATGTTAGCTTACCCATCGACTGATTTTGAAAGAACGTGTGGAGATTGCCATGGTAATGTCACAAGCTTGTATAAAGAATCAATTCATTACAACCTTCATGGTATGGAGCATGGATTACAGGAATTTACAAACTTAAGTTCCTTGTCTGATTCTCCAGAACATTACGAGGTGTTTGAAGAGGATTGTTTTAAGTGTCATGCTACATGTGGAGATTGTCATGTAAGTAGACCTAAAAATTATACTCCAGGTCTGATCGATGAGCATATGTTTTTTGATACACCACCAATGGATCAAACATGTTACGGTTGCCATAATGCAAGAAATGCAGGAGAGTATATGGGTAACATAGGGTTTGGTTCAGATGTTCACTATGATATGGGTATGACATGTATGGATTGTCATCCAGTTAGTAATTTCCATGGAGCTAGTGAACCAACATATAATATGTGGGATGAAGAATTACCATCATGTTTAGATTGTCATTCAGATAAACATCATGAGGAAGCAACAGATGTGAATCATACAATCCACGGTGATTCATTGTCATGCCAAGTGTGTCATGCACAAGCAAATAATAACTGTTTTGAATGTCATTTGGATTTTAACGCAGAAGGCACTCACTTGCAGAGTTCGTCTGAAAGCAGAATTATGTTCAAAATTGGATATAACCCAGAGATAACAGAAGAGAGACCTTATACCTATGTTGTATTAAGACATGTGCCAACACAAGAGACAATGTTAGAGGTTGTTGGTGATGATATGCTGCCAAATTATCATGATAAAGCAAATTGGAAGTATTCACCGACTCATAATATTCAGAAAAGCACTTTCCAAAATGAAAGCTGCGCGTCATGTCATGATAATACTAGGATATGGTTAACAGAGAATGATATTAGAGATACTGATAGTGAAGCAAATTACAGATTAATACCTGCATTGCCACCACCATTATCTTAAACACCTTAGGGGGGCGGTTTACCGCCCCTTTTTGATTTAGGAGGAAATTATGAAAAAACTATGGAGCTTAATAACTAGTTTGAAGCTGGCAATTTTTTTACTGGTTATAATAGCCGTTTATTCAATAATCGGCACAGTACTTCCTCAAGGTTTAGCAAGTGAGTTTTATTTAGAAAACTATAGTACATTTGGTAGAGTAATAACTGTTTTGCAGTTTGATGACATATATCATTCATGGATATATGTAAGTTTGTTAACTTTGTTTGTAATTAATTTAGCGGGTTGTACTTTTAAAATCTTGCCAGGACAAGTAAGAAGGTTTGATAAGGATTATTATCCTAGTGTTAGAAAAGACAGTGAAAATTTATATAACGATGAAGTAGAGATAAAAAGCTTAGTTGATAAGCTAAAAAGGAAGAGATATAAAGTTTTTAGAGATGGCAATGGATATATGATGTCAAAGAATAGAATCGGATATCTAGGCTCATCTATCACACATTTAGGAATTGTAATAATTCTAGTGGGGAGTTTTTTTGGAGGTTTATTTGCATTTAGTGGTTTTTTTAATTTGCTACCAGGAGATGTAAGAGCATTTAATGATCATGGTTTTGCCGTGAGGTTAGATGACTTTTATATGGAGTTTAGAGATAATAAATCAATAGAGCAGTACTATAGTGAAGTCACTGTTGTTAAACCAAGCGGTGATGAAAGACAAGAAACTATGTGGGTTAATAAACCCATGAAAGTTAATGGTATTGATTTTTATCAAACTAGCTATGGTTGGGCAAGTAGACTTGTTATCAAGAATAAAGATGGAGAAATTCTTGATATGAAGTACCTTAGAAACAATGAAAGCCATTTCTTTCAATCAGAGCATTTAACAATTTTGTTGTATGGTTACTACCCCGACATGGTTGTAACAAGTGCAGGTGAACCATTAAGTATGTCAGAAAAAGAAGATAATCCTCATTATGCAGTTGTTTTGTACCATTTTAATGATCATGTAGGTTCATATATAACGGAGCCAGGTCAAACAATAGAGTATGGAGATTATTTAATAGAGTTTGAAGAATCGAGGCTATATACAGGTATAACTTTTAGAAGAGACTTTGGATATGTTTTTGTAGTAATCGGAAGTTTTATCATGTTGTTAGGGTTGTTGGTGTCTTTCTATCTATATCCTAAATTTATTGTTATTAAAGAACAAGAGATATACACAATTACAAGACAAAATAGCTGGGGTTTTAATTATCAGATAAAAAGAATGATTGAAGACTCAATAAAAAGAGAGGATAAATAAATGGAAAATATTATTTTTTTAGAAGAGATTTCTTTCACGATAGCTTTTATAGCATATACATTAGCTGCATTATCGTTTATTGTTTTGTTTGCTTTCAAAAAAGAAATAATTGGAAAATTTGCAACAATTATAACAACAGTAGGGTTTGGTATACACACTTTAGCGATAGTATTTAGAGTTATTGAATCTGGTAGATTACCATTTAGTAATCAATTTGAGTTCGCAACGAGTTTTACTTGGGGTATAGTACTGTGTTATTTGGTTTTACACTATATATATAAGTATACTGGAGTAGGAGCATTTGTTATGCCATTAGCTTTTCTTGTTATGGGATATGCATCTGTGCTTCCAAAAGATATACGTCCCTTAATGCCAGCACTTCAAAGCAACTGGCTATATGTTCATGTTGGTACAGCCGTTATAAGTTATGGGGCTTTTGCAGTTGCAGCAGGGCTATCTGCAATGTACTTATTGGGTACAAAGAAGGATGGGTTTAGAAGCTCATACCTTCCTGACTTAGAAGCATGTGATTATATGAGTTATAGGGTAATTGCTTTTGGTTATGTTATGCTTACACTTGTTATTGTTACAGGTGCAATATGGGCAAAGTCAGCTTGGTCACGCTACTGGGCATGGGACCCTAAGGAGACTTGGTCACTAATAACTTGGTTAATCTACTCAGTGTATCTTCATCTAAGATTCCATAGAGGTTGGAAGGGAAAAGCAGCCGCTTGGTTTTGTGTGATTGGTTTTATTTGTGTAATATTTACATTCATAGGTGTTAATACACTTTTACCAGGTATTCATAGCTATAGATAATAATAAAGTTAATACAATACCTCCATAGTAGACAGTCTAAATTTTGAAAATTTAGACTGTCTACTGTGGAGGATTTCTTTTTTTTGATAAGCATCTTGCTATAGTGAACAGAGTAATGTACTGTTAAATTATGAAAGGATCATAAACACGATTCAAATGGATTTTTTATATAGGGAGATATGATGAAGAAAATAGATTTCATAAAAGATAAAATTAGAGAAGCTAATATTTTGGCTTGTCCAATATGCAGTGAGAGCATAGAAGTAGATGATTATAGTATTAGATGTACTAACAATCATACTTTCGATATCTCTAAAAAGGGATACATCTTTCTACTAAGAAAAGAATATCGATCGAATTACTCAAAACAGCTCTTTGAAGAGAGAAAGAAAGCAATTGCTGATGGTCTATTTGATAAATTGTTTGAGGAGATCTTGAAAATAGTAAAAAGTCTAAATAAATCTAGCGTAACAGTATTAGATGCAGGTTGCGGAGAAGGGTCACTAGTAAGGCATCTTTCGAGCTGCTTAAATAACGTTGAAATCATTGGAATGGATATTTCAAAAACAAGTATTGCTATGGCTAGTAGAGGAGAGCACCATGATGTATGGATAGTAGCAGATATTGCAAGAATACCGATTCTAGATAGTAAAATTGATTTAATAATAAATGTCCTTTCGCCTGCTAATTATGAGGAGTTTATAAGAATCTTAGCTGATTCAGGTAGAATAATTAAAGTAGTACCTGGTTCAGATTATTTAAAGGAATTAAGGGAAGTTGTAGATAAAGAAGGTTATAGCAATCTTGATGTGGTGAAAAAGTTTACAGATAACTTTGAACGTACAAAAGTCATTAACCTTAAATATAAATTTAAGGTTAATGAAGATCTACTAAGAAGCATTACCTTTATGACACCATTAATGTGGGGGAATAAGTTAACTAACAAAGAGTTGGAAAATATTGATTCTGTTACAATGGATTTTCTTATACTTTATGGGAAAAATCAGCCCAAACAATGACTGGGCTGATTTTACAGAAATCTTTCAAATCTATCTTGGCTTACGCCACATATAGGACATTTATGAGGTGGATTTTCTCGTGCTGCCAAATAACCACAGACTTTACATCGAAATACAGGGTATGGTAATTCACCTAGGCTGGTTGGTATTTCTTGGCTAGAATGCGAATCTACTCTTCTTTCAGGAATAGGTATAACTTCTTTTTCACCCTTAACAACGTCATTATCAACATATAATCCGCAATAACAAGTGCCAAATTCAACCACATCTTGGTCTCTATAGTCGCAAGGGCAGATTAAGTCAAGATCTTCTTCTCGGTTACCAGTAGCTAACCTGCAAGGACAAAACATATAACCATATCGCTTATCATTAATTAATAAACTTTCAATCAAATCTAAAGTGAAAGTATCATCTGGGTTAAGATAATACCCTTTTCCATTAATTTGTTTACTAATTTTTTCTTTAAGATCATGTTTACTCATTTACGGCTTTCCTTATTTTCTTCTCATGATATCCTTGAATGGGATCTTCATCAATAATAATTAGGGGAAAAGATAGTTTATTAATATACTTTTTAATCTCATTTACAGCTATATCTCTATCATCACCTTCTAAAAGGTCAACATCTATGAATTTATATGTACATTGTTCTTTTTCTAGTAACTGCTTGACTCTCTTGCACCATATACATGTCGTTAATGTAAATACTTTAACATCATGCTTATTGTTTAAGAGTTTCACTTCATTCCATTTCACAATAAAGCCTCCTTTATATGTTATACATTGATTCTATCACTTTATGAAACACATAACAACATTAAAGAATTTATTAAAAATGTTGTTTTTGCGTTCAATGATGCTCTTTATATTTGTTATAATGTTTTTAACTTATTAATTAGGAGGGATTAGATTTGAAACTAACTGTACTTGTAGATAACAATACGATAATTGATAGATACTACTTAGGGGAACCAGCACTATCTTATTTCATTGAAATAGATGGGAAGAAAATCTTATTTGACACAGGATATAGCGATGTATTTATTAGGAATGCTTATAAGATGAACATAGATTTAACTAATCTTGATTACTTAGTTCTAAGTCATGCACATCTAGATCATACATGGGGATTAGAACCATTAGTTAAAATGTATACTGAAGAACAACTTGAAGGTAGAATGCCTAATAGAGCAAAGCTAATTGGACACCCAATGATTTTTGCAAGTAAAACATTCACAGGTAGCGAAGAGTTTGGAATAAATGTTGATAAGGCGAAGTTAGCAAGATATTTTGATTTTCATCTTTCTCAGAACCCTCTATGGCTTACAGATAAGGTAGTATTCCTAGGTGAAATCCCAAGAGAGAACAATTTTGAGAAAAATAGTATTGGTGAAGTATTAACCGAAGATGGTTACGTTGAAGACTATAATATAGATGATAGTGCAATTTGTGTGAAGCTAGAAGAGGGAATCGTTATAGTGACAGGGTGCTCTCACTCAGGCATCTGTAACATAATAGAGTATGCAAAGAAGGTCTGCAATAATGACAATATTTTAGATGTAGTAGGAGGCTTCCATTTACAAGATGCAGAAGAAGTTATGTTAAACCGGACTATTAACTACTTTGCAAGTCAAGAAATCAATGAAGTACATCCATGTCATTGCACAGACCTAAAAGCAAAAATGGCACTATCAGAAGTAGTTAATGTAAAAGAAGTTGGTGTAGGATTACAGATAACTTATTAATAATAGTTTTTGTCTAAATAGGGACTGTGCATATGAAGCAACTTCAATTTTGAAGCTACTTCATGCTTATGTAAGATGTAATACGCTAAAAAGTATGCTAATATAGTTATATAAAATTTAAAGGAGCACATTATGTTTGAGTTACCAAAATGTCCAAAATGTCAGTCAGAGTACACATATGAATTAGCGAATGTTTACGTGTGTCCAGAATGCCACTATGAATGGTCTTCAGCAATAGAAGAAGTTGACGCTACCTTAGAAAACGAAGCTGCTGAAGAAGTAATAAGGGATGCTTATGGAAATACACTTGAAGATGGCGATACTGTATCAATTATTAAAGATTTAAAAGTTAAGGGATCTTCTTCAATACTTAAGATAGGAACTACTGTGAAGAATATTCAACTTGTTGATGGCGATCATGATATTGATTGTAAAATTGATGGGTTTGGTCAAATGAAACTAAAATCTGAGTTTGTGAAAAAAATATAGCTTTATAATTAGTGCTAAGTAGTTGCAAATGCATTCGGATTAAAATGAGCGTATAGAGCTTTTTGTCCTTATGTTATAGTACTTCTTTGGAAAGGCGAGTTATGTTGATTACAGGGTGCTTTTTGAGCTTTAATACAGTGGTAAGGAGGTATTGCGTGAAACAACTATTGTTGATATACAACCCTGTTTCTGGAAAAGGATCGTTTAAAGAAATGCTGGATCTGTTTATCGAAGAAATGCAAAATGAAGGATTTTTGTTGCAAATACATCGACTTTCAAAGGATGACGATTTGCCAAAAGTACTTGAAAGATATTCTGCATTTAACATTGATTTAATTGTTGCAGCAGGTGGCGATGGTACAATAAGTGCTGTGGTAGGTGGAATGATATACCATTCGATAGATATCCCATTAGGGATTTTGCCTGTTGGTACAATTAATGATTTTGCGTCCTATCTAAACATTGATGAGAATTTGCATGCTGCTATTAATACAATAAAGCGCAATAACGTTAGTGAAGTAGATGTAGGTTGTATAAATGGAAAAAGTTTTGTTAATGTAGTTAGTATAGGGAAACTAAGTAGCATTGCCCATAAGACTAACCAAGCTATAAAGAATAACTTAGGAAAAATGGGCTATTACATAAACGTACTAGGTCAAAATCCCGCATTTGAATTTTTTAAGGTTAAGTATATAGTTAATCAAAAAGTATATGAAGAAGAAGCAATGTTGTTCTTAGTACTCAACACTAAAGGTGCTGGAGGTTTTAAAAACTTAGCTCCAGATGCACGAGTTAATGACAAAAAGTTTGACGTTCTCGTAATTAAGAATTGTAATATTATTAGTAAACTCAATCTTTTTCTTAAGATATTAAGAGGGGATCATAGAGATGATTCATGTATACATTACTTTCAAACAGATCAACTTTATGTGGAATGTTTTGATAATGTGGAAACAGATGTTGATGGGGAGGCTGGCCCATTATTTCCAATGATAATAAGGTACCAAAGACAAATAAAAGTGTTATGCTAATGAGCAATAAGGAAGGTATAATATGGCTGAAAGAAATAAGTTTATTACTATAGTAGCCACAGTAATACTATTAATAACTATAGGTACATTAGGGTATCAGAACTTATTAAGAGTTGCTTTGATTGATGCATTTTACATGACGGTTATCACAATATCAACTGTAGGGTTTAGAGAAATTATGCCATTGACAAATGAAGCTAAAATATTCACGGTATTTTTAATATTTACAAGCCTTGGTATATTAGGATATACCTTCACGAGTATAACTGCTCTTTTTATGGAGGGTAAGTTTAAGACAGTTTGGAGGAAGAGAAAAATGGAAAATAGGATAGAAAAATTAAAAAATCATTATGTTTTGTGTGGAGCAGGAGAGACCGGACAAAGTTCTATTAAAGAGTTTTTGAAGACACAAGCAGATTTTGTTGTGATAGACAAGAATGAAGATAAAATTGAAGCATTAGTTGATAGAGGGATATTAGCAATTTTAGGAGATGCCACTAATGAAGAAACACTCGAGAAGGCAAAAATAAGAGAAGCAAATGGCCTTATCTGTAGCATGAATAATGATGCTGAAAATGTATACACGGTGTTAACTGCACGTCAAATGAACAAGGATTTATATATTATTTCTAGAGCAGTTGATAAAAATTCCCCAGAAAAGTTACTAAAAGCTGGTGCAAACAATACAATATCTCCATATGAAATTGAAGGCAAGCGAATGGCTTCAATAGTTTTGAGGCCAAGCATTATTTCATTCCTAGACGTAGTTACTCAGGCTGGTGAGGTAGTTCTAGATTTAGAAGATGTAGTCATATGTGAAAAGTCAAAAATGATAAATAAGTCTCTTAAGGAGCTAAAAATTCCTGAGAAAACAGGACTCATTGTACTTGCGATACAGCGAGCTGGTTCTAAGAAGATGTCTTTTAATCCAAGCTCAACAGAAGTTGTTGAGGCAGATGATATACTAATTGTTTTAGGACAAGAAGAACAAGTTAACAAGCTTAGAGTAATGGCTTGCGATTTGGGGCATAGATAAATAAACTCCTTAAATCACTAAGACTAAGGAGTTTATTAAATGCTTTGTTTTATAGAATGCTACATAGTGTCAAGATTTCCTCTTCTGTATTGTAAAAAGATGGACTAACTCTAATAGCGTTTTCTCTAAATGTTACTACTATATTTTTACTTAAAATTTTCTGGAACAGCTCATATGTTTTTTCTTTTGAATCACCTTTAAAAATAACGATACCGGATCTTTCACTTTTCGATGATATAGGAGTGGTTATTTCATACCCTTTCTTATGTAAATCTTCGATAAGTATATCAGTTAAAGTTATTATTTTCTTGTGAATACTGTCTATCCCAATCTCCAATAGAAGGTTTAAGCCTGCTTCCCAAGCATAGAAGAGTGGATAAGCAATTGTTCCTGTTTCATATTTTTTTGAATTGTTGAAAAAGTTCAAGCTATCATACTCTAACTCACTAGCAAACATACCAGGCATCACCGGGTTAATTCTTTTCCTGGCTCTTTCATTTACATATAGAAATCCTGTTCCAGGAAGCCCAAGTAACCATTTAAAACCAGCAGCAGCAAGAACATCTATGCCATCATCTATAACATTGATTGGAATCGCTCCTGTAGCTTGTATGCCGTCAACCACAAGTAAGGAGTTATTAATATCAGCAATGCTTCTCATTTTCTTCAGATCAACCCTATAGCCTGAATTAAACCTAACTGCTGCTAAAGATATGATTCTGGTATTTTCATCTACAAGTGAGGCTAAGTTCTCATAATCTATTCTATTATTCTTTAGTTTAGAAAATCTTACTTCGACACCTTTCTTTTCCTGCAGAATCCAGGGATAAGAGTTATTCCAATGTTCTTTTTCCGGTAATATGACATTATCACCCTCACTCCATTTAAAACCAGAAGCTACAATCCCAAGTCCGTGACCTGTACTAGTAGCCAGTGAATAATCTTCTTTGGATCCACCGAATAGCATTGATAGATATTCTCGAGTTTTAGTCCGAGCGTTAGGCTTTTTGTGTGGATAGTTTTCGCTAAATTCTAAATATTCAAGCAGTCTTGTTTTCACAAGGCTATTTAGCGGAGACTCAGCTGCATTGTTTAGATTTATAAAAGAATCAGTAATTGGAAATAGTTTGCGAGCGTCAATTAAGTTCAAAATTATTCTCCTCTTAAATAAAATTAGTGTATTAAGTCATTTCATATATCTAACCTAAGATTAACTTATAGCGTGTGATCATAGGAGTGATGTAAATGAAAGTAGCACTAAGACAAATATACCATTATGTACTTTATTAAACAATTATAGGATTAGAAAAATAAAAAAAAACATGTGCCTTCTGCACATGTTTAATGTGTTCTTTCTACAGTAACTTTGAGGATACCATCTATGAATTCTACTTCGCCACTATCAACTAATGATCCTAATAAGTATAGCTCTTGTTTAGTATTACTGCTACCTAGTAATCCCCAATAATACTCTTCTAACTCATTTTGCCTTGGGGCATTAATTGTTTCATTCAGTTTTTTCAATTCGTCAGGTACACAATCACAACTTCCTTTAAGAGAGACTGTGAAACCTTTATCCTTAAAAGATAGATTCATGTCGATTTGCTCGATGTCATTTAAAATAAAAAACCCAATAAGTTCAACTAGTATTTTTACAGCTTTGCTTTTCTCATTAGTCATAAATCAGTCTCCTTACTTTTTCATGCTTTTCAGCGAGTCGAAAATAGGAACTAATACTGCTGCTACGAAACCTCCAGAAAAACCATTATTGTACAAATTCATACCACCATGTAGATACCCAACATTCATGACTACTGCCATGTGGATAAAACCAGCAATTACTCCATATTTCCAGCCATAGAAACCAGCAATAGGCGCTAGTGTTGTACCAAAAAGCGCAGCTAATAATGCACCAGTTGAGGTTGGTGTCCAAATTTGAAGCAATGAAGCTAAGAACACACCAGCTAAAACAGGTAAAATATTCTTGATATGCTTTCCAAAAGCCCCAAATCCCACTACTGTAAAAATCCCACCTATTATTGGACCGTTAAGTTCACCACCAACAAGTAAAACATAAATAGTAGTTAAGAATCCTAATAGCGACATGTTCACTAAAGAAACACTGAAACCTTCTGCTGATACAAAATCTGATACTAATCTTCCTGGCTGTTTGATTAGCCTTCCTAACTCTTTAAAAGAGTCTACACTAAAAAATATGCCTACTAATAGCATAACAGTAAAAAGTACAAAAAGATAGATTGTAAAAACACTATTAAATCCTTCTGCAACAATTACTGATGTATTGCTTTCTAAATTAAAGGCTCTTAGGATAGCCATAAAAAACATTCCTGCAATTCCACATGTAAAGCCTATGTTATATAGATTAAAACCTTGATGAAAGCTAACAAAATGATTAGCAAGTGGTGGTAACAGAAAACCAGCAAAAACTCCTAGAAATACTCCTAGAGCAATTGAGTATGGTGCATTTAGTCCTATACCAAAAGAAACTTGGCTAACCATAGGGCCTAAAGCTGTACCAAAAAATGCAATAAGTAGATACTTATTAAAGTTTTCTTTCCTAGCTAATGAGTAGATAAAGACCCCTAAGACGACTGGCCATACATTAAGCAGGTTTTTGCCAAAAAAAGAAAATCCACCTATTGTAAAAACAGCAGCCATTATTGGACCATTCATGTTCACATTATTTTTATAACTAATATAAATGGCAGACAGCATAAGTACGCCTGAATTAAATAAAGCAGCTCCAATGTTACCTATAACAAAGTAATCTGATACTAAAACACTTGGTGAAAAGATAATATCTCTTAAACCAAACAAGATTTCATATGGATTGTTAAAAATTAAAGATGATGCTAATATGAAAGTGCTAATTGCAATCATAATGATGTATTTTATATCTTCTGTAACTATCAGAAAGCCTTTTCTTTCTTCAAGAGTTAAAGTAGATAGTGCTTGTTGTTTTAAACTTCTGGCCATTACTAATGGTTTATTCATATATATACTCCTTATATTTAAGGTATAACGCTAAGTTATTATATCATAAATATGTTATATGTTAATATTAAATTGCAAAAATACTTCAGAAACATAAAAAACTTTGTAGTAATAAGAAATAATGATAAAAGTGGGGTGTTAAGATTGAAAAGCATTAATAGAGGATTCGTTTTTAAAGCAGTTAAATGGATTGCAGCTATCTATCTTATGTATTTTTTTACCTTTGGTATAATCATTTTCAATTTCAACAATGATAGAGATTTCGAAACCCCTTTTAATATAAGCATGATTGAGAGTAGTAACGATGAAGTGCTGTTGTTAGAAGAGCCAATTAATGCTTTAAGGCATCGCATTAGTCTTATAAGACAAGCGGCAACATCAATAGATATTGCATGTTTTAGTCTTAGTAATGACCACTCATCTAGAATCATAGTTTTAGAAATACTCAAAGCAGCAGATCGTGGCGTAGAGATTAGTGCAATATTTGATGGTATAATGCATGGGTTTCGTGGTGATAAAAAAGGGGCGTTACATCTACTAGTTAAGCATCCAAATATAAGAGTTTCTTTTTATGAACCTTTTTCAATTACAAAGCCCTGGGTAATACAGAATCGACTACATGATAAATATTTAATAGTCGATAATCAATATGTAATTGTTGGAGGCAGGAATATTGGCGATAGGTACTTTATTCCTGGGTTTTCATCCGATTTTACATACGATAGAGATATATTAGTGAAGAGAAATAGTTCTGAATCTGTAATAGATGATATCTCTCTATATTTCTCTTCTTTATGGAACTTTAAAGGGAGCAAAGAGCTTTTATACAATTCGAATTACATTCAAGATAAAGTTGTAGATAAATATCTAGAAAGCACAGTAGAAAGCATTGCTTTAATTGAAAAGAAGTATCCAGTAATATTTGAGTCAACTTGTCATTCAAAATTTCATGAAGTAGATAGTATAAAGTTGATTCACAATCCACTTCAAAGGTTTAATAAAGAACCATGGGTGCTACATGAAATAAATGAACTATTAAAAAAAGAAAATGAGCCAGTACTGATAAAGACTCCTTACATTATTTTAACAAATCGAATGCTTAAAGAGTTTGACGTGATTAATGACCTTGAAGTTGAGGTCATAACAAATTCTAGGGAAATAAGCCCAAATTTATTTGCTATAGCAGGCTATCTGAATAATAAAGGTAAGATTGTTGATAATATTAGCCCTATTCATAAATATAATGGTGAAGGAGCTTTGCATGGTAAGTCTTTGCTAGTAGGAGATTTGATAACAGTAATAGGAACATATAACTTTGATCCGAGAAGCACTTTTTTAAGCACTGAAAGTATGTTAATAATTGAGAGTAGAGAATTAAATGAAGATATACGTTTTTACGCTAATAAACATAAGTTAGATAGTGTTGACGTTAAAGATATGGACTATGAAGGTATTCCTATTGCCAAAAGACTGGTTATTTTTATTTTGCGTATTTTATTATATCCATTTACAAATATGCTTTAGTATATATTAAAATAACACTATTATTAAATAGTTGTATATGTTAGAATAATAAACCGAGAGAGAAATGTTGTCTCTAGAAGAAAAATAGACTATACTACTAAAGATAGATAGGTACATAGAAAAGTATAGTATAAAAAGGTGCAAATTACGGAGGGTTAAAATGATAAGAACATTAACTGGATTTTTAATTCTAGCTGGAACTAGTATTACTTACAAAGTCATGCTATTTATGGGGAATACAGAATTCCATGAGGTTGCTTTAGCTACTGCTATTTCAGGAGCAGCTGCTATAGGCTTGTATGAACATTTTTCAGAAATAATAAAAGGCAATAAGGATGAATAAGAAAGTAGCGATAATGGCATGCTCAGTTGTGAGTGTGTATTTGACGTGGTTTATAAATCACAATTTAGGATTAGGCTCTATTATTGCTAATGGAATTGTTGGTCTAATAGCAATTCTTACATTACCAAAAGATTTAGCAGGGGTATCATATACTGCATCTTTTGTTGGAATGTCAAGCATGGTAGTTGTTCCAAGTATTTTAGCAACACTGATTGCAGGAGTTCTAGTAGGCTCTATTATAATATTAACACCTACTATTTATGCAGGAGTTGGCGGTAAAGGCGGAACAACAGCAGCCGTTTCGACAATAATATCTCGACTTATTTATAGTATAATAGGGTAGCGAAATGAATACTATAATAATCATTTTAGTAGCAATTATTGGTGGTATAGTAGCATATTATATATCACATGATTTAGGAAAAGGACCTGTAGTCGGATCCACAATAGTTACATTAGGATCGGGTTTAATTTTTACGGGGCTTGAGTACTTAGGTGTTCCAGGAACTGTAGAGTTAGCAATAGTAGCAACAACAGCTGGATATGCTGGTATGGTGAGCAAGAAGTACGTAAACAATATGACGCAAATGGTCGTAGTGAGTATTATATCTGGAGTCCTATATATATTGAGCACTAACCTTTTCGTTGGTATAGGTGGCAGGTTAGGAACTATTGCTGCTGTATCGTGCTTTGCTTTTATTGGGCTGAAAAGGTTGATATGTTATAAAATTCCAAGTTTTTTCGAGAGAGATGATTGCTCCTTTTAGAATATGAGAGGGTGTAAGAAATGGATATATATACACAAGTGGCAGTAGCATTTATTGCAATTGCATTGTTTGCAAAATTATCAAGGTGGATGAATAGCTTCTTTCCACCTTTTTATATATTGGCGGGAATAGTAGCAGGACCATTTTTCCTAGGTCTCGTAACTAATACAGATGTTATTGGGGTCTTAGGTGAAATAGGCGTCGTCTTTCTTTTACTGTACTTAGGTTATGAATTTTCTCTTAATACCCTTATTAAAAGGAGAAAATCAATTCTTGTGTCAGGAAGCTTAGATTTTCTAGTGAATTTTGCAATCGGACTTGCTATAGGAAGAGTTTTAGGATTCAACCTATACTATTCTGTTATTATGGCAGGAATTATTTATATGAGTAGTTCTGGAATAATCACAAAAACATTAATTCAACTGAATGCAGTTAATGATCCTGAAGGGCAAACTATATTAGGGATAATGGTCTTTGAGGATTTGGTAATGGTTATTTTCTTAGTGATTATGTCATCATTATCAAGTAATGCAGCTGATGTAGGAATTTTGACAGTTACTTTTGATTTATTAGTTGCAGTTGCTTTTTGTGTTGTAATTGTTCTAGTTGCAAAGAAGAAACCTGATTTAATAGACTTACTTTTAGATTCTAAATCCAAAGAGGTTTTCTTGCTTGTACTGTTGGCTCTAGTATTAGGAGTCACTGCCTTAGGTATGCAATTAGGTGTGTCTGAAGCTTTAGGTGCGTTCTTCTTAGGGATGCTTCTTAGTGAAAGTAAAAGCAAAGAGAAAGTTGAAAATACAATACTTAAGTTTAGAGATGTTTTTGGGGGCTTATTTTTCTTTTATTTCGGAATGAATTTCACATTAGAAGGTATAAACATTAGTCCCGTTGTTTTAGTAACCATTATTGCAGCAGCAGTGTTTGGAAAACTCTTATCATCTTTTTTGATAGGAAAGGTAGAAAAATGTGGTAATGCTAAAGGCTTTTTTATTGGGTTAGTCACTATGCCCAGAGGTGAGTTTTCACTTCTAATAGCTGGTTTAGTTGGTTCAGAAGTTTTCAATTTTGACTCTTTCTCAATAATACTAATTTTAGCAACATCAGCAATAAGTACACTTTCATTTATGATAATTCAAACTTTATGCAATAATACAGAAGTTTGTTTATTAAAAAATAGATTTCACGATGAATAATGAGGAATTACTTATGAGAATAAGAAATATGTTTAAAGAAATAACAGTCTCCATTCTGATAGGTTTTATTGCAGGAGGGGCTGCATATATCTTTAACTGGCTAATTACTAAATCTGTATCAAGCACTATTGCACTATTAAAGTTTAGTCGATTATTTTATATATTAATGCCATTAATTGCTGCATTAATAACGTATATTCTTTTTAAAATGTATTTGAAAAGAAATGATACAGGTCTTGGAATTGTACAAGTGCTTGTAGAATTAGAGGAAATAAAAACCCTACTAATGAAGCCAGTTTCTGTATTAGTGCATATAATTGGCGCTTTGACTACTTTAATTTTGGGGTTGTCTGCAGGAAGATTTGGACCAGTTGTACACCTTGGAGCATCTATTGGCTCTAATATTGGACATTTTTTCAATGTGGAAGAAGATAAACTAAGGCTTTTTATAGGTTGTAGTGCTGCTGCAGCAATCGCAGGAGTTTTCAGAATGCCTTTTTTTGGAGCAGTTTTTGTACTAGAAGTTTTATATAAGAAGCAATTTTTTGAGTTCTTTTCTCCAATTTTAATCTCAAGTTTTACTGCAAGTGTTTTAAGTAGTCTGCTTGGCTCAACAGGAGTTCCAAGGCTTGACATTGTTTATAATTTTGAACTTGGTCTATCAAACTTTCCTATTTATTTATTGTTTGGGTTGTTTATTGGGGTGGTTGCTTTCCTTTATATAGAATGTATAGAGTTATCATCTAATTTTTTTAATAGATTTAAAAGCAGTGGCATTAGGTATTTTATCGGAGCTTTGATTATTGGTATAATTTCCTTTATGTTTCCATTAAACTTTGAGATACATGCAAATACTACATATAATTTACTAATTGGGAGTTACAGTGCTAAAATCTTGCTATTAATAGGCGTAATAAAACTACTAAGTACCGGTATTACCCTTGGCTCAGGATTTTTAGGAGGGAACTTTTATCCAGGTGTTACAGTAGGTGCTTCTTTAGGAATGTACTTTGGCAGTATAGTAAGCCAGATAACTGGCTATGCAGAAGGGTCTCCACTATTTGGAATACTAGGTGTAGGAGGTATTATTGGGGGATATTTCAACGCCCCGATTTCAGGAATTGTACTAGCGTTGGAATTTGCAAATAGTTTTAGTGTTGTAATGCCTGCTATAATAGTAACAGCTGTTTCTGTTTCGGTAGTATACTATATTTATGGAAAAGACATTTTTACTAATACTTATAATAATATAATGAAAAATCTAAAAATATAACTCAGTTTATGATATAGGAGATGCAATATTTCTGTATATATCATAACTGAGTTTTTTATTTACTTTGCTTGTGTAAAGTTACGTGTAGTAATATAATATGACTAACAGGTCATAAGAAGTCTAAATAGTAACTGTTTAAAGGGAGATAGAAATGCCAAAAAGCACATTTTTTAACATTGATCAATTTAAAAGAGAACGTATAATAGAAAATGCTATAAAAGAGTTTGCCAACAATCATTATGATAAAGCAAGTATAAACAAAATCATAAAGGAATCAGACATAGCTAAAGGTAGTTTTTACCAATATTTTGAGAATAAACAAGACTTGTATAACTATCTAATAGATCTTATTAGAGAAAAGAAGCTCGAGTATGTAACGAATACAATGATCAAGCCTCAAGAGTATAGTTTTTTTGAAGTTTTAGCCGACATGAATAAAGTAGCAGTGAAATTTGCAAAGACTAATGAGAGCTTGCAAAAAATAACTAATAGATTGACTCAAGATAGAGAGCATTTTATTTACAAAGAAATACTTGCAAGAAATAGATCTTCTGCCATTGGTGGATATAAAGATTTAATTAAGTTGGGAATCAAAAGAGGTGAAATTAAGGAAAGTATTAACATTAATCTTACAGCAAATATAATATATGCACTTAATAAAGATTTTGTAGAGTATTGTCTAGAAATGAATGATCAGGTAGAGCTAGATGATTTAATAATAAGCTTTATCGAAATGTTAAAATCAGGAATAGTTAAGGAATGAGGTGGTTATTTTGATTAAGGTAGAAGGGTTGTTTCACTCTTATACAAAAGAAAAAAGCTATGCAGTTAAGGATATATCTTTTGACATTGCTGATGGAGAAGTGTTTGGGTTTTTAGGACCTTCAGGAGCAGGCAAGTCAACAACTCAAGGAATACTAACTGGTATCTTGCCACTACAAAAAGGAAAAGCATCGGTAGGAGAGTATGATCTTAAGAAAAGGGACAGTTCGATGTTTAACATCATGGGCGTTTCATTTGAGCAGTCTAATGTGTATGGGAAATTGACTGCTTTAGAAAACCTTGAGTTTTATAGCAAACTATTTGACGTTAAAACTATGGATCCTATGGAACTATTAAAATTGGTAGGGCTTGACCATGTTGCTAACAATAAAGCAAATACATTCTCAAAAGGAATGAAGCATAGGCTAACGTTTGTTAGGAGCATGATAAATAACCCTAAGATATGGTTTTTAGATGAACCGACTACCGGATTAGATCCATCAATTGCAAGTACTATTAAGAATATCATTAGATCTAAGAATGACGAAGGTGCGACAGTATTTTTAACCACTCACAATATGCAGGTTGCTGATGAACTTTGTGATAGAGTTGCTTTTATCATTGATGGAGAAATAAAACTAATTGACTCTCCAAGGAATTTAAAGCTTCAATATGGAGAGAACCTTGTAAATGTTGAGTATGTCAAAAATAATGAGATGATTAGTGAGAATTTGTCACTAATCATAGATGAAGATAAGATAAAACTGTACGAAATCATTAACAACTATAAAGTTGAAACTATGCATACAAAAGAAGCTACTTTAGAAGAAATTTTTATTAAAGTAACTGGTAGGGGACTACAATAATGAGTAAGTTATTTGTGACATTTGGAAAAGATTTAAAGTTGTCTATTAATGGGCTTTATTTTTATATTGAAATAATTATGGCAATAGTTTTTATTGCGGTAATGCTAATTGCAGTTCCAAATGAGTTTGAATCAAATTATAACTATTATGCTGTGATTGATAGTTCTTTGGCTGAAATTAATGTATTACAAGAGCAACCTGAGAATATGATTATTGTTAATTCTAGAGAAGAGCTTGAAGAAGCTATGTCAAACGATCGTAACTCTATTGGAGTTTCGATGACGACTTTAAACAATACTTTAAATATGGAGATTATTCTCCAAGGACATGAAAGTGAAAAACTCAGAAACTTTATTAAAGCTGAAATAGAGGGCTATTTTATAACTCAAGAAATTGCTGTTACAGAACATATCGAAATAGAAAAACTTCAAGAGCATCCAGAAAAGCTAAGTGATAGAGAGAATATACTACCTGTGTATCTAACTATAAATGTAGCATTAATGGGGTTGTTTATTATAGCGGCTTATATATTTCTAGACAAGGAAGAAGGGTTAGTAAAAGCATATGCCGTGGCACCAGTAAAAATATGGAGTTATCTAGCAAGTAAAGCTATGGTAATATTGGTCCTTGGATTATTTACATCCATCATTGTGGTGTTTTCGATAGTTCAGTTTAGAGTGAACTACTTTTTATTGATGCTTATGATTATAAGTTTCAACATATTTGGGTCTGCACTCGGAGTGTTAATAACTAGCTTTTATAATTCCATGATAAAGGCGATGGAAGCTTTATATGCTGTTATATTAATTATGATGTTAGGTTCTATTACTTATTTTATTCCTTCCTTTAATCCTTTGTGGATAAGAGTTCTTCCTGTTTATCCTATGTTGTTTTCTTTCAGAGAGTTGTTACTAAATCATGGAGACAAGGGATATATATTGCAAAACATTTTATTGTTTCTAGCAATAGGCTCAGTATTATTTTACTTTGCTACTAAGCGCTTTGAAAAAAATCTAACAATTTAGATGGGGGGATTAAAGTGAGAAAAATTTTGACTATTTTTTCTAGAGACATTAAAAGTGGTATAAGAGACTGGTTAATACTATACTTGATCATCGCTCCTATCATGATTGCATTCATTTTAAGCCTTGTAATACCAGGTGTCTCAGATACTAACCTGAATATTGTAATGACTAAACAGAATAATAGCATTAATGAATATTTGAATGATTTTGCTAATATTGAGTACGTTGACAGTCTAGAAAAGATAAATGAACGAGTACTGAAAATGGATGATGTATTTGGACTAGTTCCTAGTGGAGATAGTTATAAAATTATTGCACAAGGTAATGAAAATGCCAGTATGACTGAAGCATTGCAGTATATAATAGTTAATCATTTAAATAAGGAGACATCAATTCCTATTAGTGTTGAAATATCCGACATTGGATGGAGGGAGTCCCCTATAAAACTTGAAGCAACAAGTATACTGTTGCTGTTTACTTCTGTTTTTGGTGGCATGCTAATTATGCTTAACTTAGTAGAAGAGAAAATGAGTAACACTTTAAATTCAATAAATGTAACCACAGTTTCTAGATTAGAGTTTGTAATAGGTAAAAGTCTTTTAGGGTTTATTGTTCCAATTATAGGGTCCATAGGTGCAGTAATAATCTTGCATTATACACAAATTAACTATTTACATTTGATTGTGACAATGCTTGCTTTAGGGTTGACTAGTGTTGTTATCGGATTTGCAATCGGTGTTTATAATAACGAACCCATTGCAGCTATTGCAAGCATGAAAGGTGTTTTTATGCCTCTAATACTCTCTGTTGCAGGAGCAATGTTTTTATCTGATAAGTTGCAGTTTCTACTGTTTTGGTCGCCGTTTTATTGGGCATATAAGAATATTAAAGACTTGTTATTGTATCAAGCCAGTCTTGGTCAGATAATGATTAATAATATATTTATTCTAGTGATATCATGTAGTGTTTTCATTATTTTAAGAAAGAGAATATCCAAAGGGTTTAATTAGATTTAGCATAAGATGTAGTTTTCTTGATATGAAATGGTATAATTAAAGAAAAATGGAGGAATATTTTATGAGAAAGTTTTCAATATTTGCTTTTAATGGAAACCTAATGTGCTTTATGCATACAATGTTAAATGCATTAGATTTAGATGAAAAAGGGTATGAGGTAACCTTAATTATTGAAGGAGAAGCAGTGAAATTGATTGAAGAGTTGCAAAGTAGCAAGAATCCTTTATTTAAACAAATGGTAGACAAAGATTTAATATTTGGAGTTTGTAAAGCTTGCTCAGCAAAATTAGGTGTCTTAGAATATAATCAAAACTCCGGAGTTAAGATTGTAGGAGACATGAACGGACATCCATCAATGACTCAATTTATTGAAAAAGGCTTTGAAGTAATAACACTATAAAACTGAAGGGAATAATATTATGCAAGAAAGATTAGTCAGTAAAGTAGTAAAAGGCAGAGCCGCGATTGATGGTGCTGGTGTAAAGCTAGTACGGGTATTTGCTCGAGATGAGGTAGTAGACTTTGATCCCTTTTTAATGCTTGATGCATTTGACTCAACTAACTCAGAAGATTATATAAAAGGTTTTCCATGGCATCCTCATCGTGGTATTGAAACTATTACTTACTTGATAAAAGGTGAGATAGTTCATGAAGATAGTCTTGGGAACTCTGGTGTTATAAGAGATGGGGATTGCCAGTGGATGACAGCTGGATCTGGAATATTACATCAAGAACTACCTCAAGATAGTGAAATGATGTATGGGTTACAAATATGGCTAAACCTACCCAAGAAATATAAAATGACTCATCCAAAGTATAATGACATTTTATCTAAAGATGTACCAGAAGTAGAAAGAAAAGGCCAAACAATTAGGATAATAGCTGGTAGTTTTAATGGACAAGAGGGAGCTTTTAATGGCGACTTCGTAAAACCAAATATATATGACGTATCGCTTATAAAAGGAAATGTCTTTGAGGTAGAAACTGACTCACAAGAAAATACTTTTATTTATGTGTTTAAGGGACAAGGAAAGGTTTCTAAAAGTGAGATAAATGAAAAGTCAGCTATAGTTTTTACAAAAGGTGATAAGCTTATAATTGAGGCATTATCAGATGACTTTAGATTTATGTATTTTTCTGGATTGCCACTAAGAGAAAGTATATCTTGGGGTGGTCCAATAGTTATGAATACAAAAGAAGAGCTAGATGTAGCCTTTAATGAACTAAAAGAAGAAAACATAGTGCTGAATAAGAACTAGTTAAAAGGTGGGTTAAACCACCTTTTTCTATGCATTATAAGTGTGATATAATTGAAACTGAATTGATAAGAGGGATGGATAACCTTGATACAGAGAAATAATAGAACTGAAATAATTGAAAGTTTCAAAAGGAAGCAACAATATTTAACTATTGTTGGATTTTCTATGTTCTTTGGATGGCTTTTAGCTGTTCCTTTTGAAGGACAAATTCTTTATAGTATTATTAGTACAAAGGGCATTGAGTTTAATCATCTATATGAGTTATCTCTCTCTGCACATTTAATTGCACTTATTTTTAGTGGTTATGTTTTAAAAAGTAAAATGTCTGCAAAAATAACTATGCTACTTTCATCAATAGTTTGCATATTAGGAAGTACAGTCTTCTACTTAAGTTTTTCAATATTATGGAATATATCATTGATAGCTATATCTTTTTTTGCAGGAATGTTTGTATCTAGCTGGGCGCTATTTCTCAAGAGTTATTCAAAAGATTCAGAGAGAGTTAAGATTGTTGTAGATGTGTTGATACTGTCAAACTTATTTATGTTGATTTTTGATTTTATGGCTGTAAGAATCTCTCCTTATTTATCATTATTCTTATCAATAGCTTTTTTACTTGGAAGCTTACTGTTAACTATGAAACTTGATACCAGTTATGAAGCTACTGATAGAAAGACTAACTATTTAAGAAAAGAGATAAGAAATCCCTTTATTATTTTATGTGTATTTATATTTGTAATTACTATTAGCTCTGGTTTCATGTATCAAGTTATAATTCCTGCTTATGCAGAATTCCCATTGATTGTTGCTTTTTATTGGGCAGTTCCATATATTACAGCTCTTCTAGTAGTTAGATTTTTTGTTAATAAAATAGATCTTACACACTTTCTATATTTTGCTCTTGCAATGAAGGGAATATCATTCCTGGCTTTCAACTACCTGAGTATCAATATTAGTAGTTATTTATTTGTTAACACTTTTTTAATGGCAGCTTTGGGAATTTTTGATATGTTTTTATGGGTAGCACTAAGTAGTTTTATAATCAGGCACGAAGAACCAGCAAGAATATGGGGATACGGCTTATCAATAAATGTGTTTGGAATACTTTTTGGAGGAATTATTGGTAACTTCCTAACTAGTCAGGCTGGGCGATTAAATATTTCCATAATTGCTTTATCATCAGTGTTTGTATTAATCGCAATTTTACCGTTTTTATTAGATAGTTTTAGAAAGCTTGAAGAGATAGAAATAGTAGAAGATAGAGTTTATGAAAATACTAGAAGCATTGATTTGAATAATTTAAGAAGTCAGTATAGTCTCACAGATAGGGAACTAGAAGTTATAAACCTGGTTGTAAAAGGATATACGTATAAAGCTATTGCAGATGACCTAAGTATTACTGAAAACACTGTTAAGTTTCATAGTAAAAATATTTATTCAAAGTTTGATGTGAACACAAAGATGAAGCTAATAGAAAAAATTGAAAAAAAGCAACCTACACATAAAGGGTAGGTTGCTTTTTTATTGAAAAACTACTTCTTTTATGTGTTCTTAATGTTTGCATTTTGCTATATTCTATAATCAAGCAAGGAGTTGATTGATATAGACATTTTTATTAGTATTCTTTTTACTATAGCTGTTGTGATGTCTTGTTGGCTTATTATTGCTTACGGAAGCTTATTTGATAGATATAACAAAGTAGTTCATGAATTTCATACTATTCAAAATTTCACTAAAGACCTTTATAAGTTAGACATTGAAGTGTTTTGCAATTACGATCACTCCTCTTTAGATAATTGTAGTAATCAAAATAGTGAAATATATAAGTACCTTATAAATTATGAAAGAACATTGGCAGATTTTGAGAAAAATTATAAAAAATCTATTTGTAAGTATTTCAAACATATTAACAAGAATTTCATGCCATTATTATATAAAAATGAAAAGTTAAAGCTAGAACACTGAGTAGCACAAAGCTCAGATAGTCAGTAAATTGTATTAAATTCGTCCCCTTTTATATATAGATGATTAAGAAATAGTTTTCCCAAACTTAAGATATTTCTTATTCACTTCTCACTGAAGAAAACCCAACATTGTTGGGTTTTCTTCTTTTAAACTATTTTTTATAGTCAAGAATTCCATATAGAAACAAGCTCAGCAAATCTTTCTTATAATCAGCACTATTACTCTTATAACTATCTTGACTCATAATCTGAAAAGACTGCATCATGAAGTCTAATAAGGCTTGATTGTCAATATTTTCATTAATATATCCTTCATTTTTTCCAACTTTTATGAAATGCATATAAACTTTTTTTCCTTTGTAATTCATTATATCTTCATAAATCTTATTAATTCGTTTGCTATCACCAGTTTTAGCAGTAAAGAAAATGTTGTTATTCTTTGTCAAATGATAATTTTTAAGGTTCATAATATTATCTAATTTTTTTTCAAAGGGCATATTACTATCTAGAATGTCATTATACATTTGTATTGATTTATCGAGCTCTTCTTCTATTAAAGCTCTTAATAAACCTTCTTTACTATTGAAATAATTATAAATAGACACTGGAGATACCTCAGCTATTTTAGCAATTTCAATAATCTTAGTCTCGTCAATACCATTTTGATTAAATAGTACTCTTGCACTTTTTAGTATAGACGCTTTTTTTTGTTCCGTTCTTTTTTTATATCCATTCATATAATCACCATTAAAATAATAGCATCAATTTGTATTTTAGTAAATAATATGACAAAACACATTGACTTCTGTGTTCTATGTTATATTATGAAATATATAGCGTCAAATTACAAAACAAGGAGAATAAAATGTATATCCTAAAATTTGAAGACATAACTCTAAAAGACAAAGACAGTGTAGGTGCTAAAGCATTTAATTTAAGCAGCATAAGTGATCTTGGATTAAACATTCCAAAAGGTTT
>CAZJHT010000033.1:0-27063 GCA_964546025.1 uncultured Clostridiaceae bacterium
TACTAAAGCACTTAAAAAAATTAATAATTGCTTGTTATCGTTTCTTGGTAAATACTTTTGCATACTTAGTCTCCCAACTACATGTAGTCATTACATTCTATCTTAAAATAGAATAATTACAAATAAAAAAGCCCTAGAAAATGACTTTTCTTAGGGCTTAAAAGCTTAATAGGCTATCAAAATGCCTTTGACATTAGCATAGATGCTAATTGTTGCACGCATTGCAGTTAAGTGGACTTCCGAAAATGGGTATTTTTCTTTTATCATTGCCATAAGTTCTCTAGCTTCTGCATTTGCTTTACAATGTGCAATTGCAAGAACCTTATTTTTCAGATCATTAGTACTAGACGATTCGCCAATAATGTCAAGCATATTGTTTACAGATTTTTTGTAACCTCTCATTTTCTTCACCATGGCTATGCCACCTTTGCCGTCTGAACCCATTATGGGTTTGATCTGCAATATAGACGCCATTAGACCACTTAAATGGCCTATTCTGCCGGATTTCTTTAGGTTGCTTAAGTTGTCTAAAACAAAATATGTCTGCAAATCCTTAGCATACTCTCTGGCCTTTTTTGCTGCATCTGTTGGCTTGATTCCTTTTTTTAATTGCCTATCTAAGAACATGACAGTGAGTGCCTCTGCAACTGATGCACTTCTGGAATCAATAACTTCTATAAATTTATCAGGATTAGTCTCCCAATAAGTATTCCTTGCAATCAAAGCACTATTATGAGTAGAGCTTATTTCAGAGGATATTGTAACAATGAATATATTCTCTGCTTTATCAAAATGCTGCATGTATAGCTCAGGTGCTGGCGCTGCTGTCTTTGGACTAACTTGACTATTAGCCATATCATCTAAAAATTCATCTAGGATGATGCTGCCATCATCTATGTAGTGATGGTCTCCAATTTCTAATGTAATCGGTACAATCTCTAAAGGAATACCTGATTTCATTTCTTTACTTATGTCACATCCACTATCAACTAAAATTAAGTATTCTTGCAATTTATTCACTCCCGTCTGTAGCTTTACTTTGTTTTGCCAGTAAATTTAAAGTTTCTAATTTTCATCGCTGGCACATAATAATTACCCAAGAAAGTTGGGATTTTCTTCCTATCACTAGAGATTTCAACTACATCATTGAATGCGTCAAGGATGCTTTCGGTAAACCTCATATTCTCTAAAGCATGAGTGATTTCTCCATTTTCAATTTGAAATAACCCATCTCTAGTCAAAGCAGTTAATTGTGCAAGTCTTGGATTTACTAAGTTCATGTAATGAAATCTTGTAACTAAGATAGCATTATCAGAGTCTTTTATAATATCCTCAAGAGGTCTAATACCACCTTCCATGACTAAGTTAAGTGGTATGCCGCCTCTATCAGGCATAGCAACTGAGTGCCCCGTGGATTTTTTCTCATCCTTTTTTGCAGTCAATGCATCATATGCTAAGTCATGCGCCACTCCGTTTACTATTAAATTAAGCTTTTTTCTTTCAAATCCCTCTAAATCAAAAGGTAAAGGCATAGTGTTTTTGTTGTGCCAATCATCTACTATTGTTATTCTTTCATCAAACACTTTTTCCCCTACTTTTCCTGATAGGAAGCTATAATTGTCTTGGACACTTTTAGCATTAAAACCTGCAAAGCTTAAGTACATTAATATGCTAGCGACAGCAGCAGGCTCAAGTATTACAGTATACTCTCCAGGTTCAATTATTTTCCTATCGTTATTTATAGAAGCTCTGTTTATGACATGCTTAAATATATCTACTAAAGAGAAACCCTTTGAGTTTTGAGTTAATGTAGAGTAGTAGCTAGTGCCATCATTACCATCTGAAACTAATACATTGACTTTAGCATAGTAATTTTTTAGGAATCTCTTTACCCCATTATTATTCCCATATGCAAGTCTCATAGAAGTTAAGCTATATATTCCATAAGCTTGATAGTTTGAAGGAAGCAAAGCAAAAGATTCTTTCAGTTGCAAAGCTCTATTTTCAGGTGTACATGCTTTAACAAGCTCACTGTTTTGAGAGCACATTTCCGTCAAAATTGGGTGTTTGACCATTCTTGGATAGTCTCCAGAAGGTGCATACTCTAGGTTTTGTATTGCTTCTTTTATAGCTGCATCAAGTCCTTTTTCACTATAATCAGTTGTAACAAGCTCACTTTTTTTATTATCTTTTAGCAATTTAATATTTATAGTATTAATATTTTCATATACATTTTGATGGATTTCAGAGTTTGCAAATCTAGTCAATCCTTCTACTGAACCGCTAATCAAAACTTCTGCATCGTAATCACGAGTTCTCTTTAGAATGTAGTTAATAATATTATAATAATCAGTTCGAGAGAACATTATTAACACCTACCTTCACTTGTCTAAATCGTGCTGGTGAACAACCATGTCCAACATGCATAACTTGTCCAGGCTCACCTTTACCGCAGTTTGGTGTTCCATACATTACATAATGATCTTTATTAGCTACCCCATCGCAACTTCTCCAGAATTCTGGCGTGATTCCAGAGTAAATTGGATTTTTATATATTTTACCTGTTAGTGCGCCATTTTTGATTTCATATGCTATTTCTGTTGAAAACTGAAAGTTTAGTCTTTTATCATCTATACTCCAGCTTTTATTTGTTGATAATAAAAGTCCATCATTGACATCTTGTATTAATTGCTCAAGAGTATAGTCTCCTGGCAATAAATTAATATTTGTCATTCTAACAATGGGAATTCTATTCCAACCAGATGCTCTCGCTGTTCCATTTGATTCTTGGTTGATTTTTGGTGCCGTATCTCTTGAAGATGTAAATCCTTTAAAAATTCCTTTTGTGATAAGGTGTACCTTTTGGGCTTTTACACCTTCATCGTCATATCCGTATGTGCCAAGTCCTTTTGAGGCTGTTGCATCAGCAACTACATTTATATGTTCTGAGCCATATGTAAATTTATCTATCATATCCGGGTTTAGAAAGCTTGTTCCAGCATATCCAGCTTCATACCCTAAAACTCTATCAAGTTCAGTTGGATGTCCAATGCTTTCATGAATTTGTAAAAATAACTGCGTACCGTCAATAACTAAATCAAAATGTCCACTTGGACACTCTTCTGCATTTACTAGAAGTTCCGCTTCTTTATCAATATCTTTTGCATGTTTTACAAAATCTAATTCTTTTATATATTCATAACCTGCAGTGTGATAGTTTCCTCTTGCAGAGTTTGGATAAGATCTTATCTGCATATCTGTTTTATTAGCTGCTGCTGCTTGAATTCCTCCACCAGAAATAATAATAGTTTGTCTGATGAAAGAGCCTTCAGTATCTGCAAAGGTTTTCTGTTCTTTTGAAAATCTTAAAAATCCGGTAGTTTTAACAAGTGTAGCATTTGCTCTCATTGCTTCTTCAGCAGCAAATAGCAAATCTAACTTCTCACTTTTAGAGACTTCAAAGGGGTCTATTTTATAAGCGGATGAATAATTGTCTACTACTACTTCTTTTTGTGACAACTTAACAGGTTCTTTTAAAGTTAATGCACTTGCTCTAGCTAGTTCGATTGCTTTATCTGCTATTCTTTCCATGTTTTCAAAGTTTTGTGAACTTGCAAACCCTAAAGCTCCGTTTAAGAAAACTCTTATTCCATATCCGACTGACCGCTCTGTTGATAGTTTCATGACAGTTTGGTTCTCTGTTGAAATCTCTTCTTCCAACATATCAGTTACTCTAATGTCAGCATAATCCACGTCGTGATTTTTCAAATACTCTAGGATGGTATCAATCTTTCGCTGCATCATCTAACCTCCTTATTAATTTCGCCTCTTACTACTTTAATTATACAACAAAGTAAAGTGTGTTGCATATAAGACTGTAAATAAAGAAAAAGCTTGGACAATTTCCAAGCTTTTCTAGTCAATTATGGCGATAGCCCTGATAGGTGAGCCATCTCCGTATTTAATTTTTAAGGGCAAAGCCATAAATGTAAACTCCTTACCTATAAGGTTTTTCATGTTTGTTAAGTTTTCAACAATTATCTTTCCACTAGAAAGAAGTAAATGATGATTAGTAAAATTCAAATTATTAATTTCATCTACATTTGCACAATCTATGCCAATACCTTTTACTTTAGATTTTTCTATATCTACTACTAGTTCATTTGACAAATATGGGGCATTATAAAAGTATTCTTCGTTTCCCCAAAAAGTGTCATGACCTGTGTAAAACAAGATGAACTCATAATCAAAATGCTTTTCTGTCAGAATGCTTCTTTGAATTTGATTATTGCTAATATGATTCCTTGTATCAAGCACTATTGCTCTTCCGATACAGTTCTCCAAATTAATATCTGAAGCAAATACCTTCTTGTCTCCCAAATGAGATGGACAATCTAAATGTGTTCCTAGATGAGTATTGATATTAATGTTTGTCACAAAGATGTTTGACTTTAACAAATCCTCGTTTAAGCTAAATTCTGGAGCTTTATCTCCAGGGTACACTGGTGTGCAATCACTTAACAAATGGCTTAAATCATAAACTCTTTTCATCTTAAAATTCAGCTGAGTTAGGTGTTCTTGGGAATGGAATTACATCTCTGATATTACTCATGCCTGTAAGATACATTAAAGCTCTTTCAAAGCCTAATCCATACCCTGCATGACGAGTAGTTCCGTATCTTCTTAAGTCTAGATACCACTGATAGTCTTCTATATCTAAATCCATTTCTTTAATTCTTCTCTCAAGAACATCAAGCCTATTTTCACGTTCACTACCACCAATGATCTCACCAATTCCTGGCACCAATAGATCCATCGCAGCTACTGTCTTATTGTCATCATTTAGTCTCATATAAAAAGCTTTGATTTCCTTTGGATAATTAATTACAAAAACAGGCTTTTTATAGACTTTTTCTGTAATATATCTTTCATGTTCAGATTGCAAATCTGCACCCCAGTAAACAGGGAACTCAAATTCTACATCTGCTTTTTCTAAAATTTCAATTGCTTCTGTGTATGTAATACATCCAAAATCAGAATTTACTATGTTTTCTAGCTTCTTAATTAAACCCTTTTCTATAAAGCGATCGAAAAACTCCATTTCTTCAGGACATTGTTCAAGTACATAACTTATTAAAAACTTAAGCATATTCTCACCAACGCGCATATTATCATTAAGATCTGCAAAAGCCATTTCAGGTTCAATCATCCAAAACTCTGAAGCATGCCTTGAGGTGTGAGAATTCTCAGACCTAAATGTTGGTCCAAAGGTATATACATCTCTCAATGACTGAGCAAAACCCTCAACATTAAGCTGACCGCTTACTGTTAGATATGTTTCTTTTCCAAAGAAGTCTTTTGAAAAATCAACCTGATTTTTATCATCTCTAGGGATATTGTCATAATCTAAGGTTGTTACCCTAAACATATCCCCTGCTCCTTCACAGTCACTTCCTGTAATTATTGGAGTATGCACATACACAAAATTATTCTCATTGAAAAACTTGTGTAAAGCATATGCTGCAACAGATCTTATTCTAAATACAGCTGCAAAAGTATTTGTTCTTGGTCTTAGATGAGCAATGGTTCTTAAATATTCAAAAGTGTGTCTCTTTTTTTGCAGTGGGTATTCAGGTGATGAGTCACCTTCTACTACAACCTTGTCTGCTTTAATCTCAAAAGGTTGCTTAGCATTTGGAGTTAGCACTAAACTGCCTTCTATCACTAGAGCACTGCTAATGTTTAGCTTTGACACCTCAGTAAAGTTTTCTAGTTCATTGTCATATACAATTTGTAAATTCTTAAAAAAGCTTCCATCGTTTAATTCAATAAAGCCAAAGTTTTTTGAAGGTCGATTGCTTCTAATCCACCCTGTTACTGTTATCTTATTTTCTTCATATTGGTCAGAATTACGATATAACTCTTTGATAGTAGTTGCGTTATACATGCCTTTTCCTCCTTTAAAAATAATAAATCTTTCATCCTCAGTTACTACTAAGGACGAAAGACAAGCTTCCGCGGTACCACCTTTATTGTCAAAATGACCACTCAATACGATATTGGCGTATCACCATTCAGTTCTACTCTCCTCAGTAAGGATTTCTTCTGAAGCCTCTGAAGTGTTCTTCAAATTTGCTTACTTGCTAAGATTCCACCATCCTTAGCTCTCTTAAAAGTTTGCAAAATCTACTCTCTTCATATAACGGCATATTAGATTTGTATGAATTATATTATAAATAGAATAAAAAAGCAATGATTTAGTTACTTATGAATAATACTGGCTAGAAAAGAGAGCTTTTAGGAAAGCATTTGATGCTAAAATAAACTCAGTCAAAGTAAAAAAGCACTACAAGTAATTTTGTAGTGCTTTGAGAAGTTATCTTCTTCTTTGGCCATTTCCAACTCTTTGACCTAGCTGTATTTGGTAAGGAGGATTTCCATTTAATAGTTCTTGGTATTCAGATAAAAGTTGGTTTGCTTCTTCTGAAGTAATTACTTCATTTTCTACTAAAGTTTCAAGCTTTAATTCAAGTTCACTTAATACACTGGCATACCATTGCTCGTGCAAACCTTCTTCTTTCAAGTAGTCAATTAAGTTTGTGCCTGTTTGGCAATTTTCTTCTTTAATGCTTGCAATCTCGTCTTCAGTCAATCCAGAAACTCTTACTATAGCAGAGTATGGATTATGTGCTTGTTGATGGCCATTTCCATTGCCATCGTTAAACGCTAATGCTCCTCCGCTAACAAATACTGCTAGTAATGCTACAAGTGCTAAACCTTTTATTAATTTCACAATAAACATCCTCGTATAATAGTATTTGTACAACATTCTTAAGTGTAAAAAGTGGTATCCTAATGCTAAAATAGTAGTAAGCTTTAGTTGAAGGAAATTCTTTTGCTCCTTGCAAACTTTGTGTATTGCTAAGAAAGCATGCTTCCTGACTTAACTGTCATATTCTGCTTACTTCAGATGCTGCATACTTAATGATTAGGTCATCAGCAAGATTATTTCTCATTAAGATAATGCTAATAATGCGAGGTTGCAGTTAGCAGTTAAGATTAGGATACCCCTTTTTCTAATTTGCTCTCATCTCAATTGAAAGGAGGTGATCATCTTGAACAAACTTCTATCAACTTTATTTGTTGGCATAGATGTAAGTTCTAAGACTAACTCTTTTTGTGCATTAGATTTTTCTGCTAACAGTTTGATTTATAAAACTATTAGCAATAATCAACCTGGTGCTAGGATTTTAATTGATTCTGTTATTAAATGTCTAAAAGATAACAATCTCAAATTCGTTATCTTTGCTTTAGAATCAACCTCTATCTATAGCACACATATTGCTAATATGCTTTCAACTGATGAGCAATTGATGCCTTTTCATCCTTTTGCTTATTGTCTCAATCCTAAGACTATTAAGAACTTTAGGAAATCTTTTGTCGATATGGACAAAACTGATACCAATGATGCTTATGTCATTGCAGACTTTGCCAGATGTAACAAAATTACTTCCAAGCCATGGAGAGGCCCTCAACTGCTCGCCTTACAAAGACTCACTAGATATCGACTTCATCTTGCCCAAAGCCTCACTAGAGAGAAAACTTTTACTGTCTCTAATATATTCATTAAATTTAGTGAGCTGGCCATTCTAGAGAAAGATACGCGCCCTTTTTCTAGTAACTTTGGTGCTACTGCAAAAGCTGTTTTAACTGAATTTTTATCTCTTGATCAAATCATATACTCTTCTCTTGATGATTTAGTCAACTTTATTATTTCAAAAAGCAAGAACCGCTTTGCTAATCCTGAGCTTACCGCTAAGCTTATTCAAAAAGCAGCTCGTGATTCTTATCGTTTAGATAAGGTCCTTTATGAACCAATAAATGTGACTCTAGCATCTTCTTTTAATATCATTAGTGCTTTAGAAAAAGAGAGAGATATTATTGACAAATCAATTGCTAAAAATCTAAAAGGCTTTTCTGAAAATCAAGTGTTATCTTTACAATCAATTCCTGGTGTTGGTCCTGTTTATGCTGCTGGTATTATTGCTGAAATTGGTTCTATTGATTCTTTTCGCTCTCATGATGCTTTAGCTAAATTTGCAGGTATAACCTGGAGAAAAAACCAATCAGGTAATTTTAATTCTAGTAACACTAGAATGACCAAAACTGGTTCTAAGTATCTTCGATATTATCTTTTTGAAGCTACTCAATCTGTTATTAGACATATTCCTGAGTATAAATTGTTTTATCAAAAAAAATGTTCAGAAGTTCCTAACCATATGCACAAAAGAGCCCTCGCACTTACTACTAGAAAATTTATTCGTTTGATTTATGCCTTGCTGAGCAAAAATCTACTCTACTCCAGCAGTAAAGTTGGAGAGAGACAATAGAATACTTATTAAAAAATTTGCTCTTTTTCCTTAGAGTTTATTTAAGTGCGTCCTTTTTTATCTAATACTTTTACCTATTGTTTGATTTCTCTCTTTACATATCACCAGATTGCTTTCTTCTTTGTTTGTGATATTAGTATAAGATTAAATTGTGACAGTTTTGTGCCAATGTGCATAATATTTAATTTAAACCATAAATAGAAAGGAAAAAGTAGTCAAAAAAGAGAATTATTAAGGCACTTAGAGTTAGAAAAGGTCCAAAAGGAACTTTCTCTTTCCGAGATCTTTTTTTTAGAAGTAGGATAATAATACTAAAGATACCACCGATAATAAAAGATAACATTAATGTTACAAAAGCTCTAGGGACGCCAAAATAAATACCGAACATAGCCATTAGCATGGCATCGCCACCGCCCATGGCGCCAAAGAAAACAAATATAGCTAGAGATAAAAACCCAAATAAAAGCCCGACTAAATAAGAGGACATTTGCCCGGTGTTAAAGAATAAATGCCATATGAAGAAAAATACAATTCCTCCTATTGTCAATGAGTGAGGAATAATCATGTGGTCTAAATCTATGAAAGTAATAATAATTAATAGAGAAATAAATACTAGAATCTTTATGAGATCAATGCTAAGACCAAACTGCAAATAGCTTATGGCAAATAATATTCCAGTGAGAAGCTCAATAAAAGGATATCTAATACTAATTTTGCTTTTGCAATATCTGCATTTTCCTCTCAAAGCAATAAAGCTAAGAACAGGGATAAGATCAAAAGCTTGTAATTTTTTCTGACAGCTAGGGCAATAAGACCTATCTGTAATAAAGTTTTCTCCTTTTGGAATCCTATAAATTAAAACATTAAAAAAGGAGCCAAAGGAAAGTCCTAATATCAGAAATAGAAAGAAAAAGTATAAAGTCATAATTTAAGACCCCTTTTGTAGAATTTACTAAATAAAATATATCATAGGAAGCAAAAATTTTATAGAAAAAATGGTTTGGAAATAATAAGTTAAGTATATCTTATAATAATATGGTAAGATAGTTAATAGAATGGAAGGTGTGGATTTATGTCAAAGATTGCAATTATTTTTACTGGTGGGACGATTGCTATGCAAGTAGATGAATCAAACGGATTAGCTAAGCCAGCTTTATCTGGGGAAGATATTATAGCTAATTTATCTGATCAAATTGACACAGATGATATAGAGATTCATAATTTTGGCAATTATCCAAGTCCTCATATTGGTTTTGATGAGATGTTCTCACTGTATAGTGTTGTAGAAAAAGTGATTAAGAGTAAAGTGATTGATGGAGTAGTTATCACTCACGGCACAGACATTTTAGAAGAAACTGCTTACTTTATAGATTGCATGTATGGTGGTTTAAAGCCGATTGTTTTAGTAGGTGCTATGAAAAACAGCTCAGAACTTGGGTATGAAGGGCTTGCTAATTTGGTTGATGCTATAATGCTTGCTAAATCAAGTAGTGCTAAGGGACTTGGTGTGCTAGTAGCTATGGCAGGAGAAATCCATGCAGCAAGAGATGTAACAAAGACTCATACTAGCAGTATTGAGACTTTTAAAAGCCCAGGAAAGGGACCGATTGGAATCATAGATGGCAACAAAGTCATATTTTATAGAAGTGTAAAGAGAAGACTGACAGTAAAACCAAAAAAAGTTAATGCAAAAGTTTCATTGATTAAAGTTGTAGCTGGGATGAATGGAGACTTTGTCCAATATTCAATAAGAAATAATTATCAAGGCATTGTAATAGAAGCGTTTGGGAGAGGCAATTTGCCTCCCGCTGTTGCTGAAAAGCTAAAAGAAGCGATTAAGTTGAATCTGGTTGTTGTGATTTGCTCAAGATGTCAAAGCGGTAGAGTTTCTCCTGATTATGGATATTTAGGAGGGGCAAATGATTTGCGCCAAGCTGGAGCTATTTTGGCAGGAAGTATGTCTGGTATAAAAGCTAGAATAAGACTTTCAACTGCACTGAGTTCTGGACTTGATAGACAAGCGATACGAATGATGTTTAATAGCGATGATGGCCTTAATTAAGGTAAGGAGTGTTTTATATGGATAAGATTTTAAAAGCACTATTAGTAATTTTTGTTATAGCAGGTAATATAGTCGTTATATTGGCTATGGCTGCAAGTAGACTAGAACTTTATATAGGTGGAGCAATTGTTGCTCTGTCGTTATTCTTTTTGTTATCAATGTTTTTAGATAGTAAAAAGGTAAAACAAGAAGAAGACTTATATGAAAGTTTAGATTATGAGTCTAGTGAAGAGGATAGTAGTGAAGTTTTGGAATACTATAAAAAACAAATAACCCAAATAGATGAAGATGAGGAAGGAGAATATACACTTACCTTACCTAAAGAAGACCTAACTTTAGAAGAAGTCACAGAAGAGTTAGTTGAAAAGTCAACAAGTAAACAACT
This sequence comes from uncultured Clostridiaceae bacterium, assembly GCA_964546025.1. Taxonomy (GTDB): domain Bacteria; phylum Bacillota; class UBA994; order PWPR01; family PWPR01; genus PWPR01. Next base: position 10,838 of record CAZJHT010000033.1, read on the forward strand.
TGTGGATAGTAATGATGTTATAGATAAATTGCCAAAAGAAGATGAAATCATTGAAGAGGCCGTTGATGAGGATACAAAGGCAGTTGATGATTTTGAAGAAGAAATTAAAGAAAAAAAAGAATGGGAAGAAATAGAACTTGAAGAGCCCAAAGAAGATGAGCCGAAATTGCCTGATGACGAGGAAGCTATAGAAGAGCCTTTAGGGGTTGAAATTGATAAAAGCGTTTTTGATGAAGAAGACAACGGGCTTACTGTTAAAAAGCCTGATGATGCTTTTGAAGATCTTTTAAGTCTAGAGGATACTGTTCCGATAGGTGATTTGCATGATTCAGATAATCAAGACACTGAGAGAGACAATAAGGTTGAATTAGAGTTAAGTGACACAAGTGAAGATAAAGATTTTTCTGATACATTAAAAGTAGATACAAAGAAAATTAACGAGCTTGTTTTAGAGGAAGCTTCTCAAAAAGAAGATGTAATAGATATAATTGAACTTGAAATTTCACCTAATCCTCCAAAACTCAAGCAAAAAGAAAAAATTAGAACGCAAGAAATAGTTATAAGTTTGCCAGAAGAAAGAAATGGAAGAAGTATTAAGTACTTTAGAAGAAAAATTGATGACAGTGGTCAAATTCGCTATCACAGAATAAAAGAGCTAACTTTAGTATTAAAAGCTGAAAGTAACTATCAACAGACAATTGATGATCTGAATAAAAACAACTATCAAGTTATAAGCTCTGAAGAGTCTTATGTTTATGATGATAGTAAGATTAACAAGCCTGTTGTCAGTGCAAAACTTGATAGGCTAGAAGAAATGGATGTAGCTGTTATGGGAGAAGAACTGGATAATCTGCGATTAAAGGGTACTAGTTACTATAGAGTTGATTCTATTGAGGATTATGAGGATTCAGAAGAGATTGAAGATCTTCCCGAGAGCCTTGTTGTAGATGAAAAGAATTTTATGCAATTATTATTAGTCATTTTAAGGAAATATGATAATGAATATTACATAGTAAGGGATGTTGCTCTCTCAGAGTTATTTGTTTTTAGTAGTGAAGAAGACTTTGATAATGAGCAAGTAGACTTTATTATTCAAGATGAAAACGAGGTTCCATTAATTGGCATTCAGCTATACAGCTATTTAGATACGTTAAAAGATAAGATATTTATATCAACAATCTTCAATAAAGCAAAACTGCCACTTTTGGCTTTCCACGAAGGGTCTCGCTATAAAGTAGCAGACATAAAATCATTAATCACAAGAATACTAGAATAAGCGGAGCTGTTTTTTATCAACCTCGCTTATGCATAAAGGGCTATTATTTCTAGCATTATTGACAATAGGGTTAACCTCTTTGTAGGTTAATTCTATTTTGTTTTGTGGAAGATCTCTGTTAAGCAAATAATTAAGGGCAGCTTCTTTTTTAGAGATAATAATTGGCATTCTATGATGAATTTCTTTAATATCAGAAGAAGCTTCTTTTGTTAATACTGCAAAGCCTGCATTATGGCACAATCCAGCAAACATAAAAGGAGATTTTTCACTAAGCTGAAAATAGAAAGGCTCTTTATTTTTCCACTCGAAAAAGCCATCAGCAGGGATTAAGCAAGGAGAAAACTTATCAGACTTACTAAAATACCCTTCACTTCTAATGTTAATTACATAATTGTCTTTATGTTGAAACCCCCAAGGCTTTTTAATGATGTTATTACTAGTAGCAATAGGCATCTCTGTACTAGGCGATAAATTATAGTTTGGTTTCCATTCTTCTCTTTGGTAATAATCAAATCCATATTGAGCAAAAATTTCTGCTATATCAACAACTACTGTAAACCTGCCACACATTACTGATCACTCGCTTTCTTAAGCGTTGCCCAAAAGACAACTCCGTCTTCTTCATTATAAGCTCCAAAAAGAGCATTGTGTCTTAAAAATATCTGTTTAGCAATGGCAAGGCCAAGTCCTGACCCACTGTTTGCATGAATGTCTTTTTCTGTAGTAAAGAAACTATCCCAAATATTGGCTAAGTTCTTCTCCTCGATTTTAGGGCCTTGATTGAATATCTTAATAGTAACATCTAAAAGACTATCATCTATTGAAACAACTACTTCTCCAGAAGGTGAAGCAAATCTAATTGCATTTCTTAAAATATTACCAAAAGCTTGTTCTAGTCTTATTGGATCAGCTAAAACACTAACATGGGTTAGTTCGTGGCTAAATATAATATCGGTATTACCGCTTATTTTTTTGTCGCTATATTTTCGTACTAGTTTATCTAAAAACGTTACAAGTTCCAGATTTTGCTTTTCGACTTTATATTCAGGATTTTCAAGTTTCGATAATTCAAGAAGTTCAGCAACCATATTACTCGCCTTATCTATTTCAGAGCTTATGATTTCACTGTACTCTGCTACTTCACTTTTTGAAGTAATAACACCATCAGCTAAAGCTTCTGTATAACCCTTTACAATTGCTAAAGGAGTTTTAAGTTCATGTGATGCTCTAGCAACAAAATTCTTTCTAAGTTGCTCACTATATTTTTCTCTTGATAATTCTTGCTCAAGCCTTGTGATTGTAGTTTGCAGACGTTTTGCCATTTCATTAAATGTTTTGCTTAGTTGCCCTATTTCATCTTCTCTGTTACTTAAATGCCTGACATTCAAATTTAATAATGCTAACTCTTTTGCTGTGTCATTTAGAGAGATCAAAGGCTTTGAAATCTGCTTAGCAACAAAATATGAGACAATCAAAGCAACCAACAGGGATGCAAATAAGAGGTAATTATAAAGAGTAGAAACTGCGCTGATACTGTCGTCGATAAATTTAGTAGCCAAAGAGGTGGTTATAGTATACCCACTAGCTTCAAGCCCATAATTAAGTAATTCATAGTCTCCAGTTAGTGTATTAGTAAAGTATACATTTTCTTCTACACGTCTCATATGCCCCATTGCTCTGGGGTTATTGCTTCTATGCATATCACTCCCCATTTGATTAATGAGCTGACTTGAATAAACTAATCTACCTGATGTGTCTCTGATAGTAATAATCCCACCAAGAGAACTTGCTATTTGCAAAGCTTCAGTATTTAGTCTATTTATATCACTTTCTAGAATGTCTTTTATTTCTTGGCTAGCTTCAATCATTTTGTCCATTTGTGTGTTGTAATAAAATGAAGAAGCATAATAATTAAAGGCAACTTTACTAAGCCCTAGAACTAAGGCAAGGGCTAAAAAAATAGACAAAAAAACTCTAAATGATAATGATTTTTTTATTCTCACTAAGCTTCCTCCCAGCGGTACCCGATACCCCTAACTGTTACAATCTTAACATCTGCTCCGTCAAGTTTCTCTCGCATTCTTTTAATTCTAGTATCCACTACCCTGATATCACCTTCAAAATCATTACCCCAAACCCTTTCTAATATAGTTTCTCTTGTTAAATTTATGTTCTTATTCAAGATTAAATAATATAAAAGCTTTAACTCTCCAGGAGAGAAATCTAAAGTTTCATCATTTATGTAAGCGCTATTATGATTAATTTCAAACTTAAAATTTTTGTATGAATAAGTATCTTCTTTAATAATTCTATTGTGACGCTTCAATTGAGCTTTTACCCTAGCAACTAGTTCTCGTGGGCTAAATGGTTTTGTCACATAATCATCTGCTCCTTTAGAGAATCCATCAAGTTTTTCTTCAATAGATGCTCTAGCTGTCAGCATTATTATTGGAGTGTCACTATACTTTCTTATTTGTTCACAAATATCATACCCACTTGCATCTGGTAGCATTAGGTCAAGAATAACTAAGTCTACTTCATTTTCATAAAAAAGGTCATATCCAGTTTTTCCATTTTGAGCTTTTAATACTGAATAGCCTTCTCTATGTAAATACTTCTCTACTAAATCAAGAAGTTTTTTCTCATCTTCAATAACTAATATCTTTATATCAATCAAGTTATTCACCCCTAGTCATATTATAGCACTTTATTTAGTAAGCTATAAAAAGATTATATGACAGAAATGTGTCAGAAAGATGGCAAGAAATTGAGAAATTTCTGACAGACTTCTTGCATATAGCAAAAAAATAAGCTATATTAGCGTTGTAATAAAAAATTTTGAACATCAAAGTAATTTGGAGGAATATTATGAATTCAACAAAAATTGCACTTGTAGCAGATAGTTGTATAGATCTACCAAAGGAGTATCAAAAAGCAGAAAATGTGAGAATAGTACCACTAAATATCACTTTTCCTGATGGAACTACTATTCAAGATGGGGTAGATATTACAATTGAAGAATTTTATAAAAGAGCAGATGAACATACCGATTTACCGGTAACTTCACAACCTTCTCCAGAACAATTTTTAACTGTATATGAGGAACTGTTTAATAACTATGAGCATATTATTTCAATGCATTTATCTTCAGAGCTTAGTGGAACTTATAATTCTGCTCAATTAGCTAAACAAATGCTTGATAGTGATAAAAAGAGTAATCTACATTTACTTGATACAGGGTTTGCTTCTTTACTTGAAGGATTTGTCTATATTGTGCTTTTAGAGGCTATAAAAGAGGGAAAAGAAATTAAAGAAGTTTTAGAAATAGCAAATGAACAACTTAACACAATGAGTACTATATTTACTGTGAAAACTTTAGAGAATCTAAAAAAGGGTGGACGAGTAAGCCATTTGAGTGCTGTGCTTGGAGGATTTCTTCAAATCAAGCCAGTTATGGAAATTGGTTGCAAGACAGATGGTAAGATCGAGGCATTAAGTAAAGTAAGAGGAAGAAATAAAGCGATTAGCGAGATGGTGTCATTAGTTAAGGAAAGAGCTACTAATATTGAAGAGCAAACAATCGGCATAATGCATAGCATTATTGATGATGAAGCTGAACTAAATAATATAGTTCAAAAAGTAAAAGATGATTTAAATCCAAAAGACGTATTTATTTCAAAAATCGGCTCAACCATTGGAACTCATACTGGAGTGGGGGCTATTGGTATAGTTTTTAGTGAGTAACTTCTTAGAGAATCGCTTCTTGTTTATAGGAGCGATTTTCTAATTTAAATTAATAATTATTTCAATAAGGATTAACTTGATTAAAAGAAAAATAATTAATATTTTGTGTAATAAACACGGCAGCACATGCTGTATGATTTATTTACATCGGTATTTAGTTTTTAAAGTTTTAGCATATTATCACTAAGATTGTTAATAAAGGGTCTATTAAAAAAAGTTATACGGATTTTGAAAGAGTGTGTTAAAACTACATGAAAACTATCAAAGATATCAAATCTATTTTTTATTATGTCTATATGAAAAATCAGATTTATTTCACTTGACACCTTTACTTTAATTATATAAAATTAGTTCAACAAAAGCAGAGAGTGGAAGAGTAAGATGATAAAGCTTTTATAGAGAGCCCTATTTGGTGAAAGTGGGTAAAGTAGAGTTATCTGAAGATGGTCCAGGAGCTGTGTTGCTGAAAAATTAGTAGGCATCATCGGTTGACACCGTTATATGTTTAAGTGTAATTTGCACTTGCAAAGGTCGTCTATGTGAATAGACGATAAAACAGGAGTGGTACCGCGTATCACCTTCGTCTCCTGATAGGGTAGATGAAGGTTTTTTTTGTTTTAAAAAAGGAGGATTAATTATGGGAGTATTAATTGGAGGAGCATGGCCTTATGCAAATGGCTCATTGCATATTGGCCACATTGCAGGACTAATCTCAGGAGATATTTTAGCAAGATATTTTAGACTTAAGGGTGAAGAAGTTTTATATGTGTCAGGAAGTGACTGTCATGGTACGCCAATAGCTATCAGAGCAAAACAGGAAGGTATTGATCCAAAGGATATTACTGACAAGTACCATGCTGAAATTGTAGAGTGTTTTGAAAAACTTGGATTTACATATGATAATTATAGTAGGACAGACAATGATTTTCATAAAGAACAAGTTCAAGAAATATTTAAGAAAATCTGGGATAATGGCTTTTTGTATGCAAATACTATTGAGCAGCTTTACTGTGAACATGACAAACAGTTTCTGCCTGATCGTTATGTAGAGGGAACATGTCCTCATTGTGGAGCAAAAGCTAGGGGAGACCAATGTGATAGTTGCACGACAATGTTAGACCCTCTAGAGCTTCACGATAGAGTTTGCAAGCTTTGTGGAAATCCACCGGTTGTGAAAGAGACTGAGCATTTATACTTTAGGCTCAGTGCTTTTCAAGAAAGACTAGAAGAGTATCTTAAAAACGCAGAGGGCTGGCGTGATAATGCCATTAAATTAACAGAAAGATATTTATCCGAAGGCTTACATGATAGAGCAGTAACAAGGGATATTGATCTAGGCATTCATACACCAATTGAGGGTTTTGAAGATAAGCGGATCTATGTATGGATGGAAGCTGTTTGCGGATATTTAACTGCAAGTATGGAGTGGGGTATTAAAAATAATGAAAACTGGCAAAAATTTTGGACTGATGATGCATTAGCTTACTATGTTCACGGTAAAGACAATGTTCCTTTCCACTCAATAATTTGGCCTGCTTTACTTTTAGCTCATGGAGATTTGCATTTACCAGATAGGATTATTTCAAGTGAGTATTTAACTTTAGAAAGAAGGAAGATTTCAACAAGTCAGAATTGGGCTGTTTGGCTTCCTGATATTGTTAGTCGCTATCAAGCAGATACAATCCGATACTTTATTATCATAAATGGTCCAGAGAAAAGAGACGCTGATTTTTCTTGGAGAGAGTTTATAAATAGTAATAATGGAGAACTTCTAGGAGCTTTTGGAAACTTTGTAAATAGAAACTTAGTATTTATTAAGAAGAGTTTTGAAAACAAAGTGCCAAGCGGTCAAATGAACCAAGATATTAAAGATGAGATTAAAGAATTGTATGAATCAGCAGGAAAATTAATCGAGCAAGGGGAATTTAAAGCTTCTCTTGAAGAGATTTTTACATTCATTAGAAGTGCAAATAAATATTTCGATGAAGAGCAACCATGGGTCCAAGTTAAAGAAGATTTTGCATCAGCAAGCAATACTCTTTATACATGTGTTCAGATAATTGCTAATTTATCAAACTTACTAGAGCCATTTACACCATTTGCTTCAAAAAAAATATCACAGTTTTTAAGTATTGAAAAGAACTCTTGGGAGTATATTGAAGTCAAAGAAGAGCTAACATTAGGAGAACTTGAAGTATTATTTGAAAGACTAGACACAGAATTAATTGATGAAGAGCTAGAAAGACTAAAAAATTAATTTCTTTATTTCATTAGCATAAAAAAGTCTATATAATAGAGGTAGCTAATGAATGAAGGGACTGATTGGATGTCTACTGTTATAAAAAATATAAAGATATATGATGGGAGTGGCAAGCTTCCATTTATAGGGGATGTTAAGTTTGATGAGTTTATCATACAAATAGCATCCTCTAATTCTTTATCTGGAGAAAAAATAATTGATGGGACTGATCTTGCACTCGCACCAGGATTTATTGATACACATAGTCATAGTGATTTAGAGGCTATTAAAAATCCTGAGCTTTTACATGTAGTGAGTCAGGGAGTTACTACTGAACTTGTCGGACAAGATGGCTCTTCTGTTGCTCCTGTTACGGATGAAAACTTAGATGAGCTTATGGACAATATGGCACCACTTGCAGGAAATCTAGACAAACCTTATTACTGGAGGTCAGTGGAAGATTATAAGTCAGTGCTAGAAGATTCCTGCTCAAGTACAAAGATAGAAATGCTAATTGGTCATGGGACTATTAGAATGGCTGTCCTTGGAAGTGATGATAGGCAAGCAACAAAGAGTGAGTTAGAATCTATCTGTAAGCAGATCGATATTGGAATGAGGCAAGGTGCTAAGGGAGTTTCTTTTGGATTAATTTACCCTCCTGGGAGTTATGCTAACACAGAAGAATTAATTGAGGTAGCTAAAATTGTTGCTTCTCATGATGGAATAATAATGGTTCATATGCGTAATGAACAAGATGAAATTATGAAGTCAATTGATGAAATGGAAAGGGTAATTAAGGAAAGTGGTGTGAGACTTCATATTTCTCATTTAAAAGCTTTGGGATATAGAAACTGGGGAAGCGCTGAGAAAATATTAAAGAGGCTAGATGAAATTAAAAAGCATGGTTATGATATTACATTTGATCAATATCCATATTCTGCAACTTGTACTGGTCTGAAGGTAATAGTGCCAATTTGGGCTTATGCTGGTGGTGAAAAGGCTTTTATTAAAAGACTGTCAGATAAAGAGGAATATAAGAGAATATTGTTAGATACTAGGAATAATATTGAAGCACGTGGGGGAGCAAAAAGAATTATGATTGCTTCTGTAGTGTCTGATAAAAACCAGTGGATGGCAGGTAAGGATTTAGAATATATAGCAAAAAAACTTGATATGCATGAAGAAGAAGTCGCACTGAAAATTTTACATGATGAAGGGCCTTCTGTAGTTGCAATTTATTTTTCAATTTCAGATGATGACGTGGAGAGAATAATGAAGCATCCATTACATGGGATTTGCACTGATGGAATTATTGGTGACCATCCTCACCCACGCGCATATGGTTCATTCCCAAGAGTGTTAGGATACTATGTTAGAGAACTAAATTTATTGTCTATGCAAGAAGCTATAAGGCAAATGACTTCAGAGGCTGCCTATAGGTTGCGAATTTTTGACAGAGGACTAATTAGAGTAGGTATGAAAGCTGACTTAGTAGTATTCGATGAGAACAAAGTAAATGCTACTAACTCATATTCAAATCCAACCAAAATTTCAAAAGGTATCAAAAAGGTGTTTGTGGATGGAAAGATAAAGTATACTGAGGAGGAAAATTAAATGAGCTTACCAGTAAACCTAAATGATATTCAAGATGCAGCTAAAAGGCTTTGTGGAGTTATAAAGAAGACCCCTTTAATAAGAAGTGAAAGGCTAGATGAAATTCTCGGTTGTGAAGTTTTCTTAAAGCCTGAAAACTTGCAGCTTACAGGTTCATTCAAAATTAGAGGAGCTGCAAATAGAATATTAAGCCTTAGTGAAGATGAGAAAGCTAAAGGAATTATTGCTTCTTCTTCTGGCAATCACGCTCAAGGAGTTGCTTATGCGGCTAGTATTGCTAAAGTTAAATCAATCGTAGTAATGCCAAAGAATGCCCCACAAACAAAGGTAGAAGGAACAGCTAAATACGGTTCAGAAGTTATTTTGCATGGGTATGACTCAATAGAAAGATACAAAAAATTATATGAGTTAGCAGACATAAATGGTTATACAGTAGTTCATTCATTTAATGATCCTCAGCTTATAGCAGGGCAAGGCACAGTTGGTTTAGAGATTATGGAGGAACTTGACAATGCAGATATGGTTGTCGTACCGCTTGGCGGCGGGGGTGTTCTTTCAGGCATTGCCATAGCCATTAAGGAGATAAATCCAAAATGCGAGGTTATTGGTGTAGAGCCAGAGGCAATTCCTAGATTTTCAGCCAGCATAGAGGCTGGGCAACCTGTTGAAGTTGAGTTTAAGGATACGGTTGCTGATGGGCTAATGTTAACAAAAACAGGAACTAATACATGGCCAATTATAAGCAAGTATGTAGATCGAGTGGTTACGGTTAATGATGAAAATGTTATCAAGGCAATGAAAGAGATACTAATCCATGGTAAATTTTTAGTAGAACCATCTGCAGCAGTAGGCGTGGCAGCTGTGCTTGAAGGGAAAATAGATGTTCATAATAAGAAAGTTGTATTTGTACTTACAGGAGGGAATGTTGATTTAGAAAAATATCTTAAAATAATTAGTTAAAATATATGAGTCTTTGCAAACTTTGCAAAGACTCATATTATTAGATAGGAAGTATCCTAGCTCTTTTATCAATATCATTTTTTCTTGATAAGAAAAGCTCAATTTTATTTAAGTCCGTATTTATTATTTGCTTATCTTTAAGGCCAGTTTCATTAGCTACTTTAATACACTCAGAGAAATTACCCACATCATAAAATATATGAGAATCACTGCCAAAAGACACCATTCCATTAACTCTTGCTACTTCCTCAGCTATATCTAAGCAGTTTTTAGCACTACCTTTTCGAGATACTGAAAAAGAACTGTTGTTTATTTCAATCAGTACATTAAGATCTTTTGCAGCTTTTACGAACTTTTTAACATCAATTGGAAAGTCTGGATTTCCTGGATGAACAATAATATCTAAATAAGGGTTTTCCATTGCCTTAATCAAAGCATTTGTGTTTTGGTCTACGGACCCTCCTGGGTAGCAAATGTTATGAAACCCTGCTAAGACTATATCTAAGTTTTTGAGATATCTCCCAGGCACATCAATACTTCCATCATAGTCTAAAATATTAGCCTCCACTCCTTTAAGCACTTTGATACCATTAATCTCTTTTTTAAATACTTTCATATTACCAAAGTGATAAAGATGGGGTCCCCCTGGAAGTGCAGGGCCGTGATCAGTAATTGCTATAGCTTGTAAATTTGCTTCTTTGGCTCCATTTATCATTTCAAGTAGTGTAGAGTAGGCATGACCACTTGCAGTAGTATGGCAATGTAAATCAGCTAGTAGCTTCAATGATTACACATCCTTTTCTTTTAATATTATTATACTAACATTGATGGAATGAATAGTTAAGAAGCAATTAAGTAAGCAAAAAGATTACTTAATATTAGACAAGCATGCAGGGTTATTCATGTTTTTAGCGAAAGAAATAACATTAAAACTTTAAAGGAGAGAATAGCATGAATTATGATATATTAATCAAAAATGGTTATCTTGTTTTGCCCACAGCAGTGATAAAAGCAGATATGCTAGTCAAAGAAGGAAAGATATGTGGCATAGTGGAAAACTCAGATAATATTGAAGCTAAAGAAGTAATTGACGCAAAAGGAAGGTACGTAATGCCTGGAGCAATAGATCCACATGTTCACGCTGGGCATGGAGAGCCACACAGAGAAACTTTCACTACAGCAAGCATGTCTGCAGCAGCAGGTGGGGTCACAACATTTATTGATATGCCTTTGTCGCAACCTTCTACTCTGACAATAGAAGCATATAACGATAAAATTGATGAAGTTAATAACAAGAGTGTTGTTGATATAGCTCTTTATGGTGGTCTTGTAGATGGATATCTTGATAAGATACCTGCTATACATAGAGCAGGGGGTCAAGCATATAAGGCATTTATGTGTAGATGCCCAAATTTTCATATGACAGAAGACGGGCCATTACTTGAAGGTATGGAACTGGTAGCTGACTTAGGCGGAGTAGTAACTGTTCATGCTGAAAACGATACTTTAATTTATCATCTGAAGGAAAAATTTAAAAAACAAGGCAAAAATGATATTGAAGCATTTATAGAGTCTCATCCTTTATATGCTGAGCTAGAAGCAATTCAGAGATTTATTTTTCTAGCAGGCTTAGCTCCAGGAGCAGGAGCGCATATAGCACATATGAGTGTTCCAGAAGGAGCAGAAGAAGTTAAGTATGCTAGAGCAGAGGGGATAGATATAAGTGTCGAGACATGTCCACAATACCTTGGATTGAATACGGATATTTTATTTGAAAAAGGTGGAATCGCTAAATGTGATCCCCCAGCTAGACCTCAAGAAGTAGTAGATTATTTGTGGGAATATGTATTAGACGGCACGATTGATATGATAGCATCAGATCACTCACCACATCCATTTGAAAAAAAGGTGGTTCCGCTGGATGAGTTTGATAAAGCCAATAACGGGTGCAATGGGCTTCAAACCATGATACCTGTTATAATTGATGAAGGCATCATAAAAAGGGATATGTCTCTTCCTTTATTTGCTAGGTTTACAGCATATAATGCGGCAAGAAGGTTCGGATTGTATCCTGAAAAAGGTGCCTTAGAAATAGGTGCTGACGCAGATTTCTATATATTAAATTTAGATGGACAATGGCTATGTAAAGCAGAAGATTTGTACTACACAAATAAACATAGTGCTTTCGATGGAAGATTATTTAATGGGAAAATAGAAACAACGTATGTGCGTGGGGTAAAAGTGTTTGATGGTGAACAGATTGTAGCGGAGCCTGGACATGGTAAATTTGTTAAAATGAATATAGGTTAAGTGCTTGATGAATATATCAATAATAACACAACCATATAATGAACAAGGCAAGGGGCTTGGTGGTGGTTTAGGACCAAGAATAATACTTGAAGCTGATTTGGTGAAGACCCTTATTAATAATGGGCATAGTGTTACTCAAGTTAAAGAAATTGAAATGTCTCATGAAGATGAGAGTCAGTATGGGGAATGGAATAGAGTAGCTTTGGCTAATAGTTATTTAGCTACAGAGTCTAATAAATCACTTGAAAAGGGAGATTTTGTTTTAGGGCTTTTTGCAAACTGTAATAGTGTACTTGGTTTACTAGCAGGAATGCAAAAAAGCAAAAGAGGAAGTATGATGCCAAATAGAGTTGGTTTGGTATGGATAGATGCTCATGGTGATTATAATACACCAGAGACAAGTCCTTCTGGTATGCTTGGGGGGATGCCAGTTGCTATTGCAGCGGGTAAATGTTTAAGCAAAATAAGAAGGACAAGTGGTTTGAAATATCCACTTCAAGCACCGGACATAATAATGCTAGGGCTTAGAGATTTAGATGATGAAGAACGAGGTCTAATTAGTGCTGACTCAATAGTAACAATCGGAGAAGAGTCAATGCTCAAAATTGACACAAAACTTAAAGATGCAATGAATTATTTAGTTACTAGAGAGGACAAAATCTATGTTCATGTTGATCTAGATATATTAAATCCAGAATTAGCTCCTGCAGCAGGACTTCCTACTCCGGGCGGTTTTAGTGGGGAAGAATTAGGGAAAATTTTGAGACATTTGATAAGCTATGATAAAGTTTGTGGCTTAGCTATGGTATCATATAAGCCAGAGAGAGAAAATAAAACAGAAAACACAAGAAAAGAGATTATAAGAGCAATAGAAATAGCTCTTATGGGACTTAAAGACAAGGAGGAAAAGTAAATGGAACTAAAAATGTTATTAGAAAAGAAGATTCCACCTTCAGTAGATGCTATAGGTGTTCTTCTAACAAAAGGGCAAGAGTTAGATTTTAGTAACTCGGTATCAGAAATAATTGATTCGCTAAGAGAGAAGGAGCAGTTTGTAGGTGATGCAAAAGAAGTACTTGTCACATACATTAAAGATGAAGATGAGTATAGAAAGCTGATATTAGTAGGTCTTGGTGAAAGTGAAAAGCTTAATACTGAGAAGGTAAGAATGGCAGTGGGTAGATTATTTAATAAAGCTAAGAAATTAAAAGCAAAAGAGCTTTATATAGCTTCTACATTAGAAGGGTTAACAGGAGATTTAAAGCCAGAGGCTTTGATAGCTGAGAGTATTTTATTAGCAAATTACAAGTTTGATAAATACTTAAGTAAAAAAGACGAATCGAAGCTAGAAGTGGTTAACTTTGTAGGGCAGGACGAGGCTGCTTGTGAAGAAGGTACTGCCTTGGCAGAAGCAACCAATATTGCTAGAGAACTAACAGCTACTCCATCAAATGATCTAACTCCTGTTATTTTAGCAGATTTTGCAAAAGAAAAAGCTAAAGAATATGGATTTGACATTGATATTTTTGATGAGAAGAAAATTCAAAAATTAGGTATGGAAGCATTTTGGCAAGTTGCAAAAGGGTCAGACAATCCTCCTAGATTTATTGTCATGAGACATATGGGAGACAAGAAGAACAAAGATGATATTACAGCACTAGTAGGCAAGGGATTAACTTATGATAGTGGTGGATTATCACTAAAAACTAGTGATGGTATGAGCACCATGAAAACTGATATGGGTGGTTCTGCAGCTGTAATCGGAGCTATGTGTGCAATCAGCAAGCAAAAGCTAAATACTAATGTTGTAGCTATAGTTGCTGCATGTGAAAACATACCATCAGCAAGAAGTTATCATCCAGGAGACATTATTGGATCTATGTCTGGTAAAACAATTCATGTAAAAAACACAGATGCTGAAGGTAGATTAACTTTAGCAGACGCTGTTTATTATGCGGTTAAAGAAGAAAAAGCATCAAGAGTTCTTGATATTGCAACTTTGACTGGCGCATGTATTGCTGCTCTTGGCCAAAGAGTGACCGGTGTTTTAGCAAATGATGAGGACTTCTACCAAAGACTTGAAAATGCTAGCAAATTAAGTGATGAAATGATGTGGCGCTTACCAATGTTTGATCACTTTAAAGAAGCTTATAAGCATCCAGAAGCTGATTTGAATAATACTGGCGAAGGTGGAGCTGGAACTATCACAGGAGGTATGTTCGTAGGAGAATTTGTTGAGGATACTCCATGGTTACATCTGGATATTGCTGGTAAATCTTATACAAGTAAAGACTTAGAGTATATAGGCAAAGGTCCTACTGGTGTAGGCGTTAGATCTTTATACTATTTAGCAAAGTCATATGAATAAACTAAAGAGGCTCAAATGAGCCTCTTTTTTTATTATCCTATTAAGTCCTTAACTACCTCAAGCGCCATTAACATTCCACTAATGGCAGGAGCAAATACCATGCTAGATGGTGGAAAAAGATCCTTTCGTGGGCCTTTAATTCTTTCATGTGCTGGCCAAGACTCAGGCTTCTCTACTTCACTAGGGTCAAACACAACTTTAACTCCTTCATTAATACCTTCTTTTCTTAAAACTTTTCTTAATGATCTAGCAAGTGGGCAGTTGTATGTTTGACTTATATCACAAACTTGAAAGTTATTTGCTTCAAGCCGGTTCCCTGCACCCATTGCTGAAATCACAGGCAATTGATTTTTATAAGCATGTTTTATAAGGCTTGCTTTTGCAGTAATTGTATCTACCGCGTCAATTAAGTAATCTGCCTTTAGTGAGGCGACATCAACAGCGTTCTCCTTATCTATATTGAGTTTAAGAAGCTGTGTAGTTATTTCGGGATTAATTCTTTTTAGCATTTTAGCCATTTCTTCTACTTTTGAGGCACCTATATTATCACTAAATGCTATAGCCTGACGATTTATATTTGAGATCTCTAAGATATCTTTATCAATAAGGATAAAATTCTTGATTCCACTTCTCGCTAGGCTAATTGTTGCCCAAGAGCCCACTCCACCAAGCCCTGCTATTATAATAGTTGCGTTATTTAACTTTGCTATATTTTCTTTACCGATTAACATTTCACTTCTAATCTGCCAGTTATTCATAATTTCACTCCAAATAATAATGAGAATCTTTCTATAGATTCTCATTAAAACAATATATAGTCAAGTTATCTTGTGCTAACTTTTACATCTCCTGAAACAGTTTTTACTTTAATACTACAATTAATATCGCTTCCTGTTATGCTAGATGTGAGTTCACCTGAAACAGAGCTAAAACTTATTTCAGGGGTAATTTTACTACTTAAGTCAAGTGATACCCTACCAGAAACAGTTTCAAGTGAAAAACTATCCCACACATCAGTAATTTCAGAATCGATTCTTCCAGAGACATTCTTCATAAACCCATTTAAAAAGTTTACATTATCAACTTTAATTCTTCCAGAAATGCTTTTTATACTTAGGTCATCAGCTTTAATATCACTAATGGAAATCCTGCCAGACACACTTTCAACATTTAGTTTATCAAATGAAAGATTACTGATATCTGTATTACCGGAAATGACTTTTGTTTCTAGTTTAGTTAAGTCATTAGGGATTTTAAGTATAAGCTCCCCTTTGCTTACTGACCCTAAATTCCAGCTTTTAAATTCTTCTTTAATAGTCAATGTTTTTCCTTTTTCACTGACTACTAACTCGCCATTCCCAGAATAACTCAGTTCAATTTCACGTACATTTTCTTTTGATATGACTAAATCTGCAGACACTAAATCTATTTGAATTGTATCAACACCATCATATGTATCAGAAAGGCTTTTGCTATGGGTAGTAGTTGCTGCATCTTTATTAAAAAGCGAATTCCACCAATTTACAACTGGGAAAATACTTTTGTTACTTGAGAAAACTCCAGATAATACAAATGCAATTATGAGCAGTATAAAAAGTACATAAGCTCCTTGTTTCATGTTTTCACCTCTTGAGTTGTGTTATTTAATCATATCTTACTAAATAAAGCTTTTAATCGGGTTAGAATTAGGTTAAAATAGGGTATGACTCGGAAAT
>CAZJHT010000034.1:0-25376 GCA_964546025.1 uncultured Clostridiaceae bacterium
ACCTTGTAGATACAATAAAAATTTGGAAATAGGTAGTGAAATACTTTACACTACCAAATAAACCAGGGGGTAATATTAATGAAAAATTGGGAAGAGTTAAAGAAGTTTGTTAATAAGGTGATAAGTGAAGAAAATATAGCAGGCGCATCGATAGCGATAAGTAAAGATGGAAAAGTAATCTTTGAACAAGGCTTTGGATATAGAGACCTAGAGAAGGAACTACCTGTTACACCTGACACTGTTATGGGAATAGCCTCAATTTCAAAGTCATTTACTGCTTTAGAGATAATGAAATTGGTTGATGAAGGTGTTTTGAAGACAACTGATTTAGTAACTAAACATTTGCCCGGATTGAAAATAGCAGGGATAGATATGGATAAACTGCAAATAAAGCATTTGTTATCGCATACTTCGGGACTGCCACCAGTAGGAAGGAGACAAGATCATATACATTTTAAAAAGCATATAGAATACTTAAATGGATATGAGACTGAACTCTTAGGAGAACCTGGTGATTATTTCAGCTATGCAAATGATGTATTTTTATTGCTTGGAGCAATATTAGAAAAGTATCGCAAATGCACGTATGCAAGACATATGACTAGCTTGCTTAATACACTTGATATGAAAAATAGCACACTTTATGTTGATGAAATAGAAAAATTATCTGAAGTAACAAAGAACTACATATATAATGAAGTCAAGAAAGAATATGAGCTTGCTGACTGGCCTAGGTTAGGAGTTTATGAAGCTGGTGGCGGAGTTAGGTCTTCTGTGAGAGACTTGCTTAAATATGGGTCTGTTTATGTTAATGATGTTGATAATAATTATGTGTCCAAAGAAAGTATCGAAGAGATGTACACACCAGTTTATGAAACAAACCCAGGAGAATATTATTGTTACGCACTTAAGGCAACGCCTAATTATCATGGCGTTACACTAGTAGAACACGGTGGTGGGCAACCAGGGGTTTCATCTAACTTTGGGTTTGTACCAGAAGAAAATTTAGTAGTAGCTGTTCTAACTAATACTAGTGGTAAGCCAGCAAGTGTAATTTGGAGAGCTGCAGTTAACTGCGCTTTAGGGCTTCCTTTATTAGAAGAAAAAGAAGTTGAGCCTTATGAAATGAGTAATCAAGAGATTGATAATATAGTAGGTTATTATGAAACAGATGAAGGTGGAGATCTTTTAATATATAAGGATAAAGATAATTTAAGAGGTGTAAGTGCAAACAAGCATTATACATACACCCCTTTAAGTCACGATACTTTACTTGTAAATGAAATGACTTACCAAACTAAGATAAGATTTATGTTTAAAAAAGAAGAGAGAGCATGGGCTGTCTTTGTAGGCTCTCGAATTTTTCCAAGGAAAATTTAGTTCTTTAGTCTTTGAACGATATCTATTATAATTCTGGCCGTTAAGCCCCAGATAACTTGATCTTCATATTTGAAAAACGGTACTTCATAACCCCTTCCATTCCAATTGTATTTTTTACCATTTGGTATTAAATCATATGGGAAATTAGGAGGGGGTTTCATTTCTGTCTCAACTTGATAAATATCAACTTTATAATTAAGGAAGTAATCAATTGGCACAGTGAAAATCTTATATACCTCATCTTTATTAGGTATTAATTCTGATACATCCTTTTTCAATAGCCCAATCCCAGCATATACTATTCTGCTGTTAGATAAATTTGCAATATTAAGATCACTAATCCATTCAAGGTCTTTGTATGTTACATTAAGCTCTTCACATGTTTCTCTTAAAGCAGCAGTACGCCAAGACTCAAATTGCTCTATTTTCCCACCAGGGAAGGATATTTCACCAGGTTGGGAAGTTAGTTTGTTTGATCTTACTTCAAAGAGTAAGTGTGCTTGATTGTTCACTTTTATTATGGGGGCATAAACTGCATATCTATTGAATGAGCTCTTGTATTGTTGCTTGTTTTTTGCAATTTTTTCAATTACTTGTTCTAGCTTCATGTTTTTATCACTCCATGATATAATATAGGCAGACTATATTAATTATAACAGTCTAAATAAATTAATTAAACATAAGGAGTGTTTTAGAATGTTGTCTGAGAAGCTAACAAATGCAATTAATAAGCAATTGAATTATGAGCTATTTTCTGGCCATGTTTATGTAGCGATGGCTTCATGGTGTGCTGCAAATGATTTACCAGGATTCGCCCATTTCTTTTTAGTGCAAGAACAAGAAGAAAGATTTCATGCAATGAAGTTTTTTAACTTCTTAACTGAAATGGAAGAAAGACCAATGATGACAGGTATGCCTGATCCAGATAATGAATATGTAAACTTAGTAGATGTATTCGAAAAAGCTCTTGAACATGAAAAGGGAGTAACATCTAGAATATATAGTTTAATGGATATTGCTACAGAAGAGAAAGAGTATAGAACTATTAGTATGCTTAACTGGTTTGTAGATGAGCAAAGAGAAGAAGAAGATACTTTTGCTGGGTTGCTAGCTACAGTGAGAAGAGTTGAAGGGCATGGAAACCAAATATATCATTTAGATAAAGAGCTTGGAGCGCGCACTTTTACACCACCAACAGAATAAAATACATTAACAGTCTCTATTTAGTCTATTTAGAGGCTGTTTTTATGTATTTATTCAAAAAGAATGCATAAAATACATGAAAATTCAAAAAAACCTGGAAAAAATAGATTTTTTCAAGAAAAAGCTTGCATATCATTTAACTATCATGTATATTTATACAAGAATTAATTGTCGAAAGGAGTGTTTATCATAGACGGACGGACTTGGGCTCACAGAGCCGGATTATATAGTAGCCTTGCGACAAACACGAGTGTTAAAAACTTTAATAAAATAAATGATGGGGGATTTTTTAGAATGAAGAAGTATTTAGGAGTTTTGGTTGTACTAATATTAGCAACAGCAGTAGTTTTTTCAGGTTGTTCAAATGGAGCAACACCTGATCCAGTTAATGGTGGCAATGGGGAAGACGCAGGACCAGTAGTTGGAGGAATGTACACATATGGGTTCTCTGGAGAACCAGCGACATTGAATCCAATATTATCATCAGATGCAATTTCAAGTGGAATTACTAACTTTATTAATGATAGTTTAATTAAAACAGATGAGAACTTAGAATTTGCGCCAGAATTGGCACATGATTGGGAAGTATCAGAAGATGGGTTAGTTTTAACTTTTTATCTAAGAGACAATGTAGAATGGCATGATGGTGTTAAGTTTACTGCAGAAGATGTTAAGTTTACATTTGACATGGTAATGGACCCTGGTTATACAGGTGTGCGTGCAAGTGATCTTAAATTTGTAGATCATGTAGAAGTAGTGAATGATTACGAAGTAGCAATTCATTTAACACAGGTAGATGTTCCAATAATGCAAAGATTAGCAGGAGCAGCTCTTGGGATTATTCCAAAGCATATTTTTGGAGAAGTAGAAGCAAGTGCTTTGCGTGAGCATAAGAATAGTTGGGATCCAATTGGAACAGGCCCATATAAATTTGCAGAATATCAATCAGGTCGTCATGTAGTTTTGACAGCTAATGAAAACTATTGGGGTGAAGGTCCTTATATTGAAACAATTATGATAAGACTGTATCAAGATAGCCAAACACTTCTATCAGCATTTGAAAATGGCGATATAGACTTTATTAATAGAATTCCAGTAGAAGATATCGATCGTATAAAGGCAACAATGAGTGATGATGTAACATTTATTGAGACACCTAATAATGGATACTACTACATAGGTCTTAAGCAAAATCATAAATACTTATCAGATAAGAATGTAAGACAAGCATTAATGTACGCACTAGATCGTCAGTCAATCATTGATGTGGTATTCCAAGGATATGGAACAGTTATTAATTCACACAGTGTTCCATTCTCATGGGCACATAACGAAGATGTAATTGAATACTCTTTAGATCAGGCAAAAGCAGAAGAATTATTTAATGAAGCTGGGTGGACTAAGGATGCAGATGGATTCTTAAAAAATGCAGATGGAGAAAAACTTGAATTCGTGATTGTATCAATGGCAGGAGAAGAAGATAAAGCAAATGTAATAGCAATGGCCATTGAGCAGTGGAAAGAAGTAGGAGTAGACGCAAAGGTAGAATATTACGAGCGTTCAGTATTGTTCAATCAATATCTAGATGTAGGACACTTTGAGTCATACATGTGGGGATGGAATTTATCAGTAGACCCAGACTCGTTTAATATGTTCCACTCAAGCCAAGCTAAACTTAATGAGGCTGGAGAACCAGATCCAAATGGAACCTTAGTAGGATTTAATGATGTAGAATTTATAAGTGCTGAAGCAGATGCTTTACTTGAAGCAGGACGTGCAACTTATGATATGGATGAGCGTATCCAGATTTATGGCGAGCTACAACAGTTATTAAATGAAGAACTTCCATACATATTCTTATATACAACGAACGATGTAAAGGCAATGTACAATAAAGTCCAGAATGCAGTTTGGTCTCCGCTAGAGCCAATCGATCATCACTTATGGTATATTGACCCAGCATATCACTAAAAATATTAAGGCAATATAGCCGCGAGCACTTCCCACGAAGTGCTCGTTGCCTTGTTACATGTAATAGATGAGGAGTTAATTGATCATGAAGAGATATTTTTTACGTAGACTTATACAAATGGTGGTAGTCCTTATTGGGATTTCCATTATTTCTTTTCTTATAATGCATCTTGCCCCTGGTGATCCTGTTGATATAATGGCAGAGAGAAATGCAACGCCAGAGCAAAAAGCACATATTAGAGAGCTATATGGACTTAATGAGCCATTGCCAGTTCAATATTTTAATTGGGTGGGACGTGTTCTTAAGGGTGATTTAGGAACATCTTTTGTAACAGGCCGACCTGTTCTTGAAATGATCTTGGAAAGATTGCCTGCTACTTTGATTTTAAATTTTTGGGCAATGATAGTCATCTATTTAATAGCGATACCTGTAGGAATGATTTCAGCCTTGAAGCAATATTCTTGGTTTGATCATGTCGTGACTACCGTAGCATTTTTTGGAAGAGCACTTCCTCAGTTTTGGTTTGCTTTAATGTTGATATACTTTGTAGGACTAAGATTTTCAGGAGTGCAAATATCAGGCATGTCAACTTGGGGTGTCGAATGGGGGGTCCAGCCATTCTTTACTGTTTTACAAGATAGATTCTCTCATATGATTTTACCTTTAATAGTCCTTGCTTTTAGTGGAATGGCAGGAATTGCAAGATATATGAGAGCTAGTATGTTAGATGTAGTGCATCAAGACTATGTAAGAACTGCTAGAGCTAAAGGATTACCTGAGAAAAAAGTTGTTATTGGACACGCTTTTAGAAATGCTCTTTTACCGATTGTCACACTGATTGGTTTTGAGTTGCCCATATTATTCAGCGGAGCTGTAATAATTGAGACAATTTTTTCATGGCCAGGAATAGGTTTATTAGCTGTTAATGCAATATCCCAGCAAGACTATATGATAGTTATGGCTTTTAACTTGCTGGGAGCTACAATGACTGTAATCGGAATGTTCTTAGCTGATATTCTATACGTTGTAGTAGACCCAAGAATCAAGTTGGATTAGGAGGTGGACAAGATGGCTCAGCAAACAGCAACTATGAATGAGATTAGAGCAGATGAAACCTATCTGCAAATGGTTTGGAGAAGATTTAAAAAGCACAAATTAGCACTTATTAGTTTGATGTTTATTATTCTAATAGGTGTAATAGCAATTCTTGCTCCACTAATAAGTCCATACGGCTATGATCAAATAGATAGAGAGAATATTATGAGTGGCCCAAGTAGCGAACATATTTTAGGTACAGATAGAATTGGAAGAGATATGTTTACTCGATTAGTTTGGGGTGCTAGAATTAGCTTAAGTGTTGGTTTAGTAGCAGCACTAGTATCTGTAACAGTTGGTACATTAATTGGTGCAGTTGCTGGATTTTTCGGAGGAGTAATAGATGATATATTAATGAGGTTTACTGAGATGGTTATGTCGTTCCCAGTAATCTTTTTATTACTAACTATTGTCACATTAGTTGAGAGATCTGTTTTCAATGTTATGTTAGTTATAGGGTTAACTTCTTGGACTGGCTTAGCAAGGATGGTACGTGGGCAGTTTTTAGCTTTGCGTGAATCTGATTATGTTGAAGCAGCTAGAGCTTTAGGAGCAAAAAATTCCAGAATAGTAATTAGGCATATGCTTTTGAATTGTATGGCTCCAATTATAGTAAGCGCGACTTTGCAAGTTGGCACAGCAATCCTTGCAGAATCAAGCTTGAGTTTTTTAGGATTAGGTATAACAAGCCCACCTTCATGGGGAACTATTCTTAATTCAGGAAGATACTATATGAGATATGCTCCATGGATTACAATTTTACCAGGGTTATTAATATTTGGAACAGTATTAGCATTTAATTACATTGGTGATGGCTTGCGTGATGCACTTGACCCGTATTTGAAAAGGTAGGAGACTGTTTATGAAAAAAGAATTGCTTAATGTTAAAAATCTTCAAACAGTTTATCATACTGAAGCTGGTGATGTTTATGCTGTAGACAATGTGTCTTTTGAGGTATATGAAGGCGAAACTCTTGCTATTGTAGGAGAGAGTGGCTCTGGAAAAAGCCAAACAGCTTTCTCACTACTTAAATTAATACCTACTCCACCAGGAGAAATAAAGCAAGGAAGCGCTTTGTTTGAAGGTAAAGACTTATTGAAAATGAGCAAAGAAGAGATTCAAAAAATTCGTGGGAATGAAATATCTATTATATTTCAAGAGCCAATGACGAGTTTGAATCCAGTACATACAATTGGTAAACAAATCGCAGAGGTAATTATGCTACACAAAAAGTTGCCAAAGAAGGAAGCATTCATAGAGGCTGAGAAAATGTTAGAACTCGTAGGAATTCCAGATGCAGACAAAAGAGTTAATGAGTATCCACATCAGCTTTCTGGGGGAATGAGACAAAGAGTTATGATTGCAATAGCTCTTGCTTGTGAACCGAAATTATTAATAGCAGATGAGCCAACAACGGCGCTGGATGTTACAATTCAAGCACAAATTCTTTATGAGATGGATAGATTTAAAAAGGAAATGGATATGAGTATTATCCTCATAACACATGACCTAGGAGTAGTAGCTGAAATGGCTGATAGGGTAGTTGTAATGTATGGTGGACAAGTAGTTGAGTCGAACATGATTGAAGATTTATTTACTAAGCCAAAGCATCCATACACAATTGGACTGCTCCATTCTATCCCAAAGATTGAAGAGAAAGTAGAGTGGCTTAATGTAATTGAAGGATCTGTACCAGACCCATTAATGATGCCTACAGGCTGTAGATTTAATCCAAGATGCCCCTTTGCTACCGATAAATGCAGAGAAGAAATGCCTGAACTAATAACTTTAAGTGATGGTTCAAGTTGTAGATGCTTCTATCCTCAAAATATGGAGGAGGAAAACTAAATGGAAAAAATACTAGAAGTAAAGAATTTAAAGAAATATTTTCCTCTTGGCAAAGGATTTATGAGTGCAAATAAGGGGACAGTAAAAGCAGTAGATGATGTGTCTCTTGATGTTTATCAAGGAGAGACTATCGGTGTAGTTGGAGAAAGTGGCTGTGGTAAGTCAACATTTGCTAGAACAGTATTAAGACTACATGAAGCTACTGAAGGAGAAGTTGTTTTTGAGGGAAAGAATATTTTTTCACTCAAGAATAGTGAAATGAGAAAAGTAAGGCAGAATATGCAACTTATCTTTCAAGATCCTTATTCTTCACTAAACCCTAGATTTACTGTTGAACAGATTATTAAAGAGCCATTGATTATACATCATTGGGGAGACAAGCAAAGTCGTAAAGAGAGAGTCATTGAGCTGATGGATATTGTTGGACTGTCTAAAAGACACTTAAATAGATATCCTCACGAGTTTAGTGGTGGTCAGAGACAAAGGATTGGGATTGCAAGGGCGTTGGCACTAAACCCTAGATTAGTTATTTGTGATGAGCCAGTTTCAGCACTTGACGTTTCAATTCAGTCACAAATCTTAAACCTTCTTAGAAGTTTGCAGCAGAAATTAGATTTAACCTATCTTTTTATCGCACATGATTTAAGTGTAGTTAAGCATGTTAGTGATAGAGTGGCTGTAATGTATTTAGGAAAATTAGTGGAATTAGCTTCAGTAGATGATCTTTATGTAAAGCCTATGCACCCTTACACTCAGGCATTGTTATCGGCAATACCAGACCCTAATCCACTAAAAAGGAAGAACAAAATAATCTTAAAAGGAGATGTACCAAGTCCAGCAAACCCTCCTGAAGGATGTCGTTTTCACACACGTTGTCCTTTTGCTAAAGATATTTGTAAACAAGAAGAGCCACAACTACAAATTTTTGATAGGAATCATCAAGTAGCCTGTCATTTTGCAAATAAGCTAGAAATGCAACCTTAGAAGGTTTGCTTTACTAGCTTTTTTTTGTGTAGAATGAACTTTAGGGGGGGATACTAGAAGATGTTATTAACTAAATATAAAGAAATAAATGAAAAAGCAAAAAAAGAAGAAATCGCAAATAATGTTTTCTTACTAGATGATACATATATTTTAAAGCGCTACAAAAATTTCAGTAATGCATATAAAGAAGCATATATCGTTAATGAGTTAAAAGACTTAGAAGTAAATGTACCTAAACTAATTTTGACAAAAGAAAATGAGCATATTTATAAAGATGAGGTGTATTACTATGCCCTATATAAGATGATTCATGGCGAAATAATAAGTAGCACTGAAGCTCTAGTAAGCAAGGTGATACAAAAGAAAATTGGAAGAAATATTGCGATACTTCATAGTAGTATGGATTTAGTAGCGGTTGATGGTTTACTAAGCGAAAAAATTTTAACCAAAGCCAACTTGGCTAGGAGTATGAAAGAATTATTGCAAGACAAGATAATCATATCATCAGGGGTAACAGAAGAATGGATAAATGGATTAGTCAAAAGGGTTGAATGTCTTGACATTGAAAAAAAACTAATACATAGAGATACACATTTGGGCAATATGATTAACTGCAAAGATTCAATAGGTTTTATTGATTTTGCAATATCAAACATAAACTACAGAATATTTGATATATGCTATTTATCAACATCTTTGCTTAGCGACACAAGTCCATTTAATATTGAAGTTTTCATAAGCTTTGTATTAACAGTCATTGAAGGATACCAAGAAATCATCAAACTGAGTAATGAAGAACTTAATGCAATACCGTATGTAATATACTCCATTCAACTGACTGCAACTGCGTATTTTTTGAAAAATGACTATAAGAAGCTAGCAAGTTCAAATCAAGTATCACTAATGGATTTGATAGATAATGAAGAGTCCTTAATAAAAGCTTTTAGTTTGTAATATAAGTAACTCTCAAACTACTTTAAGCTGGTAAAGTTAATGCTGTGTGATATAATACTAATATAATAGTTAGAAGGAGGAATCTTTGTGAATCCAATGGAATTTGCAATTAACCTTGAAAAAAATGGTGAAAAATACTATAGGGAACAAGCAGAGAAGTATAAAGGCACTTCAGTGTTTAACATTT
The DNA here is from genome assembly GCA_964546025.1 of uncultured Clostridiaceae bacterium. Lineage (GTDB taxonomy): Bacteria > Bacillota > UBA994 > PWPR01 > PWPR01 > PWPR01. Next base: position 9,625 of record CAZJHT010000034.1, read on the forward strand.
TTGTAATGTTAGCTAATGACGAGAACTATCACGCACAAATTTTAGAAAAGAAATTAGCCAATAAAGAGTTTGAGTTAAAAGATACTGCTGTGGTAGATGAGTCAAAAGATATCTTTTCAAAAGCGGAAGAGTTTAGCAGTGATATATTTTCGGAACCAAGACAAGTTGATTTACTAAGAGAAGCATTAGATAAAGAAGAAGAATCAATTGATTTATATCAAAAGCTCTATGACGAAGCTGGGAATGAAGAAGATAGTAGGTTATTCATGTTCTTGATTAATGAAGAAAAGAAGCATTATAAGACTATTGATGAGCTAATAAAGATGCATCGCCATGCAGAAGAATGGGTAGAAGATGCAGAGTTTGGAAATAGAGATCCATATTAATAAACTAGGAGGCCTAAAAGCCTCCATTTTTTTACTGTTTCTTGTGAATTTTGTTTAAGTGATATATGAATATTCCCCAAAGTAAAATATAAAGCCCTAGTAAAAGCATAATGGTAGTAAAGTTTTCGCGTAATATTGCCAAAACTAGAATAAATATTGGAAATAGTTTGCTCATTACATCAAATGTTTTGGCTTTTGCTTTTATACTCATAAAAGCAGTAGTACTCTGATCTGTAACAATATTCTTTCTTTTAAGATACTCATCACTGCTTTGAAGAATCCTTGATTGAATAAACTCCCCTATTCCATAACCAAAACCACTTGCTCCTAAGACCATCATTGTAGAGTATAAGATTGAGAAGCTTCTGTCTTGAGCCATATAAAGTCCAATAGCAAAGATAATTATGCTTGTCACGATTAAAATTAAGTGAAACTTGTCTTTATCAGTTAAATTCATTTAGTCCCCTCACCTACTTCTATTTGTTGCTTATATTATAACAGATTAAAAGGCACTAATGAATTGTGTAAGAACTTCGCAGGATTATTGTTTGACTTATAATTTATATATGCTATGATTTCACTAACAGAATAAACAAGGGAGCTAGAATTGGCTGGCTGAGAAAAAGAACCATAATTCTTTGACCTCTAACCTGATCTGGATAATGCCAGCGTAGGGAGACTTGGTTATAAACACGTCCTTGCGGGACGTGTATTTTTATTTTTAGGAGGAGTTTAAATGTTTAAAACTCAAATGGAAGCTGCAAAAAATGGTTTTTACACTGAACAGATGTTAAAAGTTGCTAAAGATGAGGTGCTGAGCAAGGAGTACATCCTTGAAAACGTAGCAAAAGGTAAAATTGTAATACCAGCAAACAAATTACATAAAACGTTAGTGCCTAGAGGTATTGGAAAAGGACTTAAAACAAAAGTAAACGTGAATATTGGTATATCTCAAGATGCAAATAATATTGAGAATGAAATGAAGAAGGCTATTTTAGCTGAAAAGCTAGAAGCTGATGCAATTATGGATTTATCAAATTATGGAAACACTGAAGCATTTAGAAAAGAATTGATAGGTACGAGTTCGTTAATGATAGGAACAGTACCAATTTATGATGTTTTAAGTTATCTAGGTAAAGAGCTCTCAGAGATTGTTGCAAAAGATTTTTTGGACATTGCAAGAAAGCATGCTAGTGAAGGCGCAGACTTTCTAACAATACATGCAGGAATTACAAAATCGGTAGCAAAGACATATCTAAATAATCCTAGACTCATGAATATAGTGTCTAGAGGAGGGAGTTTGTTATTTGCTTGGATGAATATCCATAATCAAGAAAACCCTTTTTATGAGTATTTTGATGAACTTCTAGAGATTTGTAGAGAGTATGATGTCACAATTAGCCTTGGTGATGCAATGAGACCAGGTGGCTTGTATGATGCTAGTGATGCATCACAAATAAGTGAACTGATTGTTTTAGGAGAGTTAACAAAAAGAGCCTGGGAGAAAGATGTCCAGGTTATGATAGAAGGACCAGGACATGTTCCACTTAATCAAGTGCAATCAAATGTGGAAATGGCTAAAAGGCTGTGTCATGAAGCACCTTTTTATGTTCTTGGTCCAATCGTAACAGACATTGCTCCAGGATATGATCATATAACCGGTGCAATTGGAGGAGCACTAGCAGCGTGGCATGGTGCAGACTTTCTTTGTTATTTGACTCCTGCAGAGCACTTAAGACTACCAACACTAGAGGATGTCAGAGAAGGCTTGATAGCTACAAAAATCGCAGCTCATGCAGGAGACATAGCTAAAGGAGTAAAAAGCTCTAGAACATGGGACGATAAAATGAGCTACGCAAGATCTCAACTTGATTGGTCAGAAATGTATAAATTAGCTATTGATAGCGAAAAAGCTGAAAGTTATAGAGACCAAGAAGGATTAAGTGATGAGCAGACATGTTCAATGTGTGGAAAGATGTGTGCGGTCAAAAATGTGCAGAAAGTCTTTTCTGGAGAGGAAATAAGGATTTATAAGTAATAAAGCTAGAATTATCGCTTTCACAAGTGTGGAGCGATAATTTTTTCTATATAATAGAGTAAAGACTGGAGGAATAGCTATGACAAAGAAAAGTTTGATTGATAGTTTGCAAAGAAAAGGTTTTAGTAAAGATATTCTATCTGCTTTCAGTATCGTCAAAAGAGAAGACTTTGTGCTTAGTGATTATAGATATTTAGCATACAGGGATAGACCACTCCCTATAGGTGAAAATGCGACTATTTCTCAACCCTTTACGATTGCATTTATGCTAGACCTTCTAGATCTTTATGATGGAATGAAGATTTTAGAAATAGGGTCAGGTTGCGGTTATGTATTGGCACTTCTTTCTGAAATAGCACCAAATTCAATAGTTCTCGGAGTAGAAATAAATAGTGATTTGGCTAAAAAGTCAAAAGAGCTACTCAAAGAAAAAACAAATATTAGAATACTTAACACGGATGGAGCAAGAGGGTATTCAGCTGAAGCTCCTTATGATAGGATTTTAGTTAGTGCTGCTTATGCATCTGAGCCAACACATCTTTATAAGCAACTTCATGATACTGGAGTTTTGGTAACTCCAATTAATAACTCAATAATTAAGTATAAAAAAGTCGAAGGTAGAATAATAAAGGAGAAACATTTTGGTTTTTCATTTGTGCCAATTTTATGAATTTTCATTATAGAAACAATATTCTCTATTTTAGTCGTTTAAATTGATGTATACTGTATATGTATGGGTAATTTTGCTAAATAACTAATGCTAGGATGATTTATAGATGCAGGGTAGAGAAGACTTCATAAAAAGAATTGACGCAATAAATGAAGAAGTTCATGAGTTAAGAAACTCAGCAGAACTTGACTTAGGAGAAGCTATTTCAACAATAAAGAATAACATAGAAGATGCAGAGAATGTTCAGCATTATGAGGGACTTGCAACAGCATACAGAATTTTGAGCATCCTCTATTGCTATAATGGAGAAGCTTCATTAGCATTTGATTCAATAACAAATGCAGAAAGAATCTGCACTGAAAGAAAGTTAAGTGACAGAATTTTAGCTGAAGTATTTAGCACATATGTTCTTTATTATTATGAGGTTAAAAATAATTTAAAATTAGGTGCAGAATTTTGTAGTAAGGGTTTAAAGCTTGCAAGAGAAAACAACATGCACGAATTAGTTTGGAAGTTTACACTCAATTTCGGCGTAATTTGTATGGAACTAGGCATGCTTGAAGAAGCTTTAGAGTTTTTTTTAGAAACTTTAGAAGAAGGAACCATACTTAATAATCAACGAACAATACTTTATAGCTATGCTAATATTGCTGAATATTACTACAAAACGCATAATATTGATAAAGCACGAGAGTATCATGAAAAGACTAATAATCTAGCCCTAGAGTTAAATGATATTATTGTCTTATCATCTATAGCCTCAGGTTTTGCCTCGATAGAAAGAGAGTTGGGTAATGTTGAACAATCAAAGACTATTCTCAAGGAAGCTATTAAGAGGTTAAAAAGAAACAAGCAGAAATCATGGGAGGCTAACCTTTCGCTCAAATTGATCGAATATATGATAGAAGATCAAGAATTTGAAGATATAGAAGAGGTTATTTTTCACACGAAAAATTTAGTATTGAATATAAACAATGATGCAACTATGGCAAAGTATTATGAGTTAACTTCAAAATACTATGAAATTAATGGAGATTATAAAAAAGCACTCGAGAAGCACAAGCAATATGATAAATATCATGCTAAGAACATGGAAAAACAGGAAAGTGAGAGTATCAATGCTGTAAGAGCAGAGATGATGCAAGGAACAATAAAGCAGCTCAAAGTTCTTTCAGAAGTAGGAAGAGAAATTACACTTTACAGCCAAATTGAAGACATTTTATCAGAAGTGACTAAACTAGTATCTTCTATGTTTGAGGACTTTAATTTTATACTAGCAGTAAAAGAAAAGAACCTAATCAGATGTGTATATTATAGTTATTTAGGAAAAGAACTTGAGCCTTTCAATATTGATATTGATGATCAAACCTCGTTTATCAGTTATACAGTAAGAAATAATGAGACAGTTATAATTAACGATTTGGAGAAAGAGTATGAAAGATATGTTAGAAGAGTTCAATATGTTACAGATGAAACTAGAGTACCGAAGTCACTTTTAAGTATTCCTCTCAAAGTATTTGATGAAACTATTGGTGTTTTACAGATACAGGCATATAACAAAAACATGTTTACAGTAGAAAATGTAGAGTTTTTTAGTATTATTGCTTCTTATACAAGTGTAGCTTTAAGAAATTCTATGCATGCAAGTGAACTTGAAAGAACTGCAAATCAAGATTCCCTTACAGGATTATATAACTGGCATTATTTTAATCAAGCACTATTTGACAAAGTTATTAATAAAAAAATGAAAGATTCTTTATCTTTAATTATGATGGATATTGACCACTTCAAAGAAGTCAATGATACATATGGTCACAATGTTGGAAACAGTTGTCTCAAAGAAGTAGCAAGTAGAATTGCAGCATATTTTGACGATATTGCAACTGTAATCGCAAGAGTTGGTGGAGAAGAGTTTGCTGTGTTTCTTATTAATATTGATAAAGAAAGTATTAACAAGCGCTTATGTTATTTGTTTGAATACTTTAATAAGGAAATGATTAGAGTAGAAGATAAGCAGTTAAAAGTAACTCTTAGCGCAGGAGTAGTTTATGCGGAGAGTAGTAAGTTAAGCCCAGATGATCTCTTTGAAATGGCAGATGAAGCTTTGTATGAGGCAAAAGAGGATGGGAGAAATAGAGTAGTTTCTTATGAAATTTGTGATTAACTGGCATATGCCAGTTAATTTTTTAGAAAGTATTGAGGAGATGTGAGATGGATAAAGATAGATCTATTTTAATTAGTGAAATTGATTACATAAATAGCCAGATTGATCAACATAGAAATACAACAACGCAAGAAATAGAAACTGATATTAAGAAAATAAATGAAAACATTGTAAAATCTTTTAATATTAAATACTATGACGGACTGGCTGAGTCATATAGAATATTGGCATATATCTACTGTTACTTAGGAGACTCTTCTGCTGCTTATGAAAATATCACAAAGGCAGAAGAGATATTTAACAAAAATGGTACAGACCGTAAGATACTAGCTAGAATATACAATACTTATGTTATTTATTATGGTGAAGTGCAAAAAGATTATTCAACTACAATTTTGTATTGTAATAAAGGGCTGAGTTTAGCTAGAGAAATCAAAGATAATGAGATGATACGTAGATTTACTATAAATTTAGGAATGATGTATTATCAAATAGGATTATATTCCGATAGTCTTAAATTACTTCAAGAAGCAAGAAAGTACTCACTTTTACTAAAATCGGAGCGAGGAGAGCTTTATTCTATTTCTAATATTGGCAACTGTTATTATAAGATGAAGAACTATGAAAAGGCACTAGAGTACTATACGAAAACCTATGAAATGGCACAGGACCAGGGAGAACTGATAACATTTGCAAGTGCTTCTAAAGGGTTAGCCATGTTGGCGTATGCTGAAGGGGAGAAAGAAAAATCCTATAGTTACTTGCTTAAAGCTATTGAAAAATTAAGAAAATATAGCCAAGGTGGCTGGGAGTTGAATTTATCACTAGAGTTACTAAAGCTATATATAAAAGATAAAAAATTCGAAGAAGTTGAAAGACTGTTGCCAAGATCTGAAAGAATAGCTCAATCGATAAAAAATGATGAGTATATTTCTTCTCTTTATAAGACAAAATCACAATATTACGAGGCTAGAGATGATTACAAAGAGTCAGTAAAGTGGTGCCAACTTGCGCTTGATTTCCAAGAAAAAGTTTATAACAAAAGAGAGCTTGAAAGTGTAAAACAGATAAAAGAGAACCGACTTACAAAGCAAGTTGAGCAGCTAGAGATATTATCAAAAATAGGTAGGAATATAACTTCTTACAGCACCTTAGATGAAGTTTTTGGGGCAGTTAATGCATCATTGGGGCAGCTGTATGATGACTTTAACTTTGCTATAGCCATAAAAAAAGGTGACATAGTTCATTATGATTACTTCTATTTCAGAGGTAAAATGTTAGATCCATTTGAAGTTCATATTGATAATCCTAACAGTTTTGGAAACTATGCAATCAAAAATGATGAGGCTGTTTTAATAAATGATATGCACAATGAGTATATGAATTACATAAATGAGTTCCAGCTATATGGTTCTGATAGTATTAACGCTGTTGCACATTCGCTTATGGCTATTCCCCTTAAAATTGAAAATGAGGTAATTGGAGCAATCCAAATACAAATGTACAAAAGAAATAGCTTCTCTGTGGAAGATCTTAAAATATTAGAGATAATAGGATCTTATACTGCTATAGCAATAAGAAATGCACTTCAAACAAAAGAGCTTCAAGAATTGACAGTTAGAGATTCTTTAACAGGCTTGTATAACTGGAGATTCTTTAATCAATATCTTAATGATAAGGCAGAAGAGTGTACGGATTGCCCTGCTTTACTAAGTCTTGCCATAGTTGATATTGATCATTTTAAAGAAGTAAATGATCAATATGGGCATGAAGCTGGGAATATATGCTTGAAGAGAATATCAGCTAAGGTCAAAGAAGTATTCAGCAGCTCTCAAGTAGCAAGAATTGGTGGTGAGGAGTTTGCTATTATATCAATTGACCAGCCAGAAGAGTCTCTAGTTACTAAGTCATACGAATTAATTGACGATATTGGGAATATGGATATACATGTAGACGATAAGGCAATAAAAGTAACAGCTAGTATGGGACAAGTAATTTACAGAACACGAGTTCCAGAAACTGTAGATGAAATTTTTAAGGCAGCTGATAATGCTTTATACCAAGCAAAAGACACTGGAAGAAATAAGGTAGTTATTAAAATTGTTGAGTAAAGCTATTTGAGAAAAACAAACAACTAATAGAAACAAAGATAGTAGAATTTTTAGTATAGGTCGCCAAAATAGCCAGATGAGAATAAATAGCAGGGGTTATGTGAATGTATAATTATACACATAACCCCTGCTATTCTGTATAAAAATGTAGAACAATATAGCTAATTAATTATATATTTATTAAATTAGAATGAAATATGGATAAAGTCCTATATATTTAAAAATAAATTTATCAAAACCCTATTAATAACTATACATCTATAAATATATTTGTTAAAATAGTTACCTAGGAAGTTGTTTAACAAATACTATTGTTAAACACATATATAAGAGGAGGATAATTGTGAAAAAATTATTTGGTATTTTAACTATTGTTGCTTTAATGGCTGTTGTTTTTGCTGGATGTACTGATGATGCTACACCTAATGATAATGGTAATGGTGGAGAGACACCTGCTGGCTTAGTAGATGGTACTTGGGTTGGAAATGCTACTATGAATCCTGAGAATACTCGCTATTCATTTGGTACAGTTGCATTAGAAGTGGTAGATGGAGAAATTGTTTCTGTTGATTATAAAGAAATTCAAGGTCCCTTCGCTGAAGCTAAAGGTGAGGACTATTCTTATGAAGCATTCTTTACAGCTGTAGACGAGTTGTCGCAAAAGCTTGTTGAAACTCAAAGTGTTGACGGACTTGACGCAGTAGCCGGTGCTACTAGCACATCAGGTTATTTTGTTGAAGCTGTTACAAATGCATTAGAAAGTGCAAATGCAGGTCAGCAACTATATAATAATGGTACTTATGCTGGAGTTACAGAAGCTGACTCTAGAGGCGTTAGAGGTGTTGGTTATGTAACATTTGCTAATGGATCTGTTTCTCATGTATTGTATGAAGAGAGAGATTCAGAAGGCGCTCCTAAGGGTGAAGATTACTCATATGAGTTATATCATGAAGCTGTAGCTTCTTTACAAAGTCAATTAATGGATACCAGTAGTCTTTCTGACGTTGATACAGTAGCAGGTGCTACAAGCACATCAAATAACTTTGTAGAAGTATTTGCACCTTACTTCTCTTTATCAGGAAACTAAACAATTAAATACTTATAAGTGTAGATAGCTACTTGAGTCAAGTAGCTATTTTTTTTACTCAAAATTGTCTGAATATTTTGTTTATATCATGAGTTTACAGAAAAATTACAAAGTATTTACAAGACCGTAAATTTCGACTCTAAAACTAAAACGTGTGATATAGTATAGGTGAACATAAAAAGGGAGGAAAAAATGATGAAAAAACTAGCAGTTTTAACAGTTGCAACAGTTATGTTATTTTCTTTAATTGGTTGTACAGGTGCAACAGGAGATTATACAATTACAGAAATTGATCTGAATGATGCACCACAGCTAATATTGGACCAAGCCAGGGCTGCAGGACTTGAAAGAGGACATATGGTTTTCAATCCCGATGAGCACTCAGAACTTGATGGAACTTATGTATTGATAGTTGAAGAAATGGACTATGATGCTATTGAGTATTTAGAAGGAGAAGTTGATGGAGCCATATTGAGGTTAACTGTAGATCAAAAGCTTAATAGTGATGATGTTCAACTAATAGATGATCATCCTGTCCTATTAATAAAAGTTGATCTTAATCTTGATATTGCGTTAATAAATGACACGGATAATATAGGTTATATGGAAATAACCCCTGAGTAAATAAACAAACCTAGATTTATTAAAATGGACTCTATAGGATAGATACTCATAAAAGAGGCTCTTCCTTATAGGGTCCTTTTTTAAGTTTAGGCTTTTTCTATGTTTAAAAGAGGAAAAGCAAGATTTGTATAGAATTCAATATATGTGTAAATAGAATTTTTTGGTGGTGTAATGTATGGAAAAAGGTTTACATACTAACGTTATAAAAGAGATAGATCAAATTAACGAAGAAATATATGATAAGAGAAACGCATCTGATATAGACATAAAAGCATTAATTAATAGTGTCTTGGAGAACTCTAGAAAAGCAAGGGCAATAGATTATTATGATGGATTTGCTGAGTCTTTAAGAGTTTTAGGTACGCTTTATTGTTATGCAGGTGAGTCTGTTAAAGCTGTCGAAACACTTGAGCAAGCAGAATATATCTGCATGAACTTTGATGTCAATCAAGAAGTACTTGCAAACTTATATAATGCATTCCTGTACTATTACTCAGAGGTTATGAATAATTACAAAAAAGCAGCCGAGTATGCTAAGAAAGGCCTAGATTTAGCGAAGAAGTTAAATATGCCGCACTTGGTAGCTAAGTTGACTATAAACTATGGCGTGATAAGTTTGGATGTTGGTTTGTATGAGGAAAGTTTAGAAAGCTTTCAGACCTCGCTAGAGTTTGGTGAGATAGCTGGTGATGATCTAATAGTAGCCTATAGCCATGTAAACATGGCTGATACCTATTTTAAATTGAAAGAGTATGAACTTGCAAGAAAACACTACTTATTAGCAGAAGATGTAAATAGAGAATTTAAAGATATTATGATAATGGTAGATATCATGAGAGGGATAAGTTTAATTGAAAAAGAACTAGGTAATTTAGATAGTGCTTGTTCATATTTAGAGAGTGCTATAGAGAAACTAAAGAATAATGGTTTAGTATCATATCAAATAGAACTTTCACAAATGCTTTTAGAAAATTACATTGTGCAAAATAATTATGAAAACGCTGAAAATTTGATTAATGAGATAGAACCTATAATTTTTGAAGCAGGAAGCAATGCACTAAAATCAAAATTTCATAAAAGCGCAGCAGAATTCTATGCTAAAATAGGTAATTACGAGGAAGCATATAAGAATGAAAAAACATATAATGAATATCAAGAAAAGGTAATGGAAGAGAGAGAGTTCAAAGCTATAAGCCAAGTTAGAGAAGAAAGCAATCGTGGAAAGCTTGAGCAATTGCAAATGCTGTCAGAAATTGGAAAAGAAATTAATGCGTTACATTCTATTGAAGAAATATTTGACTCAATATATAGTCACATGAAAGATTATTATAAAAAATATAATTTACTTCTGGGGTTAGTTGAAGATGATTTTGTTAATTATGTCTATGTAAATGGAGAAGGAGAAAAGATAGCTCCATATAAGCTTGAAAGGAATAACAAGAAGTACCTAGCTTCATGGGCTCTTGACAATGACTCTTTTGTTGTCATAAATGATGTGGAGAAAGAGTATGAGCTGTATGTAGAGGATTATATTCTTTATGGTGATAACAATTCTCCGCAGTCTATTTTAATTCTTCCATTAAAAGTACATGATGAGACTTTGGGAGTTATTAACTTTCAGACTTTTGAAAAGAATAGCTTTTCAATTGATGATGTTGAAATGTTTTCAATTATAGCTTCATATGCTGCAATTGCTGTTAAGAATACATTGCAAGCTAGAGAGTTGCGAGACTTATCCATAAAGGACCAGCTTACTGGTCTATACAATTGGCGTTTTTATAATAAAAAGCTTAATGAAACAATACAAAATGATGGCGCAGAAAACCATATATCCTTAATCATTATGGATATAGATCATTTTAAGGTTGTTAATGATAGGTATGGGCATTCTAGTGGTAATGAATGTTTAATTGCACTAGCTGAACTAGCAGAAAACCACTTTAGTAAAGCATCATTTGTTGCAAGAATAGGTGGTGAGGAGTTCGCTGTGCTAATGATAGGAACTTCAGAGGAAGAAGTTCTTGAAACTACAAATCAATTCTTAGATAAGGTTAGAGAACTTGAAGTTCACTCTAATGGAGACAGTATTAAATTTACTATAAGCATCGGAGCTTCTCTTAAAAAGAGGGAAGAAATAGAATCTGAAGAGCACATATTTAGAGAGGCTGATAATGCCCTTTATAAGGCAAAAAGCCAAGGCAGAGACCAAGTTGTTATCGCATAGAATAAGAAAAACACTTCCTCGGAAGTGTTTTATTGTATTGCAAGTAATAATTCTCTCAGAATTTTTGCAGCTACTGCAGTTGACACTCCAGATGAATCATAATGTGGAGATAATTCATTAATGTCACACCCTACAATATTAATATTTTTCATAAGTAAAACAGCATTTAGCAATTCATGAAACGACACACCGCCTGGTTCTGGAGTACCTGTGCCAGGGAAAACTGAGGGATCTAATACATCTAAATCTATAGTCAGATAGACTGGATAGTTCTTAATTTTATTCAGTATTTCTTCAAGGGTAGAGAAATTATATTTGTTTGTATAAACATGTTCTTCTCCCCATAAGAATTCACTCTTGCCACCAGAGCGTATTCCAAACTGAAAAATTCGATTGTCCCCAGTTAACTCCCAGCACCTTCTTAATACTGTTGCATGAGATAACTTTTCATCCATAAATGTGTCTCGCAAATCGGCATGTGCATCAAAATGAACTATATGTAAGTCCTCATATTTATCACTCACAGCTTTTACAGCGCCATAGGTTACAAGGTGTTCTCCACCAATCATCAAAGGAATCTTCTTGTCATTTAGTATCTCTTTTGTGAAGGACTCTATCAAGCTTAGAGCTTTTACAGTATTGCCAAAAGGTAAGACTAGATCACCCGCATCAAACACATTATAATCTGTTAAGTCTCTATTCTGATATGGGCTATATGTTTCTAAACCCCAAGACTCATTACGTATGAATTGACTAGCAAAGCGAGTTCCTGGTCTAAAAGATGTAGTAGAATCATAAGGAGCTCCAAAAACTACAACTGAAGAGCTCTGGTAATCAGAATTGCATCCTAAAATAGTAGATATGTTCTTATTCATGAGTTGCCAATAACTCCTTAACATAGTTAGGTAAGGCAAATGAGCCTTTATGCAAATCTAGATTGTAGTATTTAGTTTCTAAATTAAAACCAGCCCATTCATCTGTCCTTAGATCAGTAATTGGATCATATTTCTTTGAAGCAAAACCAAATAGCCAGTAGCCAGAAGGGTATGTTGGAATATGAGCTTGGTATACTTTAGCAATAGGAAAAGATTCTTTAATTCTTTTATGAGCTCTTTGCATTGCAAGTGTAGTTTCTTTGTAAAATGGGCTTTCATGTTGGTTTACCATTATCCCATCATCTTTTAATGCTTTGAAGCAATTACCATAAAACTCTCTAGTAAAAAGTCCTTCACCAGGACCTATTGGGTCTGTAGAGTCTACAATAATCAAATCATATTCGTTTTCTTTCTTTCTAACGTATTTAAGTCCATCCTGTATAAAAATATTAACTCTTGGGTCATCAAACTTACATGCTGTTTGAGGCAAGAACTCTTTTGAAGCTTCTATCACAATTTGGTCAATTTCTACTAAGTCTATTCTTTTTACACCTTCATATCTTGTTAACTCTCTTACAACACCACCATCACCAGCACCAATAACTAAAATGTTTTTTGGGTTTGGGTGAACAGCCATTGGAGTATGAACAATAGTCTCGTGATATATAAACTCATCTTTTTCAGTGAGCATCATTAAACCATCTATTGTTAGAAATCTACCAAACTCTTCTGAGTCAAAAACATCAATTTTCTGAAACTCACTAGTTTTAGAGTAAAGATGTTCCTTCACCTTTATTGAGAATCGTACATTCTGTGTATGTTCCTCTGTATACCATAAGTGTAACCTCATTTTATATCCTCCTTAATAATATTAATATATTCAGTATTCATATCTTGAGTGCCAGTAATTTGAGCGCCTATAGATTTTTCATATATAATCGAGTCAATAATTTCCTGGGAAATTAGTTCTCCAGGCGCAATAATTGGGATTCCTGGTGGATAACACATCAAAATTTCTCCAGATATTTCACCGACACTATCTTCAAGCTTAACAGTTTGTTTATTAGAGTAAAATGCTTCTTTTGGACTCATAGCAATTTGAGGGTGCATGTACCCAGCGAAAGAAGGTATTGGAAGTTTATTTCTTTGATGTCTTCTCTTAATTTCAGCAAGCGCACCAACCAATCTTTCAAGATCCAAGGTTCTATCTCCTACAGAAATATAAGCCAGGATGTTGGCTAAATCTCCAAACTCTATTTGAATATCATATTCATCTCTTAAATAATCATAAACTTCATGCCCTGTAAGTCCAATGCCTAATGTATTAACCATTAATTTCGTCTGATCAAAATCAAAAATTGTAGAACTATTTATAAGTTCCTTGGAATAGGCATAATAACCACCAATCTGATTGATTTCATTCCTTGCATACTCTGTCATATTAATCACTTTAGAAAAAATCTCTTTTCCCTTTAGTGCTAAGTTTTTTCTTGAAATGTCAAGGCTAGATAGCAATAAATATGATCCACTTGTTGATTGGGTTAGATTAATTATTTGCCTTACGTATCCAGGATCAACATTTTTACCAAGCAGTAAAAGAGAGCTCTGAGTTAATGAACCACCAGATTTATGCATACTTACAGCAGCCATATCTGCACCTAAATGTATAGCCGCATTTGGCAGGTCATCATGGAAATATAGATGAGTTCCATGGGCTTCATCAGCTAAGACTTTAAGTCCATTAGCATGAGCAATGCTTATTATTTCTTCTAAGTTAGAACATATTCCATAATAAGTTGGATTATTAACAAGTATTGCTTTCGCGTCAGGGTTCTCATAAATAGTTTTTCTTATTTCACTTACACTCATCCCTAGAGCTAAACCTAGCTCTTCATTATATTGCGGATTTACGTAAACAGGAATTGCGCCGCTTAAAACTAAAGCGTTAATGACACTGCGATGAACATTTCTAGGCAGAATAATCTTCTCTCCAGGCTTGCAAGCACTTAGAACCATTGCTTGTACTGAAGATGTAGTCCCTCCAACCATTAAGAAAGCATAAGCTGCTTTGAAAGCATCTGCTGCTAGTTCTTCAGCTTCTTTAATTACAGAAACAGGATGACACAAATTATCCAAAGGTTTCATCGAATTAACGTCTACTGATAGACAACTCTCACCTAAAAAAGCTGCAAGTTCTGGGTTTCCTTTTCCTCGCTTATGTCCTGGAACATCAAAAGGAACGATTCTTTTACTCTTTAGATTTACTAGTGCTTGATGGATTGGTGTTCTCGTTTGATTTAGATTCACTTTTTAGGAATCCTCCTTTGCTATATACGTTATCACTTGAGAAAATTTCTATCATTTCTTTTCTTAGATTATCTGTTATCTCAAGACGCACTTTTGGAGCAAGTTCTTTAGGGTCGGTGTTAAATAAGTAATTCCCTAAATTCATCTCCTTTAATAGCATTTTTGTATGGAACAAATTAGCTTGATATACATTAACATCAATAGCATCATAATCTTCTAATGTTGTGTCTTCAATATAGTCTTGAATTGAAGTAATATCATGATCCATATAAATTTTTTCACCTGACATCTCTCGAGTGAATCCTCGCACTCTATAATCCATTGTTATTATGTCAGAATCAAAGCAACCTATTAAGTAGTTTAGTGCAGTAAGGGGTGTTATTTTTCCACATGTAGAAACATCTATGTCTACACGAAATGTAGCTATAGAAGTTTCAGGATGATACTCAGGATAAGTATGTACGGTTACGTGACTCTTATCTAAATGCCCAACTACTGTTTCGCCAGTAAGTGGAACAATAGGTTCTTCAGCAATTAAGAACGTAACTGATGCACCTTGAGGGTCATAATCTTGTTTAGATACATTTAGTACATGAGCACCTATCATTTCAGTTACTTCATATAATATGTTCGTTAATCTATCAGCATTGTACTGCTCATCAATATATGCAATATATTCTTCTTGGTCTCTTCTGCTCTTAGCATAACATACATCATATATGTTAAAGCTTAATGATTTAGTTAGGTTGTTAAATCCGTATAGTTTTAATTTGTTTGCCATTTTATTGCTCCTTTTGTTAATGAAATTATAAAAAACTCAAGTGAAATAGCGCATGCGCAATCATCACTTGAGTTCTATCTACGTAAGAAATAAAAAAATCATTATATTGTAGAGGTCAGAGTCTATTTAGCAAAAATTTCACTTTTAATACTCTTATTGATTTTCACAAGTGATATGTGCATATAGCACAGTATTTTACGGTTATAAGTAACCAACTCTGAATATAAGGATAAACATCAATCCCCAATCAATAAGGCAACAAAAGTTGCCAAACGGCATTTTGACCAGCTGTCCGTATGGCGTTAATCTTATAATAATAAGATAGTCAAAAAATTTGCTAGTAAATATTGATCTTACAAAAAAAGTTCTTTCTCCACTTTAGCAACTAAATAATAGCCTAAAAGTTTAGTATTTGCAAGTATTATTTTTAGTATATATAAAAAAATGCAAAACTATTTAAAGTTTTGCATTTAATTTTATTTAGT
>CAZJHT010000035.1:0-22331 GCA_964546025.1 uncultured Clostridiaceae bacterium
TTTCTTTGCTAAGTAAATTTTAAGTATTTAGAGTTGCCTCTTTAATTAAATGGGCAACTCTTTTTTTTAAAATAAACTAAAGATTATTGATACAATTACATAAATAAATAGCATATAAAAAGAAAAAACATTCTCATTGGTTTTGTTTTATGATATATTATGTTATCGTACAAATAAAAGAAGCTGAAAGGCAAAAGGAGTTGGTAGCATTGAGCAATACAGGTAGATTTTTATTTACTTCAGAGTCAGTAACTGCTGGACATCCAGATAAGGTAGCTGATCAAATATCAGATTCAATTTTAGATGCAATACTTGAGAAAGATCCAAATGCTAGGGTTGCATGTGAAACATTCGTAACTACTGGATTGGTACTTGTAGGTGGAGAGATTACTACTTCGTGCTACGTAGATATTCCTGGAGTTGTAAGAGATACAGTGAAAGCAATAGGCTATACAAGAGCAAAGTATGGTTTTGATGGAGATACATGCGCAGTATTAACAGCGATTGATGAGCAATCTCCTGATATAGCGCAAGGTGTGGATATGGCACTTGAGAGCAGGATGGCACAGGAAAGTGAAACTTTAGGAGCAGGAGATCAAGGTTTAATATTTGGTTTTGCATGTAACGAGACAGATACTTTTATGCCAATGCCAATTTACTATTCACATTTATTATCAAAAAGGCTTCATGAAGTTAGAGTAAATGGTGAAATGTCTTACTTAAGACCTGATGGTAAAACACAGGTAACAGTTGAGTATGACAATGGAAAGCCTATAAGAATAGATACTATTGTTGTTTCTACACAACATAGACCTGATGTTAGTCAGGAGCAATTACATAAAGACATTAGAAATATTGTAATAGATGAAGTAGTACCAGCAAATCTCATAGATGATAACACAAAGTTCTTTATAAATCCTACTGGGAGATTCGTAATAGGTGGCCCAATGGGTGATGCAGGTTTAACAGGCAGAAAGATAATAGTAGATACTTACGGAGGATATGCACGCCATGGTGGGGGAGCATTTTCTGGTAAGGATCCAACAAAAGTAGATAGATCAGCTGCATACGCTGCAAGACATGTGGCAAAGAACATGGTAGCTGCTGGGTTAGCTGAAAAGCTAGAACTCCAAGTTGCATATGCTATTGGAGTAGCACAGCCAGTTTCTCTAATGGTAGACACTTTTGGAAGCAGCGAGTATTCAAATGAAGAGCTGGTTAAAGTAGTTAGAAAAGTGTTTGACTTAAGACCAGGTGCAATAATTGAAAATTTGAAACTCAGACAGCCAATATATAAGCAAGTTGCTGCGTATGGTCATTTTGGTAGATCTGACATTGATCTTCCATGGGAACAATTAAATAAAGTAGAAGAAATTAAAAAAGCAATAAAAGAAATTTAGTATAAGACCTCCAATGAGAAAAGACTCTTTGGGGGTCTATTTTTTTAGCAAAATATCATGTTAAAGTGTATAATCTAATTAGAAAAAGAATAATCAATAATAAAGGGTGGTGTTTATGGAGAGCATGGAGTTTATTCAAAAAACTGATGATGCGTATTATATTAAGCTAAGTGGAGAAGTTGATTTATATAATGTAAAGAATGTAGAAAGTAAGTTAAAAGAATATGTAGAGCAAAGAGATATCATTGTAGATGTAAGTCAGTTGGTATTTATTGATAGCATAGTACTAGGTGTTTTCCTTAGAATAGCTGCATGTCTTGAAAAAAATAATAATGAACTAATATTAGTTAATCCACAAAGGCAAATACAAAAATTAATTGTCACAGCGAACCTTAGTTCAAGGATAAAAACTATTGAAGAAACTACTAGAGATACCACTAGCGAACTACTCGAAAGCATCAGAGGCGACTCTATAAGAATTGCAATCCCAGCTAAGCCTATGTATATAGGTGTAATTAGAGTATTCATAGCAGCGCTAGCAAGTAGATACAATTTTAACCTAGAAGCAATTGAAGATATAAAGGTTGCTCTAACTGAGGTGATAACTAATTCAATTGCCCACAATGACAAAGAAGAAGATACAATATTATTGGTAGTAAGGTATGATTGCGATATCACTGCTATAATAATTGAAGTAAGTGATAATGGACCTGGGTTTGACAAGGAGAATTTAAGTAAAAGTGAACCTGAAGGATCTGGTGGACTGGGGTTATTCATTGTAGATTCTTTAATGGATGAAGTTGTTATAAAGGCGCGAAGAGATAATGGCACTCATATTAAAATGATAAAGTATGGAGAGTAAAAATGAGTGAAAAAGACGCAAAAGAACCCATATCACAATGGATAGATAGTTATCAAAATAATAAAAATGCACTACTTTTAGATAGAATTGTTCATAGATTACTGCCAATAGTTAACAATATAGCTAGTAGGTTTGTAAAAGATCAAAATTTGTATGAAGACATAAGGCAAGTTGCATCAATTGGTATGCTTAAGGCAATTAATAAGTATGATATTTCAAAAGGAACAAACTTTTATAGTTATTTAACTCCGATGGTTATTGGAGAAATAAAGCATTTTTATAGAGATAATGATTGGTTAATAAATGTTCCAAGAGGTATAAAAGAGACTAATACGAAAATTAGAAAAATCGTGCCTTATTTAATGCAAAAATATAAAAGGGTTCCTACAACTTTAGAGCTTGCAAGAGAGCTCAATCTTTCAGTTGACGATGTAGTAGAGGCGATCAATCTAAGTAATTATTATCAATTAGCTTCACTAGAAGATCCAGTTAGACTTAAGGATAATAGCCAAGGTATGATAGAATTAGGACATACAATAGGAGTAAATGATGATAGACTTATGGAGTTAGAGGAGTTAAGTGAGCTAGAAGAACTTTTTTCACATCTTTCTTCATTAGAAAAGAAACTAGTGAAGTTAAGATATATAGAAAAGTTGACTCAGAAAGAAATAGCTGATATTTTAGGAATATCACAAATGCAGGTGTCAAGACTTCTGAAAGACTTAAGAAACAAGTTATATGTAATTAAGCAGAGCTTAATGTAAAAGTATAAGACAATAATAGCAAGGAGTGTTTTTATGTCAATTTCTTTAGAATTTCGTGATTTTTTATTATTACTCATTACTATAGTCGTTGTTTACATTGGTATTTATTTAGTTAGGTTATTAAAAAACATGGGTGACACAGTAAAGACAGTTAATAAAATTGTTGAAAACTCAGAGGTAGAACTTGAAGAGGCTTTGAAGAATTTTGAGAAAATTACTTATGAAGCTGGCATAATGAGTCAGCAAGTCAATGCCCTATCCATGAAAGTAGCATCTATTAGCCAAGCTACAACAAAAATTGTTAATAACTTTATAGACAAAATTTAGGCCTAAGTGGCCTTTTTTTGTGATGTTATTAAATGCAATGCTGTGTTAAGATATATATATCAATCTAGAGAGGCAATAAATAATGAAAGTAAAAGTAATAGGAATAATATTTTTAATAATAATATTTATAGTAATAGGCTCATATTTTGTACGAGATATGTTTAGTGACTACGGTAATCTCTTAGAGTTGCAAAATCAAAGAACTTTAGTTTCACCTGGAACATTACAGCATTTCGCTAGTATAGACAGAGGACTTATTATTGCATATCGAAGAACAGGCCAAGCAGTTATCTCACACTTTAACAATTCAGGGGTTAAGCAGTGGGAAAAAATATTGCCATCTAACAGACAATTAATAGATACTTCTTATAATTATATTATGGTTGGTGAAGAGCATAGTAGAGAAATTAATATATTTACTACTGATGGTAGTGAAACCGTTAGTTGGAAAGCTGTAGGCGAGCCAATATTTTGTTCAGTAAGCAATGATGCAAGAAACTTTGTAGTTAGTGAAACAAAACTAGGACAGACAGATTGGGAGATACTTTTAGAGTTAAGAGATCATGAAGGAAAAGAACTCTTTTCAGAATCTTATAAAAACCAAGAAGTAGTAAATGTAAAGTGGTCTCCTTTGGGAGTAGTAGTGCTAGCTTTTAGCTTTGATAGAGATGAACCAGGACAATACTTGTATTTTTATGATAACTACGGAAGAATATTGTATCAAAGAAGGTTTGAAGAGCAAATAAGGGACTTTGATATTTCTCCATCTGGAAACCATTTGCTATGGGCATCTAAAGATGAGATAGGATTGTATAATATTTTACTTGACTCAATTAGTACGTTTGATATAAACAATGTTGTTGGTGCAGGGTTTAGCTCAGAAAACAGAATTTTTTATATTAACAACACAGTATCTTATTTGCCTCCAGAAAAGCAAGTAACGCTTACAGAAATTAGTTTTTCTGGACAGAGAATTGGCAGATTAAGATACAAAGGCGAACTTAAAAACTACCATATGCTAAGAGATAACACACTTTTAGTAGCAACTGATAGTGGAGTATATATGTCAAAGAATTTGGTTTCTCTTAGTTATTTCAACACAAGTAATATAGAGAGAGCGTATGTTGATTCAGATTACATAATATACGTGTTAAAGCCAGATAACACAATAGAATGGTATAAATAAGGATTTGATAATATGATACTATTAACATTTAAATCAACCCATAACGCCCTTGAAATTGAAGAAGCGCTACTTAATGAAGATATCAGTTTGATGGTTATACCAACTCCAAGAGTAATATCAAACGGCTGTGGGATAACTTTGAAGTTTGATAAAAAGAACTTAGAGAAAGTAATTAGCATCGTAGATAGACATGGTATAATGGATAAGAGTTACTACAAAGAAGAAGTTGAAGGTGAGAATAGAGAATATAAATTAATAGATTGAGGTGAACTCTTTGAGAGCCATTGTTGAGAGATTTGGAGAATTTCAAAACGCCAATCCTATTTTAGCTGTTGTTACACAGCTAGTTATATTAATTACAGCTATAGTATTAATGATATTTATTGGAAGCTTTGTTATCACAAGGCTGTTTCGAGTATGGAAAACTAAGGTAAGTAAATCAGAAACATTAAGAAAAGAAGAAAAACTTAGTCAAATCCAAGCTATGAGAAAAATGATTCTTAAGATTTGGCGCTATGCTGTATACTTCATGTCTATTCCATTTGCAATAATACTATTTAATCTTTCACTTACTTCATATGCTGATTTTCAAAGAAGCTTATTCGGCATACCTCTTTTAGGGAGATTTATCCAAGCTACAATAGTCATAATTCTGGCTTTTGTAGGTTTGAAACTTGGCCAGATGGGTATAAAAGCAGCATTTGCAAGAAAAGAACAACAACATTACGATGAAAAAATAAGTGTATTTCATACTATTGAAGTAAAAGAATCAAAATTAAGAACTTTAGAAACACTCAGTTTAAGCTTATTTCAATATCTAGTGTACTTCATTGTAATACTGACTTTGCTAACTATTTTTGGTGTATCAACTGCCTCCGTAGTAACTGGTGCCGGGGTACTTGGGGTTGCACTAGGTTTTGGTGCACAAGATTTAGTAAAAGATGTGATTGCAGGAGCATTTATAATCTTTGAAGACCATTTTAATGTTGGTGAATATATTTATGTTGAAAGTGTAGAGGGAACAGTAGTGCAAATAGGCTTAAGGAGTACGCAGCTTGAGGCAAGAGATGGTAAGTTGCATATTATACCAAATGGAGAGATTGATTTGGTTAGCAACTTGTCAAGAAACTATATGAGAGCAACAGTCGATTTAGGTGTTGCCTATGGAGAGAACTTACCTAATGTATACAAAGTGTTAGAGGAAGCATGCAAAGAAATAGCTGAGATGTATGACTGGATTATAGAGGGGCCAACAGTTAGAGGAGTTCAAGAGCTTGCAGACTCAGCTGTTATAATAAGAATTGTAGCAAGAGCAAAATCAATTGAGTATAGGCAAGTTGAGAGAGTTATGAGATATCACTTAAAGAACAAGCTTGATGAGTCTGGAATAGAAATACCGTTTCCTCATAGAGTAATTATTAATAAAGGATAGATTTTATGATTAAACATGATTATAAAGTTGGAGATAGAGTAAGGATGAGAAAAAGCCACCCTTGTGGTAGCGATATATGGGAAGTCATAAGAATTGGTGCTGATTTTCGTATTAAATGTATAGGATGTAAGAGATCAGTAATGCTTCCAAGAAAAAAGTTTGAAAGACAAGTAAAAGACATAATAAAAACAGTTACTGAGTAGGTGGAAATATGAAGTTTGCTGTATTGGCAAGCGGGAGTTCTGGAAACAGTATTTACATAGAGTCTAAAGGACAGAAATTTTTAGTAGATGCTGGTATTACAAATAAAGCTATTGGTCAAAGACTTAATGAACTAGATATTGACAAAAAGGAAATAAATAGTGTATTTATTACACATGAGCATAGTGATCATATACGGGGGATTGATGTTTTAGCAAGACAGAATCCTCATATTAATATATTTGCAAACACTGCAACTTGGCAAGCTGGGCATAAGTATTTTTACAGAGTAGCAGAAGAACAAAAAAGAGTATTCTCTAATCAACAGAAATTTACTCTAGGGGATTTAAGCATTACTCCTTTTGCTATTTCTCATGATGCAGCTGATCCTGTAGGGTTTGAAATTGATGATGGGAAGCACAAATTAGTAATAGCGACAGACCTTGGTGTTGTTACTCAGGGGGTTTATGAACATTTACTTAACGCAGACGCAATAATCCTTGAGTCTAATCATGACAAAGAGATGCTAGTAAAGGGCCCATACCCACCTTTTTTGAAGAGCCGCATATCAAGTAGTAGAGGACACTTGTCAAATGATATAGCTGCTAAGCTTCTTAGAAAAATTGTTTGCAGGAAAACACAAGTTGTAGTACTAGCACATTTAAGCGAGAAGAATAACACCCCAAGTGTAGCTTTTGACACATGTTACTCTGAGTTATGGGCCTGTGGATTAAAACCACAAAAAGACTTTAGTCTATCAGTAGCAAAGCAAGGAGAAGCTTCTAATTTAATAGAGCTTGAGTAATATAGGTAAATTATTAACTAATTAACATGGTTTTAAGATAGAATTTTGACAAACGTTTGTTATCATATAGTTAGAGGAGAGGTGATACTATGGATTTTAACCGCAGAGAAAATAGATTAGATTATTTAAATGGAGAAAGTAGTAAAAATGGAGTAGGAAAAATAATTCTTGCTGCAATAATTGGTGGGCTTATTGGAGCACTGCTGATGGCGGTTATAGCACCATACTATCTTTATGGAAATATAATACCTTGGCCAGAGCATAGTGTACAAGTAGGCACAACCAATTATAACCTACCAGAACCTGTAACAGCATCAATTGATTATGCTAAATTAGAAGCGGGGGATATAACTACAGTTGCAGAGACAGTCGGTCCGGCAGTAGTTGGGGTTATAAACATAGGGCTAGCTACGGATTGGTTTGGTAACACAACTATGACTGAGCTTGGAAGCGGTTCGGGGTTTATAATAGACGCAAGTGGCTTAATTGTAACAAATGAGCATGTTATAAAAAATGCAAGAGAAGTGTATGTCAACTTATCAAGTGGCGCACAAATTAAAGCTGAAATAATTGGTGAAGATGAATGGTCAGACCTTGCAGTTTTACAAATAGATTTGAATGACCTGCCAGAAGAAAGTCGAGACTTGCCATATGTTACGTTTGGCAATTCAGGAGATATAAGGGTTGGGCAAACAGTTGTAGCAATAGGAAACCCCTTAGGTATGGAGTTTGCAAGGACTGTCACAGCAGGCATTATAAGTGCAGTTGATAGGATAGTTAATGTTGGAGATAGGCAATACTCATTAATTCAGACTGATGCTGCAATCAATTCAGGAAATAGCGGCGGCCCGCTACTTAATTTAGCAGGTAATGTTATCGGAATTAATCAAGTAAAAATATCTAGTGCAGGAATAGAGGGACTTGGGTTTGCTATACCTTCAGATCAAGCAAAGCCTATAATAGAGCAATTGATAAGATATGGTGAAGTTATAAGACCATACCTGGGAATAAAAGGTTTGCCTATGAACACACGATATGCGCTATATCTGGATAGTGAAGTAAGCCAAGGTATTTATGTTGATGAGGTAGTACTTGATAGCCCAGCAGCTAAAGCTGGATTACAAAAGAATGATATAATTACTGCAATAAATGGTGAAAGTCTTGTAACATTTACAGACATGCAGAGAATACTTTATAAGCATAGCAGTGGAGATATTATTGAGTTAGAGGTATTTAGAATTAGCGAAAAAGAATACTTAACAATTGATGTTGAATTGGAAACTCAGCCAATTGTATAAAATTTTTAGGGCACTCTTTTAAAAAGAGTGCCCTAAGTGTTATCTTAGCTCATCAATAATGTTTTTAGAAAAATCAAGATACAAGTCAGATTCTACTGTTGTAAAGTCTTCAATCTGACCTTTATCACTCAAACTAACTAAGTTTTTATTAATAGGTAGTTTATAAAGCACTTTCAATTTTTCATTAGAAGCAACTTCGTCAATATGACTTTCACCAAATATAAAGTGTTTTTCATTACATTTATCACACACAAAATAGCTCATATTTTCGATAATCCCTATCAAAGGAACGCTCATCATTTTTGCCATGTTTATAGACTTTTTCACTATTAAATTAACTAAATCTTGAGGAGAAGTAACAGCTATAATACCATCAAGAGGTAAAGATTGCATTATAGTGAGTGATACATCACCTGTTCCTGGTGGTAGATCAATTAATAAGTAATCTAACTCGCCCCATGATACATCTGTATAAAACTGTTTAACTGCGCCTGATATAAGTGGGCCTCTCCACACTACAGGAGAGTCCTCCTCAGACACTAAAAGGTTTAGTGAAATGATTTTAATTCCAGATGCTGTTTCAACAGGAATAATTCCATCATTTTTACTTAGTGCTCTCTCTTTATTAACTCCGAAAATTTTAGGGATACTAGGTCCAGTTATGTCTGCATCTAAAACGCCAACATTAAACCCTTCGTTTTTAAGTGATAGTGCAACAAGTGATGTGACAGATGATTTACCCACACCACCCTTTCCGCTCATTACTGCAATAATTTTCTTGATGTTCGTGTTAGCATTAGTTATTTCTTTTTCTATCACGATTACAACTCCTAACTTTCTAATATATTAGTTATAGACATATGCACATTCATTATACTCCTATCAAATATTAATTCAAGTAAATTTAATCTTGTATTGTGTATACAAAGTATTGATATTAGTTAATAAGAGGTATATTATTAGACCATCGAAATATATTAATGCATTCAAGGAGAAAATTTGAAATGGTTTTATGGAAGAAAAACCTGATTATTTTATGGGCAGGTTGTGTAATTGGTGGGATAGCCTTTTCATTGGTATCACCATTTTTACCAATGCTATTGCAAGAAGTTGGGGCAGACACAAATATTGAGCTTTTATCTGGACTTGCGTTTAGTGCAACTTTTATAACAAGTGCCTTGATTGGGCCAGTATGGGGTACATTAGCAGATAAATATGGCAGAAAACAACAAATACTTAGAGCTGGTTTTGGAATTGCTGCAGTTTATATTGCAATGTCATTTTCTACTAACCCTTCACATATTATTTTAGCTAGGCTTTTACTTGGGTTTTTTAATGGATTTATACCTTCAGCTATTGCTATGGTTGCGACAAATACCCCTGAAGAGCACCTTGGTTACGCATTGGGATTTATAAACACAGGATATTCATTTGGTGCTATTGCTGGCCCAATGGTAGGTGGGTATATGAGCACATTTTTTGGCTTAAGGAGAACGCTAATAATTGCTGGAATTGTGCTCTTTTTTGGCACTTTAGTAGTCTTAGTAGGTACTAAAGAAGAAGTCCCAAGCGATAGGAATATACAATTTAGAATAATTAAGGATATTAAAATGGCATTTTCATTTAAGATTCTTACAGCAATGTTTGTTATAATGATGATATATAACTTATCGATGACCATAATTCAACCAATATTACCATTAATGGTTCAAGACCTTGCGCTCAGAAGTAGCCAAGACCCAGCTGTTATGACTGGAATAATATTCTCTTTAGCAGGCTTTGCTACAGTGCTTGGAGCACCTTTTTGGGGTAAGTATGGCAGTAAAAACACATACAAGAAAGCAATGACAATTGGCCTAGCTGGTGGAGCTCTATTTAGCTTCTTGCTGGTATTTGCAAGTTCAGTAACATATGTTGGTGGCACAAGATTTATGTTTGGCTTATTCTTAGCAGCAATAGCTCCTTCTGCAACAGCTGTATTAGCTAAGAATGTACCTAATAAATACAGAAGCAGAATTCTAAGTATAAATTCAAGTGTAAGTCAAATTGGCTCAGCAGCTGGACCTATGATAGGAGGAGCCGTAGCTGGATTATGGGGACTTAACATTGTTTTTGGTCTTACTGGTATTGGATTGATTGCAATAATGTTTTGGATGAGATCTCTTACTTTAGAACTACCAGAACCGATTGATTTTGATAAAGTATCAAATCAAAAAGTTGAACTTGAACCAGTGTTAAATACATCAGAATAGGCATTAGGGGGTAAACAATGAAAAAAAGAACGATAAAAACAGAATTGGCACCAAAAGCAAATGGTTGTTATTCTCAAGGGGTTTTAGCAGGAAATACACTATATATATCAGGACAACTTCCAATTGAACCTGATACTGGTGAAAAATTAGTTAACGCGACAATTGAAGAGCAGACTAAAAGAGTCCTTGATAATATTATCGGAGTAGTACGAGCAGCAGGTGGGAGTGTAGAAGATGTTGTAAAGGTTAGTATTTATTTAGAAAGCATAGAAGATTGGGACGAAGTTAATAATGTATATGAGAAATATTTTACACAAGATTTCCCAGCTAGATGTGTTTTGGCAATCAGTAATTTACATTACGGATTTAAGATAGAGGCGGAAGCTATAGCATACATTAAGGATTGAATAATTCAATAGCTAAAGAAATATCACACATAAGACTATCAAATAAGGATTTATTGATAGTCTTTTTGTTTTTGTAATCCCAATTAATAATAATACTAAGGGCATGGGACAATCTAATTATTTTGAGCAGATCAACTATTTCATATTCAGTATTATTCTTAAAATTCATTCTCTTAATATAAGCATTTAGAGATTGTTGTTTAGAATTTTCTCTAAGAGATTTTTCTATTGCTACAAAGGTATCTAGACAATTACCTACTCCAAAATAGTTATAGTTTACAAAAATTGCTTCTGTCTCATTTTTGTCAATAACTATATGGTCAGGTGAGAATAATCTAATTGAAATTCTTAAAGGTA
The DNA here is from genome assembly GCA_964546025.1 of uncultured Clostridiaceae bacterium. Classification (GTDB taxonomy): domain Bacteria; phylum Bacillota; class UBA994; order PWPR01; family PWPR01; genus PWPR01. The sequence goes on from CAZJHT010000035.1 coordinate 11,292, forward strand.
AACTAGAAAGCACTTTTATAACCTCTCCAAGATAAGGTAGGGTAGTAGTCTTTAGCAAGTTTCCTTGTTCTTGGTTTATTATTCCTGCTATAATTAGTTTTTCTATTGAAGCCAAAACTTCTAGCGGCATTAATTGCGTATAGATAGGTTGTGTCATAAATGATAATTTAGCTTTTAGCTCACCTTTTTTGATTTTAGTTTTATTTAGCAAAGCTAGGTTACTAAAAAAGATGTTTTCTTCCTTGGAAGAGAAAGAGTAATTACTCTCAAAAGACTTAAATTTAGTATGAAGATCTTCAATAACTAAAATAGATTCTTTTTTTGCATCATCATCCTTAGCATAGTATAATCTAGGAGATGGGTAGGAAGAGTTTTGATTAAAGTATTTCAACATAAGGTAATCATATGTGCAACGCTTGGTTTCAAAATTGCATTTTCTTACAATAACAGAGGAAGGCATACTACCTCTACCATAAAGATTGACACGTAAAGTTCTATAGTGATTTTGCTCGGATAGAGATGTAATTCTCAAATTATCTATAGGCCATTTAAGAGACTTAATCCAAAATGATTTATTGTTAATTTCGATCATGGTAGAACCCTCCTTTATCTTATTATAACAAATTTAGAAAAATATTTACATGGAAGGTAATTGAGATGAATAAATACTGTTATATCAATGGAGAAATCAGAAAAGAAGATAGAGAAGCAATTTCCATTATTAATGAGCAAAGAGGGGTATACGAGGTTATTAGAGTAATAGATGAGACTCCTCTATTTGCAAAAGAACATATAGATAGACTGTTTAAGTCAGCAAAGCTTGCTAATATCAATATTAGCATGACTGAGGAAGTGATTTTTAGTAATATTTGTAGGCTGAGTAAGAAAAACAGTATAGCTGAACAAAATATTAAACTGATTTTCACAGCTAATGATCAATTATTTTACTTTATAGAATCCTTCTATCCTCCTTCAGAAATGGTGCAAAAGGGAATAAAGACTGTTTTTTATGAAGTAGTTAGAGATAACCCAAATGCAAAGATTCATAATGCTCAGCTTAGAAATGATATAAATAACTATCTAAAAAGGCATGGTGCATATGAGGCAGTGTTAGTTGATGAGAACGGTATTATAGCAGAAGGAAGTCGCTCTAATATGTTTTTTGTGAAAAATGAGAAGTTGTATACAGCTCCTTCTGACAAAGTCCTAATGGGGATCACTAGAGAAAAAGTCTTAGAGATTTGTCGAGAGAATGATATTCAAGTTATAGAAGAGAACGTACATATTAAAGATTTACCAACTTGTCAGGGCGCTTTTATGACATCTACATCTAATAACGTATTACCTATTAGGCAAATTGAAGAGTTTGAATTTAAAAAAATAGACAGAACAATCTTGTTACTCTTAAGTAAGTTTGAGGAAGTTGCTGCTAGAGATCTTTTAAGGATGAAGGATATCTGCGGAGAAGCAAATAATTGTTAGAAATTAGGTGGACCAATGAATAAGAAAGTTAAAATACCAACCAGAATAACACTTTATAGCTTTATACCTTCAATAATGTTTCTAGCCTTAGCTATAGTCTTTGCTACAAATGTTAAGTACACTGAAATGGCAATCGCTGTTGGTGGAACGATTTTTGGGCCTGCAGTATGGGTGTATAATAGGGACTTGGCTAAAGCAAAAGAAGACCATGAGATAAATGAAAGTAAAATTACTAGAGTTTTGATAGCAGGGTTTAACTTCTTTTTAGCAGGAATTGCATGGATGAATGGCATGGAGATGGTAACAGGATTATTACTAGTAGTTTCTTTTGGGCAGATATGGTTTATTGATAATGCAACTATATCACAGAGAATGTGGCATGGTCTCATTGCGGCTATTGTAGGTATCTGGGGCTTTATGTATTATAGACCAGTAGCTATTGTGTTCTTTGCTCTTAGTATATATTTTGCCTATGACTTCATAAAGATGCAAAAAGCAGAAACAAAATCAGATAAAAGTGAATCTAGTAAGAGCAAGAAAAAGAAAAAGAAGAAATAAGGAGAGAAAAATGGCATTATGTGCTATTAGCAATCTGACCAAGTATTATGGTGCAGATCTAATATTTGAAAATATATCATTTGAGATTGATAAAGGAGATAGAATCGGTTTATTAGGATCAAATGGTGTTGGGAAAACTACACTACTAAAAATTCTCATGAATATTGAAGATTTTCATGGTGGAGATGTTTTCATAAGACAAGAAGTGCGGGTTGATTATCTAGATCAAATACCGACTTTTTCATCAGAGCTTAGAACTTTAGACGTATTATTATTAGCATTTGAAGAGATATATTCAATTCAAGAGAAAATGAGAAGTCTAGAGAAAGAATTGGCCAGTAGCCAAGAAAATATCGACGAGCTTATGGATGAGTATGGGCAGCTTCAGTACAAGTTTGAAAGTTTAGGCGGATACAGAATAAAAGAGCGTTTAGATAGGATACTATCTGGGTTAAACATAGGTCAAGATATGCAAGAGAGAAGATTTGAGCATTTAAGCGGTGGTGAAAAATCCAGAGTTGTTATGGGGAAAATCTTGCTTGAGGAGCCAGATATTCTGCTTCTAGATGAGCCTTCAAATCATCTTGATCTTGAGTATATGAGCTGGCTGGAAGAGTATTTGCAGTCATATGAAGGGGCTGTAATGATTGTTTCCCATGATAGATGGTTTCTCAAAAGGGCTGTAAACAGGATAGTAGAGCTTACAAAGAATCGGGTGGAGCTTTATAAAGGTGGATATGATTTCTTTATTGAAGAAAGGCAAAGAAGGCTTGAGAGAAGACTGCTTGAATGGGAAGCTAAAAAAAGAGAACTAGATAAATTAGAGGAGCAAAAAGAACGTTATATAATTTGGGGAAGATCTCGTGATAGCGAGAAAATGTTTAAACGGGCAAAGGAAATACAAAAGAGAATAGATAAAATTGTATTACCAGAAAAACCTCAAATATATACAAAGAGCATTAGTATTAGCAACGAAACAGTTAGTAGAACTGGCAATGAAGTTGTTAGACTTGAAGATTTGGGACATGGATTTGATGATATAATGCTTTTTGATAGCGTTGATTTAACAATATATTATCAAGATAGAGTAGGCATTGTCGGGCCAAATGGTATTGGGAAAACAACTTTACTGAAGGTTATGCTAGGCGAGATGGATCCTATTGAAGGTAAGGCTGTTCTTGGTTCTAGAGTAAAGGTTGGATATTTGCCACAGGTTATCGATTTTGAGAATGAAAATGACAATTTAATTGAGGCTTTTCAAAGAGAGCATAACATTACACAAACCAATGCAAGACATGAATTAGCTAGAGCTTTATTTACCGGAGATGATGTTTTTAAGACTATAGACAATCTTTCTGGAGGAGAAAAGAGTAGGCTAAAGTTATGTATTATGTTTTATGGTGGGGTCAATGTTTTATTCTTAGATGAACCTACTAATCATTTAGATATCGAAGCAAGAGAAAAACTAGAAGAAAGCTTGTTATCATATGATGGCACTATAATCTTTGTTTCTCATGATAGATACTTTATTGATAAAATAGCAACGAAAATTATTGAGATGCAGCCAGACAGAGTTAAGATATACAATGGAGGCTTTGATTATTGGCAAAGCGAGAGAGAGAAGCATCAGGATAATGATAATAATAATATAAATGAAACAAACTTAGGCAAGCTTGCTTATGAAGAAAAGAAAGAGCTTGAAAGAGAAAAGAGAAGGACAAAAAAGCTATTTGAAAATTGCAAGGACAGAATTTGTGAGTGTGAAACTTTAATTAATGATATTGAAAAAGAATTGTTGTATGAGAAGAACTTAGAAGTATTGCAAGAGTTGTACTCTAATAAAGAGAGTCTAGAAAATGAGTTATTAGAGCAGCTAGAACTATATGAAGAATTGAAAAAACGAGAGGTAGATTTCTAACCTCTCGTTTTAAGATTTCTATCTTGTTAAGTTATAAAGTGCTTGGGCATAAATTTTAGTGGCTAAAATTATATCTTTCATACTAGCCTGTTCATCTGGTTGATGGGCATTGCTTTTACTCCAAGGGAATCCTGGACCAAAAGTATAAGAATTGTCAATTACCCTAGAATATGTGCCTCCACCCATAACTAATGGTTTTGAGTCATAGTCTTTTGAATAGTTTTGATAAATATCCATTAGCTGCTTTATCACAAGGTTATCATCATCATGATAGTATGGAGCACTGTCAGAACCTTCAATCAAAGATATTGGTAAATTTTCAATCTTTTTTCTCATCCCGTCATATACTTGAGTTGCTGTTACAGTAACTGGGAATCTGATATTTACAGATACCTCAATGGCATTTTCTAAAATATTCATTAATCCAGGATTAAATGCTAGTTTACCAGACTCCTCGTCTTCAAATCCACAACCAACGTTTTCTCCATGATGATAAAAAGCAATTTTTTCAACATAAAATTTAATAAACGTACTTAAAATAGTGTTTGAATCTTGGATTAAGTCAGTAAGAGAATTAAATAAGACGGAAGTAGCATTCTTACCTGTTTCTGGGCGGCTTCCATGAGCAGAAACACCTTTTGCAGATATCTTAATATTGTCAGACTCTTCTTCTAGCTTTATTTTGTCATCATTTTCTTGATTATAGGTCTCAATATATTCAATAAAAGAAGCTTTATTCTCTACTTTTAGAACTAGTTCTGCATAATCTGGAACTGAGTTTACTGCATTACCACCAAATCCAGATACAATGTTTACTCCACTAACCAGCTCCTTATTGTCAAGTAATGACTGGAATTTGAAAGACATAATTCCCTTTTCACCTTTAACTACCGGGAAGGAAGCATCAGGTACTAAAGATAATGAAGGGGTACCAATTTTATCTGCGTAGTATTTAAGATCAACCATTCCAGATTCTTCATTTGTGCCAAATACAACTTTCAATTTTTTATTTATGTCTACACCTGACTCAATGAGAGCTTTAATTGCATAGAGTCCAATTATTGCAGGACCTTTATTGTCACTAACTCCTCTACCATAAATAACTCCATCCTTATATGTTGCACTATATGGAGGATTGGTCCATCCATCTCCTTCTGGAACAACATCTAAATGTGCAATTATTGCAATATCTTCTTCTCCATCGCCATATATAGCTTCTCCAGCGTAATTATCAATATTACTTGTTGAAAATCCTAATTCTTCAGATATTTTAAGTGCTTCTTCTAAAACTTTTTGAACGCCCTCTCCAAATGGCATATTACCTTTTGGTTCTTCTCTTACACTCTTAATTCGGACTAGTCTCTGGATATTCTCTACCATTTCCTCATAATAGGTGTCAATTAATGCTTCAAGTTTATGCATTATTTCTCCTCTACTTTCTTTTCTTGATTTTATGTGTTTCAGTAAAACTGCAACTAATTCTATTATAAAGCTCAGTAATACTATTAACTTTAAGAGCTTTAGCTGCCTCAAGTACAATTGATGCACTAATAAATGCATCCTCTCTTGCATCGTGATGTACAAAATCATACCCTAAAAAATCAGCTACTTGTTTTAATCCATGTTTAGGCAAAAACGGCCAGACTCGCCTCGCAATCTTTAGTGAGCAAGCGAATCTATAATTTGGCAAACTGATATTTTGGTATAATAATGTTTCTGTTAACACCTTCATGTCAAAACTTGCAGAATGTGCGACTAATGTTTGATTATTTAAATATAGATAAAGTTCAGGCCATAACTCTCTCATAAGTGGCTTTTGCAGGACTTTCTGTTCATCTATGCTATGAATTTTTGTGTTCCAATATAAGAACTCAAGTGGTTTTGGTCTTATAAGCCATACAGGATTATCAACTATTTCTCCATTGCTAACTATAGCAAGTCCAACTGAGCACGCACTAGAGGGTCTGTTGTTGGCTGTTTCAAAGTCTATTGATACAAAATCCATTTGTATTTCACTGGATAGTTCCAGGCTCCTTTCAGGTCATTAATGTTGCTATCATCTCTTATTGTTAATAGTGGAAGAGCTGCTTCCATGGCTGCTAATTCTTCAGATATGTAGCCTAGCTCAGCCATTCTGTATAAAACGATATCTCTTTGTTCTTTAGACTTTTCTATAGAAACATATGGTGAAAAGTACCCAGGGCCTTTTAATAAGCCTGCAATTGTAGCAGCTTCGCCTAAAGTTACCTCACTTGAAGATTTACCAAAAAAGTAATTAGACGCAGATTCTACTCCGTACAATCCATGACCAACATGAACCAAGTTAAGATAAAGTTCTAGTATTTGATCTTTAGAATAATTTCTCTCTACTTGCAAAGCTGTTGCCGCTTCAGTAATTTTACGAGATAATACTTTTTCTTGAGATAAAAAAGGATATGCATTTCTTGAAAATTGCTGTGTAATAGTACTAGCACCAGCTTGTACGAGATTGCCAGAAAGAATATTACTAGCTGTTACTCTAATTATTCTGTAATAGTCAACTCCACTATGATGATAGAATCTATGATCTTCTATTGATACTATTGCATTTTTCAAGTATTCAGAAACATCATCAAGTTCTACATAAGGAGAATTTTGAAAATTATCAAGCTGTGTTATTGTCCCATCTTTATTAGCTATTCGGTTAGATTGTGGCAAATTTGGTTCAGGAAGGTCTATTGTGTAGCTAGTGAAATAAACAAGAGAAATATTGATAATTGCAAAAACAATGATCGAAATTGAAATCACAATAAAAAATCTTTTCATTTTTACTCCTCCTATACAAAGTGCGTAGTGTAAAGTTGTTCACTACCACAAAGTGACCTTTCGTATAATTATATCACAATTGATATAAGCAAATGTCTGTAGTAAACAAAAAAGAGACTGCCCAAGCAGTCTCTAATGATAATTAGCTAACAAATTCTTCGATTCTCTTTAATCCTTCAGCAATTTCTTCCATAGAAGCTGCGTAACTAAGTCTTACAAAACCTTCAACTCCAAATGCTGATCCTGGGACTGTAGCTACGTAAGATGTTTCTAATAAGTGTAAAGCAAAGTCCATACTGTTGTTAATCACTTTGCCCTTAAGCTCTTTACCTATTAGGTCTTGTATATTCATCATTACATAGAATGCACCACCAGGTTTAAGGCAACTAATGTTTGGAATATTATTAATAGTTTCAACCATGAAGTCTCTTCTCTTTAAGAATTGCTCTCTCATAGCGTCAACTGACTCATCAGAGCCCTCTAGTGCTGCAAGTGCACCTTTTTGTACAAAAGATGTAGGGTTTGATGTGCTGTGACCTTGAAGTTTATTCATTGCACCAATAATCTCTTCTGAAGCAGCAGCATAGCCGATTCTCCAACCAGTCATAGCATAAGCTTTTGACATGCCGTTGATTACTACTGTGAGATTCTTAATTTCATCATTAAAAGATGCAATAGATACATGCTCACCTTCATAAATTAGCTTTTCATAAATTTCGTCAGAAATCACATAGAAGTCATGCTTAACTGCTAAATCAGCAATAGCCTTGAGCTCTTCTCTTGTATAAACAGTTCCAGTAGGGTTGCTCGGGCTATTAAAAATCATACATTTTGTATTGGGTGTTATAGCCGCTTCTAGGTCTTCAATATTAACTTTAAAATCATTTTCTTCAGTACATTCAATGTAAACAGGTGTTGCATCAGTTACTTTTATCATTTCACTGTAGCTTACCCAGTATGGAGAAGGAACTAATACTTCATCCCCTTCTTCACATAAAGCTAAGAATGCATTAAAAAGAGGTTGTTTTGCACCAGTACCAACAATAATGTTTTTAGGTGTGTACTCTAGGTCATTTTCAACTTTAAGTTTCTTGCAAATAGCTTCTTTTAACTCTGGAATACCACTTGCTGTTGTATAGCGAGTAAACCCGTCATTAATCGCATCGATTGCTGCTTTACAAATGTGTTCTGGAGTATCGAAATCTGGCTCTCCAACACTAAAATTGATAGCATCTTTACCTTCACGTACTAAGTCCTTATACATCGCGCTTATTGCTAAAGTCATAGATGGAGATAGACGTTTTGTTCTTTCAGTTAATTTTTTCACTGTATATACCCCCTTAAATATTTACGCTATAATGCTAGCATAAATATATGAAATTGTATACAGTATAACGGTAAATCTATTTAATATATATTTTAACAAACTTGAAAGTCTGCTATAATAGATGTATAATACACTTCAAAGAAAAGCTTTGAGAAGGATACATTAATAGTCTCTTGAATTCAGAGAGGTGGCGGTTGGTGAAAGCCACTTGATAGAACTGTTATATAGCACCTTTGAGTTGTTGAGTGAATGAAGTAGCTTAACACGGGTAATACCGTTATCTAATTGAGCCGGGCTTAGCCAATAAGGGTGGTATCGCGGGTAACTCTCGTCCCTTTTTAGGGGCGTTTTTTTGTTTTAAAACAAAACTATAAATTCAATTGAGGAGGACTATCATGTTAGACATTAAAGAAATTAGAAACAATTTTGAAGAAGTTAAGAAAAGATTGAGTACTCGAGGAGAAGACTTCAACTTAGATAGAATTTTGGAACTAGATGAATCTAGAAGAGATATTATATCAAAAGTAGAAGAACTTAAGCATCTAAGGAATACAACATCTAGAGAAATTCCAATAATGAAAAAAGAAGGAAAAGATGTAAAGGCTGTTATTGAAAAGATGAGGAAAGTTGGGGATGATATTAAGGAGATGGACAATAAGCTTCGTGATATCGAAGATGAAATTGAAGAAATCTTATTAGTAACCCCTAATATTCCAGACGAGGATGTTCCACTAGGAAAAGATGAATCTGAAAATGTAGAAAGAGCAGTATGGGGTAATCCATGTGAGTTTTCATATGACCCTAAAGCGCATTGGGACATTGGCACAGATTTGAATATACTAGATTTTGCTACAGCTTCAAAAATAACTGGTGCAAGATTTACATTATTTCGAGGTATGGGAGCTAGGTTAGTTAGGGCTCTTGCAGCGTTTATGATTGATATTCATGTTGAAAAACACGGATACACTGAAGTTTTACCTCCTTACATAGTTAATTCTGCTAGTATGATAGGAACTGGGCAACTACCAAAATTTGCTGAGGATGCCTTCAAAATAGAAAATAATGATTACTATCTTATCCCTACAGCGGAGGTCCCAGTTACTAATATCTATAGAGATGATATTCTATCTGAAGATAACTTACCTATTAACTATTGTGCTTACAGTGCTTGCTTTAGAGCAGAAGCTGGTGCAGCTGGAAGAGATACAAGGGGACTTATAAGACAACACCAGTTTGATAAAGTAGAAATGGTGAACTTTGTTAAGCCGGAGGATTCAGTTTTAGCATTAGATAAAATGGTAGATGCAGCTAAAGATGTTTTAGAAATGCTTGAGCTACCTTATAGAATTGTTGAAATGTGCACTGGGGATTTAGGTATAAGTGCTGCAAAGAAGTATGATTTAGAAGTATGGATGCCTAGCTATGATAAGTATGTTGAAATTTCTTCATGCAGTAACTGTCGTGATTACCAAACAAGAAGAGCTAATATAAGATTTCGGAGAGAAGAAACTGGGAGTGTTGAGTTTGTACATACTTTAAATGGATCAGGAGTAGCAATAGGAAGGTGCATTGCCGCACTACTTGAAAATCATCAACAGAATGATGGCAGTGTAAAGATACCAAAGGCTCTTCAAAGTTATATGGGTGGTCTCGAAGTAATACGTTAGGAGGTTTATATTGATTACAATTAATGAGATGAAAGTAAAAGGGAAAGAGTATTTAGCAGATAACTGGGTAGAGATTATTATAACAACAATTATATTTATGATCATAGCAGGAGTAGCCAACACCCAAAGAAGCTTTCAAGTTAGGCGAGCTGAAGAGGTTAGAACATATTTTAAGTTTAATTTAGGCTCTATAATGAGACTGTTGTTATATGGTCCTATTAGGTATGGTTATATACTATTCCTTAGTTCACTTAGAACAAAGACAGCTCATATCAAGCAAGTTTTTGAGGGGTTCAAGAGATTCCAGGATACTTTTTTGCTTCATTTAATGATTACAATATTTACAACATTATGGACATTATTATTTATAATACCAGGCATAATTGCTTCAATATCATATACAATGTCATTTATGATTTTACAAGATAACCCTGAAATGACAGCAATGCAAGCATTAGAAGAAAGCAAACTGATGATGAATGGTCATAAGATGAGATACTTTGAATTTTCATTGTCATTTCTTGGATGGTTTATTGTGGGATTATTAACTTTAGGAATTGGAATGCTTTTTGTAATTCCATATTATAAATCAGCGAAGATAGAGTTTTATGAAGATTTGAAAAAAGATTATTATGCAGGATATCAACTAAATTATTAAGGCAAGCACTCTAGCTTGCCTTATTTATTATGCTTAATTCTATATAAAGATGTGTAAATTAGATAAATCATTAAACCAAACAACAAGACAAAGACTAAAGTGTCAAGATTAAATGAGCTTCTGATTATTGATATGACTCTAGATGGATTAAAAAACAGATCCCAGCTATTTAAACGAGGAAATCTTCCTAGATAGATTCCATAAGCACTTATAAATGATATGAAAATTATTGCAGCGGTGCCTACTGTTTTAGATACTTTTGAACTTATGTTGCTGTGTATTGGATATAGGGAATAATATGTGAGAAGAATTCCTAACCAAAAACTTATAAACATGATGCTAAATTTTAACCATGATAATATATTTACAGATAAACCAATCTGCCTAATTGTTAATGGGGTATGAAGCAATGCTGTAATCATATAAGGTGCATTTGGATAAAATATTGCCCACATAATTACAAGTGCAGCTGCAACAAACTTATTTAGCAGTCTCTTAGGTAAAGCTCCAACTACATAAAGTATCAAAAGGGGAACCCATGCTAAAAATAAGTTCCACAGTAAAAAAGACAGTTGACTGTCTTCAAACAAAATATATGCAATTAATAATAAAACTATTACTAAAG
>CAZJHT010000036.1:0-21650 GCA_964546025.1 uncultured Clostridiaceae bacterium
TGTTTCTGGAATACGTTAAGAAAGATTAATTCTTTCTAGTTTAATTTGACAAACGAAATATCATTATATGATCATAAGAAACTGACTAATATTGATGATAAACAAACCCAAATTAGTCAAAGAGTAAATGAGATAATGGCAGAGAAAGAACTAGACATTGTAGTAGCTACATATGAGGCGTCAGAAGCAGATTATCTGCAAGCTAAAGAGAGCAACACATCTGTAAACAAAGTAGTTGCTTCTAATATTGCAAAGGGTGAGATGCCAACAATTATGGAAGACTTGAATAATCAATCAATTGTAGATATAGCAAAAGAAGCAGGGGTGTCCCCTGGAGAGTTAATTTCACAAAATGCTAAAATTAATGAGATTCATAATGCCCCGCCAGGTCTTACAAAAAGAGATGTATTACCACCGGGTTTAAGAAGAGAAATAGAAGAGGATATTCAAAGCAAGAGTAATGGTGAAGAAAACAACACAACTGAATCAGAAGATTATCTTGGTCAAGTAGTGCCTGGATTATCAGAAGGGCACCCTAAAAATAGTGCTCCTGGTTTGGCGGATAAGGAAAACCCTAGTGATAATGCTCCAGGGAAGACTGCGGTACACCCAAGTGATAATGCTCCTGGGCAAAATAAACAGGATGAAGATCAAAAAGAAGTTAATGAGGATTATTCAGGGAATGAAGCTCCAGGATTATCAGAAGGGCATCCTAAAGATAGTGCTCCTGGGTTAGTAGACAAGGAAGATCCTAGTAAAAATGCACCAGGAAAAACTGAGATTCATCCAAGTGATAATGCATCTGGAAAAACTGAGTCTGAGGAAGTAAAAAAAAATGATGATGAAGATTCTCTCAGTAAGGAAGCCCCAGGATTATCAGAAGGGCATCCTAAAGATAGTGCTCCTGGGTTAGTAGACAAGGAAGATCCTAGTAAAAATGCACCAGGAAAAACTGAGATTCATCCAAGTGATAATGCATCTGGAAAAACTGAGTCTGAGGAAGTAAAAAAAAATGATGATGAAGATTCTCTCAGTAAGGAAGCCCCAGGATTATCAGAAGGGAATCCTAAAGATAGTGCTCCTGGGTTAGTAGACAAGGAAGACCCTAGTAAAAATGCACCAGGAAAAACTGAAACTCATCCAAATGATAAAGTTTCAGTAAAACCTAAAAAAAGATAGTGTATAAAATGAAGAATAATATAGAAGGGTTGCTTGAGAACAAGATATAGAGCAATCCTTCTTTAAATTTTAAATTATAGATGGTAGAATTGATTTAGCGAGGAGGTTGTACAAATGAATGTATATGACGCGATGCTGAAGAGGCGCTCTGTAAGGAAGTATACAGATAAATCAATAGAAAAAGAATTGATTGAGAAGATGCTTAAAGCAGCAATGGCAGCACCTAGTGGGCACAATGCTCAACCTTGGTCTTTTGTAGTTGTAGATCAAAGAGAAGTGTTAGATGAACTATCAGAGGTTCACAAGTATGCAAAAATGTTAAAGGAAGCACAGCTATGTATAGTTGTTTGTGGGGAAAGCTATGCTGGAGGAAGATATCAGACTTTATGGAGTCAAGATTGTGCTGCAGCAACAGAGAACATTTTACTTCAAGCAACGGAATTAGGGATTGGAACAGTATGGTTAGGAGTCTACCCATCTGAGACAAGCACTACGAGAGTTAAAAGAATTCTGGATTTACCTGATGAGATTACACCTTTTGGACTTATATCACTAGGATACCCTGCAGAAGAAAAGGAACCAAGAACTCAATATACTGAAGATAAAGTACATCTTAATAAGTGGGGAAAGAAATTTTAGATAACAAAAAGAGGCTCATGAGAGCCTCTTTTTGCTTGAAAGGTTTCCAAATATTGATAATAATAGCACCTTTCACTTCCCAAACTTAATAACTTCTCTTGGATCTCTCTTTTTTTTACCGGTATAAAAGAGAAATATCCAGTACAACATAAAAAAAATGTTTCTCCAATTAGCAGATAAAACGAGGTTTGACAGATTCTTTTACCTGCTAAATCATTATGATTATAGATTAAATCTGAAAAAATGGCAAGAATTTCATTGATTTAATTAATTATCACTTTACTAGATAATGCTTTCATCAATATACTATTAGAAGTATTTATAGTATAATAATACAAATGAATAAGGAGGATTGCTAAAATGAGCCTTAATTACACAATCAAAACAGTTGATGATAAAGAATATAACTTAGCAGATTACAAAGACAAGGTGTTACTACTTGTAAACACAGCGAGTGAGTGAGGATTCAAGTCTCAGCTCGGTGAGCTGGAAGAATTATATGAAAAATATAATGATAAAGGACTTGAGATTTTTGCATTTCCCTGTAATCAGTTTAAAAACCAAGAGCCACTAGAAGGAATTGAAATTCTTAAGCATTATCGAGAGTCCTATGATGTAAGATTCCCTGTTTCAATGAAGATAGAGGTTAATGGAGAGAATGCAGATCCGCTTTATAAATATCTAAAAGAAAAAGCACCACATAAAGGCTTTGGTTCTACTAAAGAAAAAGCTATTTTGTGGCCAATACTTAAATCAAGTCATCCAGAGTACTTAAAGGGTGATGAGATAAGGTGGAACTATACTAAATTTTTAGTAGCAGATGGAGGGAATATTATTGAGAGATATGAACCATCGGTAACCCCAAAGAAATTAGAAGCGAGAATTAAAGAATTATTATAGACAAATTAAAGCAAAGCTTCTAGAAGCTTTGCTTTATAGATTATAAACTTATCTTGAACATAAAATGAGGTGTGCAAAGTGCTTAAAAATTCGTATAATTTTACAATTTCCCAGACCATGCAAGAGTTTAATACTTCAAAAGAAGGTTTATCTGATAGTGAGGCTAAGCTAAGACTTGAGAAGTATGGAGCTAATGAATTACAAACAAAAGAAGAAAAATCAAAAGTAATTATGTTTTTGGAACAATTCAAAGATGTTTTAGTCATTATTTTGCTTATAGCAGCTTTAATGTCGGTATTCATAGGTAATTTTTCTGATGCTTTCATAATGATTACTATTGTGATCATTAATGCAGTAATTGGATTTTCCAAGAGTATAAGGCAGAACAAATACTTAATAAGTTAAAAGATTTAGTTCAATCTCCAGCTAAAGTTATAAGAGATAAAAATCAAAAAGAGATAAGTCAGGGAGACCTAGTCATAGGAGATTTGGTTATACTTGAAGAAGGAGACAAAGTCCCTGCTGATATCAGAATTATTCAAGCATATAATTTTAAGACAAATGATTTTGCACTTACAGGCGAATCTATGCCCCAAGAGAAGCAAAATAAAGCGATAGATTCTGAGGCGTCTCTAGGTGATAGAGATAATATGGCTTATCTAGGAACAAACGTAGCAAGTGGTAATGCAAGGGGAATAGTTGTAGCTACGGCTATGGATACTGAGCTTGGTAAGATAGCTAATTTAACTTCAGAAGAAGACACTACATTAAGCCCATTGCAAAAAGAGTTTGTAAAACTTGCAAATCAACTGGCTATTGTAGCTATTTTAGTTGGAGTGATACTTTTTGGTGTTTCATATAATCAAGGATTTGAAATAATTACTGCATTAACACTTGGATTAGGTGTTGCTGTAGCAGTCGTACCTCAAGCTTTGCCAGCACAAGTATCAGTAGCTTTGTCACAAGGAAGCAATAGGCTAGCACAGAAAAAAGCCGTAGTTAAAAAGTTATCATCTGTTGAAACACTAGGCTCAACGACAATTATCTGCACAGATAAAACAGGTACGCTTACTAAGAATGAAATGACAGTTAGATCCGTTTGGTTTAACAGCAAATTTTATGAAATAACTGGACTAGGTTATGAGCCAAAGGGAAGTATCCTAGAGGATAATGGTCAAGAACTAAGTCAAGAGCAAATTGATGAAATTGAAGTAATGCTAGATGCTGCTACGATGGCATCTAATGCTGAAATAGCACCACCTGATGATGAACATGGTTCTTGGTATGCAATTGGGGACCCAACTGAGGCTGCTTTGATTACAGCTTCTACAAAACTTGGTACAAGATCACCCAAAGAAGATGAAGAAAACCCTGAGTTGCATGAATTTCCATTTGACTCGTTTAGGAAAAGAATGAGTTCTATTAGAGAGTTTGAAGGCGGCAAGAGACAAGTGCTTTGCATGAAAGGGGCTCCGGATGGTGTTTTAGAGATTGCAAAGTATATTTATCAAGATGGCAAGAAAATTGAGCTAACTGCTGTTAAAAGAAAAGAAATAGAACAAGTTTATGAACAGTACTCACATGATGCTATGAGAGTCTTAGCTATAGCAATTAGAGAGCTTGATCCTGATGGTAGAGATTATGATATAGAGGAAATTGAACGCGATGTAACATTCCTTGGGCTTATGGCAATGATAGACCCTCCTAAAGAAGGGGTTGCAGAAGCTATTAAAGGAGCGCAAGATGCAAAGATAAGAACTTTCATAATGACTGGAGATCATGCAACTACAGCACAAGCAATAGGAAAAGAAATTGGTCTTGACCCTGATGGTAATGAAGTTGATGTTATCACAGGGAAAGAATTAGCAGATATTAGTGATGATAGGCTAAAAGAGATTATGAGTGAAAGCGACCAGTTAATTTTTTCAAGAGTTTCTCCTGAAGATAAACTGAGAATCACTAAAATTCTGAAGCAACAACAAGAAATAGTTGCTGTAACTGGTGATGGAGTAAATGATGCACCAGCTCTTAAGAATGCACATATTGGAGTTGCTATGGGAATCATGGGAACAGATGTAGCAAAAGAAGCTTCAGAGTTAGTTCTTCTTGATGATTCTTATGTTACTTTAGTAGATGCTGTGAGAGAAGGCAGGATTATATACAATAACTTAAAAAAGACAGTACTAGCATCAATGACAACAAATGGTGCAGAGCTTGCTGCTGTTATTTTTGGATTGATTGCTGTAACTCTTTTTGATTGGCCTATTCCGATCTTAGCTATTCAGATTTTAGCGATTGACCTGCTAGCAGAGATTATGCCTTTGACAGCATTAACTTTTGATCCTGGTTCACCTGCTTTGATGCAGCTTCCACCAAGAGCTAGAGATGAGCATATTATTAATAAAAAGACTGGAATAGAAGTTATTTATTTAGGGTTGTTAATAGGAGGGCTTGCTTTTGGAAACTTCGGACTTTTCATGGCAAGAAACGGTGGTGTATTAGAAGAGGGGACTGCACTGTATTCCCAAGGTACTACAATAACATATCTAACAATAGTTTTTTGCCAATTTGCAAATATAATGTCTAGAAGATATGAGTTTGAGACTATCTTTAATAGAAACTTCTTTACTAATAAGAAGATATTAGCATCCATCGCTTTGTCTATTGTTTTAGTGATAATGGCAATAAATGTACCTATTATCCAGAATCTATTAGGGTTTAGCTCGATTAATTTTATTGACTGGATCTATATAATTGGTGCAAGTCTAATACTTTTACTAAATCATGAGGTTATTAAAGTGATAAAAAGAAAAACAAAAAAAGAATTGGTTTAAATTTAAGACCCTTGGGGGTCTTAAATTTATGCAAGTTATTTTAGCCAAAAGATGAAAAACAGTACAAAAAGCTGTATAATGGATTAAATCAAACATTAATCAACCAATTTTGAAAGGGGTGAATACTATGAAAAAAACACTTAAAACAAAATTAATTGCTATTTTTATTCTATTACTTGTGATATTTGTAATAAATAGTGTATGGGCAGTTATGAATTTTAACAGTTTGACTGATTCTATTGAAGGAATAATGGAAGATAATTATCAATCTGTTGTTTCAGTACAAAATATGATAAATGCAATAGAGCGTCAAGATAGTGCGCAACTTTCTTTTATATTTACTCAGAATGAAAACGCATCTAATAGTTTTCAAAATAATCAAACAGAGTTTATAAAAGCTTTAACAAGAGCAGAAGACAATATAACTGAACCAGGTGAAGATAAACTTTTAGAAAACCTTAGCTATAACTATAGTCAATATACAAATATGTATCAAAAGTTAGTTGAGGTGCAAAGCCTTGAAGGAAATATAGCAGCTCATGAGTTTTATTATAATGAAATATTCCCACTATTTGAAATTTTGAAAGAAGAGCTTCGGGATTTACAAATATTAAATCAAGAAGCAATGCTTACCCTTAGAAATAAGGCCGGACAAACTGCTATGACTGCTTCTTATAGAACAGTATTAATGGCTGTGTTAACTGTTTTAGGAGGTTTGTTCATTTCTATTTACTTAATCAACAAAACTATCACTCCAGTTTATGGATTGGTGGACAAAATTAGAAAAATATCAGAAGGCGATTATAGTCAGCAGCTTGATATCAGTGGAAACGACGAGATTGGCACACTAGCTAAAGAGTTTAATCATATGACAGAGCAGCTTAAAGCATATGACAAGTTAAATGTCCAGAAGCTAATGGATGAGAAGCAAAAGGCTGAAGCCATTGTTAATAGTATTTCTGATGGTATTATTGTTACTGACAAAGATAAAAAAATAAACTTAATAAATAAAGCTGCAGAGAGAGCCTTTAATATTAGACAGTCAGAGAATATAGGAAAGCATTTTCTTGAGGTGATTCGTAACGAAGACGTCTTTAATCTGATAGAAACTGCTTCAAAGACGGATCTTGATAGAGATTTGGCATATAGAGACTATGTTGATATTACTTTAGGGGATAAGGATAATCAGAAGCATTTCAGAGTAGAAGCAAGAACTATAAGAGGTGCTGACGACGAAAAGTTAGGCGAGGTAACTTTAGTTCAAGATATTACTAAGCTGAAAGAAGTAGATCAGCTAAAAAGCCAGTTTGTATCTACTGCTGCGCATGAATTTAGAACTCCACTAACATCGATAAGTATGGGAGCAGGGCTTCTACTTGAGCAACAAATCGGACCACTGAATGAAGATCAGAATGAGCTTGTCGCAGCTATTAAAGAGGATGAGGAAAGATTAACAGCATTAGTAAGTGACTTGCTTGATTTATCTAGAATGGAATCTGGTAAGATTGAAATGGATTATGAGGAATATGAGATAACAGAAATACTAAATCATGGAGTAAATCCTTTTAAACCTCAAGTTGAGAAGATAGGAGGAGAGCTTATAATTGATATTCCTAATGACTTGCCAAAAGTAAGAGCTGACTTTAATAAAATATCATGGGTTGTATCTAATATTGTAGGTAATGCAGTGAGATATATTCCTGAAGATGGCAATGGGAAAATTGAGGTTGCAGTTAAACAAAGTGCAAATCAATTTTTGTTTAGTATTAAAGATAATGGAAAAGGTATTCCAGAAGAGTATCAGGACAGAATATTTGAAAAGTTTGTACAATTAAAAAGTGATGGCGTTGCAAAATCTGGAAGTTCTGGCTTGGGACTGGCTATTTCAAAAGAGATAGTTAATGCCCATGGAGGTAGAATTTGGGTTAGAAGTAAAGTAGGAGAGGGAAGTACGTTTTACTTTACCCTTAAAGTTGCAAGATAAGCATATGGAGGATATTACATGAGTAAGATATTAATTGTAGAAGACGAAGAACATATCATTAAGGTTTTGGATATGTTCTTAAAGCGAGAAGGATATGAGGTACTGATTGCAAAAGATGGGGCAAGTGCAGTCTCACTAGCACAAGAAGAGTTGCCAGACATTGTTTTTTTGGATATTGTATTGCCAAAATTAAGTGGCTATCTAGTTTGCCAAGCATTGAAAGAAGATGCAAATACTAGTCAAATACCAATTATTTTTGTTAGTGCAAAAGCACAAGATGAGGATATAAAAAAAGGGTATGACGTAGGTGGGGATGACTTCTTAGTAAAGCCTTTTACCCCTAATCAAATTAGAGCAGTAATAAAGAAATTCATAAAGGAGTAATTTATAATGGCACATAAACTATTGATTGTTGATGATGAAACTAATATTAGAATGACCCTAAAGCAGTGTTTTTCTTCTGATGAGTACGAACTGGATATAGCTGTTAATGGTGATGAAGCTTTAGCAAAGTTAAAAGCAAATCAGTATGATTTAGCACTTTTGGATATTAGAATGCCTGGACTTACTGGGATGGAAGTTTTGGAGAAGGTGCGAGAAGAAAGTATAGATGTTGATGTAATAATGATGACGGCTTATGGTTCTGTTGAAAAAGCTGTAGAAGCAATGAAGTTAGGAGCAGTAGATTTCATTGGAAAGCCTTTCACTCCAGCTCAGATTAGAGAAATTGTTGAAAATGTACTATCTAGAGTAGATTTAATAGAAGAAGATTTAGATGGTTATAATGATAATTTGCAATTTGCAAAGAAGAAAATAGTTGAAAAAGACTATAAAGTAGGAGAAGAGTTTTTAAAAAAGGCAGTTTCTATGGGTGTGGATAAACCAGAACCCCATAACTTGTTAGGAGTTATTGCTGAATATAAAGGGCAAATTGAAAGAGCACAGAAACATTATAGGGCAGCATTGGCACTAGATCCAACTTACACACCTGCAAGATCTAATTTGGAAAGGTCAGCTCAATATACATATTCAAGAGCAAAAATTGATTTAGGGGATAATGAAGTTGCTAAAAAAGAAAAATAAGTCAGATGAATATATTATTGTAATAGGTTGTGGTAGGCTTGGTTCGCATTTAGCCAGTCTATTATCAAGAGATGGGTGTTCTGTTGTAATAATTGACAAAGACGAAAAATCATTTTCTAGTTTAGAGCAGGATTTTGGTGGCTTTACAATAGAAGCAGATGGAATAGAAGATGAAGTGTTGAGAGAAGCAAAAATTGATCAAGCAGATGTACTTGTAGCAACGACTGATGATGATAATGCCAATATTATGATAGCTCAAATTGCCAAGGTTGTTTATAAGGTTCCTAAAGTAATTGCAAGGTTGCATGATCCAAATAGATATAAGATATATCAAGAGCTTGATATTGAAACTGTTAGCCCAACGATTTTGTCTGCTCTTGAATTTCAGAATATTATTGCTAGAGATTTTGAAGACATTGAGGAGGCGAATTAATGAACATAATAATTGTTGGTGGAGGCAAAAAAATTCATTTTTTAATTCGCTCTTTTGTATCAAAAGGACATAATGTAACTGTAGTTAATGACGAATATGATACTTGTCAAAGATTAGCACGGATGCATAAGGCCACTATTATCCATGGAGATGGGTCGCTCCCACATGTCTTAGAAGAAGCAGGCGCAGCGTATTCAGAAATAGTTGTAGCCCTGACCCCTAAAGATCCAGATAACTTGGTAATATGTCAGATAGCACAGAAGATGTTTAAAATTGAACGCACAATTGCAGTAGTAAATGACCCGGAAAACATTAAGATTTTTCATGAATTAGGTGTGGATACGGTTATAAGTACTGCTGAGATTATCTCATCATTGATAGAGCAGAGAGTGGCTGTAGATGAAATAACAAATTTAATACCTATAGAAGAAGGCAAAGTGTCAATTATGGAGGTGGAGATTAAGGCAGATTCACCCGTTATTGGAAAAATTATCAGCAGTATAGGCTTTCCTGATGAAGCAGTTGTTGGTTGTATAATAAGGAAGGATGAAGCTATTATACCAAAAGGAAAGACGGATATAAGGCTTAATGACAAGTTAATTGTGTTAACATTACCAAAGGTACAATCTGAAACGCTTGAAATTCTAAGAGGACGGCTAGATTAATGTTATATATAGAACAACTTAAAAACAGATATAGATTGATAATTAGTTATGTAGGGATAATTATAGTAGGTGTAGGTGTTATTATGTTGTTGCCACTACTTACTTTGCCGTTTTATCCTGAAGAAATAAGTATGACACCGTATTTTGTTTTTCCTGCTTTAATAACAATTACCTTTGGATACTTTATGAAAATAGTTCCTGTTAATAATAAAGAGGAAACAAGCTTATCTCTTCCTGAAGGAGGGGTCATAGTTGTTCTAGCCTGGTTTATCATGATTGTATTATCTACCTTACCTTTTATTATGTCTGGTATGCTAAATTTCTCTCAAGCAATGTTTGAAGCGGTTAGTGGATGGACAACTACAGGATTATCAGTTGTTGATGTAACTACGGCTCCAAAAATAATATTGATGTGGAGATCTATAATGCAGTTTTTTGGAGGGGCGGGGCTTGCTGTTGTAATGCTTTCTGCAATTATTGGGCCTCATGGTCTTGGGCTTTATGTTGCTGAAGGAAGAACAGATAAACTATTGCCAAGTATAGCAAAATCCACAAAGCTTATTTTGAGTATTTATGCAAGCTATGTTATTGCTGGAATTGTGCTATATACAATAGCAGGGATGCCAATATTTGACTCAATTAATCATGCAATGGCAGCGTTATCTACAGGAGGGTTCTCTACTCAAGCTAACAGTATAGGTCATTATAATAGTCTTGCAATAGAGTTGATAACAATAATACTAATGTTTGCAGGAACTACAAACTTTGTTGCACATTATGTGTTGTTAAGAGGAAGAATCAGAGAGTTCTTTAGAATTGGAGAGGTTAAATTTATGCTCTTTTTGCTAGGGACACTTATTCCAATAGTCACATTTATATCTTTAAGACCTATATATGGGAATTTAGCAGAGAGTTTTAGGGTTGGTGTTTTTGAACTAACATCTGCTTTATCAACAACAGGATTTGCTATAGTTGAATACAATGTCTGGCCAGCATTTGCTGTGTTTATTATGATAGTATTGATGATGATAGGTGGAGGCACAGGTTCTACAGCTGGTGGTATTAAACTCTATAGGGTTTTCTTATTGTTTAAATCTCTAGTTTGGAACATTAAATCATATCTGCAACCAAAGAGTTTAGTTGAAGAACATTCAATAAATAGACCAGATGGTAAGTTTTATGTTTCAAAGAGTCACATATTAGAAGTTGCTAATTTCTTCTTTTTAGTATTAGTAACATACATAATAGGTGTAGCGATATTCTTAGCGCATGGGTATCCATTACTTGATTCTATGTTTGAGTTTGCTTCAAGTATTGGTACAGTTGGATTATCTGTTGGTATAACATCAGCAAGCGCTCCACTTGGTATTATGTGGACACAAATAGTAGGTATGATACTAGGAAGACTAGAGTTCTTTGTAATTTTCTTTGCTATTATAAAAATGATAAAGGATTCAAGTTTTATGATAAAGTATAAAAATAAAGCATAGAGTGTTAGAAAACCCTCCTTAATAGGAGGGTTTCTTATTTTTAGGAGATCTATAAGTTGATGTTGGATAAAAATAATTGTATTTTAGACACCTAATGATTTCAAGTGTTTAGCATGGACTTATTCATTCTTATATCTTTCTTATTTTCTATAAAACCATTTAGAGCTATAATGAGTTGAGCTATCTAAAATTTACTTTAAATATGACCAAAAACTAATGCAATAAAATCCAGTTTGTGTACAATGTAGATACTATCAAAAGAAGTAGGGTGACATTGTTATGGATGATAAAGGATTTACTCTCATAGAGTTGATAGCAGCTCTTGCAATTTTAATACTATTAATATCATTTGTAATGCCACAAGTTCTCATCACAATTAGAAACTCACGTATAGCTACAGATTTAAATAACTTGGCATTGCTAAACAGAGTAACAAAAATATATGAAATTGATAAGAGTATCTTTGAGCCTGGAAAGAAAATTTTTATGGATTCCCAGACTGAAAGTGAAAAGATGGAGGAACTTATCAGCAATGGCTATTTAAGTAAAATAGTTAAGCCGAATTTGAGAGAGAACGAGTTTTTGTGGCACAATAGTTTAACTATATGGTACTATTCTTTATTCCCTATAGATGAAATGGGGAGCAGCACTTTTACTTTTGGGAGTGACCAAAGTCATATACATCAAGATTTTGTATTTACGAACAGTTGGACAAGTTCAGAAAACGATATAAGTAGTAGTTTTGGTCGTTTATTCATTCCTAATAATAGAGAAGAGTACAGTATTGAGGTAGTCGCAAAGTTAGAGGATGGCTCTTCTGGAGGATTTGGAGTTTTTTTTGAAACAGAATTCAATGAAGGTAATGATACTGGATATATAGTTCAGTTTGATAGGGGATATGGAGCAGGAGAAATATTAGTTAAGAAGAGAGATAACGGCGTAGAGCAAAACCCTCCACTTTTTAGGGTATCACATTCTCCTGAAAAGTTCCCATCAAAACATGAAGATCCAGAATTTTGGAATAGTAAGCAAATTATAAATTTGAGAGTTAAAAACACGATTGAGCCTGGTGTGAAAAGTCTAGATGTCTCCATTTTAGTAAATGAAGAGCAAAAAGAGGTAATAAGAGATTTTAACTTTGTTAGTAATGTAAGCCCAGAAAAAAATGTTAGTGGGTTCAGGGCTTGGGGAACAAGGTCATATTATTACTCTTTCAAAGTTAATTAACGATAAGGATTACTTCTTTACAGAACCATGCAAAAACAAAAAACCAAGGCGTAATGCCTTGGTTTTGCTTTTTTCCTTAATAACTTCTATATTATAAAGGGTTTACGTTTTCAGCTTTTGGACCTTTTTGGCCAGCTGCTACTTCAAAACTTACTTCTTCGCCTTCTGCTAAAGACTTATGACCTTGCTTATTGATTGCTGAGTAATGTACGAAAACATCTGTTCCGTCTTCAGCAGTAATGAAACCATAACCCTTTTGGTCGTTAAACCATTTTACTGTACCTTTTGTCATTTAATAAATACTCCTAAAACATGTAAATTCCTTCGACGTGCATCTTACATCTTCTTTTCATCGAAGGTCACATACTACTATATCAGATATGTGATAAAAGATAAAGTGCTTATGTGCATTATAACAGCAAATATTTCCTATTTTTCGTGATATCATACATTTATAAAGAAAATGTTCATTTAGTTTATATACTTTGATTACTATGCTATTATTGATATAATATAGGTAAATTTTTACTGAGAAAAAGTGTGTGAGAGGTAAGTTATATGAAGAGTAGAAAGAAGAGGATGGAGCAAAAAAAACAAGAGCAATTGTCAAAAATGCAGAAGATATTTATGTATTTTGCCATGGCTTTGATTTTTATTGTTCCATTAATAGTATTTTATAAACCAGTTAATGTGCCAGAGTCAGCAAGCTTAATTTATGGGCCAACAGAGACATTGCCTGACTTTTTTGTGTACTACAAAGCAATTATTCTTGCAGTAGGATCATTTACTTTATTTTTTGGGGCACTTTTTTATAGATTAATTGATGATGTTGATTTTAAGTTTGATCTTTTTGAAAAACTTCTTAGTGGATTAGCTATCTCAATTATAGTTTCATTTATTTTAGCTGAATATAAAGATGTTGCAATACTAGGCTATTTAGACAGATATGAAGGAACTTTGACATGGTTATCTTATATTGCACTAGCATATTCAATCTATACTTTTGTTAAGACAAAAGTGGATTTTAACAAGATTATAAGTGCGTTTGTCACAAGTAGTGCCGTTATATCGCTAATTGGGTTTTTCCAAAGTAGAGGGCAAGATTTTTTCAGATCTGACTTAGGAAGGAAACTTATATTAGGAAGTTATTACGAAGAATTAAAAGAGACACTTAGATTTAGATTCCCTGAAGATAGAGTTTATGCGACTCTTTTTAATCCAAATTATGTTGGCTCACTAGTAGCAATTTCTTTTCCACTTACTCTATATCTAATATTTGAAGTGAAGAACAAGGTATTCAAGGCAATCCTTTCGGGATTTGCTGTAATCCAATTACTTGTTTTAGCAGGCTCAAGGTCTGCAACTGGATTTGCTGGAATAGGTATAGCAGTAGTGGCTTTCATAGTAATGCAGCTAATAAAGGCGAGAGTAGATAGAAAAAGAATGATAGCAGTTGTTGGAGTAGTTCTCGTTGTATTTGTTATGTTTACTCAAACAGAGCTGTTTAGAGGGGAGTATTCTAAAATTAAAAACTCAATTGAAACAGCTAGAGAACCAGTATACAACACATTTTTGGATGTTGAATATAATCATCCAAGCCTAATAGTGACTTTAGCTAATGAAAAGAGTTTTACAATTACACCTGATGGCTTTGATCTAAGAGTATCTAACTCGCTAGAAGAAGAAATTGAACCAAGTATCGGAGAAGAAACACATGTCTTTAGTTTCTCAGAAGAAGAGTTTAATGTTACTGTTACAAGAAATAATGTTAATGGTGAAGTCATATTAAGAGCGCAGGACACAGAAAAAAACATTACTAGAGTGACTACATTACATCTCATATATAGAGATCAATTGTCACTTAGATATGATCCAATAACTGAAGAGAATATCAAAGTTGATGTAACTAACCTAATCTCTAACGAACAATCTTTCTCTGCTCGTGGGTATATCTGGAATAGGTCACTACCGTTAATAATTAGCAAACCTATCTTTGGATATGGTGCTGATACATTTACTTTGCATTTTCCGCAGATTGACATAGTAGGAAATGCTGTTGCTATTGGGAGTCAAATAGTCGATAAACCACACAACTTTTATATTAATGTACTGATTAACTTTGGATTTGTAGGAACTATAATTTTACTTGCGTTGATGGCAGTTGCTCTAGTCAAGGGATATAAAGAAGAAATTACGATTAGTATTTTATCTTTTTTAGTTGTTGGAATTGCAAATGATAGTGTAATATTTTGTACATATATGATGTTTGTAATTATTTCTCTATTATTTGTAAGAGAAAAAATTGATGAGAATACAGTCTGATATTTGAACCTTTCAAAAACTTTGTTAGAATGAAATTGAAATGTGACTTGTTTGATGGCGAAGGATGATAATTAGAGTTTAAGTAATTTTGCCTACGAGAAAATGATTACGGAAGAAGAGTGAGCAATTCTGAAGGGTAGAGATAGGGTTTTCGAGAGAAATTTTATGCAGCTCAGTACTGAGGAGATATATTAATAAGATAAGAAGTTGGTACAGATACTTATTATGGATTAAAACTAGTGTGACGGATAGTGTCGGACAGTTACATAATAATTATTATAAGGTAGAAATATATTAAAATTGTAAAATTATAGATTATTAATTGATTAAGGTAATTTTTAATGTATAATGTTTACTGATTAAACCGATATACTAAGCAAATATATGTTGAGGAGTATCTTATGGAAGAACGAATTTATGAAGATGAAATATCTCTAAAAGAACTAATTATGGCACTGGTTAACAATTGGAAAATTATCGTATCTATAACTTTGATTTTTGCAATTTTAGCTGGAGGCTATGTGTTTTTAATAGCTGATGAAGTTTATGAAACTGTTATAGATGGAACAATTAGTATACCGGAAAGTACAAGCACGCGATATGGAACATATTCTTTCCCGACTACTGACAAAATGGATTATTTAAATGTAGCCAAGTCATATAATGTTGTAAGTAGGACTATTGAGAATCTAGGGCTTGAGAATGCAACAGTTGAAGGATTCTCAAACTCAATAAGTATTATGACTGAAGATGGTTCAACAAGATTTAGCATTAGAGTAACAGGGCCTTCTCCTGAAGAGGCTGTAGAAAGAGTAAGAGTTCTAGTAGCCAACTTTTTAAATGAAATTACTATTATGAACAAAGAAAGAGCTATAACTGCATTTATTATAGAAAAAAATGTTAACAATTTAAGTCTTGAAGAATCAAGATATTATAATGAAGTACAACTAACACAACTAATTGAGGAGTTTGAAGATGTATCACCTGTGATTACTTTACAAAAGCTTGTAACTAGCGACCCTGTATATGCCGCTGAAGTAGCAAGAGAGCGTGGCATAAGAATTGAGAGCTTGTCTGATGAGATGATGCTAGAGGAAGTTATAAATCCTCATTATTCTGATCTTCAAGGTGAGATGATAAGTGTTAGAAAAGAACTTCAAAGTATTGACCGATCTATTGACCGAAATAATAAGCACTTAGAGGAGTTAAGAGAAGAGCAAGAGGCTGTGGTTGAATATCTTTTAACTGGAGATGATTCTAGTATGAGCCTTGATGTATTGGATGTAATAGAATCAAGAATTCAATTTGCAGCTCATCCAAGCTATAAACCAAATGTTATTGAGCCAAGAAAAATGATGACTTTAGCAATTGCAATTGTTCTTGGAGGAATGATAGGAGTTTTTGTAGCATTCTTTAAAGAGTATTGGGATAACAATTAGACTATGTTGGTGGGGATTAAACCCACCTTTTTTGATACTATAAAAGCTCCTATTGCTAGGAGCTTTATTTATTAGTTATCCTTCTTTATCTGGCTTAAAATCTCGGGTAATATTTCTGAAACCTCACCGACTATAGCATAATCAGCGAAGTTAAATATTGGAGCATCTGGATCAGAATTAATTGCAACTATAGTTTCTGCTCCTCCAACACCAGCCATATGCTGAATAGCTCCAGAAATTCCACAAGCAATATATAACCTTGGAGACACAGTTTTTCCTGTTTGACCAATTTGTCTGTCATACTCTAGCCAATTAGCATCAACTAAAGGTCTACTAGCAGCTACTGTACCACCTAAAGCATCTGCAAGCTCGAATAGTAAGTCAAGTGATTCTTTTGAGTTGACCCCTCTTCCAGCACCTATTATGACTTCACTATTTTCAAGCTCTGCTTCATTTTTGACAAAAGATCTATCAAGTACTTTTATCCCCGTATTTTTATCAACTTCATAGTTAAGATTAATGACCTCACAGGGTTGTTCATACTTTATAGCTCTAAACACTCCTGGTCTGACAGTAGCCATTTGGGGCCTAGTATTTGGACAAACTATTTGAGCCATAAGGTTCCCACCATAGGCTGGTCGAGTTTGCACTAGTATTCCATCAAAGATACTAAGCTCTGTACAGTCAGCAGTTAACCCTGTGTTAAGCTTTGCTGCTACTCTAGGCGCAAGAGATCTTCCGTCAGCAGTAGCACCGATAAGGAATATCTCAGGCATATTATTCTTAACTAAGTCAGAAAGTATAATAGCTTGCTGCAGTAAATTATCTTTATCTAAATCAGCAAAAATAGCAATTATTTTATCACTTCCATAAGTTTTAAGCTGATTGATATCATTCTCACTAGGATTAAATACTATAGACGTAACTTCGCATTCTAAATCCTTTGATAGATCTTTAGCTATTGAAAGAAGTTCAATAGATACTGCTTGTAAATCAAATTGCCCCTTTTCAGCAAACACATAAATTCCTTTATAAGCAGATAAATCTAATCGTTCTTTTTCAATTTTAATAATAGCGTCAAAGGGACATGATGAAATACAAATTCCACAATATGTGCAGTTATCAGTAAATGAAGCAATTTTATCAACGACTACAATTCCATGACTAGGGCAACTTTTAACACAAAGGTTGCATCCTTTACATTTATCTTTTATGATTTTCATTTTTGTAGTCCTCCTAAATTAAGAAGTTTAATTAATTGAGATGCTTTTTCAGATGCAGTACCTTCAATTATCGTTTTGTCTTTATGTACTTTAGGAGTAAAAACTTTGACTACCTGTGTAGGTGAGCCGGATAAACCGATTCTCTCATCATCTAGTTCAAGATTTTTAGTAGTAAGTATTTCAACTTCATTATTTAGAGTATTTAGATAGCTCTTTAGAGTTGGAAGTTGAGGCAAAGTATCACCCTTTACAACCGTTAATACTGCGGGTAGTCTAGTATAAATGAACTGGGTCTTCTCAGTAGTCCGTCTATGAGAAATTATATACTGAGGATCTTCAGTCATTTTGATTTTTGAAATATATGTTAAGTGAGGTATATCCAGTATTTCAGCCATCTCAGGACCTACTTGTGCGGTATCACCATCAGTAGACTGCTTGCCACAAAGTATTAAGTCGTATTCTAAAGTCTTAATTGCACTAGCCAAGCTATATGAAGTAGCCAAAGTATCTGCCCCTGCTAATAGTCGGTCAGTTAAAAGGATAGCCTTATCTGCTCCTAAAGAGTAGACATGATGTATTATGTCTTTAGCATCAGGGATTCCCATACTAATAACTGTAATATGAGCTCCATGCTTTTCTTTTATTCTTAATGCTAAGTCTAGAGCATAGTTATCAAATGGATTAATAATGTTTTCAATACCAGACCTTATTAGTGTATTAGTTTCAGGATTTAGTCTGACCTCAGTTGAAGCTGGTACTGCTTTTATACACACTACTATTTTCATTTTGCTTCACCTACTTCAAAAAGATTACCTATGTTTAGGCGTAATTTACTATCAAGAAGTTTTTTTACTCTAATCATTTCATTTAAATCATCTTCTGAATACATCATCTTCAAAAAGTTGATTTTGAACTTGCCTATGCCATGTTCAGCAGAAACAGTTCCTCCCCAAGAAACGATTTGTCTTGACCAGTCAAGATATAAAGCTTTACCTAATTCATATTCTGCATCATTTCTAGGTATTATATTAACATGAACATGATTATCTCCAATGTGACCAAAAATAACATATTCAAGGTTAGCTTTTTCCAAATCAGTTCTATATAGATTCATCACATCATAAAGTTTATTATCTGGTACAGCCATATCTGTTCCTAACTTGGTTAACCCTGGGTATTCTTTTCTTCTTCTATCGATAGTTAAATTTACAATTTCAGGTGTAGCATGGCGAAAATATTGTAAGTTATCAAAATCAGATGGAGTAATAGCTAGCCAAGTATGAGAGCTATTCCCTCCACAATCGACTATTAAGTCAGAAATTTTACTAAGCATTTTATCTTGTTCTTGTTTGCTACTTGCGTGAATCTCTATATATACAGCACTATAGTAATTTTCAGGAAGTTCCTGTAAATCAATAAAGCTTGGATTGTTTTGTCTTTCGGTTCTTAGCATTTCAAGAGAGTTCTCATCAAAATATTCAAGTGCAGCAGGATTGATATTACTCTTTCTAGTACTATCAACAAAGTCAAGAGCAGATTTTTCAGTTGCAAAAAATGAAGTAACTGCTGCTATTCTTCTAGGTAGAGATAGTAGTTTAAGCTTTAATTCTGTTATAACCCCTAATGTGCCTTCTGATCCAATAAACAAGTCAATTAAATCCATATCTTTATGGATATATAAGCCAGCAGCGTTTTTCACATTTGGCATCTCATATTTAGGTAAGCTAGAACTTATTTTTTTACCACTCTTTGTTATAAGTGTAAAGTCATAACCACTAGCAAACTGCTCTCCTCTATTTATTTCAATGATTTCTCCATCGGACATAACAACTGTTAAGCC
Source organism: uncultured Clostridiaceae bacterium (assembly GCA_964546025.1). Taxonomy (GTDB): domain Bacteria; phylum Bacillota; class UBA994; order PWPR01; family PWPR01; genus PWPR01. Next base: position 19,259 of record CAZJHT010000036.1, read on the forward strand.
AATAATCCAAGGCCTAATAGGTCCATATCTTAATGTTCTAGCACCTGAGGCATTACAAGCTGCCATTCCTCCTAAACAAGCAGATTTCTCTGTGGGGTCTGGTGGTAAGAATAATCCAAATTCTTTTAGATGTTTTGTTAAATCAGATAAAAGTAACCCAGCTTGACAGTGTACAATATTGTCTTCTAGAGACAATATTTTAGTCATTCTAGTTATATTAAGGATGTGACCACCGTAAGGCACAGCACCACCTGCTAATCCTGTTCTATTGCCTTGAATTGTAACTTTTTGATCTGTTGATTTTAGAATTTGTGAAACGTCTTCTGTTGATCTTGGAAAAGATATACTTTGTGCATAACCACTCATCCGAGATTCATCTTTTAATAGATCGTTTTCTTTATCACTAAAAATAGTTATTAAGTCCATTAAGAAGCTCCTCTTTCCTGTATTCTGTATACATTTATGCATATATTATTATGCAACACTATGGTGAATGTTACAAGTTAATATTTTGATAATAAAAGGACTATTTAAAAATTTAGTTTAGACAAGAGCATTTATTAAAATTATTGTATTGATGCTAATTTTTTGTTTATTGAAAGTATTTCGTTGTCCTCAAATAATACATATGTTAATATTAAGATAAGATACAACTGCATCTGAAATGTATTGTATCTGTAATATATTGGTTCTAGTTGCACTAACTACAGTCTTATTACCTGAGGTTAATTATTTCAAAAGCTACAGTGCTAGAAGTGTTTATTTATATAAACATAGGTTTATGTTCAACTAGAGTATATTTAACTATAATGAAAGAGGAGACTTCAATGAAGAAAAACAATTTGTTCAAAATGCTTACCCTAGTAGTTCTGCTAGTTTTAGCCCTATCTCTTAGTGCATGCTCAGATGACGCAGAAGGTGAGGTATTAGAGCCTGATGAAGGTAGTGGTGTAGTTGAAACTCCAGTAGATCCAGATCAAACAGATATTGGTAACGATACGGATTCATCAGACATGGTGCATGTAAGTTTCGAACTAGTCTATGAAGAAGCAGACCTAGCTGGTTATGTTACTGATCTGACTTATGAAGAGCTTTATGATTATTATAAGGTTAATCCTATGTTAAATAACACTCCAGAATTTGAGGCCCTTCCTGATGCCTTTATGTTTACCACAGACTTATGGGATTTTGTAATGGATATAGGAGTACATACAGGTGGAACTGACGAGCAAATTGCTTGGGAAAAAGAGTTTTTAAATACTTACGAAGAGGTTGATGGATATTTAGTAGTCTTTGGTGCAAGAGGTGGCTCTGAAATGGGAATAGAGATGATCCCAGATGTATTTGTAGAGCATTATCCGGATACTGGAGCCTTTGTATATATTGGGAGAATGGAAACCCCTCCTGACATAGGTAATTAAAAAGTCATTTAATCACAATCAACAAAAGATAAGATAACTGAATAGTAATAAATAGGAAGCTACTAAATCATTGCAGGTAGCTTCCTTTTATTTCTAAGAAAAAAACATATTTTTCTTGTTATTGTAATAATATTGAAATATACTTATAACTGTATTGCTGCTAAATGAAGCTGATACCTAAGCAGCAATTAACCCTAAACTATCTTATGAAAAGGAGCATGATTACATGAAAAGAGTATTTTCAGTATTGTTAATGTTATTAGTAATTTTAGTTATGACAGCATGTCAACCAGATGTTTCGCCAGAGAATAATCAACCAAGTAGTGGAGAACCTAGTGGTCAAGAGGATGTGACAATTAAAGACAGCAATTTATTCACCTTCACATTTATAACTTACAGTGGAGAAAGCACACCAACTGGGCAGATATTTTTTAGTGCTGATGAATTAACTTGGGAAGGACAAAACTTTTCTCACGAATTTGTAGGACAAGGACTAAACCATCATCATTCAGGGACTTTTGATTCTGATGACTCGTTAAGCTTTGAAGGAACTTTGTCAGACGATGGGAATATGATTGAAAATTTTAGCTTCACATATGAGAGAAAAGGATCACTTTATGAGTATAACGAAATGAAATTAGTAGGCATCCCAGCTATTGAGTCAAGTGAAGAAGGTAGCTTTGAATTTTTTATTAAGAAAAGCCTCAATGATACTATATTACATATAGAGAAGTGGCGCTCAGGGGATCTTAATTATGAGTTTGTTAAAGATACAGGAGAGGTACTTGAAAGTGCAAAGCGACTAAGCGATACTGGTGAAGTATTAATAACCTTTGACGTAATAAGATAGAGTAATTTATTACAAAAGAGTAGTACTTAGAATTATATTTGAAAAAATTAATTCTAAGTACTTTTTCTTGTTTAAAAATATAAACATCGCAGAAGTTTTATTATAGGTTTAGCGTTATTAG
>CAZJHT010000037.1:0-19989 GCA_964546025.1 uncultured Clostridiaceae bacterium
ATTTCTCTTCCTGTTAACATATAATGTAATATATATAACAAAAAAACAAAAAAGTTTAAGGGGGATTTATATGAGTCATATTCACATTCCAGATGGGATTATTCCTTTATATATTTGGATTCCAGCGTATTTAATAACTTTTGGAATTATTTTTCTAATATCAAAAAGCATTAACAAGGACCATGTAAAAAAATTATTGCCTTTAACTGGTGTTATGGCAGCACTCATGCTAATAGGTATGTCTGTTCCATTAGTGATTATTCCTGTACATTTAAGCTTAGCTGTACTTACAGGTATATTAATAGGTCCAAAACTAGGCTTTATTGTAGTCTTTGTTGTCAGCTTGATACTGGCAACTTTTGGGCATGGTGGCTTTACTATTGTTGGCATCAACTCCCTTGTAATAGGCTCAGAAGTTTTTATTGGGAGCATGCTCTTTAAACTACTTGGTAGAAAGAGAAAACTTATAGGAGTTGTTATCTCAACGGTAATTGCTTTGATAGTTTCTATTGCTCTTATGTTTTCAGTGGTTGGATATGCTGCAGGGTTTTCGTATGCAATCCCCCACACTCATGTGGAAGACGAACATCATGAAGAACATCTAGAAGATGAGCACCATGAGCATGACCATGAACACTTAAGTGAGGCAATAAGTGAAGTTAATTACCTATTCTTTACAGGATGGATTGCTCTAATATTAATTTTTGGCTTTGGAGTTGCTTTAGAAACAATAGTAACTGCATTAATTGTAATGTTCTTTTACAAAGTAAGGCCTACACTAGTTGACAGTAAATATAGTCCTGCAGATAGTTAGGGTGATATTAAATGCATATTGCTGATATTGATTACTTATCTATTTATGGTGACAGTCCTATACATAAAATTACAGCAACAGCAAAAGTTATTTTTTCACTTTTGTTGTTGACTAGTATTATTCTTAGTGCAAGCTTAATAAAACTTGCACTAATTTCTATATTATTAATAGCTCTATACAAAAAAGCAAATTTATCGCTAAGCATTGCTCGGATTGCTATTTACCCCGCTTTTTTTGCAATTATATTTGCACTTTTAATGAGCAGACAGGGAATCACTCACAGCTTTATTGTTATGTTTAAAGCAGTTAATGCTGCCTTGACTATGATTTTTCTCATAACAACCACACCATATGTTGAGATCTTCTCTATAATGGGTAAGTTTCTTCCAAATTTATTAGTTGATGTTTTCTTAATAACATACAGGTCATTTTTTATATTGCTTGAAAAAATAAGTAACCTTCTAAGAACTGTAAAAGTAAAAGGAGGATATAGGCCACATAATTTTGTAACGAACATAAAGACAATTGCTGCTGTTTTAGGAACATTAATACTTCAAGCAATTGACATGAGTGAAAGAATGTATAAAATACTCGAGCTTCGAGGCTATAATGGGAAGATCCCAGTGGAAGCAAATTTTAAAATTAGTCAAAAAGCTGATTACATATTGATAGTAGGTGGTCTAATTATTTTAATAGGGGTGATATTACCATGGAACATATTATAAAAGTTGATTGTTTAAAACATGTATATCCAGATAAAACAGAAGTTAGCGCTTGTGGCTTAGCTTTTACTGTCCATCGTGGGGAACGTGTAACTATACTAGGGCCAAATGGTGCGGGAAAAACTACTTTATTAAATCATATAATAGGATTACTAAAACCAATCGATGGAGAGGTATCTGTCTTAGGTATGTCACCATTTGAAAACTTCAATGAACTTAGAAAGCATATGGGCGTCGTGTTTCAAAATGTTGATGAGCAAATTATTGGCCCAACGGTATATGACGATATCGCTTTTACACCTAGAAGTGAGGGCTTGAAAAAGCCAGATGTAGATAAGCTTGTCAAAGATATTGCAAAAGAGTTTGATATTTTACATCTTCTTGACAAAATTCCTCATTATCTGAGTGGTGGGCAAAAGAAAAAAGTTGCTTTAGCTGGTGCATTAGTTATGAAACCAGAGTTTCTAATACTTGATGAGCCCTTTGATTCGCTTGATACAAAATCTAAAAAAGAAATAATTGATATTCTTAATCGAATAAACAAAGAGCTCAATACTACTTTAATTACAACTACTCATGATATTAATATAGTGCCAAGTATTTCTGACGTTATTTATGTGTTAAATGATGGTAAAATTATTACAAAAGGGAATCCACACCATGTGTTTTCTCAACTTGAAATATTAAAGGAAGCTAGTTTAGAAAAGCCAATTTTATCTGAGTTGTTCTATCAATTGAAAGAACTTGGCTATATAGTAGACATTCCATTTACGATAAAGGATGCAAAAGAGAAAATTATTCAATTAATCGAAAAAGGGCCTAATAATTAGAGCCTTTTATTGTTATACTGTTATGTATGAAAAAGGCAAATTTTAAGAGGTGACTACGATGTATGACAATGCCCACTATAACGGATCTGTAAAAATTGCACCTGCTGCTAATTACCTATCAGGGAGTTTGCAAATCTCTGTCAGTACAAATCAAGAGAAGCAAGAACACAAATTTATAATTCAAAAGAGTATAAGTATTAAAGGACTAGAATGTGCGGGTCTTATTAAGTACAAGACTCTTCAGGGAAATAATAACCCTTTTATGGAGGATGCTAAAACTATCGTCTTATACTTTGATAAGCCAGTTAAGGAATTTAGCTTTATACTTTTTTATAATCTTAAATTTGCTATCAACGGAAAATGGGAAACTAATAGAATCACCAGAGACTGGACAGAACTTGGCATCTATGCCCCATGGTATCCTTATTTTAATAATGCAAAGGTTACATATGAATTGACTATAAACATTGTAGGAGATTATGAGCTGATAAGTATTGGGGATCTTAAGAAAGAAACTAATTATAAATTGGTTTGTAAAACTCCACAGATTAGCATACTACTCTTAGTTGCAAATAAGTTTAATTCTTTGATTTCCCCAGATAATACTATAAATGTTCATTGGCCAGATGGATTAGCAGATCAATACCCAAAGCATTTACTTGAAATATCACAAGATATCTATTTTTCTTTAACTGAAATGCTTGAACCTACTAATGAAAGTAAAATTAATATGATTATTGCTAATAGAAATAAGGCTGGCGGATATGTTAGAAGAAATTATATTATTATGCAAAACAAAGAGAAGCTAGGTGATAATGAAGGATTATTTAAGTGGCTATCACATGAGTTTGGTCATATATGGTGGTATAAAGCGGATACAAATACTTGGCAAGATTGGCTAAATGAAAGCTATGCAGAATACTATAGCCTTCAAATAATAAAAAAATATAAAGGTGAAAATGCGTATCAAAGCATTATTCATAAAAAAGAGAAAACAAGCGAAAATAAACCGCCTATAAAAGAAATTAGTCGTCGTTCTGACGATGCATATACTGTTTTATATGATAAAGGTTGTTTACTCTTGATATCTTTAGCAAACTTTGTCGGAGAAGCTGAATTTCTAGAATTCAATAAGGAGCTATTGAAACTTAAAGAGCTCAATACAAACAACTGGCTAGAATTATTAAAAACTAAATTTGGCAACGAAGCTTTTGAGATTGCCAATAAAATGCTTAGCGAATAACAAAATCTCCAAAAGATAGCTTATATGTCTATCCTTTGGAGATCTTTTTTTAGTATAAAGGCAAGAAAAGAGAAACCGCCACAACTTTTGTATCATCAGGCATATCTTCTAAACTTTCAAAATAATCCGGTTGATCATACTCTAATTTAATAACAAACCCAGTTTCTACTTCATTACCCATCTGATCTACTTCTGTGTAATCAAACATGTCAAAATTTTCACTTTCACTATGCATATCATAAGTGTTTCTAAAATTACTACTTAAATATGCTATTGCCTCTTTTGCATTTCCTCCAATATCTATATTAAATCTATAGGAGAAATCGTTTGAAGAAATTTCAATTAAATCTGGCTTTGCATTTTGTGAAACTGTATCTTCAGTGTGAGAAAAGTAAAAAGTTATACCTTCATACTCTAACAGTGTGTAAAAAGATAAGCCTCCAAACTCTTCTTCCGTAAACTGATTATGCTCCCTACTTATGGTCTGCACAATATCTGAGTAGTTCATATCAACAGAGAGATAAAGGGTGTCTTCTTTGAACTCAAAGGTATGATCTGCCTCTTCATCCTCTATAGTATCCGCTTCTTCCTCATCATCTTTGATAGTCCCCCCTATTTCCTCATCGCTTATAACAGGATTATTATTCTCTTCTTCAATTGACTGATCCGGGGTGCAACCAGTATATAAACTGATCAATAAAAGTACTATTACGGCAAGTGATAATTTTTTCCTCATATTACCTCTCCTTAGAGTTTTTTTGAGTATACAATTACTTTATTAACTATTTGTTAAGAAAACAGTCGCACACAACAATTATGTAAATTTTTACTAATTCTTATTTATAATATACTACGCTATTTAGACCCTTTGTCAATAAAAATTGTTCCACACATTAAAAAATTGCTTTAATAAAATAAAATAACAAGGAAATCCTTGTTATTCTAGACATTGTTTCTATTTGTTGTTATACCATCTAGGAATAATTTCCTTAAAATTATCATGATCAGATAACATTTTGTAGATACCTTTCATTCCTTCCTCAAATCTTTGAGGGTGAAACCTCTCAAGCCAAACTATAGTTGATATAACGCTCATCGCTCCATATACAGAGTATATCAACCAGAAATTATCATCAGGTTTGTTTGGATAAAAGTATCCATCTATCTGCCCTTTGCAAAAGTTTTCACTTAAAGTAGCACTTATGTTCCCACATTTTATAAGATCATGATATGGATCTCCATAATCACAAAGGTCAAAATCAATAACTCCCTGTAATATATTGCCCTTATATATTAGGTTCCCCAGATGGAAATCATCATGTTGTAGCATATTTGGTCTATTCATCATTACATAATAATTGCTTTTTATAAACTCAATAATTTCCTCTTCATTTTCTAACTTATATTTTGCTTTCTTGTATAACTCCAAGTATTTATCACTTTTTGTGCTCTTTCTCAGGCTCCAGTCGTCTAGGTTTTCTGGAGCATCTATACTGTGAATCTTTCTCAGTTCTTGTCCAGCTTGAAAACCCAGATCATAGCAATCTTCATCCCCCAGCTTAACTACTGCTTCTTCTCCATCAACTCCATCTAAATACTCAGCTACTAATATCCCATAATCTTCATATGTATAAATTTCTTCTGGTTTTGCAACTTTTACGCCATTTTTGTGTAATACTTTCTGGATTTCAAAAATCTCTTTTTTTCTGTCCATCATATTCTTACTAAAAAAACTTGCACACATAACTGAATTGTCGGCAGATAGCACACATTTCATATTTTGTGACCAGCCTTTTTCAAGAATTTTAATTGTTTTGTAGCTAATTCCAATCTTGTCAAAAATACAAGCCAGTTCTTCTTGATTCATTTCATTTTCCTTATCCTATTTTTTTTGATGTAATAGTTTCTCAGCCTCATTTAAAGCCCATCTTTGATGTTCAAGCTGTAATACTTCATTATCAACCACTTCTTTTACTGGTAGCAACACAACCTCACAATCAACTTCTAAACATGATTTCTTTTTTACTGTAAGCTCAATAACATAAAAGATTCCTATCATCTCATAATGTGTCTCTAAATATGGAACATAGTCAAAGAGAGTTGCCTTCCCTAAATACATCATAATTTTAATATCATACCCTAATTCTTCATTTATCTCTCTAATAAGACACTCTTGATCTGTTTCCTCACCTTCTACACCACCACCAGGAAGAAAATACAAGCCTCTAGTTCTAATAAGAACTACCTTATTGTCTTTAGTAATTACTACACCATAAACTGCTCTTCTTTTCACATAGTTAACTCCATCATTTTTAACACCAAATATCAACTTATCACTACCCTTGGATAATCTTATATTATTATATATTAATTTTTTTGAAAAGGGATAAAAAATTATAATTCGTATCGAATAAAAATATATAGGCTATTTTAACACATTAAAGCTAGTAAGAAATATTAAATAATGCTAAAATATTATTAAATACCAATAGAAAAGGTCTAAAACCCTTCTTCTGTACGGCAACAAATGTCTTATAACAAGCCTATTAGACAATATTACTTTTATGCCAGCATAATAACATTTAATCTTTTTTGGAGGGATATTTATGGCAAGACTATCAGTAGTAGAGGGTATTGGTCCAAGTTATGAAGAAAAATTAAGAAATATTGGTATCAAATCAACAGACGCTTTTCTTAAAGCAGCAACATCAAAAAAGGGACGAACTGAGTTAGCAGAAAAGAGCGAAATCAGTGAAAAGCTTATTCTTCGCTGGGCCAACCATGTTGACTTAATGCGCATCAAAGGAATTGGTGGGGAATTCTCTGAAATTTTAGAGGCAGCTGGAGTTGATACTGTTCCAGAACTTGCTAGAAGAAATGCTAAAAACTTATTTGAAAAAATCAAAGAAGTTAATGAAGAGAAGAAGCTAGTAAGAAGAATTCCAACTGAAGTTATGTTAGAACAGTGGATTGAGCAAGCAAGAGAATTACCACGAGTTTTAGAATACTAATACATTACCACCCCCCCTAATGATTACTATAAAACAATCATTAGGGGGTTTTTTATTTAAATGTTATCAACTCATATAATTTTTTAGATTCTTTTTAATAGAACAATATTGTCATTTTTGTGTCATTTCTGGTGATGAATCTGTTATAATATATCATAGAAAATGAGTAACATCTATTATGTTTATACCTTCAATAGCAAAGCATATACCTAATAGGTGTTGGAAAAGGAGATAACTAATGAGCCTATATAATACATCAGCTCTTTATAACCAAAACATGTCGGAATCTAAGCAAGCTCAATTTAGAGACTTCTATTTGAAAGTATTTAGCTCTTATGATGTAAAAGCAATTCATGATTGCACTATTGGTGCAGGAGGAACAACTCTACCATTAGCAAGGCTTGGTTACATAGTATCAGGGTCTGACCTAAGTAGAAACCTTGTTGAAAGAGCAAAAGAAAATTTTTCAAAATCTGGGTATGCTGCAAACATTTTTGTCTTAGATTTAAGAGAGATTGATATGTTGGAAGGAAAATATGATTGTATAATGTCAACAGGGAATTCTATTGCTCATGTTACAAACGATGATATACAGATATTTATAGAAAAAGCTGTTGAAAAGTTAAACCCTGGCGGTTTGCTATATCTAGATACAAGAAACTGGGATAAACTTCTTAGTGAAAAGCCAGTTTTCAAAGCACGAGATCCATTAATTATGAATGAAAGTGAGCATGTTAGTTTATATCAAGTTTTTAATTGGCACGATGATAATTCTGTTGATTTTATTTTTATTACCTCTAAAGATGAAAATAAAAAGCATATCAAAACATCTTATACATATGCACCAACATATTATCCGATTAAACTTGCAACGTTACAAAAATTATTAAAAGATAATGGGTTGTCTACAATTAAGCTTTTTAATATGGACGACTTATGGTTAAATAAAGATGATAACAAGAACCTAAAGATTTCAGATGACAACTTTTTACAGGTTGAATGGTATGGACTGCTAGCCCAGTTAAATTAGCAATGCAAATTGTCAATTCTGACCAAGAATTAACCCTTTAAAGCTTTATTTATGCTAGAATATTAATAGGTATGATTTTATGAGGAGGATTACAATGATTATAGTTAACACAGAAACCATTGCAAATAAGAATATTACTAAAGCGCTTGGTCTAGTTAGAGGAAACACTATCCAAGCAAAACACTTAGGAAGGGATATAGGTGCAGGGCTTAAAACCCTTGTTGGCGGCGAAATTACAGGATATACAGAAATGTTGACAGAAGCAAGAGAAATAGCATTGGAGAGAATGATTAAAGAAGCAACTTCTCTTGGAGCAAACGCAATTATAAATGTACGCTTTTCTACTTCACAAGTAATGCAGGGAGCTGCTGAAATATTAGCATATGGTACTGCTGTTATAGTCGAGTAAGTTAGACAAACATAGACATAAAAAAAACTATCATCTAATCAAAAACCAAAGTGACTTAATTGCCACTTTGGTTTATTCTTTAAGTAGTTCAATCGCATCTTTTGGCAAAACAGGTTTACTGAAGACATATCCCTGAATCAAATCACAGTCATGATTCTCTAAGTAAATAAGCTGCTTATTACTCTCAACACCTTCTGCAACTACTTTATATCCAAAACTATGGATTAAAGATATTATTTTCTCTACTAGAAATTCACCATTTTCTATTCCATCAATAAATTCTTTATCTATCTTGACCTTATTTATGCTTAGACTTTTTAACCTTGCCAGAGAAGAATATCCCGTTCCAAAATCATCAAGTGAAATGGTTATCCCTTGATCTTGCAACTCAGCCAATTTACCATTAACTACATCATACTTATCTAGAAGAATAGATTCTGTAATTTCAAGATTTATCATTTTCCTAGAAACATTATTATTTTTAATGACTTCAAAAATTTTCAAAACAAAGTCATCTCTTAAAATATGAATGCCTGATATATTAATCCCTACTCTTAAGTAATCATATCCCTTATCATATAAAGATTTTGCAAACTTACATGCCTTATCCAAAATATAATAACTTAGCGGCACTATAACATGTCTTCTTTCTGCTACATCGATAAACTCAATTGGAGAAACTTGTCCAAATGTTTCAGAATTCATACGTGTTAAAATCTCAAACCCTGAAATTCTCTTATTCTTCAAGTCAATGATTGGTTGTGCTACGATAAAAAGCCTTTCACTATTTTGATTGATATATTTTCTTAGCTCTCTCTCAATAATATCTTCTCTTTCGATTTTGCTTAACATAGACTTATCAAACATTACATGGCTTGACTTTTCAGTATCTTCGTTAAAACCTAACGCTATAAGACTATCTTTGAACACTTGATCTGTGCTAATACATCCTTTAATATCTACTATTCCTATATGACTACTTACGTATTGTTCTACTCCATTAATAATAAAAGGGCTACTATAAGTCAGTTCAATTTCCTTTGCTAAGCTTTCAATCTCATTTTTGGTATCAAACCCATCCAGAAAGAAAAACATCTCATCAGCCGTATATCTATAAAGGACTTTATTATCGTTTTGTAAGTCTTTAAGCCTTGTTACAACTTCATACAAAACATCATCACCATAACTTGGTCCATATGTCATATTAATTACTTTAAGGCCAGTACTCTTAATCCTAAATAGAGCTCCACTTCTATTCTCTTTAATTGCATTCTCAATAACTAAGGTTAAATACTGATGATTAAGTAGTCCTGTTGTGTTATCAAAGTATGCAACTTTTGTCAACTCTCTATTTTTCTTTAAGGTTTCTCTTATTGTGTACCCCAAAAGAGCATACACAATCAGAATAACCATTCCTCCAATTATTCTAATCTGGCTTGAAGCTGCTCTAGTTTGCTCCATAGATTGAGAAACAACTAGAGTTCCAACCTTGTCACTATGCACATAGATAGGAACATAAATTTCATAAACATCTTCTTCTAAAAGTATGCTTTCTGTGCCCACTATTTCATCACTTTCTATGCTCCCAATTATAGATGACTCAACTATTTCTCTATTTATCAAGCCTTCTTCTGTGCTATATCTTATGATATTATCATTATCTAAAATGCTAATTCTTCTCATTTCGTTAGATATAAGCATTTCTGAAATCAAAGTCTCTATTTCAAATGCTTCTAGGACACTCATTATGGTATCTGCTTTTATTCCAACTTGTACAATACCTCCCCCAGGCAATCTATGATAGCCATACATATAATGCTCGCCTGATTCGGTATCTGCCCTTATTTCTTCAACATAGCTTTCAGTATTACTCTCAATGAATAAGTTCACCGGGTGATTACCTTCTGGTTGCCAACCTATATACTGATTATTGCTTGAACTTATAATCGTCTTATTATCATTATAAATATAAATATCACTTACTTTAAGCAGGTTCGCTATTTCACTTAAGCCTTGATGCGTAAAATTTTGCTCTGAAGAAGCAACTGAACCCCCTGCCACCATTAACTTTTCTTCTAAGAGTCCCTCGATGACTTCATATGCGTGACTAGATTTGATAATATTTTGAGAATATGCTACGGATACTTCATAAGCATCTTCTTTCATATGCTCATAATACAAATCTGATATACTACCTATCACAAAAAGCCCAAAGACTGTAAACAAGACAGCTATAGCAATAATTGGTCCTAAGTAGACTCTTACATCCATTGAGTCTTTAATTATCTTATTGTCCAACTTGCTCTTCCTTATCTAGAATTCTACCTTTATCTATTAAAATATTCTTAACTATGACTCTAATTACTCCATATACAGGTATTGCAAAAAATGCTCCAAGAAAACCAAACATTGATATTCCAAGAATTACAGCTACTATAACTATCATTGGATGTATGTGCAGACGTGTACCCATGACATTTGGTCTTGCTACATTTCCATCAATTAATTGAGAAACCGCTATTACTATTATCAACTTAATAACCATAGGAACACCTGAAGTAAGTGCAATTAAAAACGCTGGTATTGCAGCTAGAATAGGGCCTAAAAAAGGTATAATTGATAAAAACATGGCAATTATAGCAAGCGACAAAGCACTTGGTAGTCCAATTATTAAATAACCAATATAAGTAACAATTCCATAAATAAAAGCTACAATTAACTGACTTGTAAAATATATAGATAGTACTTCATCAATTTCCGAAAGTACTTTCTCAAGCTTTTCTCTTTGCTCTTTTGAAAGTAGCTTTAAGACATTTTCGTATAGAAATATATCATCCTTAAGCATGAAGAAAAGCAAAATAGGGATAAGAATGAAAATTGTTCCAAAGTCAGCTATATTGCTGTACCATCCTGAAGTGAACTCGCCTAATTTGAAAAAACCATCTTCAAGTGCACCAATTATCATATCAAAAATATCATCTATCGAATAATTTCCTAGTATATTATTAGAGTTTATAATATCTTCAGCTTTCTCATGCAATGTTTCCAATTGTTTTGAAAAAGTTTCAATAAAGTTTGAAAACTCATCAACTATCATGCTCCCGCCAAAATAACTTATAAGACCTAAGATTGCAATAAAACCAACTAAGACAACAACAACACTTATTCTCCTACTTACATTCTTTCTATCAAACATTCTTACAAATGGTCTGAACAGATAGTAAAAAAAGCTTGCAAATATCACTGGTGAAATTATTATTGTTAAAACTCTACTAAGAGGGACATAGATATACTCCATTTGCCCTAATAAAAAAAGGATAATCAATATTGCAATTACTATCACTAAATTTCTAATTAACTTATCGTTTTTCAGCATATTATCCCCTCCATATCTTACACTTCAATTATATAGGCTTTTGAGGACAATTGAAACTGCCATGGCTAGTATATTGAATTTAATTATCCAAATATTAAGAAGAAGCCTCAAAAAGGCTTCTTCTTAGATGTTCTCATCTCTTATCGCTTCTACTATATTATCATTTTCTAATCTTTTCGAAGAATATATCATTGTTATAAATATCACACTAAATACTCCAATTATACATGCTATTATAGAGTTGACTGACATTGTAAAGTTAAATGATCCAATATACCCAAAAGCACCAAACATCCAGTAACTTACTAGTACACTTGCAGGTAATCCAAATACCAACGCTACAATACCATAGAATACGCATTCATAATTAAGTATCTTCTTAAATCCTTTTTTTGTAAGTCCTACAGATCTTAACATAGCAAACTCTCTTCTTCTTAATTCAACATTTGTACTAATTGTATTAAATATATTAGTTATACCTATTAAGGTTATTAGGGTAATAAAACCATAAACAAATATAGAAATAAGTAATATCATCTGCCTATCTGAGTGTTCATACCTAGCAGCGTTATAAACATGCATATTTCTTGATCCATTTTCTATATACTTTTCATTGATTTGCTCTTCCACTGAATCTGGATTACTTGTGTTGATATATATATACTCATAAAAATGTCCGCCTAATTCTCTGAAATATTCTTCGTAAACCCCACTGTTTACTACAAAAATAGGTTGTGAGCTAGGGGTCTGAATTCCCTTAGGTGATTCTTTAACTTCACCAAATACAGGCAATTGTGCACTAATGCTATCAGATTCTTGTAAAAATCCCCTAAAAGTTAGTTCTGCACCTTTTGGAAAGTTAAACATATCAAAAATATGCATTACTTCCCTCCTCACGTTATGCTCACTTACATACAATAACCCATCATTATTGTCATAACCATGATCATTGATATATTTGCGATAAGAATAATCATCTAAAGAAACTACTATAGCTCCAATGACTAAAGTATCTTCTCTTCTTTCTGCATTATCATAAAAATCTGCAAGATGTTGTTTCGTATAATCAGTAAAATAGCTTTGATCCACTTCTAAAAGCAAATTGGTAGTTATTACTTTAACAACTTCTTCTACCTCATTTAAATTTGACACATAATCTGAAATTTCATTGCTATCAATCTCATTGTTATAAATATTGACTGATAAATCATACCCTAAAGTGCTCATATATGATTGAGATACATCAAGTGTATACATAACAAAAGAATTAAAGGAAACGAATAAGACTATACTTATAAATAAGGATATAATGGTGGCAAAGTATCTTTTTCTATTTCTCTTCAGATTCTTAAGTGCTATATCTCCCTCAATACCAAAAATGAATTTTGTAATAGGATTTGATCTTGATTTTTTCTTAGTATTAATATCCGTTGAAAGCCTAATTGCATCAATAGGTGAGATTTTTGCAGCTTTCTTAGCTGGAATCACCGTTGAGATAAAAATTGTAACTATTACAAATAATACTGCCACAATAATTGAAAGTGGGCTAACCACTAAGTAAATATGCTCACTACCCATAACAATATCTTGAATGATTCTATCTGCGAACTTAAGTGTCACAAATATTCCAAAGATCCCTCCCAGAACCCCTAATGGCACCCCGACTATACTTAAGAGAAAACTCTCCCAATATACTGTTCGCTTTATCTGTTTAGCTGTAGCACCAACGCTTCTAAGCATCCCATATTGCTTTTTTCTTTCACTTATTGAAATAGCAAAAGAGTTATAGATTACGATAACTGCACCAACAACTATTAATAACATAATTATAACTGCTGCAGTCTCCTGAAAATAGATGAACCTTTGATTAACTGATGCTCCTTGCCACATCAATAAGTCACTATTAAAAGTATAACTATAATCCCCATAAAAAGATTGAGTTTTTGGTAAATTTACATCTTTAGCTATTTGCTCAGCTTTTACTAAAGGGTCTTTGGGTTTATTAAGTAATACTCCCATATTTGTTTCGCCAAACTCGCCAGTAATATTATTATCTAAAAAAGTAAGTGCTACCATATCTGACGAATAGCCTGTTTCATAAGGAATTCTATTAATGAATCCAACAATAGTAAATGACCAGTCTTTGCTTGATTGGAAATCTATAAAGGTAGTTTGTTCTTCCTCAGAGTAAGCTTTGCTTCCTATTGAAAGCACTATCTCATCTCCAACTTCCATACCCGATAAGTTCATTAAGCTTACGTCTAAGAGTATTTCTCTGCTACTTTCTGGCTTTCTTCCCTCAACAAGATTCACTGGAAGCATTTCTAAAGCGTTCTCATCGTATGCTGCTACTTTAAGGAAACTTTGCACTGGTCTATCAATATTTAGCTCTGTGTATCCTAAATCAATAGACATAAAAGCCTTGTATACTAAGGAATGTTGAGCAATATAACTAGTTTTATCAAATGGCACTGCACTGTATTTTATGTGATAATCTCCATCAACTGCTATAGTTTGTCTTACAAACATATCTTTAAAACTTGATACTAATGTAGTAACACCTGTTAGCATGGCGGCTGTTAAAACTATTGCTATTACAGTAACGATAGTCCTTTTCTTATTCTTAGCCAAGCTACTTTGGGTAAATTTTCTTAATATATTCATTTTTATAGAACCTCATCTTTGAGGATTTTCCCATCTTCAATATATATAATTCTATCAGCTTGAAGGGCTATGCTCTCATCATGAGTAATTACTATCACTGTTTGCTTATATTTTTTATTTGATAATTTTAGCAAATCAACAATCTCTTCTGAGTTTTTAGAGTCAAGATTTCCAGTCGGTTCATCTGCCAATAAAAGTGCCGGGTTATTAATCAAAGCTCTTCCAATTGACACCCTTTGCTGTTGTCCACCTGATAATTGGTTTGGTAAGTTGTTCAGCTTATCATTTATACCAAGAGTAAACACTACTTCTTCCAACTTATCTCTCGTTACAGATTTACCATCTAATAAAACCGGTAAAGTAATGTTCTCTTTAACGTTCAAAATTGGGATTAAGTTATAAAATTGATATACTAATCCAATCTGTCTCCTTCTGAAAATAGCTCTAGCAGACTCATCTAGGCTATAAATGTCCGTATTATCTATAAAAACTTTACCTGAAGTTGGTTTATCAACCCCACCAATTAAATGTAGTAATGTTGATTTTCCAGACCCACTTGGCCCTATAATTGCTATAAACTCACCTTTATTTACACTAAATGATACTTCATCTAATGCTCGTACTTGAGTATTACCTTTACCATAATGTTTTGATAATTTTTCAACTCTTAGTATCTCCATTTTCTCGCTCCTTTAGTCACATTATAATCATTATAGCTTTTAACAATGACTCTATCGTGACTCTTTAGGTGACAATTTTGTCATTAAATTATGTTTTTATAAAATCGTATTGCAAATTTTGTGCCTTTTCCAACATGACTGTCAACTTTAATAACACCACTTTGACTTTCTACTATGCTCTTTGTCAAAGCTAATCCTATTCCAACACTTTCGTTTGCAGAGTTTTTACCCTTGTAAAATCTTTTGAAAATATATGGAAGATCTTCTTTGTCTATCCCTTTGCCTTCATCTAGTATGACTATTTCTGTGTATAGAGGGTTTTCATCATATTCAATTTTAATTGACCCTCCTTCATCAGAATGCTCTAAGCAGTTTTTAAAAATATTGCTTAAAGCCTCAATAGTCCAGTCAAAATCTCCATAAAATGAAGCTTCAAGATTTTCTTTAACAACTAAATTAATATCTTTAACTTCTATAGATATCATAAATAATTCAGTCATTTTGTTTATTAAATCACTTATGTAAATTTTATCCTTCTTTAAATCGATAGTTTTTGCATCGAACTTGGCTAGTTTTAGTAGCGAAGAAACTAACCAGTTCATTCTAGAAATTTGCCCTTGAAGAGCTTTATGAAATTCAACCTCTTTTTCTTCCGGCAAGCTCCCTTTTCTTAAAACATCTGTTAGAATCTGAATTGATGTAAGTGGAGTCTTTATTTGATGAGATATGTCTGATATTGCTTTTGATAATTCATTTCTTTCTTCCACTAGATCTTTATTGCTTTCTTTTAACATGCTTGTTACTTTATAAATATTGTTTTTTAGCAAACTATAGACCCCCTCTTGATTGTCTCTTAAATCAAGAGAGTAATTTTTCATATTTACTGCTTCTAAGTATTCAACTAATTCATTAAGCGCTTTTTTTTGTTGTCTATCATCATATATACAAAATAAAACGATTATTAATAATAAAGTGATTGTAAACATAACATAATAGACAAATATATTTTTGCTAAAATTACTAAAAAAATCTTTTCTAACAATGGTTTTAGAATTTAAGCCGACTCTATTAAGGGCTGCTTGCCCAGATACTCCACTATGCTCTTCTATATTCATATATGCATCAATTACAGCCCCTTCTAATTCTGGAGCTTGATTTAGAACCACCCCTAATATAGAAGATTTTAGTCTAAACATTTCTTCTGCATGCTTAAATGCTATGAAATTGCTCATCCCATAGCTTATTAATAAAAACCCTAATGTGATTAATATTATAAAAGTGACTTTCTTCTGTGTGATTCTAGACATCATTTTTACTCTCCAATTTATAGCCTAGCCCTCGAACAGTATGTATAATTTTTGGTTCTTGAGGATTATCTTCTATCTTTTCTCTCAATCTTTTTATATATACAGTCAATGCATTATCAGTAACAAAGTTACCTGATTCATCCCAAATATAGTCAAGAATTTGGTTTCTTGTCAAAACTTGCTCTTTATTATTTAGTAAAGTTAGTAGCAATTTATACTCAAGTGCTGTGAGTTGCACATCTTGCCCATTTTTTTTAACTTGTGCGCTTGTAGTATCTATTTCTAAGTTATGTAGCTTAATTGTTTTTTGTACTTGATTGCCCTTATATCTTCTTAAGACACTATTTATTCTTGAAATTAATTCTCCAACTCGAAAAGGCTTTGTAATATAATCATCAGCTCCTAGGTCAAGACCCATTATCACATTTACCTCATCATCATACGCTGTTAGAAAAATAATAGGCGTATTATAGCTAGATCTTATATGCTTGCAAACCTCAAAACCATTTTCGTCTGGCAATTCTAAATCAAGTAAAACTAAGCTATGCTTATCGTTTATTAATTCTTTAGCTTGTTTTGCTGTAACTGCAAGTTCAACTGTATATCCTTCCTGTGACAAAGAGTACTCTAACCCTAAAGCTATAGACTTATCATCTTCAACTAGTAAAATATTCACATATATCACCTCTTTCATATCACATTATACATTTAAATTGTAGTTTCTTATAGATAATTATATGAGAAGCCTACAAAAGATTGATAGAGAAGCATATTATTATTGTTTATCAATAAATACTTATTGATTATCAATAAGTATTTATTGACTTTCGATAAAATATTAAGTATCATGTTCTTAAGTTAAAAACAGGAGGACGTTTATATGAAAGTAGTAGGGCAAAAATCTGTAGCAAGCACAATAAAAATGTTGCTTACAGGATCTTGGTATGTTGGAGTTTTTCTTCTAGGTGTATTAGTCATAGCATCAATATATATTGGGTTGTTTACTGAAGATTCTGTTCCTGATGTAATTGAATCAAATCTAGTAGTTCAAAGTATGGGTTTAGAAATAGAGTTTAGTTCTGAAATTGTAGAACCTATTACAAAACTGACTTTTATGTTTACAATTCTGTCAATTGCTCCCCTTCTTGTATTAATTGTGTTGATTATATATCAATTAAGAAAAATTTTTGAAACATTAGTTAATGAAAATCCTTTTGTTGAGGATAATGCAAAGAGATTAAAGAATATCGGTATTTTTGTCATTTTAACCAGCATCGTTCAAACGATATTACAATCTTATGTTGGAAAAAATCTAGTTCAAGCTATCCGCTCACCTCATGTCCAGATAAGAACAATGATAGAGTTTGATATGGTAGTTATTTTCTTGGGAGTCATCTTCATAGTTTTAGCAGAAGTATTTAAAATTGGTGCTAAAATGAAAGAAGAACAAGACTTAACTGTTTAGGTGATTTTATGAGAATTAAAGTAAAATTAGATGAAATGTTAGTTAAGAAAGGAATCAGTCTGACCGAGTTATCAGAAGAAGTTGGTATTACTATTGCAAACCTATCAATTTTAAAGAATAATAAAGCTAAGGCAATTAGGTTTACTACACTAGAGGCAATTTGTGAAGCACTTGATTGTCAACCAGGAGATCTACTAGAGCATATAAACAACTAGGAGGTTAGCAATGTCAGATCTATATTATGTATTATTATATTTAATAGTAGCATTAGTACTACTGATTCTCTCAGGCAGGGAGAGTCTATATATTAATGTGATAGATCGACTTCTTATTCCTCTTGGTATAAGTGAGAATATTGCAAAAGGATTTGCTAGATTCCTAATTCAGCTTACTCTCTTCATCGCTTTTATTTTCGCACTACTTTCTCTTGGCTATTTACTAAAGGTAGTGTAAAGTAACTTATGAAAAGAAGAAGCAGCCAGAATAAGAAAAGGCAGAAGCAAAAAGAGCAAGAACAAAGCTAATAACAAGCGAACGTCGCCCTTGACAGCATAAAAAAGCAATGCAGAGTAAGACCATGACGACGAAAAAACTCAAAAGCAAATAGAGAATAATTCGCCGTAATGGCAAGATTGTAGCATTGCATTTTGATACTATCAAGGGTAAATCAAAATCGTAGATTTTGACGACTGACGATAATCTTTGAATTAAGCTTTAGAGAGATGAGAGCTAATTTGAAGTTCTTTGATTTTGAGTTGCCCAAGCAGAATAAGAATCTGCCATTTAGCAGGCATGTTTTCAGCATTGTTGACCATGTCAATATGGTTAAGAACTTTATAGCCTTTAGAAGAGTGGTTACGCAAGAAATTATAGTAAGTAACCCAAAGAGAGACAGAGTAGTTAGCACCGTCAAAGTTATCATAGCCGCAAGTACAAAGATAAGTTTCTTTAAAGGTGCGATTTAGTCTTTCAACTATTTGCTTAAAGGGACGAAACTCTTTAGAAACAGCATCGTCATTAGTAAGACCGATCACTTGAGTAATATCAAAGAGAAGAGGATCATCTTTAAGAGCAAATTGTTGAGCGGCAAGAGGATATGCAGAATAACCATCAGCAATAAACTTAAACTTATCAGGAAGAGATTTGAGAGCTGAGAAGGCCATCCTTAAAGCAAGAATGCAAGGACCAACAGAACGGTTATCAGAGACTTGATAACCAATAATAGACCTAGAGATAGCATCAATAACAAACCAGACATAGCCTTTAAGACCTTTAACACTGATATAGGTTTCATCAGCAACAAAAGTATCAGATTTGTTGTAATCATAATGATCAGTGAAGGGTTTAATGACAGCAGCAGCAGCTTTACAATAGTTAGCAATCATAGTGTGAGAAATTTTAATATTGTAAAGGTCATAAAGAGCTTGAGAAGACTTTCTAAGAGAAAGACCAAGATTAACATGAAAAGTGAGACAAAGAGACATGATGTGAGCAGAGTTTTTTCTAAAAATAAGAGAAGAAGCGTTTTTAGGTAAAGAATCTAAATCCATCTTAAAAAAATCAACAGTGAACTCTCTATAGATGTAGTGCAATTTATACTTATACTTCTGTTTATTGTTAATAGTATCTTTTGGGACTTGTCTTAGATTGTGTAGATAGTAAGAGCATTTTTTGTTAACACACTTATGAACAACGAAGAACTTGCGTTGCTTTTTAGGAGACAAAGAGTGATTGCAATAAGGACATTTTAGCTTTAGAGGCTTGGCAACAATTTTGCCAGAAATAAAAGTTTGGCCACAGACTTTACATTGATACTGGCCATTGCCACCATTATTATCATATAGGTAGTGATGAGGAGCATTGCAAATAGGACAAAAAGTATCTTCAGGAATAGTTTTTCCATTGCGGCGTTGAACGGGTTTGAGTGTTTTTTTATACTTCCATTTGTAGTATTGAAGTAAAAATTCCCAATCTTGTTTATAGAACTCTTGAATAACAGGAAGACGGTCTGTTTTGAATTTTTGATATTTAGGAGAGTGAATCTCATCGTGAGCCCATTGTTTAAGGGGAATGTACTTAGCAATAAAAAGTAAAAGAGAGTAAATTTGTTGATTTTGGTATTGGATTATTAGCAGTAAATAAGATATAATTGTAGACATGACAATGACTTCCTTTCGGGACTTTTGTGGTGTTGATAATTACAATTATAACCGAAAAAAGGGGGTCATTGTTTTTTATTTTATAAAAATAGTGAAAACCTTGTAGGTACAACAAAAATTTGAAAAAAGGTAGTGAAATACTTTACACTACCTTACTAAATTAGGGAGAATATCTATGGAAAATAAGTTAGACTTAAGGAGTATGAAAGAACTATACAATCAAACAATTAGACTAAAAGAACAGAATGTATGGATGCATGACTTAGAAGAAAAAGCAAT
>CAZJHT010000038.1:0-17789 GCA_964546025.1 uncultured Clostridiaceae bacterium
CGGTAGAACCCCGTACTTAGGAATCCGCTATGGCTTTAGCCTAGCGGTAGTTCAAGATGATAATGATATACTTAATGCAAGTTTTCTTTGCTTTTGCAAATAATCTTGAAATAGAATTAGTTTATCAAAAAGAGCTATCTTTAATGGATAGTTTTATTTAAAAGCTAGAAGAAGAACTTTATGAGGTAGAATAATATAAGATTCCCTATTGGTAGTTTCTAAAGGAATGAGAGATGGTAAAAATGGATTAGGTCCAATCTTATCACAGTAAATTGAGAACAATAGTGACAAGACATATACCATACAATCAAGAAGAGAGTAGGTTAATGGCTTTATGAAAGATTCCATTTTCTCTGTTTCTATACCATCTGGGAAAGAAGCTATAGAAGGAATACTATTCATGCAAGAATCTCTCAAAAATAATAATATTGAAGTAATCAACAGACTTGAGTTTAGTCTGAATATAATAGACGAGGAAGACCGGTTTTCTGTAATAGAGAGCGAAAAAATCTTGATAAACTTTGATAAGTAAGCTTTCTGTTTACTAGTTTCATTCCCGCAAGTTAGTTAAAAAGACTTACCTTTTGGTGAGTCTTTTTTTCAATATAGTACAAGTTTAGAAAAAAACATTAAAAAAACATTCGGAATTTAACATAAAATTAAGTATAATTTAAGAGAAATCACACACAACTTTCAATAAAATACATTAATATTTACAAGAAGAATGCTTAGTGATATTCTATGATTACATTACCGTGAATAGGAAATTAAGCACAAAGAGAGGGTTGTAAAATGAAAAAACTTGTAATTTCTATATTGATATTAGTAATATCAATTAGCCTTTTGGGATGTGACAATGCAAGCCCAAGTGATAATGGAGACAATGGTGAATATATTGAGTTTATTGCTCCTATCAGAATTGATTTTAGTTCAATAGCTCCAAATGTTGATGTATCTGCTATTACAAAGTCAGTTTTGAGAAATATGCACGATGCTCTATATAAGTATAATAGTGAAACGTTAGAACTAGAATTATCCTTAGCTGAAAGTGTTGTGTTTGAAGATGATAATAGAACCATTACCTTTAAACTTAAAGAAGGAGTTAAGTTTCATAATGATCAAGAAATAAAAGCTTCTGATGTTGTTTATTCGTTTATGAGACTAGGTGGATACACTGAGGACCAAACAGAAGTTATTGACTCTACTTGGTATAACTTACTAAACGCTGATGATGAAAATGGACCAGGATCAATAGAAGCCATTGATGAATATACAGTTAAATTTGTTTTGGCTGCGAGTGCTGCTCCAAGTTATTTTTCAACTATTCATCATAGATTTGCAGATGCTTTTATTATACCTGAAGGACTTTCAAACCAAGACATGGAAAGAAACCCCATAGGAGCTGGCCCATATAAATTTGTGGAATATAGGGTGTCTGATTCAATCACCTTTGAAAGATTTGAAAACTATCACGGAGAGCTTCCACAAATAAATAGAGTCGAGTTTAAAATATATAATGATGATAATGCTCAATACCTAGCATTTAGGACTGGTGAGGTTAATATGCTAGTACTTAATCCTGCAAACTATCAAGAGGTAAAAGCAATGGATGGTGTAGAAGTGATTGAAGGCTTAAGTCAAGATATTAGACAAATCTGGCTCAATCAAAGAGAAGGATCAATTTTTTCAAATCCTTTAATCAGAAAAGCAGTTAATTACGCAATTGATAAGCAAAGAATTCTTGATGTTGCTAATGGTGGGCTTGGAAGCATTCATCACACTCATCTATCAGAGCTTAACCCTGCATATAACCATAACTTAGAAAATGTATATTATACTGATAAAGAGTTAGCTATAGAGATGTTAGCACAAGCAGGGTATCCTAATGGATTTGAGACATCACTGTCTGTTGTAGCTGAAAACGAGTTATCTGTAGATATAGCTACAGTAATCAAGGACGAATTGTCCCAAGTAGGCATAGAAGTAGAGCTAAAGGTTTTGCCTTGGACAGAGTATTACCAGGTGGTTTATAGGGATTTTAATTATGAAATGGCGCAGCTACAAATAGTTGCATATCCTGATGCATATAGAATGTTATCAAGATTTATGACAACAAGTTCTAATTTTGCAGGTGCTACAAACGAAGAATATGATGATCTTATTATTGCAGCTGCTTCTGAAGGTGATTTAGAGCTGCAAAATGAATATTTTAAACGAGCTCAGCAAATTTTAGTTAATGACGCTACAAATGTATTTTTGATTGACCAAGGAGTTCAAGTAGCTTTAAATGAAGGCTTTAGTGGCTATGTAAATTATCCATTTGCCTTTACTGATATAGCATCAATAGTTAAAAAGTAGTAACTTAGTAGTAGGTAATTGAATAATTACCTACTACTTTTTAGGAGGATGCTTTAATGTATTATCTAAAGAGAACATTGACTGCATTTGCAACTATTTTTTTTGTGACAGTATTTTTGTTTTTATTGTTACAAGTTGTTCCTGGAGACCCAGTTTTATCAAGAATTGGTATGGACGAAATGGAATTTAATCCGCGTCTAGTAGAGCAGCTTACAAGAGAGTTTGAGCTAGATAAACCAATAATTGAAAGATATACAAACTGGATTTTCAGAGTAGTTAAAGGTGACTTGGGAAATAGTTTTAATTATAGCAACTATACGGTTAATGAACTTATAGCACAAAGAATTACAACAACAGTATTATTAGCTTTTTTGTCATTGATACTAGTAATAATAATAGGTATTCCATTGGGAATTTTACTTGCAAAAACTGAGGATACTTTAGGGGGAGATTTACTAAATGCCTTTTCTCAAATAGGTTTAGCACTTCCAAACTTTTGGGTCGCAATTATTGCTTTGTGGCTTTTTGGGTCTGTTCTGGGATGGTTTCCTATTAGGGGTAGAATCGACTTTAATAACCTAGCTTTAACAATTAGGTCATTAATATTACCAGTTGTTACTTTAAGCATTGGTGGCATAGCTAGTGTTGCTAGATATCTTAAAACATCTTTGATAGAAGAAAAAGAGAAAGATTATGTCATTGTGGCAAAAAGTAAAGGTGTAGCAGACTCAACAATTATGAAAAAGCATGTTTTTAGGAATTCTTTAATACCAGTAACCACTGTAATAGGCTTGCTTTTTATAAGTTTAATGACAGGGAGCATTATTATAGAAAATGTTTTTAGCTTGTCAGGGCTAGGAAGTTTACTAATTACATCAATTAATGCAAATGACTATCCTGTTATTCAAGGAGTAGTCTTGTATTACAGTATAATAGTTGTATTAACAACATTATTGCTTGATGTCTTGTATGTAATGATTGACCCTAGAATCAAACTAGGTAAGAGGAGGGATTAGAGTATGAGCCGATATTATGCAAATAGAAACTTTGCAATAGGATCAACGATAGTCCTACTCTTATTGGTTATGATGATAATAAGCTTATTTTGGACACCATATGATCCAAATATGATTCATGATAATCACATTTTAGAAAGCCCTACTAGGGAATTCTTGTTAGGGACTGACTATCTTGGAAGAGACATTTTATCAAGGGTAATGTATGCAAGCCAGACAGTATTTATTATTGGTGGGGGAACTTTGATAATATCTAGTATTATAGGAGTTTCAATTGGATTGATTAGCGGGTATTTTGGTGGATGGCTAGATGAAATTTTGATGAGATTTGTAGATGCGTGGATGACTATTCCTGGTACAATTATGGTTATTGTATTTGTAGCATCTTTTGGGCGAGGAATGACTCAAACACTGATAGCTATCAGTCTAACAGGCTTTGCAAATTTTGCTAAAATAACACGTTCAAAAGTTTTAAGTTTGAAAGAATCCGATCATGTTTTATGGGCTAGGTCTGTGGGTGTTAAGCGTGGTAGAATTTTAGTGGCACATATCTTACCAGACATAATGCCTACATTACTCGTTGTAGGGGCATTAAGATTTTCAAGTGCAATCCTTACAGAAGCAGCTTTAAGTTACTTAGGGCTTGGAATACAGCCCCCAGATGCGTCTTGGGGTAATATATTAACAAGAGCTCAAGCTTACATACTATCTAATTGGCTTTATGCTTTTATACCTGGATTATTAATTACATTAATGGTAATAGGTTTTAACTTGATTAGTGATGGGCTTAATAAAATATATAGCGAAGAAGGTGCTTATTAATGTTATTAAAAGTGAAAGACCTTCATGTTGCTATTGGTAAAAAAGAAAAAGTTAAAATACTTAATAGTGTAAGTTTGGAACTTGATAAAAAACAAGTAATCGGAATAATTGGTGAGTCAGGTAGTGGTAAGAGCATGACAGTTAAGTCCATACTCAATTTGTTGCCAAAGCATGGTGAAATCACACAAGGAGAAATTCTCTACAAGGGAACGGACTTAGTTAAATTAAGTGATAAAGAGATGAGAAAATTATTAGGTAGTGAGATTGGAATGATTTTTCAAAACTCTATGACTGCTCTTAATCCTCTTATCAAAATAAAAGATCAAGTTGCAGAGGTAATTAAGACTCATAACAAAAATCTAAGTGAAAAAGAAATATTTATAAGAGTAGATAGATTATTAAAAGAAGTAAATTTGCCAAACATTGAAGTTGTAAGAGATAAATATCCTCATGAGTTAAGTGGTGGGCAAAAACAGAGAGTACTAATAGCTATTGCTATAGCAAATGCACCTGATATGCTAATAGCAGATGAAGCAACAACAGCACTTGATGTGACAGTTCAGTTTCAAATAGTAAAACTGTTAAAGTCAATGCTTGATAAGTATGATATGTCTATGGTGTTCATTTCTCATGATTTAGGATTAATCAGACATGTCGCTGATTATGTGTATATCATGTATGCAGGAGAAATCTTAGAAAAAGGTGACGTTTTACAAATATTCAAAAATCCAAAACACCCATACACTAAAGGATTGATAAGAAGCTTGCCAGAGTTTTCAAAAAAAGGAAATAAAATTGAAGTTATTCCTGGCAGAGCAATTTCTGTTCATGAAAAAGAGGAAGGTTGCCCATTTTATAAAAGATGCAATATAAGAGTTGATAGTTGCAAAAAACTAATCAAAGAAGTGGAAATAGAAGATAATCATTATGTGAAATGCATTAAAGCTGGTGATAGAGATGAATAAAAAGTTAATTAAAGTAAGGGGCTTATCAAAAAGCTTTGATGTAAGGGCTAGGGGCCTGCTTGGGAAAAAACACTCTATACTTGCAGTTAATAATATAGACTTAGATATATTCGAGGGTGAGACACTAGGGTTAGTAGGTGAGAGTGGATGCGGCAAATCAACACTTGGAAAGTCTGTTTTGCAACTTGTTACACCTACTTCAGGCCAGGTATTCTTTGAAGGTGTTGAATTAAATACTCTTAGTAAAGAAGAATTGAGAGAGTTTAGACAAAATATGCAATTAGTATTTCAAGATCCACATAGTTCATTGCATAGTAAAAAAAGAGTGAAGTGGTTACTTGAAGAACCACTGATTGCACATAATATAGGGACGAAAGAAATAAGAGAAGAGTTAATTATGGATCTAATTAAGGTTATTGGATTAACAGAAGATCATTTAGAAAGATTTCCAGGAGAGTTAAGCGGAGGACAGGCTCAAAGGATTGGAATATTATCTGCTTTGATGCTTAGCCCTAAATTTATTGTGGCTGATGAAGCAGTAAGTGCTTTAGATATGTCAATACAAGGGCAAATACTGAATTTGCTAAACAATATAAAAAAGAGATTCAAGTTAACTATGCTTTTTATCACACATGACCTATCGGTATGTTATTATATGAGTGATAGAATTGCTGTTATGTATCTAGGAAATATAGTGGAAATAGGTGTAGCTGAAAAAGTATATAAGGAACACAAGCACCCCTATACTAAATTATTGTTTTCTTCATTATTAACTGTTGATAAAGAAATAGATTATGTTGATATAATATCAAGT
Source organism: uncultured Clostridiaceae bacterium (assembly GCA_964546025.1). Lineage (GTDB taxonomy): Bacteria > Bacillota > UBA994 > PWPR01 > PWPR01 > PWPR01. The sequence goes on from CAZJHT010000038.1 coordinate 5,976, forward strand.
GATATTGCCAGTGAGCAAATAGAGGGTGGATGCCCATTTTATCATAGATGTGATAAACGAAAGGGAAAATGCTTAGAAGGTTTACCTAAGATGACACAAGTAGATAAAGACCAATTTGTCAGATGTGTCTTATATGAGGAGATATAACAGATGAAAATAGGATTTATTTCAGATATACATATAGATTTTTTCCCAAGTGATTTTGATGTTCATGAGGAGTTCTTAAAAAGTTTTAGTCAATACGATATTGATATGCTTGTGATTGCTGGAGATATTTCAAATAACTATAAAAACACAATAAGTTTTGTAAGGAATTTGAATATTAAACTGAGCTATGATGTCTACTATGTCCCAGGAAATCATGATATGTGGAATAAAAAAGTTGATGAGAGCACCCTAGAAATATATGAGGCATATAAACAGGATGATAATTGCCTTGTCAATAAGACAGTTCATTTGATTGATGATGTGTATTTGATTGGTGATGTGTTTTGGTATGACTATACCTTTGCAGACCAGAGTTTTGATATTAATGCACTAGTAAGTAAAACACATGGCAAAAGAGTATGGCAAGATAGCATTTATGTGGACTGGAAAACAAGTGACAGAGAAGTTTCCCAAAAAATGATAGAAAAAGCTAAAAAGCGTATTGAAAATAATCCAGAAGCTAGGTACATTTTAGTATCTCATATGATTAATCACAAAGACTTTACAGTAAACCCAGAGTGGAGAGAAGAATGGGCCTTTTTCAATGGTTTTCTTGGCAGTGAGAATATTTATCAGCTTATAAAAGAAGCCAATATTGACATTGCTGTATGTGGGCATGTGCACTTTAGAAGAATTATCAATGAAGATGATAAAAAATTTATATGTTGTTGTCTAAGTTACCCAAAAGAATGGAAGTTATTTGACGATTCATCTGATGAACTTAGTTATCATATACAAGCTGCATTAGAGGTGGTGGAAATATAATGGAAATTATACTAGTAAGGCATGGATTCTCTATTGGAAACCTAAATCACACACTTAGTGGATGGACAGATGTCGCTTTAACAGAACAAGGAATTGAAGAACTATATAAGTTTAAAAGCACTAAAGAATATGACGAAACAGCGTTGTATTTTTCGAGTGATTTAAAAAGAGCTTATGACACTGCCAGAATTTTGTTTCCTGATAAAACTATTCAAAAAAGAAAAGAATTTAGAGAGATAAATTTCGGGATATATGAGAATAAGAATCCTTTACAACTTAATTTCAGAGAGTTTTTCCAAAGATGGTTTAAGGGAGATAAAATTGAAGACGGAGAGAACTATTTTGAATTTATGGACAGAATAGTTGAGTCATTTTATGATCTTAATCAGGAAGTAAAGAGTCTAGGGCATAACAGTTATACTTTAATCAGCCATTCTGGTGTAATTAGAGGAATATTAAGTCATTTAGAAGATGCTAGCCCAAGAGATTTTTTTGAATATGACGCACCTAATGGTCTCGGATACAAGTTGGAGCTAGAAGAAAAAAATAGCAAGTACATAATTAGGGAAATTGAGAAGATTTAACAAATACTATTCTATAAGGATGAGCCTTTGTGAAAAGAGCGTGTGTAATTTTATTACTCTTCTTTATTACTACAGCATGTAGTGTGGTTGATAATGTGTTGCCTGAAGAGGGAGCTTTAGAAGAGCAGCTTAATAAAAAAGTATTAATAATAGATGAGTTATTAAGTGTGGAGGATACTTTAAGCCTATATTTTTCTACACTTTATCAGTCATATCTTGATTTAGAGTATACGGATATATCAAGCCTTTTTAACATGGAGCTTTTGAGTAGTAAAAATACCCTAGCATACTATCAAAACCTTATCCTAAGGAGGCAAGTGATAGATGAACTAAAACTGTTCTTTGTTGAAAAGGAAGAGAAGCCTTATTCAATAAACATTGAGTCTATGCCAGATGATGAAAGAATGGATGTTTTTAGCAGTCATAATGTAATTGGGGGGTATGACGAGCTTGTGCATTTTACAATTCGTGGTGATAATAGCCATGCTTATCCTCCCTTTATGTCACTTAATAGTCAACATACAATGGCTTTAAAGAAGATAGACGGTGTTTTAAAAGTTGTATTTCACTACTTTGTAGGGTCTTCTCGTTTGAGAGGTAGTGAAGAATTAAAAGTATTATCAATAGATGAAATGAAAGAAGAAGTTTTATCAGTAATTAAAGAGCCTCAAATATACAGCAATCTAGAAATACCAGATATAGCCCACTCATATAAAAGCGAGCAAGCTAAAGAGTATGCAATAAAACACCTAGACAATCCAAATAGCATCTTTTATAAAGTAGATGACTGGATGGGTAATTGTGCAAATTATACTTCTCAAGCAGTTTGGTATGGTTTTGTAGATAAAGAAAATGGGTATAATTCAGTGAGAGATTATATGACAAGACAATGGTATGCTGGTGCAGGCGGAGGGCTTCCTTCTTGGGAGAATGTAGAAGTGTTTTGGCAGTATGTGACAATAAAGAAAAGTAGCAAACAAGAAGGTATTCATGGCTATATAATAGATAGTGTGAAAGATGTTGATATTGGAGATATTGTACAAATACGTTCAAACAAGTTAAGAGGAACAAATGAAAAATTCAGTCATAATCTTCTGGTTATTGATAAGGAAAAGCTAGTATTAGCGCAAAACTCTCCAAACTCACTTGTTTGCTACGCAGATTTAGAAGGTGTGGATTTTAGATTTTTTAGACCAGTATATTTAATAAAATAGTTATGTTTTATGTTAAAATGCATGTAGCTACTTAAGAGAGGAGGGTGCTAAACTTAAAAAAGTTTAGTATCAGTATATGAAAAGTATTAAACCTGGAAGAGGTCCTTCCATGATGGGAGCATTTGGCTCTGTAATAGCTATTATTTTTGGTATCTTATGGACAGGGTTTGCGATTGGTATGGGAGCACCTTCAATATTTGGTGTGTTTGGAGCTCTTTTTGTGTTGTTAGGGATTGTTCAATTTGCATATAATCTAAAAAATGCAACTGGAAAAGATCGCTTTTCTGTTTTTGATATAACCAGCTCAAATGAAGAGCCAGACCCTTTAAATCAAAGATTTGGAAGAAAAGATGTTGGTGATAACATAGAAAGCAAAGCTAGTAGTGATACTGAATTTTGCCCTTATTGTGGTACAAAACTCAATGAAGATTTTTTGTACTGTACTAAATGCGGGAGAAAACTTCCTAAATAAAGACAAAAGTTTTGTCTTTATTTTTATTTAGTTTAAAAGCCAAATTATGACTAAAGAAAAGATGTTTGAACACATAAACAAATCTGTAGTCAAATTTGGCTTGGTAATATTCTACCTTAAATAGACTACAATTAATAGAAGGAATAAAAAATGTTCAAAATGATACTTAAAAATAACTTCTGATACGTATATTCATAATAAGCCATTTTGACAAAAAGCTGCTATATAGTAGCACTTGTGGGACAATTTATGATAAAATATACCAAAGATATTAGGGGTTTCGATATGATAGATAGCGATAAGGAAAAAAATATTCAATCAGATTATTTAACAATAGGAATTGTGATATCCCTATATGTGCTAAGTAATTATGTAATTTGCATAGTATTTAGGGGAAATATGTTGATTGGAGGCATTATGCACGGGTTGGTAAGTGCTTTCTTTTTTTTGCTTTTAATTAAGTGGCTTGATAAAAAGAATAAGTATGATTCACTAACAGGACTATATAGCTTCATGGGTTTTGTTAAAGCAATGCAAAATCATACTTGTAAAAAGTCTTTTACAAGTATAGTAACTATTGATTTGTTTTCTTTTAGAAATGTAAACTTTACATATGGTTATGACAATGGGGATAAGATTCTTATAGAAGTGGCTAGCAGAATTAGAAGCATTATAAATCGTAGTGAGTTTGCAGCTAGAAGCTTTGGAGATAAATATTATATATTGTTAGATAGAGATCAAGAGTCTGTAGTAAAAACAATTCAAAAATTATCACAAGTACTTAATCAGCCGTATATTATTGACGGCAAAAAGGTTCATGTAAAAGTAAGAATAGCTTATACAGATTGTTCTGAAGATAGTATTGAAAGTCTAGATTTGATTCATGAAGCAAATCTAGCTATGAGTGATTTCAAGGAGTCAGATAACTTTCATATCAAAAAGTATTCTAAATGGATGCAAGATAGAAAAAGAGAAGAGTTTGAAATTACTGAAGGTCTTTACAGAGCTGTTGATGAGAAAGAATTTTATGTTCATTTCCAACCTATTATTAGAATAAGTGATGAAAAAGTAGTTGGTCTTGAAGCATTAGTAAGGTGGACAGATCCAGCAAAGGGAATTATACCACCTAATCGCTTCATAGGAATTGCAGAAGAGTTAGAGTTGATATCTGAGATAGGCAATGTAGTCCAGCAAAAAGTAATAGAAGTAAAGAAAGCATGGAATGAACAAAACCACAAATATAAAGATATTGACATTTTTATTAATATATCACCTATTGAGTTAAGAGAAGATAATATAATAGAGAAACTTAATTCAATTGATAGTAACTTAAAAGGACAAATAGGTTTTGAAATAACGGAAGACTTTTTTATTGAATCGTCTGATATTTGGAGAAACTCATTAAAGATGGTAAAGAATATGGGATTTCATATTAGCTTAGATGACTTTGGAACAAGGTATTCATCGCTTGAATATTTCAAGGATTTGCCAATTGATATACTTAAAATTGATAGAGCATTTATTGCAGACGTCAGTAATAAGAAAAATATAAGTATTGTTGAGTTTGTAATAAAGATGTGTCATTCTCAAAATATAAAAGTAGTCGCTGAAGGTGTGGAGACTAAAGAAGCCCATGATTTTCTTAAAAAGTTAAACTGTGATTTTGCTCAAGGCTACTATTACTACAGACCGATGCCTATTGAAGAAATTGAGAAAATATTAGCATAAGCCGTGTATTTGCATGGCTTTTATACTTTTAAATAATTAATATAGCTTTAATTGATTAAAGAGCAAAAACATAGTATAATTGCACAACAGTCTCAGTTAATATGGAGGTGTAGTTAAATGAAAATAATAAGACTAATAAGCGTCCTAGGAATAATAGCCATGACTTTGGCGTTAATGAATGGATTTATTAATGGTGATTTTTTTGTTGACGGGTCAAAGCTTTTAGCTAATCCATGGGGAGTTGTATCTTTTGTTGACTTATATGTGGGTTTTGTGCTCTTCTCAGTATGGATAGCTATTAGAGAAGACAATGCAATACAAGCTTTTATATGGATTGTTTTAATGATGATATTGGGGTTTTTTACCGGAAGTATATATATGTTATATGCATCAATTGAAGCTAAAGAGGATGTTATAGTGTTCTTATTAGGAAAAAAAAGAGCAGATAAGATTAAAGACTCATTAGGCTAAAAAGGATGATATTATGAGTAAAGCAAATGATATATTTGATGAAGTTAAAAGTGTATTGAAAGGAAAGACTTTTGATGCTCTATTACCACCTTTAGTTTTTACATTGGTAAATAATCTAAGCGAGCTTAATAAGGCTATAATAATATCTGTAATAACTGGCGTTATTATTTTAATTTTAAGAGTTGCAAAGAGGGACAGATTTCAGTATTCACTAGCAGGGCTGGCAGTGGTTTTATTTGCAGCTTTGCTAGCATATATATCAGGTAATGCAGCTAATTACTATATCCCTGCAGCATTAGGAAGTTTTCTATTCTTTTTAGTGTCTTTTATTAGTATTTTTATTGATAAACCAATTGCTGCTTTTACTAGCCACATAACAAGAGGTTGGGATTTGGAGTGGTATTTCAGAGATGACATAAAACCAGCATATAAAGAGGTTTCGATATTATGGACTGTCTTTTTTGCTGCGAGGCTTATTATTCAGATTTTTGCATTAATTAGTGGTAATATTGCAAGTTTAACCTTTATTAATGTCATTTTAAGCTTTCCTATTACTCTAACAGTTCTAATTCTAAGTTACATATATGGTATTTGGAGGTTAAGCAAATTAGGCGGCCCTGGAATAGAAGAATTTAAAGCTAATAAACCCCCTCCTTGGAGTGGTCAAAAGAAGGGGTTTTAGAATATCATAACTATTTACTTGATAAGGCGCGATAATCGGGTCTTATTCTATTTTTAAAACTATAGTTACAGGGTTGTGATCACTATGGTGAAAGCCAAGATCGTGTCCAATGACTTCTACTATTTCAATGTTAGGAGAAATAAGAAAACCATCAATTATTGTTTCAAAAGTGACACCAGGGTTATATGGTGTATCAAGGTCTCTTACTGTCATAATATCAGAAACACCCCAAGTAAATCCAAGCTCTCCAAAATCAGCTTGTATTTCTACCAGCCAAGATGGCCAGGTGTTGATAAAGTTTGGGTCTTCAAGTTGGATGCTAGAAATGAGTTGATTCCAATCTCCTCCAACAATAACATAATTGCCTGATTCAAATTGTTCTTCTATAAATCTCTTCAAATGAGTAGACTGGGCACTTCTTAGTTCGCCACCCTTATCATAAGCAGATAAATGGATATTCACCACAACTAAATCTTTACCGTTAGGAAGTGGGTGTATGGTTTCAATAAAGCATCTATCAACTTCAAAAAGTTTCATTGGCCAGCTTTCTTGGCCTTCTAGATTATGTCTCTGAGCATAATATGTTTGAAACTTTGAAAAAGTTGCCATACCTGCTTCTACATAACCCATAGGTTCAAATATAGGCACTGGCACCCATATTGCTTTGTAATTTTCTGCGTAAGTAGAGGTATATCCTAAGAGATTATCAGTAAAGTACTTGTATTGATCTGTATTGTAAGTTCTAAGTGAGTTGCGATCTAGCTCTTGAAATAAAATGAAATCAGAATCCGTTTCTGTTAAGAAATTTAAAATGCCTTCTAAGTTATCCATAGTTTTGTCATAACTGTGAGATCTGCCCATTTCTCCACCATCAAAAAAGAAATCTTGATCCTTGTCAAGACCAGCATATCCAATATTAAAAGTAGTAACGGAGAAGGTGTCTTCTAAGCTCAAGCTGGATTTTTGATTGTTATCAATTGTCAAGGTCTCTAAAGGGACTCTTTCAGGGTTTAACATCGTTACAATACCTAAAAAAGCAAGCAAGGTAATTAAAGAAACAAGAAAAACGAATGATAATATCCTTTTAGCAATCTTCAATAATATCTCCCCCAGTTCATTTCTATTAATAACACTATTTTAGCATGTAATATCTGTACATGACATATTTTTTATATTTTATAGGATTGGCGGTATTTATGAAAAAAGATAAAAGAAATCTTAAGATTAGAGCTAGCTGAACTATAACGCATTAAATTTTAACTTATTACTAATAAAAAATGTACCATAGCAATATTAATACTACTATGGCACACGCTAATATACTAAAATTATTAATTCTCATATGGAATGATTTTGAGATTATAAAAAACAGAGTCTGTGTTCCCTCCGGGTCTTGAAACAAAAATCCCAGAATAATCCCCAGTATCATCAAACTCTACGTTATTAAAAATCCCAATAATTTGATCGTTAATTTCAACAGTAGCAGTAGGGCGTACCGATTCTTTGTTAACATGTATTTTTATTGTTTCTTTAACTTCTATAGGTAGCCCAGTGGTAGTATCAGCGCTAACTACTTTGCTTGAGTCGCCATCTTTATACGTTAAGGAGTTAGTTCTGCTTCTATTATTCCCTGTAGATATTGTAAAGATAGACTTAAACATATTTGACTCTGTATTTACATTTTTGTCTGTTTCAAAATAGATGCCAAACTGTAATGGTTCATCTCCTGTATTTCCTGTCAATTTGATCTCGATATTTGCTTCTATAGTATAACTGTTATTCTGAGGTGGTTTTACTAAAAAATGCCCTCCAGAGTCTGCTCCAACTTCAAACTTAACTTGATTGTTGTCATCTTCATCTTTTACTACAGTAATATTGATGCCACTAACAATAATGGACTCGTTTTCTATGTAACTTTCATCAATTTCTATTTCACCAGTTTCTTCATTTACTATATCAAACCAATCACTTCCACTATAGTCATTACCACCTGAATCAAAACCTCCGCTTCCAGGTTCAGAAGGTTCATCTGCTGGCTTTTCAATGAAAATCCATTTAGCTATGTCTTGATTCCATTTAAACTCCAAATTTTTTTGACGTGGTTCCAAAATCTCTATAATATACCTCGCGTCCAAGAGAACTTGTTGATTAAACTCTTCTGGTATTTTTAGATCTTCAAGTTCCAAAAAGTAAGCATATTGACTTGTTACACGATTAAGAGTTGCTAAATCAGACTCATCAGCAGCTATATTTGCATTAGATATGGTTGCCATTACCCTTGGTACAGCAAATGTTAGTATTAGAAATAGGATTACAAATACTGCAAGTAGTTCTAATATTGTAAATCCTGAGTTATTTTTTGCTATCATGGGAATGCCTCACTTTCATTGCCTCAGATAAACTAAAGACAAATAGAGAACAAAGAACATTTGTTCATTACTTATTTTACAGTATTTTGCAGATTTATAAAGTATATAGCTAAAATTTAAAGTAATTTTTAACTAAGGCACAACAAAAGTGCGCGACTTTAGACATAGCTTAAGTTATCTATAAGAATCATTAAAGAGAATTAAGAAACAATTTCAATTCTGTTGTTGCTTATGATAAAATAGAAACATTCTGTAGATTTGAGGGAAATTATGAAAAAAAGAATAGCAATAATAATAGTAGGTTTACTCATAATAGGTATAACATCTTTAACTGTAATACCACATATGATAATAAGTGAGATGATAGACCTACATGTGGAGCATGCAACGGTTTACAAAGCCAGTGAATATAATCTTGTGTCAGAATATCTTGAGCTTGAAACAAAAGACAATATTCAAATAGGAGCCTATTTAGTAAAAGCAGAAGATCCTAAAGGATCAATAATTTTTCTATCGGGGATTCATAATCCATCAATAACAGCCTTTTATGGTCATGCAAAAATGGTCACAGAATGGGGCTACGATGCCTATCTCTTAGAAGTGAGAGCACATGGTGCGAGTCAAGGGAATTTAGTCTCTCTTGGATATAAAGAAGTATTAGATGTTGATGTATTAGTAGATCAAATATTAAGTTCAGAAAAAAAAGATGCTCCAATAATAGTTTATGGAGTCTCAATGGGAGGGGCTATTGCAATAAACTCAATAGGGCTTAATGATAACATTGATGCAGTTATTAGTTTCTCAGCTTATTCTTCTTTTACGGATAATTTTATAGAGAATATGCTAATGATGGGAATGCCAAAAATATATACTTCTATACAAAAACCATTTATCAGCTTGTATACAAGCATACGGTTTGGCTTTGACACACGTGGTATATATCCAAAAAACATGATCAGATACCTAGATGATAGGCCAGCTTTGTTGATACATTCTTCAGAAGATGATCAAGTACCAATAGGCAATCTAGAAAGAATTAGAGCCAATGCTAGTGAAAATGTTGAGCACATAATTAAAGAAGGAAACTACCATATGATTCTTGAGGGTGATGACTTTCTTTATCCTTGGCAAGATGAAGAGTATGAATCATTAATCAAAGAATTTTTAGATAGAATAGAGTAATATATGACTTCAGCCATAAGCAAAGGCTGAAGTTTTTTTACTTGTTAATGTAAAGCTAGCTTGACATTTGCTTTGCGGGGATGTATCATGATGGAAAGTATACTTTACACAACAAGGGGAGTTGATAATTGAATGAAGAATAATTTAGAGCAGATAAGAAAAACAAGAAATATAAGCCAAATTGAGTTAGCAGATACCCTAGAGGTTTCTAGGCAAACAATCAGCTCATTAGAGAATGGTAGATATAACCCATCTATTCTGTTAGCTTTTAAAATAGCTAAATATTTTGATTTGACTATTGAAGATGTATTTATATATGAGGAGGACCAATATGAATAAGAAGAATGCAATTAAGATTACTATTGGAGTGATAATGTTTGTCATAGGATTATATGTTTTACTAGTAGAAGGTATTTCTAGGGATAACCTTATTAGTTTACCGTTTGTTTTAATAGGTATTGGATCAGGAGTTTTCGGAGCAGGCATGGGAGAAGTGCTAAAAACTAAAGCAATTAAGGAAGACCCTGTGAACAGCAAAAGAATCGAAATCGAGCAAAAAGATGAAAGAAATACAGCAATAGCAAACAAGGCAAGAGCAAAATCATATAGCTTTACGATAATCTTATTTGCTGCAGTTATCTTACTCTTTACTCTATTACAGGCAGATACTAAAATAGTTCTTGTACTAGTAGCAGCATATATTGCTAGCGTTGTATCATTTCCAATTTATTATAGTAAGTTAAATAAAGAAATGTAGTAGGTATTAATTGTAAATGATAGTTCCATGGTTTCATTTAGCAAGATAAAGTGATAAAATCTATAGAATAGATTTATACAAAGGATGGGATTAGATGAAAAAGAAAATAGCAGTTATGATAATATTAATAATAGCCCTGCTTTATATAACTGGATGTATTCAAAACACAGAGGAGCACAGCCATGATGATGACCATAGCCATGAGTCTAGTGGTCACAGTCATCACCACTTTTCAGATGTGCTAGAGGAATATGGAGATTTCATTTTTGCAGTGGCATATTTACAAAGTCATATGGATCACTTGCACGCAGATGAGATAGTTGAGTATCTTGAAGATATGCTAGAATATCTTAAAGAAGAAGAAGCGACAGCAGAAACGACTTTCGAGATCATAAAAGAAGATTATAGCATAGATATTGAAAATGCTATTTTGCTTGTAGCCGCAAATTTAGATGAGGACAATATCAAAGCCGTATCAAACTCAGTATATACTATTGGATATGATTTTTTACAGGAACAAATAATGCTTGTAATGAGACCACAAATAGCAATTACACTATACAATATATATAGTGAGCAGGAAATGTATAGTGACTTTGAAAGCAACATTAAAGTAGCAACTTTAACAAATGGATTCATACAAGAAAACGGAGAGTTATTTGTTAAGGAAGGAATGAAGGCTGATAGTACTGTTTTGATCACAGACCCTAAAAAAACTAATGAGTTTGCTGACGTTAGTGCAATACTTGAAATGAAGATCGAAAATTAGAATACAAAGCAATCATCATGATAAAAAATTCATGATGGTTTTGTTTTAAACAAGAATAGAAATAAAGAAATGTCTTGATAAGCCGATAATATGAATATATAAACTAAATACAGCATTTGATAAGTGTTTCTACTCCAAGAACTTTTGCTATGCATTTATCAGATGCTTTCTTTTTTAAATTGCACCGACACAGTTTGATAATATTGCAATTGAACTGTATAAAACACTATATTACTATTAATGCATAGATTAAAAGATTGGAGTATAGCAGTGATAGAGAAAAATAATATTTTGCATTGCCATTTGATAAAGAATATAAACATAGTTAAAGCAGACGGAGTGTATCTGTATAGTGATAAAGGTAAAAGATATGTGGATTTTGAGTCGGGTATATGGTGTACTTCATTGGGTCATTGCAATAAAAGAGTTAATGAAGTTATAAAAAAGCAAATTCTTAGTGTTATGCATTTAAATACTTTTTTAGTTAGTAATAAATCAAGAGAACTCGCTGATAAACTACTCAAGCTACATAGTATTGAAAGCGGAAAGGCTGTATTTCTAAGCTCTGGCAGTGAAGCAGTAGAGTTTTCAACTAGAGTTGTTAAGGAAATTAC
>CAZJHT010000039.1:0-17544 GCA_964546025.1 uncultured Clostridiaceae bacterium
TCTTGGGGTGCTTCTCTTTTTTTATTTTTCGTCCAACAATAACTTTACACTAACCAACGCTATCACTTTGCTATAAAAAAAAGCAAGCTTTCTGCTTGCTAATCTGTTATTAAATAATGTGTGACTGTTAAAAACTCTAATGTAGAGTCAAAATAAGTATACAAGCTATCGTTTCTTTCAAACTTACCGTCTTGGTACTTATTTTGTGAGTTCCAAGTTGAATCAATTATAACCCATCTATTATCAACATAAACTTCATTCCATGAATGATTTGCTTCTATTTTATCACTGTCTTCAAATAATGGACTATCAGAGGTTATCCCCAGTGCATGCCCACTTACAATTTGTGAGGGTATACCTATAGATTTGGCTAAACTATCAAGTAAAATTGCATATCCAGCACAAACAGCCCTCTTATTTTCTATTACACTTAAAGGGTCTGCATATGTAGGAATTTTTTTAAATAGATAATCATAATCATAATAAATATTATCAGAAATCCAATTAGAAATTGCAAAAACTTTCTCATAATCACTACTAACTCCTGCTGTAATATTTACTGCTAAGTTTCTAATCTTCTCAAAATCACCTTTTGAATAGTTTCTAGTATAATAGTTTAATAAGTTTAAATTCTCTTCATTTGGTTCTTTTCGATTTAAAAATCTATTAAGATTATTCTCATAGACCGACTCATTAATTTTACTAAAACTAATAGCTTCTCCGTCTCTTAAAATAGTTGGTGCCCTCCCAAATATTCCTAGATATAGACCGTACTCCTCTGTATTCATAAAAACATTTAGTGAATAATCTCCATTTTTCAATTGGCTTAAATCTATATTCCCCTCATACTTACTTCTAATAATAGAGAGCTTTTCAGTAACTACTACCTCTCCTGTCTCATCTCTAACTTGAATTAACACCCAATTATTATTACTAAGAGAGCTGCCCTCTATAGTAAGACTACTATTTTCGATACTACCTCTAAAATAATCTCTCTCAAAGTTGGTTGTACGAAATTCAAGCATATCAGTATTAAGTTTTTCAGACATAATACCTTCAGCAGTTTTTGCTTCATAGTTTGTGAGATCATCTAATGCTAAATGCTTTTCATTTTGCATCTCAATTTTTACTAATCTTTCGGATGCAACCCACTCTACTGTTCCACCTAAAGTCTCAGAAACAAATCTAGCAGGGACAAAAGTGCTTCCTCCATAAATTACCGCTGGGACATCTATATACTTTATTTCTCCATTTACATTCACGTAATGATTGTCAATTTGCAATACAATTATTATATCTTCTTTTGTAACTGTTATAGTCTTCGTTTCACTTGACCAATCTACTGTTGCATTCATGGCTTCAAACAAGCCCCTAAGTGGTACAACTATTCGATTATTAAGTATTAATGGCCTGGTGACTAAATCGACTACTATTCCGTTAATGGTTACATCAATTGTTTCAGCATAAGCCACGGTTAAGTTCAGTATAAATAATGAAATAAGTATTAATAAAATCAGTTTTTTCATGAGCTTAGCCTCAAATCTCTTCGTTATTATGCTTTTCTATGATGACTATCAAGCTAATTAACAACTCTGTCACTAGCTTATATCGGCTAACTTTAACTATATTTTAACTATATGACGATTATATCTTTTGAAAACTTTGAAAAGCACTCTCCACCACTCTCAGTAACCATAACCACATCTTCAACTCTTACCATTACATCATTTTTTACCCATATACTTGGCTCAACGGTAAAGCACATGCCCTTTTTTAAAACAGTGTTATCTAGTTCATAAAGAAACGGTGGTTCATGAACATCTATACCTATACCATGCCCTAATCTATGAGTAAAATAATCTCCATATTCTAATTCATCTAAAACACCCCTTGCCAAAGAGTTCAGTTTAGCAGCTGTGATTTGATTACTTTTCATAGCTTCTATTGCTAGCTTTTGTGCTTTCATAACTGCGTCATGGTATAAAACGTATTTCTCTTCTGCTTCAGAAACAAAAAGTGTCCTTCCAAAATCTGAAACATATCCTTGATAAATAATCCCAAAATCAAAAGCTATTACCGACTTAGGGACTACAGCGTTTGCTCCTGTTATGCCATTAGTATACTTTAATCTTCTAGTAGCTTTTCCTTCTACTTTAACTTCAGTGTGAAATGAATTAAAACTTGCTCCGTGTAATATCATCTGATAATCTATTTCACGCTCTATATCATACTCGGTCATACCAACTTTAATTTTCTTTATTACTTCCCCATAAATCTTATCAGTTATCTCGCCAGCCTTTTTCATTAAAGCTATCTCATCTTTATCTTTTATAGCCCTCATAGGCTCAACAATATTTGCCACACTTGTTATCATAAGATCTGATTTTGCTTGTCGAAAGAGCTCTATTCCTTGATACCATATTTTTTTTGATACCCCAAGATTTCTTACTATGCCTATACTACTAAGTGTGTCTGATAAAAAACTAACTAGATTGTCCCCATCATCAATTACTCGTATTTCGTTAATCCATGGTTTTCCTTCACTTTGTCCTTTTACATAATCGCTAGCTCCCATGCGTGGCACCATGAATATTACTTTACCATCCCTTGTTATTAACGCTCCATATATTGCATCTCCATGCTTGTTATCATCTGTGGTGTTATGAGGTTGTCTTAAAACGCCTGTGAAATATTGTAAATCACTACTCATCTTTAAAAATACAGCATCTAGATCTTGTTCCGCCATAGCTTTAACAAGTTTTGATATTCTTCCTTTGTAGTCCATTTTTCACTCCCCTTTAATCTAATAATATCATAAAGCTCTAATAAGTAATACAAAAAAAAATGCTGATTTAACTCAGCACCTTTTCATATCTTATTTAGTTTCTGCAAATTGTATTCTTACACCATTTGGGTCAGTTATAAAAATATATGAGATTTCATCATTTGGACTATATGGACCTTCTAGATTAACTATTCCACTCTCTTCTAAAAAACATATATGATCTTTGAGTGAATCAACAGTAAACCCAATTGATAAACTATCTCCATAATTACATGGTTTTTGACTATCTCTATAAATTAGCTCTACCTTCGTTTCTCCATTGCCTAAAAAAGCAATTTCCATGTCACTTGTTGCCTTAAATCTTCTTGATACTTCTAAGCCTACGACTTCAGTATAAAACTTTACTGACTCTTCCATATCATTTACGTGTAGTGTAATCCATGCTAAATTCATTTTACTACCTTCTTCCCTTAGTATTTCTACGGTCAAATTCTTATTAAATTCGCTCACTTCTTCTAAGAGGTCAAGAATTTTCTCAGCATACTCCAATTTTCTATCTACATTATATATTATAATATGAGTTTCTTTATGAATGCTAGTTAAAATATCCCACAAGGCATCAAAATTCTTACCATAATATACAGGGAAGTCCATTTTGTCAGCTAAATACTTATGTGCATGATCTTTGCAAGCTAAGCATTGATAATTAATCTTTACTCTCATTCAATTAATTGCCCCTTTGTTATCTCCTCAAAAGACTCATAATGGTCACTTGTGTAGTATACTAGACCATCATTTGAGTAAACAATTCTTTCAGCGTTGCGATATCCACCTTCATAATTAATATCGCATTCAAACCAAACTCTTCCTTCTTTCTCAGGCAGCAATTTCTCTCTATTATAAAACCTATCTCCGCCTATACTCATACCTTCTGCTACGTCCCATAAATTGCCTTCATGACTTAACCAACCTAAATCCAGTGCTTCATCCTTAGTTAGATAATTATTTGGCAACTTTCCATACTCAAAAATGTACATCGCTACATGTTCAGGTGTGCTATATGCTTCATCTTCATATACAGCTAAGGTAGTGTCATTTGGTAATGTATCAACGTCTCCTACAAAAATATCAAAGTTTTGAAATATAAACACTAACAGTATTACCAATATAACTCCAAGCGTCTTTAGATACTTCATATTTTACCTCAAATCTTTAGCTAGTTTAAGAGTCCAATCAGTTATCTCTCTTATGCTAATTTCTTCATACCTTCTTACATACGTTTTAAACTTACCCTTTAAGGGCTCTATCCATTTATCTGGGACTTTGCTATTTAGCACCCCTAAAATATTCCCAACTTGTGCAGCATTACAATCGACATCCAGCCCTGCCATGCCTATGAGTTCTAAAGTTTTATCAAAATCTCCTTTTCCATGGACCATTGCTGCGATTTCAATTGCAATATTAGGATAAGCATGTACTAAATTATACCTTGCAAAACGCTCTCCTAACATTTCAAGTACATAAACATAATCTTCACTGCTTTTAGCAATCTCATAAGCTTTATTTATGACATAATAGTACTGACTTTTCCTTGGTATATATTCCATAGCTTCTGTAACAACTTGTTCTATATCTTTAGCATAATATGCAATAGAGGTCATTACTGCATTATATACTTCTCCTAAAACACCATTGTTATGATGAGAAACTACTCCATCTTTATATGCTAGTTCTGCTGCTTTTAGAGGTTTTCCTGGATAAAGCATCCCACATATGGACCCTCTCATTTGTGCTCCTATCCATTCTCTATAAGGGTTTGATCTATAACCACTTTCTGGAGGATATATGCCAAGCCTTAGGTTTTTAAGCGCTATATCTTCAGCTGACCAAGCAAATGGAATCAGTCCAGCCCATTCATTAGCAATATCAATAGAGCTTAATTCTTTACCATGCTTTTCTAGTGCTGCCATTAGTGCAATTTGAAATGTTAAATCATCATTATATGTACTGACTGGTTTAAGATAATTATCTAATTTTTCATATTTATCTCTTATTCTTTTACCATCATAGCCTTCAAGAGCAGTCCCAAAAGCCCCTGCTGCAATCTGACCTAGCCATCCATAAAATGTTTTTTCTTCACTTTCTACTTTGACAATACTACCCGCGTCGATATCCTCAAGACAGTCATCCCATGATTCATAAATCTTATATTTCCAATAAATATTATCACTATCTTTAGGCGCATTATTAAGTAAATGGAAGATATATGATAGATTTTGACTTAACTCTGTTATATCCTTACTATCTTTTGTTTCAAAAAAAACCTTTTTGGCTTCGCTAGTATCATATCCTAAATTAGTCATCGCCTGAATTGCTCCAGCTAAAACTGATGCTGGTGCTCCTGAGCCTGGTGCATGAGAATACCAAAGTGTTCTAATATGGCTATCAGTAATTTTCTGACTTTGCGATTGAGTCCAATCTTCCTCATCCTCAATTGGAATCTTAATTTCTGCACTTTTCACTAAATCTTCGTTATACTTATTAATGTCCATTTTAACCCAACCTTTTATCCAATTTTTCTAATGACTCAAATAACAAGCTCTTAAATGATTCTCTCCTTACATCAAGTAAAACTTTCATATTTGGCCCACGCCTTGGTTTTGGTCGCATATCTGCAAGGGTTTGTCCTCTAGCAATTTCACTATCAAGAATCACCTCAACAAATAAGTCTTTTGACTTGAAAATCTCTGGTTCTAATAGATAAGCAATAGCACATGGGTCATGCATAGCATTTCCTGTATACCCATGAAGTTTTCCATAAATCCCATAAAACTCGAGCAGCTCTGAAAAAAGATTTGATACTTTGCCATTATTTTTTATCGATCTATGCTCGTCTTCCAAAATATATGCTTTACTAGTAACATCTAAGCCACTCATTACAAGTGGAATTTTGCTTCTAAAAACTATATCCGCTGCTTCTGGATCAACATAGATATTAAATTCTGCAGCGCTTGTTACATTACCAGAATTTATCCCCCCACCCATAAATGATATTAATTCTATTTTATCTTTTACCTCTGGGTAGATTTTTAGTAGTAATGCAATATTTGTAAGGGGCCCAATTGGCACTAAAGTTATTTTTTTCTCGTTTTCTAAAATTGTTTTAGCTAAAAGATTGATACCATTATCATCTGCCTTTGATTTTGGGTCATTTAGAAGTGGCCCATCCATCCCACTCTCTCCATGAGCTTCTGGTGCTACTCTAAGAGTTCTAACTAAAGGTCTGTCAGCACCTTTGACAACTTTTATATCACTTTTGAGAAATTCAACTATCTTTAAAGCATTATTTGTAACCTTTTCTAAAGTCTGATTACCACCTATAGTACTTATTAACTTTACATTTAGCTTATCATTATTTGCTAGTGCTAGCATAATAGCTATTGCGTCATCATGGCCTGGATCACAATCAATTATAATATCTCTCATATTATCACTTCTCACTTTTTTTCTTTTTCTGCTTTTGTATTGAATATATTGTAAGTCCTAATACAACAGCTATATATGGAATAGTATTAATAATCTCATTAGGAAAATTCATCACTTGAAACGCATTTGCTAGAGCACTTGTTATTCCAAAAAGCACTGAAGTCAAGGTTGTCCCAATAACAGTGCCCCTCCCCATTGCTTCAGCTGCTAGGGCAATCCAGCCTCTCCCTGCAGACATGTTTCTAGAAAACCATGATACATATCCCATTGATAGAAATGCACCACCCATGCCAGCAAATATGCCGCTTAAACTAAGAGCTAAGTATTGGATCTTTTTAACATTTATTCCTACAGATTCTGCTGCGTCCTTGTTTTCACCAACTGCTCTAATTTTTCTCCCAAGCCTTGTTTTATTTAGCATTAAATATAAGCCAATTATCAGTAATATAGTCGCATATGTTATTATATTGTGCCCAGAAACAATCTCTCCTAGGACAGGTATGTCCTTAACAAGTGGTATGTGGATATTTGGCAAAACCTTAGAAGCTAGTGATGAAGATGTTCCTTTATCACCTGCTACTAAATATAGAATAAATATTGAACCCCCACTTGCAAACAAGTTTAGTGCTATCCCGCCTAAAATAACATGAGTTTTTAGCTCTAGTGTAAAATATGCTAAGACTAATGCCATTATCAAGCTTGTAGCTAATGCAAAGAAAAAACCTATTAGAGCACTTTCAAACATTGCACTAAAAATCACACCACTAAGAGCTGCCATTAGCATCATACCCTCTAGGGCAATATTAGCTATTCCAGCTCGATCTGATATAAGAGCACCCATTGCTGCTAATAGTATAGGTGTTGTTACTCTTATAGTAGAAAACAGAAAATGAGTGCTGAAGATTAAACTAATTAGATTCTCCACTATTTATCCGCCTCCTTGAGTAACATTTTATGGCGCCAATAAAACAGAAATCTCTCTGCTGAAATAAGTAGAATTATTGCCGCTTGAATAAATGCAACAATTTCTGCTGGCACATCTGATAACCTACTCATTAAGTCTGCACCTGTTCTTATATATGCTAGAAAAAGCGCTGCTCCTAGTGAAGCTAAAGGCCTATTTTTTGCTAACATAGCTACAAGTGCTCCGTCAAAGCCAAGTCCAGGTAAAGATGCCCATCTAAATCTAGTGTACATACCTAGTACTTCAACAGACCCCCCTATTCCTGCAACAAGTCCTGCACTAATATGAGTTAACATAATAATACCGAATGAAGATGCTCCAACATACTCTGAGAAGTTCTTATTAATCCCATACATCCTTATTGAATAACCCCATTTAGTCTTATATAAAAAGATATATACAACAAATGCTACTACTAAAAGTATAATCAACCCTGAGTGCACTCTTGTTCCTTCAATTATTCTTTTGAGTCTTGCATTATCAGGAAATGAAAAAGATGCAATTTGGCTAATATTAGGGTCCCTTAAATAATAGTTTAGGAAATATAGGCCAAACCCAAAGTAAATTGTATTAAACATTAGTGAAGTTACAAGTACATTCACGTCCCATTTTGCCTTTAAGAATCCAGGTAGAAGCGAAAGAATCATCCCGACAATACCAGCAATTATAATTGCCAGTATTGGCAGCCCTACTCCAGTAATATTAACATTTATTACAATAGCAGCTGCTACTAATCCACTGACATAATATATCCCTTCAGAACCTAAGTTAAATAGATTTGCACTAAACAGTATCGAAGTTGCAAGTCCAGCAAATGCTAAGGGAATGGCTGCTTCAATTACATTTCCCATATATCTTAAGTTTCTAAACGGGCCAAAAAGGAATAAGCTAAAAGACTCAAGGGGTTTGTCTGAAACAATAAAGGTGATTATGAGAGCTAAAGCTAAGGCAATTAATACAGCTAACAATGTTCTAAGCATTTGAAAAGTTTTATCACTCATTAGCTATTGCCCCCCTAGGTCTACTCTCATCATGTTTACTAAGTCCTAACATAGCTAACCCAAGCTCTTCTTCGCTTACATCTTTGTTATCAAAATATGCCACAATTTCTCCGTCATACATAACAAGTATTTGATCACTTAGTTTCATTACTTCTTCTAAGTCTGCTGATATCAAAAGAATAGCGCTTCCTTGATCTCTTAGTTTAATTAATTGATTATGAATGAATTCAATAGACCCAACATCTACACCTCTAGTTGGCTGTTCTGCTAGTAAAAACTTAGGGTTTGTTGATGCTTCTCTGGCTACTACTACTTTTTGAATATTTCCACCAGATAATGCTGCAATTTTTTGATTGTGAGAACTAGTTTTCACATGATATTCTTTAATTAAATCTTTAGCCTTACTTATGATATTCTTTGTATTTAATATGCCCCTTTTTGTAAATTTATCTTGAACAATTCTGTCTGCTACGATATTTTCATAAATTGTTCCTTCTGAAGCGATGCCTTTTTCCATTCTATCTTCTGGGATATATGAAAATCCAAGTTTTCGCATTCCATGCATGCTCATATCTTTTATAGTTTGGCCTAGTAGTTTTACTTCTCCAATATTTATGGGAATTTCTCTTGTAAGCTGCTTAACAAGTTCAACTTGTCCGTTTCCCTCTACTCCTGCTATTCCAAGTATTTGTCCTTCTCTAACATCAAAGCTAATATTTTTCAAGATCTCATTATTTTCAAGTTTAAGCGATACATTTCTAACACTAAAAGTGGTATCAGATATATGATTTGCCCTTAGCATGTCAAAAGATGTAATATCTCTACCAACCATAAGTAGAGAAATATCTTTTTCACTGACTTCACTTGTTTTAAGAGTTCCTTGTGTTTTACCATCTCGCAAAACTGTTACTCTATCGCTTATTTCTTTAACTTCTTTTAGTTTATGCGAAATAAATATAATGCTGTGCCCTGCCTCTTTTAACATCTTAAGTTGGGTGAAGAGTTCCTTTGTTTCCTGAGGAGTAAGTACTGCTGTTGGTTCATCTAAAATTAAAACTTTGGCGCCTCTTAATAAGACCTTTAGTATTTCTACCTTTTGCTTCATTGCAACAGGGATATTTTCTACAGGTTTATCTGGCTCTACATAAAAACCATAGCGATTTGCCAATTCTAATGTTACTTCTAAAAGTCTTTTATTGTCTATAAATACCCCTTTTGTTGGCTCCATACCAAGCTGGAGATTTTCACTAACAGTAAACGATGGAACTAACATAAAGTGTTGATGAACCATTCCTATACCCATTTCAATAGCTTGATTTGGGTCATTTATCTCAGTTTGTTTACCTCTATATATAATTTGCCCATCATTTGGCTGTTCCATGCCAAAAATGATTTTCATTAATGTGGATTTTCCTGCCCCGTTTTCTCCGACTAAAGCATGAATCTCTCCATCTATTAAATCAAAATTAACATCTCTATTAGCCACAACTCCACCTGGGTAAATTTTTGTTATGTTTTTTAGCTCTAATATGGTGTCCATAATATTTACTCCTCAAAAAATAAAGTCAATATATCGCCAGAACTAACCTGGCGATATATTGTTTATTACTTTTATCTAATTCTTACCTTATCTCTTAGCTCATTAATTTCATCAGCAGTCATACCAAACGCTGTGCTTACTGTAATTTCACCATTGACAAGAAGTTCTTCAATTTCTTCAATTCTGTCTTTTATCTCTTGTGGCAAAAGTGTTTCATAATATGTATTTTTAGCTAGACCTACACCATTTTCTACTACTCCAAGCACTTCATGCTCGCCATATGGTAATGTCCCCTCAACATGCATTTCAACAGCTCTTAAAATGGCTTGATCAATATATTTAACAGCTGATGTTACAATATGTTCTGCTTTATCAGGATCGGTATCTGCAAAAAGCATAGCTTGGTCACTATCCACACCAATTGCGTAGTTGTTTGTTTCATATGCAGCGTCTAAAAGTCCAAGTCCAGTCCCGCCTGCAACATTAAAACTAATATCTACATTTGAGTTATATTGCACTAAAGTTAACTCTTTACCTCTTGCAGGATCACCAAAGTCTCCTGCATAAGAAATAAACATTTCTATTTCTGGGTTAACATATAAAGCACCTTCAATGTATCCTACTAAGAAATCATTAATGCCAGGGATATCCATACCACCTAAGAAACCAATTCTACTAGCTTCATTAGCTAATTCCATATCAGAGTTTGTAACTAAAGCTGCTACTGCACCTGCTAAGAATGATAAGTCATTAGTTGAATAAAACATTGAATACACATTTTCTGGTTGTCCTTCGATTTCTGAAGTGTCAAAGTTAATAAATCTTTGTTCTGTATATTCACTTGCTAATTCATTCATTAGTTCAGTTGTATCATTTCCTGAGATTATTATGTCATAATCTCCCTCAATTGCATCTAAGAAATTTGGTTCCCAACTAGTACTGTCTGTGCCCATCTCAATTACTCTAATATTTGCACCTAGCTCGTCGCGAACTAAATTCATACCATTATTTGCTGCATCAAAGAATGATTTATCTCCTAATTCGCCAGGAATTAGTAAGATTACATTAATACTATCATCTGCTTCACCATTTCCTCCATCATCAAGCGCAGTATCACTACATGCTGCGAAACTAAATACTAACAGTGTAATTACAAAAGTTGCTAAAATTTTCTTTAACATGTTTGCCTCCATTAATTTGGAATACTCTTTTTGACTATTCCATGTTTTTTTACAAATTCATTCACTTCTTCACTTCTTGGCATTGCACTTTGTGCTCCGTACTTAAGCGTGCTAAGTGCTGCTGCGGCTTGCGCGTAGCTTATAGATTCTTCTAAAGTATACCCCTTTGAAAGATAAGCAGCTAAAGCGCCGCTAAACGCATCTCCTGCTCCAGTAGTATCTACTGAATCAACCTTGTAGGCCTCATACATAGTTTCCCCATTTTTTGAATAATGAATCAGCCCTTTCTCTCCTTGTGTGACAATTACATTTTCTACTCCTAATTCTAAAAGCTTTTTTGCTGCTATATCAATTGTTAGCTTTTCACTAAAAAGTTCTGTTATCTCAAGTTCATTAGGTGTCATTATGTATATGTTTTTAAGATACAGTTTACTAACATCTAAAGCAGGCGCAGGATCATAAATAATCCTCTTATTAAAGCTTTTGATTACTTGATCATTAACTTCAATTGGAATTTCATTTTGCAATAAAATATACTCACAATCATCTATTAATTCCTTGTTTTTTAGTACGTCTGAATATTTAAGTGTGTCATTTGCATTTTTTGCTACAACAATAGAATTATTTGCATCATTATCAACATATATTGTTGCTACTCCTGTATTTTCGTTTTTACCAATGACTACACCTTTAGTATTAATAGACATATTTTTAAGTTGCTTAAGATAGTTCTTGCCAAATAAATCATCTCCAACCTTACCAATTAGAGCACTTTTAACACCTAATTTTTGACAACACACTGCTTGATTAGCACCTTTTCCGCCAAAGGCATATTCACTACCCTTTGCCAAGATTGTCTCTCCTACTAGAGGGATTCTTTCAACTCTTTGGATTATATCTTGATTAATACTCCCAATAATTATTACATTTGCCATCTCAGTCTACCTTCCTAGCAGAATCCCTAATTATAAGGTCTGTTTCTAACTCTATAAGTTTCTGATCGGTATGAGGTTTTTCTAAATAATTGATTAAAATCTCAGCAGCAACTTGTCCAATCCTATAAGAATCTTGTTTTATTGTGCTAAGTTCTGGATTAATCATTTTTGCCAGAGGAATATCATCAAACCCTATCACAGAGACATCACGTGGAACACTTCTTCCTTTGTCTCTAAGCCCTTGGATAATTCCTGCTGCAATTAGATCATTCCCACAAAATACACCTGTATACTTATTATCGAGTTCTTTGCCAATTTTTCTACCAAACTCCACTTCAAAACTACCAATAAAAATCTCACTACTAATAATCCCATAATCTTTACATGCATCTAAAAAGCCTTGTTTTCTATCTATTGACGGCTTAATTTCAATAGGTCCAGAAACAAAAGCAATTTTCTTGTGTCCAAGATCTATTAAATGCTTAGTAGCTTTATATGCTCCATGGTAGTTATCACTTATTACTTTTCCGATTACATTTTTATATGTAGCATCTCTATCGATTACTACAGTAGGCACAGAAAGCAATTGACGTTTATTTTTGTCATCATCAAGTTTTGAAGCCGGTATTATTACTATGCCTTCGACCATTTTTTCATCAAGTGCTGCTATACTTTGAATCTCCTTTTTAAGACTCTCGTCAGTATTGCAAAAAAAGACATTATAATTATATTTTTCTGCTACATCTTCCACACTTCTAACTAAACTTGTAAAGAAAGGGTTTCTTACATCAGGGATAATCAATCCAATAGTCTGTGATTTTTTAGTAACTAAAGACCTGGCTAATCTATTAGGAGTGTAGTTTTGCTCTTTTATTATCTCTTTTACTCTCTTAATAGTCTCTCCACCAATGTTTTGATCTTTATGGTTAATAATCTTTGAAACAGTGGTGGTAGAAACACCTGCCATCTTAGCGATATCTTTTATTGTTATAGCTATCCTGACCACTCCTCTCTTTAGGTAAACGTTTTAGTAAAACGTTTACCTAAATGATATCAGATGATTATGATCCAGTCAATTATACTTATGGGTGTACATACTTTTCTTACTAGACTTTAATCTTATTTTTATTCCTAGATTGCAAGAATAAGTTAGCCACTATAATAAATAATCATATTCTCTCAGTTTAAAGAGGGAGAGGTGATAGATCTAGTTTTCTAACCTCTTTCATAAAAACATTGTATGCTGTGTCATAGCCTAAGATACGTCTAGGATAATCATTAATCCATTGGATAATCCGTTTGATTTTATTGTCGCTAACTTTTTCAATAGGTGTTCCTTTAGGAATAAAGCGGCGTATCAATTTATGTTGGTTCTCACTACTTCCTCGTTCATGAGATGCATATGGATGACAGAAGTAAACTTTCAGGCTTTCAATTAAGCCACTTAGTCCAGCAAATTCAGAACCATTATCAGCTGTAAAACTTTTGAATATCTTTTTCTTTAGGCTACTATCATTAGCAAATATTCCAGAAAGAGCTTTATCAACAGCCTCTTCTGTTTTAGCAGCGATCTTGAGCATCCATTCAAAGCGAGTCTTACGCTCTACAAGAGTTAATAAGACTGGGTCTGATGCTTTTTTAAGTCCTAGAACAGTATCTATTTCCCAGTGACCAAATTCTTCTCGAGTATCAACTTCTTTTGGTCTTTTTTCAATAGATTCGCCTAAGATACGTTTGTTCCTACGTGATTTTGGCTCATTATCATTAGGTTTTCGACTAAGCTTCTCTAAGAGGTCGATATTACGTGCCTTCATAATTCCGCTATCAATCCAATGATAAAGACTTTTAGTCGAAGGAATTTCACTGTTAGAATAAAGATTTTTGCGCTTTGCATAACCAACACATGCATCGGGTGACCATTTATCTTCTAAGATCTTCTTATCAGCCCAGTTAAGGAAATCTTCACAATCTAACCATTTGGGTTTACGCCCACAGTTGGTTCTATTCTTTTCATAGTTTAGAAAGTGGACGTCAGCAAGATAAACACTATTAGTATATCGATAGACTTTCTTATTTCGCTTTTGATCTCTAACTTGTGTGACAGAGCCTGCTTTAATAGCATTGTTGATAGTTTGAGGGGCGCGATTAAGACGTCTAGCAATTTCACGATTAGAAAGATTTTCTTTACTCCAAGCTTCAATTTTACACATTTCTTTGTAACTAAGATGACTTCCCTTTTTACTAGTAGGTATTTCTGTGATATTCTGTACTTGAGTCATGTGATTGCCTCCATGTTATTTAGTTATTGGTAGTAACTAAACTATAACACAGGCACACATGACTCTTTTATGCTTTTTGATTTAGTGGCTAACTTGATTTTACAATGCAGCTCTCTTATTTTATATACATATGCTAATACTTCTGCTACAGCATCAAACAACTCAATTGGAATTTGGTCTCCAACCCTAGTTACCTTATAAAGTGTTTGTGCCAACTCTTTATTTTCTACAATTTCAATCTTATGTTCTTTCGCCTTATCTTTTATCTTTTTAGCAATATTATCTGCTCCTCTTGCAACCACTACAGGAGCATTATGCTTTTCATTATCATATTTTAAAGCTATTGCAAAATGAGTAGGATTAGTAATTACAACATCTGCAGTAGGCAAAACTTGCATCATCCTTGACATTGACATCTCTGTTTGAATCCTTCTTATTCTAGACTTAATTTCAGGATTACCTTCAGTATTCTTATGTTCATCTTTAACTTCTTGTTTACTCATCTTAAGCTTCTTCTCAAACTCAAACCACTGGAAAATATAGTCCACAACAGAAACTAAAACCATTGCTATCAATAATTTCGTGGCTAGGCTAAGCATTTGGGATGCACCGTATTCAATTGCTTGCAACAAGTCCTCATGAACAAGCCCTGATGTTGCTTGAAATAGCGGTTCGATTGTCAAGTATCCTATCAATAAGAATGCCGCAACTTTAAGAAGAGACTTTACCAGATTCATTAATGTTTTCACTGAAAACATTCTTTTAAAGCCTTCTATCATACTAATTCTATTGCCTTTAGGTTGAATGCTTTTAGGTGTGAATAAAACACCCACTTGAACATAATTAATGACAAGTCCAGAAAGCAAGATTAAAAAAATTATGGGCCCTGCTACTAAAAAAAGAGTTCTTGCCATTACAGAAAATATTTCAGAGATATTATTAATACCCAAAGCTCCATAAACTGCATATCCATTTCTAAACATGTTAATATAGAAATCCATCAAATTATCCATCATAGATCTCCATAATACAGCCATAGCTAATAGCCCACCAAACATGGTCATACTATTAGTTATTTCCTGACTCTTTAATACCTCTCCTTCTTTTCTAGAATCTCTTCGTTTCTTGGGAGTGGCCTTTTCACTTTTCTCACCCGCCATAGTCTCCCCCCTTCCATTAAATGAATTTACATAAGTTAAGCAAATAAGTTAGTTATAAGATTAAACATTGTTCCAAAAAATGAATCTAAATATTCTATAAAAGGCTGTACTAGAAATATAAATGAATAAATGCCTAATATAATCTTTAGTGGTATACCAACTACAAAGATATTAAGCTGTGGTACAAATTTTATCATTATTCCTAGCACAACATTTGTTAATAAGAAAATTAATATTACTGGTATAGCTACTCTTACAGCTGCAAGATATGCAAAAGAAAATGCACTAGTGAAGATCCCCATCAAAGACTCTATACTAACTAAGGTCCCAACTGGAGACTTTTCAAATGATTCTGTTAAAGCTCGGATCATATGTAAGTGTCCATTTAACTGCAAAAACACTACCATTGCTGCAATATTAAGTAGCCTAGCTGATTGTGGCATTTGTACCCCAAAATTAGGGTCTAAAATTCCACCCATTCTAAATCCTATCATTGAATCAATAATCTGACCTGTTGTAACAAAAGCTGAAAAGAAAATATTACTTATAAATCCTATTAACATACCTTTAAGTATTTCAATTATACATACTATAACAAAAGCTGCAAAACTAGTTGGTAAAGTAGCCCCTTCTAGTCTTCCTGTCATAATTATCATAAACGTAAGAATCAATGAAAAGGCTATTTTTAACATACTAGGTATTTCTTTGCTTCCCCAAAACGCAGAAATAATCATAAAACCTGTTAAACGAAACAGTACTATGAGAAAGAAATCTATTTCACTAAAAAATGCATTTATGACTTCCATTGTGTTGCTCCTCATTTTTTTATAGACATATATAAACTAGCAGATATTTTGACATAAATAAAGAGAAAGGTCAATTATAGACCTTTCTTTTTTAATCTATTATGAAGTTTGCAATATCTTTAACTAAATCTTCATGTATTACCCCTGGGTTAGCATACTCATCCGGAGTAGGAGTTCCTTCTCCCAAAAACATCAAATGATTCATTCCGAGGTAACTCTTTACTTCAACATTGTTCATAGAACTAAGTGCTTCTTTATATGCGAGATATTCACTTTCTGGAACTTGATAATCTCTACTGCCAAAAAGAATTAAGACTTCCTTTTCAATATATCTTATTTCTTCTATTGGATCATACTCCTTGATAGACAACCAATATTTTTGAGGTGTTCCAAAAAGTTCCGATGCATTAAAACTAGAATTTTCATCTAATGAATTAATATTATCTCTCATTACTTTATACTGATCAAGCATACTTTGTTCTTCACTACTAGCCTCTCCACCAAGGCTCATTAAGTACTCAAACTGATATATCATGAGTTCATGAATAGGCATTGCTGGCGGAGCAATTAGTACATACCCTGCTGCCTCAATCTCTTTAGCAATCATTGGCACAACGTAAGCTCCCTGGCTATGTCCAACTAAATAAATCGCATCTTTTATTATACTTGAATCTTCACTCAATTGATTAAATGCTGCTATTGTATCATAAACATATTCTTCTCTTATTGTAAAACTGTTAGGATCAATACTAGCACCATGTTCATATGTTCGTTTATCAAATCTTATACTAGCAATTCCCTCTTCAGCTAGCTTAATAGACAAATCTCTAAGTGGGGTATTCCCCATTAAGGTAGAGTTCCGATCAGTAGGCCCAGATCCTGGTATAAAGACTGCTGCTCTAAACTCTCCTTCACTTTCTGGATATGTGATTGTTGCTCCAATGGAAAGACCATCAGATTCAAATCTAATATCTTTAGTCACAATTTTATCTGAATACTCTATTTCTGGTGGTAACTGGTTATATGTAAAACCTGCTATTCTGTTCTCGCTGTCAAAGACTAAGACTAACATTATAGCACTGTTTTCATATTGTAATTCTGTCTGGATAACTCTATTTGATCCTGACATTATATGATTTGACTCTAAAACTTCAACATATTCACCATTTGTGCTTTCTATCTGAGCATAGACTTGTACAAATAAAACTCTACTTAAAGCTG
The DNA here is from genome assembly GCA_964546025.1 of uncultured Clostridiaceae bacterium. Lineage (GTDB taxonomy): Bacteria > Bacillota > UBA994 > PWPR01 > PWPR01 > PWPR01. The sequence goes on from CAZJHT010000039.1 coordinate 17,359, forward strand.
TTTCTACTTGCTCAGTATAACTATATTGCTTTAGTAGTTCATCTACATTTTTATTTACAAAATCATTTACAAACAGTTCTGAAATTTCATCAATACTGCCCTCATGTTTAGACAATACTTCATTGTCACTATGGATTTGGTATAAAAACTTGGACACGTAAAAGTTAACAAGCAATACTGTGGAAA
>CAZJHT010000040.1:0-16561 GCA_964546025.1 uncultured Clostridiaceae bacterium
TTTAAAAAAATAATAGGAGAGTAATTAAACCCTCCCAAATAATCTTATTCAGTCGCATAATTGTCAAAGTAACCTTGGATCAATATTATAGGTGTTCCCTTATCTCCACTGCCACTTATTAAATCGCACAAGCTCCCAAGCAAATCTGTTAACTGCCTTGGTGTTGTTCCTTGAGCTTCCTCTTTTGCTATTAAATTTTCTTCTTTACTATTTATTTGAAGCTTCATTGCTTCTTCTAGCTCTTTACCATGTAAGTTAGATAGTTTTGTATCAGCTAGATATTTGATCTTAATCTCGTTGGGAGTACCTTTTAAACCTTCAGTAAATCCAGGAGATACTACTGGGTCTGCTAGCTCCCATATTTTACCTACGGGGTCCTTGAAAGCACCATCACCATAAACCATAACTTCTACTTGTTTTCCCGTTCTATCCTTAATTACTTTTTGTATCTCATTTACATAATCAAAGCAGTCTCTAGGGAATAACTTAAGCTTTGTATCTGAGGCTTTGTTTGAACCTAGTAGCCCGTACTGATCATTATAGCCATTACCTTTGTTTACATTGCATAAGTCTTTAAGTCCTAAAACTCTATTTGCTCCAGCTTTAATTAATCTTCTCTTTGTGCGTTCAAAGCTATGTATGTCTGCTGCAATTACTTCTTTTGTATAGTCTAAAATAGATGTTGGATTATTTGAAAAAATTATTTCAACATTATCATTTTCTACAATATTCCTATACAAATCAACATAGTCTACACCTGTGAAAGGATGAATTACTTCCTCACCAAAATACTCTCTATATTCTTTTACACCAAAGACATCTGTATATGGATTTATACCTAGTTCATCCATTATATCTATGTCCATCAAGTGATTACCTACTTCATCAGATGGGTAACTTAGTTGTATGAAGATCTTTTTGTTTGTCATTGCAATGCCTTTAAGAATTATAGAAAACCTATTTCTACTCAATATTGGAAATACAATTCCAACACTCTCTGAAAACTTTTCATTAATTTCTTGTGCAATATCTTCAATTTCAACATAGTTACCTTGTGCTCTCGCAACTATAGACTCTGTCATACCGATAACATCTCGATCTCTAAGGTCAATTCCTGAGTTTAGTATCGTGTCTACAACAATTTCTACTATATTATCTCCACTTTGTATTATTGGAGCCCTTATGCCATAGGCACTTGTTCCTATAGTTCTCATTATCTCCACCCTCATCAATTTATTAGTGTTTACTTAACCTCTAAACGACCACATGATAGCTTACCACTAACTTTTGACTTAATCAACTTAGTTTGTGATTTTTTTACAATTATTCATTGATAATCCCCTCATAACGTACTTTATAGAAGCCAAGCAGGTCTTATGTCCTTCAATAGCCGAACATTATAAAAATGAAGTAAGATGACTAGTTTTTGCTTGGGATCCCCACCTTGTCCCCTGCCTCATGGATGCTTTCTCCAAGAACTACTTGGTTATAGCAGTCTATCATCAAGCATTAATCTTCTTTTTTGATAGTCTGGCATTATCCTACCTAATAGCTCATAAAAACTTTCCCCATGGTTTGCATAGACAAGATGGGCAAGTTCATGTGTGACGACATACTCTATAGCTTCAACAGGTTGCTTTATAAGCTCTTGGTTAAGGTTTATTTTATTGAGTTTTTTATTACAACTACCCCAACGCGTTTTCATCTTCCTAATTGTTACCTTTGGGTACTCTAGTCTAAAAGCATAAAACTTCTTTAGCTGCTTTCCTATTATCGTATTAAAGTACTCTGCTGCATTTTTCTTATACCACATTTCAAGCTCATTAGAAAACCCACTATCGCTATTAAAACCTATGAGCTCTTTCATTTGTCTTTTTGTGTAACATTTACCTAAATATCTATACTTCTCTTTAGCTTTTATATCTTCTTTTTCAATAAGCTTCTTTCTTATTCTATTCAAAGACTTCTCTATCCAATCACCTTTGCTTATTACAAATTTATGAACTATATCTTCAGAAATTGCTTTATTAGCACTGACTGTTATCTTTAAATCTTTCGTTATTCTTAGATTAATGTTTTTGACTTTCTTTCTAACTATGTAGTACTCTAAATATTCATCTTTGTAATATAGAAATCTCTTAATCAACTGAATACTCCATATTTTTGTAGCATTCTTAACCTTCTTAAGACCACTTCTTTATTAGGCAGTGATGGAATCCCACCATAGTTTTCTATACAAATTGATGCAATCAAGTTTGCTACATCTATAATGTCTTTTATTTCATCCATACTAAAATCGCAAATGTCTTTGTCAGCGCAAAGAATTTGTTGTGCAACGCTTCCAAAAAAAGCATCTCCAGCACCAGTTGAATCTAGCATATTTGCTTTATAAGTAGCAATTTCTCCGACTTCGTCTTTATACTTATATATAGTACTATTAGATCCTCTCGTTACAAGTATTAGCGATATATCATACTTATCAAACTCTTCTAGTGCAGTTTTATAATCTTCACTTTCGGTGATTAAGAACAATTCTTCTTCACTAAGCTTCAAGATATCAGCGAATTCTAGTCTAGTCATAATTTCCTTTATAGCCTCATGTTTATTTTTCCATAAACTAGGGCGATAATTCGGATCAAAAAACACTAAAACCTTCTTTTCTTTAGCTAAAAAAATAAACTTATCCACAGCGTTTTTGATTGGGTTTGTTGTAAATGCCAAAGACCCAAAATATATAGCTTTTGTTTCATCAAGTATTGAGTAATCAATTTCACTTTCATCTAACATGACGTCAGCTGTCTGATTTCTATAAAATGAAAAGCTAGACTCTCCTGAATCCAAATGTACGAAAGCTAAAGTTGTTGGGTATTTTCCATCTTTTAAAACAAAGCTTGTATCTATCCCAATTTCTTCTAATGTGCCCACTAGCTTGTGACCAAAATAATCATCACCTACTTTGCCTACAAAAGCAGTGTTAGCACCTAGAATTTCAGTCATAGCTAAAAAATTAGCAGGAGCTCCCCCTGAATTGGGTAAATATTTAATTCCATCAAACTCAAATGTAGCTGTCATATCCACTAACAACTCACCAATTCCTACTATGTCAAACCTCATATTCCTAACACCTCTTTATACTCATTACATAGAACATGTCTAACTTTGTCATCTTCTTCAATGAAAGTAAATCTATTAACTTCTTCTGCGAAATAGTTATCTACAACATCATCATTAACTGATGAAACTTCCCCGCAAATCAAATCGCCAAAACCTTGCTTTGCTCCAAAAAAATGATACTGATTTGGTTTAATTGTAATACTTTGTCCAGGGTGCAATAATAACTCACTTCCAGGCTCAACAACTGTTTTTACACTATCAATATAAACTTCAACATATTTATTTGAATCAATGACTTCATCTACTGACTCAAATAAGGTTATTGACAAGACTCCTCCAAATCTATTGATAATATCTTCTGTCTTATCTTTATGACAATGAAGAGGTAATCTTTGTCCTTCTTTTAGAATTATTAATTTCTCTGCATATGGAACACCCATACTCCCATCCAGTTTTCCATTACGCAAAGTGAATAAAACTGCACCTAGACTATCAAAATCTCCCTGACCAAAGTCAGTAACATCCCAGCCTAGCATGAGCTCTACTATCTCTGCGACATTCTGTTGTTGCATAAAGTCTTTTACTTCCCAATATCCAAACTTAGGAAGTTTATAATTGTACATTTCTAACCCTTTTTTTGCAAAATTGATTGCTCTGTTAATTTCAGATCTTTTCATATTATGATAAGCCTTGCTTATCTTCACCTCCTGTTGTTATTAACTCTACTTTTTTAACTCTGCTAAGCTTTTTTATTTCATGTTCACGACTAAGCGCAGCCCCTTTGTTTTCATACTGTTCAAAATATTCTAGCTTAACAGGAGCCCTCCCTCGAGTGTATTTAGCTCCAGCTCCATTGTTATGTTCTTCTATTCTTCTTTCAATATCGTTTGTGTAACCTGTATATAGAGTATCATCTTCACATCTGACTATATAAACATAATGCACTTCTACCATCCTATTTTGCTTTTTCTATATTATACAACACAAAGATTGACTATTGCTAATTGAATTCATTGCACATAAAGCTTTAATGTATTAATATAGTATATAAGCAAAGCTGTATTAAAAGGAGGATTTTCATGTCAGCAATACTACAAGAAGTTAAGGGATTATATTCGATAATAGAACTTAAACTTTTTAGGCAAACTCCAGGAGTCATATTTGATCTCTATCCAATGGAAACATTATCACATATTAGCTCAATTGACCGCGTACTTCATGATAAGAGTGCAAAAAGTCCCGGACCATTTGATGACTATGATATAACTTGGTATATGCATCCTAATCAGTCAGATCACTTAATTGTCCTTTATGGCGAAAGACATGTGTGGCTTTATAACAAGGACCATGGAAAAGTTGAAAAGTTTATAGTAAGGCCTAATGAAATTTATCACAATGGTGATCTAATTGTAGAAGGTGGAGCAGTCTTAAGTTGGCCAACTAATGTTTTTCATAGGATTCAAAGCGGGGAAAATGGTTCAGCTTCTATTAATCTAGCTACCCATACAGAAGGCTTTGACATAAAAACAAATTTCAATGTATATGATTTAGATACAAGTTCTGGTGAATATAAAGTAATCAGATACGGTTATCAAGACCAATTATAATTTGTGCTACTTATGTAGCACTTTTTATTTTGCTTGTTTATAGATATAATGTTTATAGATTATACACTGGGGGACTATATATGTTAGCTTTGACTATAGTTGTAATAATATCTATTTTTGTTTTAGAAAACACTTTAATATACTTGAACTACTCCTATAAAGACAACCCTATTCCTAAAAATGTTGATGATATATATGACACTGAAGAATATACTAAATGGTTAAGTTATACTATGGAAAGGCGTAAAATTTCTATATTTGAAAATACACTAGGTACAATGTTAATAATTGCTTTCTTATTAACTGGATTATTTCCATACATAGCTTCATTTTCTAGCCAGTTTAGCAATGATAAGATAATCCAAAGTCTTATCTTTTTCTTAATTTATTATTTAATCAGCTATTTCCTAAGTATTGGCTTTAAAGTCTATAGAACATTTGTTATAGAAGAGAAATATGGCTTTAATAGAACAACTAAGAAAACATTTTTTATTGATCAAGTTAAATCAATTTTACTTAATACAGTACTAGGCGGGGGAGTTCTATTTATTCTCTTATTGATCTATCAAAGTCAAGGGAGAAAATTTGTTTTTTATGGTTGGCTTACAGTCATTCTAATATCTTTAGTTGCAAATATTTTATACACTAAAGTTTTCATTAAGCTATTTAACAAATTAACACCACTGCCAGAAGGACCTCTGTATGAAAAAATTAATAAGTTAGCTGAGAAAACTGGGTATGAAGTTAAGAAAATTAGTATTATGGATGCGTCAAAACGTTCTTCAAGATTAAATGCTTTTTTCTCTGGCTTTGGTAAATTCAAGCATATTGTTTTATACGATACGCTTCTTGAAAAATGCACAGAAAATGAGATAATTGCCATTCTAGCTCATGAAATTGGTCATGATAAGAATAAGGATGTATTAAAGAACTTCATGCTTTCTACAGTGCAATTAAGCCTTTTCATAGCCATAATGACATTCTTTTTAGAGTCAAGCTTTATATCAAAAGCATTTGGTTTTGCAAACCCTCATTATGGTTTTTCAATAATTTTGTTTGGCATTCTTATCGAACCTATAAGCATAGTTTTAGGGGTTCCTCTGAGCTATATATCAAGAAAAGCTGAATATAAAGCAGATGCTTATGCTGCTAAAGAGTATAATAAAGAAGATATGATTAGTGCTCTAAAAGTACTTTCAAAAGAAAACTTTTCAAATTTAAACCCTCATCCATTAGTAGTGAAATTAACATATTCTCATCCACCAGTTAGTGAAAGAATAAAGTCAATAGAATAAATCTCTATAGCGCATAAAAAAATACCCCTTAAGAATTTGTCATCTCGCAAATTCTTAAGGGGTTAATGTTTATAATTTACTCTGTATAAATATTTGATTCTCTCAAAACAATATCTTTCATCCCTATTTGAGCTACAATAATACTATCAAAATTCCTATGATCTTCCACCATTAATACTGTCTCACTCAAAAAGATAGTATCTTGTTTCCTTCCATCAATAAAAACAAAGCTAAATGGCGTAAACCCTTCTCCTATTATATACATCGCACCACCATCATGAGCTATCTCATTTATTACAACATCTTCAATCCCCATTAAAGTATCTTTGGGTTCATATTCGTGTTCAGTTGCAAACTTCTCACCAAACAGCAAATCATACTGGAGCACTTTTAAATGTTCTTGATAATCGTCTTCACCTTTATTCTCTTGGTGATAACTATTAATAAGCCCATGGTTTATACTCAATCTTTCTAAAACATAAGATCCTAATTGATATGCCTCTAAGTTTTTATCCACCTTTTCTGCTCCATAGTTTGTCCATAGAATATATTCTGTATCAAAAACAGTTCCTTCTATCAAATCTTCATTTGTAATTCCTAGACTTGGAAAGTGATCACCATAGATAACTAAGGTAACAGGCTCATGATATGAACTCAACTCATAAGTAAGCTCTTTGAGAAATATATCCACTTGGTAGAGCTGGTTAATAAAGTAGTTGAGAGACATAAGTCTTTCATTTTCAAGAGGAGTTTCAATGCTAACAATGTACTCCATTTCCACAGGATAACTTGGATAAGTTCCATGTGGTTGCACTGAAATCGCAAATATAAAATCTAAACTCTCTGTTTTCTCCATTACTCTTAAGATTTCTTCTGTTAATATTTCATCTTTTGCCCAACCAACAGGATTAAATTCTACCCCGTTCATGGATTCGATAGAAATAAAGTTATCAAATCCTAAGTTTTTAAACACTTCATGCCGATTATAAAATGCTCCATAATTATTATGTATAGCTGTAATTTCATAACCCAAGTCTGTTAGCGTAAACCCTATAGAGTCTGTCGCGTTATCTATAAGCACAGATTTATATGGGTATTCTCCAGCTCCAAAGAAATCTAAGTTCATACCTGTAAGAATTTCAAACTCTGTATTAGCTGTTCCTGCCCCGACAGATGGCACTCTTAACTTGCCAGATGAGTAGTTCTCATATAAATATGTGAAATAAGGCAATGGGTTATCACTAAAACTTATTCCTTTTAAATTGTTTACATCAAACACTGACTCCAACTGAAGAAAAATGATATTTGACTCTTTAAACTCTCTCTCTTGATAAATACTCAGTTTATTTACTATTGATTCAACATATTCTTGTGAGTACTGATCTGGTTCATCAATCCCCTGATTTAAAAGGCCTGATGAAAAGCAGTGTACGAAACCATATCTATCATATGCTTCAACAAGATTTCTAAAATCTATCGCTTGCTGTTCTTCTTCATAGGCTATACTTGGAATAAACACTATTAAGAGAGTTGAAAGCAAAAGTGTTATAGCTACATTACTTATATAGATTCTTCTTCTTTTTACTCTAAACCATGAAAGCATCACCAAAAATGCTACAAAACTAATCAGCACGCCTAAAATTATAATCTGGATTGGAGTGAAATAAACACCTATGACAGTAAAAACAGAACCAAGCATCCTAATATCTATACTGGTCAAAGGGGTTGTTCTAAATGTCTGCAAAACAAAGTTAGCCACACCTAACCCTACCCAAACAGTTGAAACTAAAATAATAAAGAACTGACTTTTCTTAAACATTTTTGCAAAAGACAAAGTCAGCAAAATAATAGATACCCCATATAAAAAACTGATAGGGCTTGTAATAAGGTATTTCATTCCACTTACAATACTTCGTCTGTTAAACGTTTCAATAATTAAATTTATAGCTATTGCTAGTAGAATTAAGGATCTAACTTCTGTAATGCTAACTTGAATATTAAATTTATTTTTTATGTTATCTGTCATATTTTTCACCTTCACTAAAACTTCTATTTATATATTAATACTATCACATACAACACTTTGTTCCACATTATTACACACTTTGATTAGAATCTGATTAGAAAACAAGAATATATGAAGATTAAGTTAATTTAAGCATAACAGCTTCCTGTTTGGGAAGCTGTTAGATTACTTTTTCAGGTATGCAATAATATCACTTACCTATTTTTAAGGTATTCTTGTATCTCTTTTTGCAATTTTTTATAGGCTTGTTTAAGCATAATTAGGAGCTTATCAACTTCTTGAAGATTCCCTTCTTTGCAAGCTATCTCTACATCTCTAATTATATCATAAAGGTAATCAGCGCCAATTGAACCTACACTACTTTTAATTCTATGAGTTAGCTCGATTAGGTTCTCATATTCTTTTTCCTTCACATAAGCATCAATCTCATCTAAGAAGTTTGCATTTTCACTAATAAATTCTTCCAAAACTATTTTATAAAGATTCTCATCTCCAACAGATAATACACCTTTTTTAGTGTTAAAAGAACCAGTAGTATATGGCTTTTCATTTGTCGCTATAAATGACTGCACCTTATTTATTAATTTCTCTGGTTCAAATGGCTTAGAAATATAGTCATCCATTCCTGCTTCTATGCACCTATCAATAACTCCTTCAATGACATCTGCAGACATAGCGACAATTGGAACTTTTGAAATTTCTCTTATCTCTCTAGTTGTTTGATAACCATTCATTATTGGCATATGTAAATCCATCAAAATAAGATCGATTTTATCTTTATTCTTTTTGAATTCATCTAAACCTTGCTCACCATTATCACTTACAAGAACTTGATATCCGTTTTTACCAAGTATTGTAGAAGCAATCAACTGAATAGTCTTATTATCTTCAACCAGCAATATTGTGCCTTTATCACTAACTTCCTCATCAACACTCTTCTTTACTTTATCCGGCTTAACAAGAGCCTCAAACTCAAACATCTCAATAATAGAGTCAAATAGCACTGATGGAATAACTGGTTTACCAACTACTTTATCAACATCATATATCTCATACAAGTCATATAACTCTTCACTGTTCATCGGTAATAGAACAATTGATTTAGGTTTCATTACGATATTTTCATTGCTTTTAATATTTTTAACAAACTCAAAACCTCCATTTTCTGGAGTATCAAAGTCAACTATTAACAAATCATAACGTCTAGCATATTTTTGACTTGATACTTCTAACATGTCAATTGCTGTGTGTTCAGAGTTTGTTAGTTCGCAATGCAATCCAAATGCCCCTAAATAACTGTCTATAATATTAATATTTGTACCTGATTTTTCTACTACCAATACCCTAAGGTCTTTAAAATAATCTTTGGAATACTTTCTATTGTGTTCTACTTCTTTCTCTTCATCAATTTCTAGCGGTATATGAATTATAAAGGTAGATCCTTCACCTTTAGTGCTAAAGACTTCTATATACCCATTCATCATTTCAATTAAGTTTTTAACAATTGATAAGCCCAAACCTGTCCCGCCATACTTTCGGTTTATTGATGAGCCTGCTTGCACAAAAGGAGTAAATAGTTTATTCACTTCTTCTTTTGTCATCCCTATGCCTGTATCCTTTACACTAAAAGCGATATGATACATATCATCTTCTTTGGCTACCATACTAACAGACAAACTAACTTCTCCTTCATCAGTAAACTTTATAGCATTGTTTATAACATTAACTAATACTTGTTCAACTCTTTTTGCATCTCCCATAAAGTGAGTAGGCAAGTATGGATCTTTAGAAAACTTAAACCCAATCTTTTTATTCTCTAAGTAATATGACACGATATTTGTAGTGCCTTGAATAACGTTATCTAGATTTAATGATGCCTTTTCAATTTCAATTTTTCCCGCTTCGATTTTTGAATAATCCAAAATATCATTAATTATACTAAGCATAGATTTGCCTGCATGGGTGATTCTCTCTACATATGAACTCTGACTTCCAGATAAATCAGTCTGCTTAAGCAAATAACCCATTCCGATAATTGCACCTAGAGGAGTACGTATCTCATGACTCATTCGTGCCAAAAAGCTTGATTTTAATTCATTTGCAATCTCAGCATCTACTTTTGCAACTTCAAGGCTTTCCTGAGCCTTAATTCTCATCTGTATTTCAGTTCTTAACTTAGTTATCCAATATACTGATACTAAAACAACAATTGTTAATATAGCTAGAGTTATTGCAATAATTCTAAACAATGGCGTATAGTCAAAATCAGTTTCTAAATCTATCCAAGTCTCAGTGATCTTAACTAATTCTTCATTAGGTATTGCTTGTAAGGATTTATTTAAAATTGAAATTAATACTGGCCATTCTTTCCTAGTCGCAAAGTGGAGCCCAGTTGTCCTTTCAGCATCAAAAGAAATAAGTTTCAAGTTTGGTATTCCTGTATTTTTGATTAGATAGTTAGTAGTTGACAAATTCCCAAGGAAAACTTCTTCTGTTCCATCTGAAACAGCTACAAGTGCTGCTTGTACAGAATTGTAAAGGCTCAAATTAATGCCTTGCATGTCTATTAGGTAACTATGATGTGAACTATTTCGCTGCACAGCTACAGTTCTGCCATAAAGGTTTTCTAAATCTTTTATCTCAGTATTCGTATCCCTAGTAACAATGCTTCTTTTAAAGTAATAATAGGGCTCACTAAAGAGAAAGTGTATCTCTCTTTCTAAAGTTTTAGAAACTGCTGGCAACACATCAATCTCACCAGCTAAGGCCATATCATAAGCTTCCACCCACTTTAGACCCTCTACAACTTCAAATTTAAGCCCCGTCATATTTTCAATTATTTTTATGTAATCTGCAGTAATTCCTACGTACTGATTGTTCTCAATGAATTCAAATGGCACGAAATATGGGTCCACACCAAGCCTAATTACTGGATTTTCTTTTATAAAATCCAGTTCTTCCTCAGTAAAGCTTATATCATATGAATCCCCAAAACCTATGTTTATCAATAATATAACAAGAGTTAAGCTAAAAAGCAATTTGCGCAACATTATTATCTCTCCCAACCTATTCATCAAGAAGAGGATTGTCTTTAATTACCTGGTGAATATCTTCTTTAATAGTTAAATAAGCTTTAACAATTTCAGGATCAAAGTGTTTGCCAATTTGACTTTTTATATAATCTGTTGTGGTTTCATTATCAAATGCTGGTTTGTAGACTCTTTTATTCATCATTGCATCATATACATCTACAATTGCCATCAATCTTCCTGCTAAAGGAATATCTTTTCCCTTTAACCCATTTGGATAACCTGTTCCATCAAATCTCTCATGATGGTTTTGGATTAAATCTATTGCAATTTGCAAAAAAATTGGTGTGCTTTCTAATCCATGCACTTCATCAACTAACGCTTTAACTCCAAAGTCTACATGTTTTTTCATCAAATCAAATTCGCTTTTGGAAAGCTTTCCTGGTTTTAACAAAATTTCATCTGGTATACCGACTTTTCCTATGTCATGAAGTGGTGTTACTTCAACTATATCATTTATGAATTCATCAGTTAAAATTTCGCTGAAACCCTCATTATTTTTTAAATAATCACATAATAGCCTCATAATCTTTCTTGTTCTAACAGAATGATTATGTGACTCAATATTCCTTACTTCTAATAGCCTTACTAGGGCATTAATTGTAATATATCTGGTAACCTCAAGTTGTACAGTTCGCTCATTTACTAAAGCATCTAAATATTGATTATCTCTCTCAATGATTTTTTGTGCTGTTGCAAGTTCTAGATGAATACCGATTCGAATTTTAAGAGACTCAATATTTACAGGCTTTCTTATATAATCAACTGCTCCAAGGCGCAATCCTTTTATCTCGTTTTCAATTTCATCATAGTTTGTAAGTATAATTACTTTTATCTTAGAAAGATTCTTGTCGTTTTGTAGTACTTTTAGCACTTCAAAGCCATTCATAATAGGCATGTTAATATCTAATATAATTAAGTCAATTTCTTCTTCTTTTTGTAATATGTCAATAGCTTCTTTACCATTATTAGCTGTTAATACTTCATAGTCCTTTAACATTCCTTTTATCAGAATAATGTCTGTTTTGGAGTCATCAACAATTAGAATTCTAGCCATATAAATCCTCTCAATTCTTTCTCTTTTATACATTTTATCAGTTAATAGATACTCTAACAATACATTAATTAATTAAAGAATGATTAAAAGCACCTTGATTTCAAAGTGCTTTTAACAACCTTATGAAACTTTCTCAAACTGACTATTATAAAGTTCAGAATAAAAACCATTTTTATCAAGCAACTCATTGTGAGTGCCACTTTCTACAATCTTACCTTCATCCATTACAATAATGGCATCTGCATTTTTAATTGTAGATAATCGATGAGCAATTACAAAAGAAGTTTTTCCAACCATCAATTTATCCATTGCTTCTTGAATTAATACCTCAGTTCTTGTATCAACTGAGCTAGTTGCTTCATCCAATATTAAAAGAGGTGCGTTTTCTATCATAGCTCTTGCTATAGTAAGTAGCTGCCTTTGCCCAGATGAAATATTTGCTGCATCTCTTAAAACAGTATCATACCCTTCCGGAAGGGTTTGTATAAAATGATGCACACCCGCTGCTTTGCTTGCTTTTTCTACTTCTGCATCAGTTACATTTTGCTTGCTATATATTATATTTTCTTTAATAGTTCCCTCAAACAGCCATGTATCTTGCAAAACCATACTAAACAGGTCATGAACATTTTCTCTTCTAATATCGTTTATTGGAACCCCATCGACCAAGATTTCTCCTTTATCGACCTCATAAAACCTCATCAGCAAGTTCACCATGGTAGTCTTACCAGCTCCAGTAGGTCCAACAATAGCTATTTTTTCGCCAGCCTTCACATCGAAATTAAAATTTTCAATGATTTTTTTATCTACTTCGTATCCAAAATGAATATTTCTAAAGGACACATCTCCCTTAACTTCATCCAAGTTAATGAGTGTTGTTTTACTGTTTTCATTTTCTAATTCTTTTTCTTCTAAAAATTCAAATACTCTCTCACTAGCTGCAAGAGCAGACTGTATTCTAGTAGCCGCTTGAGCAAGTCTCGATAATGGTTGTGTAAAAAGTCTTACGTAAAGCATAAATGCTACGACTACACCAAATGAAATAGTCCCTCTAATTGCTAGAGCTGAGCCGAAAAGGCTCACTACAACATATCCAAGATTTCCTATAAAGGCCATAACGGGCATCATCAGACCTGACATAAATTGTGATTTCCAAGCACTTTCAAATAGCTTCTCATTTATCTGTTTGAACTCTTCAATAGCTTCTTCTTCTCCATTATAAGCTTTTAATACCACATGGCCTGTATATGACTCTTCAATATGTCCATTAAGACGGCCTAAATCGACTTGCTGTGCTAAAAAGTACTTTTGAGACCTTTTAATAATTATCGTGATGAGTCTAAAGCCAATTAAAGTTGAAGCTACTGCAGATAAAGTCAGCGGAATATTTAACATTAGCATCATAAATAGTGAACCAAACAATAAAGTAGTTGACGACACTATCGTACCTAAGCTTTGATTTAATGTATTTCCTATTGTATCTACATCGTTTGTCACTCTGCTTAAAATGTCACCAATAGAGTTTGAATCAAAGTATTTTAGTGGTAATCTATTGATTTTTTCTGATATTTTTCTTCTTAAACTCTTTGATATCCTTTGGGTAACTGTTGCCATAATAAACCCTTGGATATAATTGAAGAGTGCACCAAGAATGTAAATAGTAGCTAAGAAAACTCCGATTTTTGAAACTGCTTCTAAGTCAATTCCTGTTACAATTCCTTTTGTAATATAATCTGTAATTTCTCTAATCTTGTCTGGCCCAATAATACTAAATACCGTGCCTATCATAGCCAAAACTAGGGCGAATATCATCATAGGTAAATATGGTTTAAGATATGCTAATAATTTCCTAAGTGATTCTTTGAAATCCTTTGGCTTACCAACCGCGATACCTCTACCAGGTCCGCCACCTCTTGGTCCTCTTGGAGTACTCTTTTCTGCAAATCTTTCTTCTTTTTTATTATTTTGCATTTTGTAACTCCTCCTCAGACAATTGTGAAAAGGCAATCTCTTGATAAGTTTCACAATCCTTAATAAGTTCATTATGTGAGCCATACCCAACCATCTTGCCTTTTTCAAGGACTATAATTCTATCTGCATTTTTTATCGAGCTTATTCTTTGACCCACTATTAAGCTAGTTGAATTTTTCAAATTATTACTAAGTGCATCTCTTAGCATTCTCTCAGTTCTAAAGTCAAGCGCTGAAAAAGAATCATCAAAAATGAATATTGCTGGTTCTTTATATATTGCCCGGGCAATAGTAAGTCTTTGCTTTTGCCCACCTGAGAAATTTGTTCCTCCTTGGGCTACATAACTTTCTTCTTTTTGGTCAAGTCTACTAACAAATTCTTTAGCTTGCGCTATTTCTAATGCTTTTTCAGTTCTTATATTAGATTTTTCATTACTTCCAATAGTTAAATTTGACATAATATTACCACTGAATAAAATTGCTTCTTGTGAAACATATCCCAACTTTTCTCTAAGTGCTTGAAGTTTGTAATCTTTGATATTAACGCCATCGATCTCTATTTTACCTTCTGTAATGTCAAAAAGTCTGGGTAGTAAGTTTACTAAAGTGCTCTTTCCACTTCCTGTAGACCCAATAATTGCTATTGTTTCCCCAGCTCTAGCTTCAAAACTTATATCCTTAAGTACATAATCTGCTGCACCAGGATATTTAAATCCTACATTTTGATACCTTATAGTTCCTCTAGTCTCACTTTCCCCTTTTTCTTTAGAGCCATCAATTATGCTAAACTTTGTATCTAAAACTTCATTGATTCTATTTGCTGATACAGAAGCTCTAGGCAACATAACAAATATCATTGTTAACATCATAAAAGACATTATTACTTGCATAGCATAAGCAGAGAATACGACCATGTCAGAAAAAATATAAATCCTGTCAGCTAGTGGAGCTATGTTAATTATATATGCTCCTGTCCAATAAATCACTAGACTTAAGCCTGACATTATTAAAGTCATTATTGGATTGATAATTGCCATTATTCTACTAGTGAATAAGTGATTATAAGTTAACTCTTCATTAGCATCTTCAAATTTCTCTTGTTGATAATCTTCTGCATTATAAGCTCTTACTACTCTTATTCCTGAAAGGTTCTCTCTAGTAACCCTATTTAGGTTATCAGTCAATCTTTGAATTATTTTAAACTTTGGTATGGCAAAAACACTGATAATCACAAAGGCTATTGTCATAATCAAAACGGCCACACCAGTAGTAGCGGACCACTGCCAGCTCTTCCCAGCAATCTTTGTCATTGCCCAAGTTGCCATAATTGGCGCTTTAATAATCGCTTGAAGTCCCATAGCTATTACCATCTGTACATGTATTACATCGTTTGTAGTGCGCGTTATGAGGCTTGGAGTAGAGAAACTACCTATCTCTTCAAGAGAAAAGGTCATCACTTTTGTAAATATTTTTTCCCTTAATTGCTTTGAAAAACTAGCAGCTACTCTTGCTGCAAAAAAACCAACGATTACAGAACTAACAACGCTTCCAAGTGCTGCTAGTAGCATTAACAAACCTGTAAAGCCAATATCACTCACTTGGCTTCCTGGTGTTTGAACTAAGACTGTAATCTCAGACATATAACCAGGGATTCTCAAGTCCAAAAATACTTGGAAGACTATAAAAACTATACTAATTAAAATCAGTGATATTTCTCTTCTTTTTAGATTTCTAAATATTTTAATCATTCTATTCGTCCATTCTATACATTTCTGGCGGGGTTGCACCCATTTCTTCTAAGTTGTTAATCATTCTTTTATAATATATTTTGAGTTGATCTTTTTCTTTGTCATCAAACCCTAAGAAAAGTTCTCTCTCTACTTTTGCAAACACTTCTTTACATTGAACAATAATATGATGCCCTTTTTTCGTAAGTGTCACTACATTTTTTCGAAGGTCTCTTTCATCCTGCTTTTTCTCTATTAATCCTGCTTTTTCCATTCTTTTTAGTGATATTGCAACAGTTGAAGGGCTTAAGCCTAAAATCTCACAAAGTTCTTTTTGGCTTGCCTGCATATTTTCTATTTCATATTTTAGCGTAAAGAGTATATGAGGATGGCTAGCCTCTAAAATATTGTGCTTTGCGAACTCATGTTTTATTCTGTCATGATGCATTCTGTAAAAGATTCTAAACAACCATTCTACTCTATTTTTTCTATACTCCACTAGACCAACTCCTTTAGTTTGTCGACTAATTATTTGCTGACAAACTAATATTATACAAAGGGCAGATTCTTGTCAATATATAGTCTTATTTAATACTACCTATCTATTATTTCATAGAGATGTTAACTCATTATTAATGTATCTGAAATAAAGCGAGTTAATACATATAAATATGTG
>CAZJHT010000041.1:0-15640 GCA_964546025.1 uncultured Clostridiaceae bacterium
ATTCTCCTTTAAAACTAAAAAAGCTGTTGACATTTTTTTGTCAACAGCCTCAGGCCCCTAAAACAGGGGCCTTTTATTTAAGTTTATTCTGGGCTAATTGCATCTACTGGACATACGTCTACACAAGCACCACAGTCGATACATGCATCCGCATCAATTACATATTGTGTATCGCCTTCAGAAATTGCAGCTGTTGGGCATTCTGCCTCGCACGCGCCACAAGAAATACATTCAGCACTAATTACATGAGCCATAATATTTCCTCCTTATATCTTTTAATAGTAGTATACTTCTCTAATCTGTATTTTTCAAGGCTTTCTTATATGATTTACTTAAGATACCTTTCAAACCAATCAACAATTCCTCTTAATCTATCCATTCTGTTTAGAGGTTTCCCTGAACGTGATAATTCATGGTTTTCACCTTTGAATACTAATAACTCTGTTGGAGCATTTCCTAAGCGCTTAAGAGCTACATAGAATTGCTCAGCTTGCTCAAATGGACATCTATAGTCTTCCATACTATGAATTAATAGAATAGGAGTTTTCACATTTGGTGCAAATCTAATTGCAGATCTTGACATAATAAAGTCTTCTTGATCCCATAAATCTGCTCCACCCATGCCTCTACGATTACCATACCATCCAATATCACTAACTCCGTATTTAGTATATAGGTTAGAGATACTTCTAAGAGATACAGCAGCTTTATACATATCTGTTTGAGTTACCATCCAATTAGCAAGGTATCCGCCATAACTACCACCGGTAACACCTAAGCGATTTTCATCTACCCAATCAAAGTTTTCAATTGCATATTTGGTTCCATTAATAACGTCATCATAATCATGTCCGCCCCAGTCACCAATTACGCCATTTGTAAACTCTTCACCATAAGTTCTAGAGCCTCTAGGATTAGTAAATAAAACACCATAACCCATAGCACTTAGTAGATAGAACTCATGATAGAATGACCAACCATAAGCTGCTGCTGGTCCACCATGGATTTCTAATACTACTGGATACTTCTTACCTTCTTCTCTATGTAGAGGTTCTAGTAACCAACCTTCAATATCCCAATCTTTAGCTGACTTATATGTAAAGTTATGTACTGGTGCAAAATCAAACTGAGCTAAGAAATCATCATTAGCACCTGTCATCTTTGTTTGCTTACCATTTAAGAAAGTATAGATTTCTGGTGATTGAGTTAATGTTTCAGCTACATAAGCTAGCTTAAGCTGTCCATTTTCTTCAGTTGCATCATAAGAAGATATGCCGTGCTTAAAGTTAGTTATTTCACTTACATTTCCTTTTAGATCAACTTGAACTATCTTAGAAGTTCCCTTGTCGCCAATTCTAAAGATAATTGCACTAGAATCGCCTTTCCAGATAGGCTCATTGTTTCCACCGCCATATCTAACGTCAGAGCCTGGTCCACCATTTACTGATCTATCATAATCAAGTGTTAAGTTTACCATGCCACTGCCATCAGTTTTAAGAATCCATACATTCTGATTAGCTGCATGTTCTTCATCTTTGTCATGACCAACAAATGCAATATATTTACCACAAGGTGAGTATACTGGAGATGATGCTGGTCCATTATGATCTGTTAACCTTGTAGTTTCTTTATTTTCTACGTTTACTTGATATAAATCTGACCAAAGATTAGTTTCATCTTTATGTCTAGTTGATACAAATACAATATTATCTCCATCAGGTGAAAATGCTGGACTTGAATCGTCAAACTTGGTATCAGTAATTTGTTCAACTTCGCCATTTTCTACATTGACTACCCAGATATGACTTTTACGTTTATCTGTAAAGTATCCTTGTCCATTAAACTTATATCTTAAATCTGTAAAATGCATTCTATCAGCATTTTTTACTTCTTCTTTTTTCTTAGGGTCTTTAGCTACAAAAGCAATACATTTACTATCTGGAGCCCATGTTATAGCGCCTGCTGGAAAATCAACTAATACTTTAGCTTCTCCGCCATCAGCTGGTAAAATATATACTTTATTCTGTCCGCTTCTATTAGAAATAAATGCTAAATATTTACCATCAGGAGACCATCTTGGAGATGTGTCTTTGACTAATTTATCACTAACACTATTTGTTAATTGTTTAACTTCCTTTTTCTCATCAATATAAAAGATTGAACTCTTATATCCATTCTTATCTACATCAGCTTCAGATAGTACATAAGCTAATCCTTTACCATCTGGGTTAAACCGTGGATCGGATACAAACTTGAAACTACAAATATCTTCAACTTGAATTTTTCTTTTTGTCATAATTAAACCTCCGCTTAATACTATTTCTGATAACTTGCTTTGTTGCGCTCTAAATGATCATTAAACCAATTCACAATAGCGTCTAGTCTAGCAAGCCTACGTTTTGGTAAACCAGAACGAGATAATTCATGATTCTCTTTAGGGAATCTTAAAAACTCTGTCTTTTTACCAAGTCTCTTTAAGAACACATATAATTGGTCTGCTTGCTCTATAGGACATCTAATATCTTCTTCTGCATGGATAATCAGTAAAGGGGTTTTCATTTTCTCAACATACTTGAGTGGAGAATGATCCCACATCATTGATACATTACCCCAAGGAGTAGTTCCTACTTCACTCTCTCCAAAGAAGTACCCTATATCAGATACACCATAGAAGCTTACCCAGTTAGAAATACTTCTAAGAGTAACAGCTGCTTTGAATCTATTAGTATGGCCTACTGCCCAGTTAGTCATAAAGCCACCATAACTACCACCAGTAATACCCATGTTCTCTTTATCTACATAAGGTAGGGTCTCTGCATAATCAATAGCACTCATAATGTCAGCAAAGTCGCCTCCACCATAATCGCCCCTAACTGCATCTGCAAACTCTTGACCATATCCCTGAGATCCTCTTGGGTTTATGTAAAGCATTACATATCCTTCTGAGTTTAGTAATTGGAACTCATAGAAAAAGCATGGAGTAAACATTGAATGAGGTCCACCGTGAACATTAATAACTAGTGGATACTTTTCGCCTTCTTTAAATCCATATGGTTTTTGAATCCAACCTTGAAGATCAACATTATCAATACCTTTAATCCAAAACTCTTCTGGCATGGAAATAAAGCATTCATCAAGTAACTCCTTATTAATTTCTGTTAATCTATTAACCTTACCTGACTCCAAATCAATTGTTGCGATATCACCTGGGTAATCTAACCCACTTATCATTACAGCAGCCATGTCTGATACTATGCTGTAATTATTTATTTGCATACTGTCTTTTGTTACCTGAACAACCTCACCAGTAGCTCTTGAAACCTGATGAAGGTGTGTTTGCCCATGGTGACTTGTTGTAATATAAATATATTGATTACAATCAGTGAATACTGGACCTGGGATAGGTGCACCAAGCTTCATATCTAAAGCTGCAGTAACACCGACATTTTGATCAAACTTAGCAAGTAGGTTTTTCATTTCACCAGTAGTAGTATTTAACAAGTAAAGTGTCGTATTAGTAGCACTATCATACTCTAGTTCATTACCATAAAAAGCCAACCATTTACCATCAGATGAATATTGTGGTAATGCAAATGAACCAGTTGATTTAGTTAATTTTTCTAGCTTCTTATCAGCTAAACTAATATAGAATAAATCCCTTATTCTTGGATTTGCATCTTCATCATCTTCTCTATTAGTACTGAATACTAACCCTTTACCATTTGGATGCCACACAGGAGTAGATTCATTACGATCTCCTTCTGTAAGCTGCTCAACACATCTTGTTTTAACATCTGCTACAAAAATATGTGTGTTTTTTTCACCTAATAGGCCTGCTCCAGGTAATCCATTTAATTTGAATTTTAGCCTATCAACTTTTCTTACCGTATCATGTTGTTCTTTAATTTCTTTATCTCTATCATCTTCTTCAAGCTTAAATAAGTCATCTACTGTTTGACCAGTTAAGCTAGTTGCTGTAAAAGCAATCTTGCTTCCATCTGGTGACCATACAAATTCATTTACACCATATCTAAACTGCACTAATGGAACTGCTTCTCCACCATCTACTGGCATTACATAAAGCTGGTTTTTTCCACTTCTTTTAGATACAAATGCTACACTCTTACAATCAGGTGAAAATCGTGGTAACTTATCACTATCACCATAGGTAAACTGCTTTTCTGTATCACTAGCTAAATCTCTTAGCCAAAGATTAGAAAGGTACTTTTCCTTTTCTGGAGTACTTACGACATAAACTAATTTTGCTTTATCTTGTGACAATTGTGGGTCCATGACAAATTTAAACTTCATCAAATCTTCAGTTTTAAACTGCCTTTTATTCATAATATTTCCCTCCATATTAATTTACTAACAATATATATTTCTCTAAAAACTATCAATACCCTGCAAAATTTCTTAAGTTTATCGAAATTTTTTCATTTGTCATGAAATTTTATTGTATTAACAATAAAAAATGACCTCACTAGAATTCTGTGTGAAGTCATTTTATTATATGATTATTCTTAACATTTTTAACCAAACCTACCAGTTACATAGTCTTCGGTCTTTTTATCACTTGGATTAGTAAAAATCTTCTCAGTATCATCAAGTTCAATAAGTTCTCCCATATATAAGAAGGCTGTTTTATCTGATATCCTGGCTGCTTGCTGCATTGAGTGAGTCACAATAACTATATTATAATCTTTTTTTAGCTCATCTATCAATTCTTCTATCTTATAAGTTGCTATTGGATCTAGTGCTGAAGTAGGTTCATCCATCAAAAGTGTTTCTGGCTGGACTGCTAAAGCCCTTGCTATACAAAGTCTTTGCTGTTGCCCTCCCGATAAGCCATATGCATTATCATATAATCTATCTTTTACCTCATCCCACAAAGCGGCCTTTTTAAGACTATTCATCGCAACATCCATTAACACATCTTTTTTCTTAATACCATGGATTCTTAATCCGTAAACAACATTTTCAAATATTGACTTTGGAAATGGATTTGGCTTTTGAAAAACCATCCCAACCTTAGTTCTTAACTCTTCAACTCTAACTGACTTTGCAAAAATACTCTCATTATTATACATGATATCCCCTTCAATTTTCACTATAGGGATATTCTCTGTCATTCTATTAAGTGTTTTTATTAGAGTAGATTTTCCACACCCCGAGGGGCCAATTATTGCTGTTACTTGATTTTTTTCAATCTGCATATTTATGTCTTTAAGTGCTTGATCTTTACCATACCATAAACTTAAATTACTTATATCATAGGCTATATTACTCATCATACTTACCCTCTTTATAGTTTCTTTTCAAACTTGTTTCTAATAATAATCGCAGCTGAGTTCATAACTATCAATACAGTCAACAACACCACTATTGTTGCAGCTGCTAAATTTGCATATTCAGGGGTTAAAACTGTATCCAGTGTCCAGTAGTAAATTTGGATTGGCAATGCTGTGAAATCATCAAATATACTTGATGGAGTTGTCAAAATTAAAGTTGGCACACCCAGTGCTACTAGCGGAGCTGTCTCCCCAATTGCTCTTGAAATAGCTAAAATCGAACCTGTTAAAATTCCAGGCAAGGAAACTGGTAAAACTATGTTTTTAATTGTAGTCCATTTTGTGGCTCCTATAGCTAGTGAAGCTTCGCGTAAATTATTAGGCACAGCTTTAATTGCTTCTTGACTGGCTACAACAACTATTGGCAAAACCAAAAGTGATAGAGTTAAGCCACCTGCTAAGATACTTGATCCTAAGTTTAACATTCTTGAGAAAACTGTTAAGCCTAGTAGTCCAAAAATAACTGATGGTACACTAGCCAAGTTTGATATATTTGTATTGATAATACTCTTTAGTCTTCCTTTAGCAGCATACTCTTCTAAGTATATAGCAGTAGATACCCCTAGTATTAAAGTAATAGGAATTACAATCAAAGTTAGATACACAGAACCTATAATTACACTATAGATACCTGCTTTATGGGGGAAAATAGAGAGTCTTCCTGTTAAAAAATTTAAGTTTAGCCACCCTATACTATCTTTAAATACTCGATATAAAAGCACAATTAAGACGAGTAGAGCAAACCCAAGTGATAATGAGAAAATAAACTGTAAAACTTTATTCAGTTTAATCCTTCTAATAGTTCGCTTTTGATCTACTTTAAGCGTAAACTCTTTATTTTTTTCTTTTTTATTTTGAGCTAATTCTAGCATGTATTTATTATTCATGATTAGTACTCTTCTCTATATTTTCGTGCTATATACTGTGCTATCATATTCATACCAAGTGTAAAGATAAAAAGTAGTAGCCCTACTGCATATAGGCTATAGTATCCTGTTGTTCCACTAGCTGCATCTCCACTTGTAAATTCAACAATATATCCTGTCATAGTTTGCATAGATTGAGTTATGTCTAAAGTAAAGTTTTTAGAACTACCGCTTGCGATAGTCACAATCATGGTTTCACCGATTGCACGTGATACTCCTAATACTATTGATGCTACTATGCCAGATATCGCTCCTGGGATAACTATTTTTAGAGCTACTTCAAGTTTTGTAGACCCTAATCCATAAGCTCCTTCTTTGATAATAGTTGGCACCGAATTCATCGCGTCCTCTGATACTGAGGTTATTAAGGGTATTATCATTACTCCCATTACAATACCAGCACTTAGCACGTTTTTAGCTCCCAACCCTGGTATTAATCTCATTAGTAGAGGTGTAACAAATGAATATGCAAAAAAACCATATACTATTGTTGGGATACCTGCTAAAACTTCGATTATTGGCTTTAATATTCTTCTAACTTTATCTGTTGCAAATTGACTTAAATAAATCGCTGCAGATAAACCAATAGGAGCTGCTACTAAAATAGCGATTATTGTTGTAAATATTGTCCCTGTTATTAAAGGGAGCATGCCAAATGATGGATTAGCATTTAGCGGTGCAAGCCTTGTGCTAAGTATTTCTGATAGTGGAACTGCTGCAAAAAATTTAGAAGCATCTATAACTAATGTTAAAAGTATACCTATTGTAGTGATAATTGATATTGATGCCATAACTGAAAAGAAAATTGGCATCGCTTTATCAAATAGATGCTTATTAGTACTTATATTATTTTTAATTGTCTCTCTAATTTTAGTATTATCATTCAAGATATATCTCCTCCACTTCAAAGCCTTATAAATAAAAAGGAAATACTTCAAGATAAGGTCACAGCCTTATCTTGAAGATATCTCTATTTAGTTTAGTGCTTCTAATACACTTAGGTATTCTGCATATACTGAATCAGGCATAGGTGCAAATCCATTGTCACCTGCAAGCATTTTAGCTCCATTTTCAGAAACAACATACTTAGCAAAGTCTAGTACTTGTGGCTTCTCTTTTGCAAACTGTAAATTAATATAGGTAAAAACTGGTCTTGTAAAACCTGCGTAAGCTAAATCTTCACCTATAGTAGCAAGAGCTGGTTGTACTGGTCCATTTCCAAAGTCAATTGCAATTGCTGTTAATTTGTCTTGATTGCTTACGTAGTATCCAAATCCAAAGAAAGCTACTGCATTAATATCTCTTGATACCAAGTCTACTAAAGTTGAGTATTCTTGTTGCAGATTTACAGTAGAAACTAAATCTTCTTTACCTAGTATTACTTCATAAAAGAACTCGTAAGTACCGTGGTTTTCGTTTGGTCCAAAAAACTTTATCTCTTCACTAGGCCATTCTTCTCTAACATCTGACCATAACACTTTATCATCATCTCTATGAAAGCCTGATCTATACATGTCTACTACTTCATCTCTAGTCATTTCTGTTGCCCAGTCGTTATTTTTATTAATAACCATTGTAAGTCCATCATATGCAAGTTTAATTTCTAGAACATCTTCGCCCATTTGGAGTCCTTTAGCATTTAGCTCTGATACTTCAGTATCTTTTATTTCTCTAGAAGCATCAGCAAAATCTGTTTCTAAAGCAATAAACTTTTTAAAACCTGCACTTGAGCCTACTCTTCCTACTTGAACACTTACACCTTGCTCTTCATTTACCATATAGTTCTCAGCAATATTTGCCATTAATGGATATACTGTTCCTGACCCATCTATTATTACTCGTCCTGAAAGTTCTGCGTTTTCTTGATCGCCATTTGATGGATTATCTGCATCTTGTGTACACCCTGTTACACCTACAATTAAAACAGTTAGAATCAAAAGAAATGGCACTAGTTTTTTCTTTAACATGGAAATCCTCCTATGTATTTTGCATTTTATTTACATATCAAATTGATATGATATGCATCTTTACAATCAGAGTATAGCATGGTGTAAATAGGTGTTTGTTTAACCTCTGTTAATAGAATGTTAAGTTAGTGTTAACTTGGTTTTTTAATAATTAACATATCAATGAAGATCAAGTATCTTTACATTTTCTCTACTGATCCTTAACACTCTGTTAACTTATAAGTAATGGTTTAAAGATATTATATTTGTGAGATAGAGACAAACATCCTCCGATAAGTTTAAGATACTATACTCCACTTCATGGGCAGCCTCTTTGCTGCCCTATTTTCTTTGTCACATTTATGACATATTTATAATTTATAGTATCTATATGGAGGCGGCTGTTATTAAACTTATATATGTCTTTTTATTGTTACTACCGTCATTAATTGGCCTGACTACTGATAATATAGATAATGCAGACTATAACGTTGCTGTTTTGACTTATCACCAAATTTCAGATAGTGATGACTATGCAAATTCAGACGCTAGTATTGTTCATGTTGATACTTTTTATGAGCAGATGCTTTATCTTTCAGAAAATGACTTTAATGTTATCTCTTTAGATGAATTCTATGATTATTACTTAAATTCATATTTTCCTGAAAAATCTGTTTTAATCACATTTGATGATGGTTATAGTTGCTTTTATAATCATGCTTATGAAATCCTTACTGACTTTGATTTTTCTGCTACACTTTTTCCGATTACTTCTCATCGAAACGATCTTAATAGAATTCTAATATTTAATGATCATTTATCGTTTCATCATTTAAGATTAATGGATAATATCTACTATGGTTCTCATACCCATAACTTGCATTATCACGATGAAATATTTGCAATAGATAAAGCTTTAGATGAATCTGATAAAGAATATATTCAGAGAATAAAAAATGATCTGTTGTTGTCTAAATTACTATTAGATCAACAAACAGATCAAAATATTAAGGCACTTGCTTGGCCTTATGGTTTTTATAATGAGAAAACTATTAAAATAGCAAGTTTAGCGGGCTTTGAAATGCTAATCACATTAAACGAAGGAAAATTTAACACTGATATGTGTCTACTTGAAATACCTAGATTCAATGTTACAAATCAAACTATAGAGGAGTTTTCTGAGTGGATAAACTAAATCTCATATTTTTCTTTTATTCTACCAAACTTTCTCTTAAAGGAATTATAGAATAAATATATCAACAAGAAGTTTGTTATGGCGTGTAAAATATCAAAGTATAAGCTAGCTGCAAATGAAGCAAATATTGTTTCAAGTATTAGTGGTCTAATAAAGCCAACTAAAAACCACATATCCATAAGCCACCCATAAAGTATGCCCCACACTAGCCCATATATAGCTAGTGGTATCTTGGCATTGTTTACTTTTGTAAATAAAGCTGCAAAATATCCCATACTACCCCAGCCTAACATTTGCCAGGGAGTCCAAGGACCTTGCCCTAAAATCATATTAGAAACTATAGCTGTCATAGCTCCACACAAAAATCCCATATCTGCTCCAAAAGTATACCCTGTTAATATCACAATAGCAGACACTGGTTGCAAACTTGGAATCGCTGCAAAGGGTAACCTAGCAGCTGAAGCTATAGCTATTATTAAAGCAGCCATTACAATAGACCGACTATCAAGCTTTTCATTTTCAAACTTACTTAGTTGAGGAAGCAGCATTAATATTATAGCGACAAATGAAATAAGTAAATAATACCTTTCAAGTCTAAAGTATGATGTTATGATAATTAAGGCAGTGGCCAAAAGCCACATTAGCATTTTTACTGATTTGCCCATAATTTAACATCCTTTTCACTTATACATCTAGGTTCAGTCCTTTTCAAGGCTAAGTTTATATTTGTAGTATAGTAATTATTATCAGCTAGAAAGTCTCTAATATTACCTTGATATATAATTTGTGTATCAAAAAGCATAATGCACTTATTCGTGTTTTCAGCTGCAAAGTCTAAATCATGAGTAGCGCAAATTATTGTAACACCTTGCTCATTTAGTACTTTAAGTTGTTTAGCAAAACTTTCCTTGCTTATTGGATCAAGCCCTTTTGTTGGTTCGTCCAAAAGCAAAAGATTCGGCTTAGTTTGCATAGCTAAAATAATAGCTAATTTTTGTTGCTGCCCTCCACTAAGATCATAAGGGTGATGGTCAAGTACATCAAAAAGTTCAAAAAGTTTTATTAAACTATCGGTATATTCTTTGTCATCTGTGCTAAAAAGTTCTTCTCTTACTGTTTCTTTACTAAAATGTAATATTGGGTTTTGTGCAACATAAGCTATGTCCGATAAATCACTCTTCTTTTTTATTCTTTTGTTTTTATATTTTATCTTTCCACTTTGCGGTTTTAATATTCCAGCTAGGGTTTTAAGAAGCGTGCTTTTACCTGTAGCATTAGCACCTAAAAGTGAGATAAAATCTCCACACTTGACTGCTAAATCCATATCCTTTAGTACATAGCCTTCATTAATATCATATGAGAATGTTAAATTGGTTGTAGTTAAAAGTATTTCCTCATTACCTTCATCTACTTTAGGTTCGATAAACTTAGATATTTTTGCACCACTTAACATTGCCCTTACTTCTTTGACATTAAGAGGAATTTCTTGTTTATCTAATAATTCATTTATTACTGAAAGTTTAGGTAGATACTGTTTTGCAATGATGTTTGAATTAGCATAAATTGTAAAATCATTTATCTTTCCAAAGAAACTCATCTCTCCTTTATCAAGCATGATAATTTTATCTGCATAACTAATTACTTCATCCAGTCTATGCTCACTCATGATTATTGTCAGGCCTAGTTCTTGATTTAGTAAATGAATCATTTTTATAAACTCTTTAGCAGCAAGGGGATCAAGTCTTGAAGTTGGTTCATCAAATATTAAAACGTTTGGTCTTAAAGCAAGGACTGAACAAAGATTAACTAATTGCTTTTGTCCTCCTGAGAGTGTAGCTATTTTTCTATTAATAATATCGTCTATACCAAAGTAAGTTGCTAATTCTGCAATTCTAATTCTAATTCTTTCTGGCTCCATCGCAATGTTCTCTAGAGAAAAAGCTATCTCATCGCTCACTCTATCCATTACTATTTGTGACTCTGGGTCTTGGAAAACCATACCAACTTGACTTATTGCACTTAACTTTGGTATCTCTCTAAATGATTTATCTAAATATTTAACTTCTCCTACCTTATCCCCACTTGGTAGTAGATCTTTGTTTAACTGTCTTAAAAGGGTAGTTTTTCCTGAACCTGAAGAACCACACACTAAAATAAACTCCCCTTGTTTTATCTCAAAGCTAATATCTTTAAGTGCAGGAGTTTTTTGATTAGGGTATGTATATGTTAATTTTTCTACTACAAATTGCGCCATTTTAATCTTTCCTTTTCATCGACAATAAAGGGAGTCAAAGAAATCAGTGCTATAAAGATATATCCTATAAGATGATAAAAATCAAGAATTAGTTGATCCATCCTTGGGTAAATGTTAAAGCTTAAAAACCCATTAAGTAATAATGATATTATTACTATGCTACAAAAAAATATAGTTATTAGTGTTAGGTAATCTTTTGGTCTCCACTTAAAGCTTAAGTAACTTGTTCTTTTTGTTAAACCATATCCTCTGCTCTCCATTGAGTCAGCTGTAACTACTGCCTCTTCAAACGACCAAGTAAAAATTATTCCAATAATATTACCCCAAAGTATGATTTTGTTCCGCAGCCCTTTAGTTTTAATAGAGAGTGACTTAATTTCATATAACTCTTTTAATCTGCTTTGCATCAAAGGAATGTATCTTAATGCCATATTGATTAAGAAACCACTTTTTGATGCAAATTTTCCTATAACATAAATGAAGCCATGACTATCTACTACGTCATTAAAGATTTGAAATAATATTATAATCGAAATAAAAGTCATAGCCATTACAAGACCATACATCAAAGCTTCTAAAGTAAACTGCCTAGAGAAAACTTCAAACAAAACAGTTCTGCCACGCTGATTGAAGATGGGGTTAATTAGTGTAATAATTAAAGAGAGAAAAACGTAAAATTTCAAATTATTTAGATATTTCTTAATCCCTCTTAATCTTATTAGATAAATTGATAACGTTATCAAATATATGATTAAAACTACAGGGTGAGGAGTTAACATAATAAATGTCAAAAGTAATAAAAAGTACATCATTTTTACCACTGGATGTATATCAACAAATCCAAAAGTCATGCTAACTCCCCTTCCTCATTTAATCATCAAAGTCATTTCCTAGTTCCAATGTATACCTTATTCTAACAGTATCACCTGACATAACTTCTAAAACACCCATACTTCTTTGAGGAACTTCTCCATTAAGTTGAATTATCCAACCACTTAAAGGTCCAAAGTCAAACTCATAATAGTCCTCAATTCCTTTAAGATAAGTTGTTCTACCACTACCCATATAATCAATCTTAATGTTTTCTGCCTTACTTACTTCAAGAAGTAAATCAATAGCTATAATTGTGTCAGATGGTATTTCATACTGATCATTACTATAAATAAGATCATTATCAGGCCCTTCGATACTAAACTTAACAAAATACTTAAGATCTTTTTGTTCACCTGAATCTTTTATGTCTTCATTACCTTCACTGCCTGTAATGTTTGACTCCTCACTAGTAGATTCTTCTATTTCTTCAGGCTCATCAGGCAAAATAACTTCATCACTATTATCAGTTATATCCTCTACTTTTGTATCATCAAGCTTTTCTTCATCAATAATAATCTCTTCCTCAAGCTCAGGCGACTCTTCATAATCATCAGGAGGCAGTGCTGTGTCTCCAGCTTGACTACAAGCAATCAATGTAAAGCTTAAGGTTAATAATACTAAAAGAGCAATAACTCTTTTATTTATTTTCATTTTTACCACTCTATTCTAAATCATTTATTCTTGTTAGTATCGCTGCTGCCATTTCTCTAGTAAGTTCATCCTTTGGATAGAACAAATTACCTGATCCAACAATTAACCCCTTATTAAATACAGCATCTACTGCATCTAAGAAACTAATTTCATCCCTATCAATAAACATGTATTCATTTCCTACTTTTAAATCATTCATCAAATATATTAAATTAGCGAACTCTTCTCTTGTTATTGCCTGGTTTGGGCTAAACTCATTAGTATACATATCTTCTAGATATCCTAAGCTCTCTGCTGTTGCAACTACTTGATAGTACCAACTACCATCTACTAGATCAGTAAATGAGGTTTCTAAATTAGCCACACTCTCGATTCCTTTTAGCCTCATAAGCATTGAGATAGCTTCTGCTCTTGAAACATTATCTTGAGGTCTAAATAAGTCATTAGCTCCACTCATCGCTCCTAAAGCTCTTGCCTTATACACAACTTGCTTTGCCCAAAGAGAAATTTTTTGATCATCTTGATATTTGTATTCATCCATTACCTCAATTTGACCAGTCATTCTTAAAAGACCAGGTACTTCACCTGCTGTGTCTTGATGAAGCAAATATGAGTATTTACCTGGCTCCAATTTAAGTACTATTTGTCCATTTTCATCTGTTACATATGTTTCATCATTTATTTCTAAAACAGCACCACTCACATTTATCGTCTTTTCTGTTTCATTCCATGATTCATCATATTCAAAATAGGTTGACGATATTGTAAAGATAATGTCTTGATTAGTTCTTAACTCATTTGGGCTAATTTTTATTGATGGTATAAGCGTATTAGGACTCATGTCTCCATAATATATTATTATCGAGTCGTTATTACTTAGTTTATCATTATCAATACCTTGGCCACTTTCCATATTAACTAAGTATAGCCAACCGTCATATGAACCAAAATGCCCTGCATTAATGTTATTAATACTCTTTAGGTATGATCCAAAGCTAGCTGATTCAATCTCAAAGGGAATATCATTTTTACTTAGTGTATATTCAAGTAATGTTTTTGTTGTTAATACATTCTTTTCTGGCAACTTAACCCTTACAGTTTCACTTAAAATATTGTCACTTAGCCCTTCAATTCTAAGATCTATATCAATACTAGCTCTTAATGAGTTGAATAAATTATATCCATTGTTTAAATCTGTATATGCTAATAAAACTTGCTTTAGAGAGAAATAGTTGTTTTCAGTTTCATCAGAAACCCATCCATATCCGCCATTGCTTAATTTAAATTGCTCAAGAGCATCAACTACATTGCCCTCTTTGACAAATCTTTGATCATCTATATCAATACCAAGAGCTACAAGTGCAGAAGACACCATCGCGGTACTATTAGAATTTTCACTTCCATAACTAGCAAATCCTCCACTATCTAGCTGGATATTTTCTAAAAATATCAAAGCTCTCTCAACAGTGTTTTCTACTTCTTCCCCTTCAAAATTTGCTAAAGCTATTAGAGCTAAAGCTGTAGAGTCTGGATCACTCATTGTAAATCCAAATCCTCCATCATTTAATTGCATCTGAACTAAAGCATTAATCATGCTTTCTTCTATTTTTGCGCCACTAGCATTTAGTGCTAGTAAAGAATACACCTGGTCATAAACTGATCCAAATACACCATCTTCTGCTTTTTCTAATAGCTTTGATATTAGATTATATCCTTCAAAACTATAAGGGTTTTCTCCTAATGCTATCAGTGTTAAAATTCTGCTTCCCATAAATGTTGCTGATTGTCCTTCAAAAGACTCTGCTGTAAGCCCTAGGTTACATGTACTTACATCAAAATCCTCATCTTCTGCTAATATGATGCTTAACTCAAAATCAAGTTCTAACTCATTTTGAATTATAAAGTCTTTAATACTTGAAATTTCTGTCTCATAAGCAGTCACACCTATCACTATTGACAACACCATTGCAACAACTAGTAAACTCGTGAAAATTTTTCTTAAATTCATTCTTGCTACCTCTTTCTTTGTATAATAAAAAAACACCCAGAAGTGGGTGTAGCAAGATATTTAGTTTAAAGTTATCCTTTAAACAATATCTTAGCCTCTACCACGTCAGCTAAATATATACATGCTACTCTAGGTATCCTGACTCAAGATCATCACCTTCTCTACCCTTCCCATAACTTTCATTACAGTGGCTTTGTAGAAAGGCTCCCTATTACAGTGGCGGGCCCGTTTTGGATTTTCACCAAATTCCCTGATTGACAATGTCAAACATAGCATGCATTATTCAGTTTTTTTGCTCATTTGTAGAGTATCACATTAAACTAGGAACTGCAATACGATTAATATTTTAGATAGCGTCAATTGATTGTTGGATATCAAAGAAAAAAAAATCATACCCCTAGAAGACTTGTTAGACTAAAGTCCTCTAACTGACTTC
>CAZJHT010000042.1:0-15145 GCA_964546025.1 uncultured Clostridiaceae bacterium
ATATACAGATTTTATTACAAAAAAGAAAATGTCTCAACTTTTGTTGAGACATTTGTACTATTTTACAACAATATTTACTAATCTATTTGGTACAACAATTACTTTTATGACAGATTTGCCTTCTATTAGAGATTTAACTTCAGAGTCATTCAATGCAAACTCTTCAATTTCTTGTTTACTAAGAGAACTTGATATATCTAGCTTTGATCTTACTTTACCATTAATTTGTACAGCTATTTCTACAGTCTCAAGTATTAAAGCTGATTCATTAACTTCTGGCCAATCTTGATTAAATATTGAAAACTCATAGCCTGACTGATTCCACATTTCTTCACAGAAGTGTGGTGCAAAAGGTGACATAATGATCATTAAATCTTTAATACAATCTTTCATTAGTTGTATGTTTTTTGTATTAACGTCATTGTCGTACTTATATAATGCATTTGTTAGTTCCATCATTCTTGAAACGCATGTATTGTATTGCATTTTGTCTGCGTCTTCTGTAATTCCTTTAATTGCATAGTTTCTTATGTAGTTTAGCTCTTTTTCATCTTTTTTCATTAAAGAATAATCAGTTAATTCATATGTGTTAACTTTTTGAATTATTCGTTCAACTCTTTCAACAAATCTAACTGTAGCGGAAATACCATTTTCATCCCATGGGCCACCTTCAGTATAAGCATATCCAAATGCTAAAAACAGTCGTAATACATCAGAACCATGTTCTTCAATATAACCATCAGGTGAAACTACGTTTCCTTTAGATTTACTCATCCTCTTTCCATCAGGACCTAAAATAATGCCTTGATGAGTAAGTGACTTAAAAGGCTCTTCAAAG
Organism: uncultured Clostridiaceae bacterium; assembly: GCA_964546025.1. Taxonomy (GTDB): domain Bacteria; phylum Bacillota; class UBA994; order PWPR01; family PWPR01; genus PWPR01. The sequence goes on from CAZJHT010000042.1 coordinate 839, forward strand.
TCTACAAAACCCATATCATTAAGAGCCATATTGATAAATCTTGCATATAAGAGATGCATGCATGCATGTTCTGGTCCTCCTACATATTTATCTACTGGTAGCATTTTGTTAATTAAACTAGGGTCCCAAGCTTTCTGCGGGTTCTTATTGTCAGGGTAGCGTAAAAAATACCAACTAGAATCAACGAATGTATCCAAAGTATTTGGGTCTCTGAAAGCCTCTCCGTCACATTTTGGACACTTTGTATGGTAAAAATCTGAATTAGTTTGTAAAGGCGCTTTCCCTTTTGGTTTGTAATCCACATCAAAAGGTAGAACTACAGGTAAATCTTCTTCAGGCACAGGCACTGTACCGCAGCTATCACAGTGGATAATTGGAATAGGTGCACCCCAGTATCTTTGCCTAGAGATAAGCCAGTCTCTTAGCCTGTAGCTGATAGCAAAGTCTCCTTTGCTTGAATTTTTTAGTTCATTTACTATTTCATTGATAGCTTCTTCACTAGTTAAATCATTAAATTTATCGCTATTTACTAATGTTCCATAATCAGTAAATGGTAAGGAGTCATCATTGCCTTGGCCTTTTATTACCCTTGGAATTGGTAAGGTATATTTTTTTGCAAAATCATAATCTCTAGAATCATGTCCTGGAACAGCCATAACTGCTCCAGTTCCATATGAAGCTATTACATAGTCAGCAATCCAAATGGGTAACTTCTCGCCATTAAGTGGATGAATCGCATATGAACCTGTAAACACACCAGATTTTTCTTTAGCTGTTGATAACCTATCAATTTCACTTTGTTTTCTAGCATAAAGTTGATATTCTTGGACAGACTCTTTATACTCATCTTTTACAATCTTATCTACTAGTTTATGTTCAGGTGCTAAAACTGCATAACTTGCACCATATAGGGTGTCAGGTCTTGTTGTAAAGACTGTAAACGAATGATTAGTTCCATCTATTTCGAACTCAATATCAGATCCTACAGACTTTCCAATCCAATTCTTCTGAGCAGCAATAGTTCTTGAAGGCCAATCAAGGCTATCCAAATTATCAAGCAACTTATCTGCGTAAGCAGTGATCTTAAAGAACCATTGTGTCATATCTCTTCTTATAATCTCTGCATCGCATCTTTCGCAGTGACCATCTACAACTTGCTCATTTGCTAAAACCGTTTGACAAGATGGACACCAGTTCACAGGAGCGTCTGAAATATAAGCAAGGTCTTTATCAAATAGCTTTAAGAATAGCCATTGTGTCCACTTATAATATTCAGGTTCACATGTCACAACTTCGTAATCCCAGTCAAACATAGCTCCCATCTCACGAAGTTGTTTTCTCATTGTGTTAATATTATTTTCTGTAGAAGTTTTCGGGTGAACACCAGTGTTTATTGCAAAATTTTCTGCAGGTAACCCAAAAGCATCGAAGCCCATAGGTTGAAAAACTTCATAGCCCTGTAGTCTTTTAAGTCTTGCCCATGAATCTGTTAATCCATAATTATACCAATGCCCTAGATGCAAATTTGCGCCAGAAGGGTAAGAGAACATTTCTAAACAGTATAGTTTTTTGTCTAGATTTTCTTTGTTGAAGCTGTAAAGCTTAGTTTCATCCCATTTTCTTTGCCACTTCAGATCTGTTTTTCTTGAATAAGTAGTTGTAGTAGACATGATGATCCTCCTTTAAAAATAAAAAAATCGTCTCCTTATAAGAGACGAAATATTTTCCGCGGTACCACTCTAATTGGACTAAAAGTCCCTCTCAAATCATTAACGCTGATAAACGAACACTGCTTAATCACAATGCTAGCTCCAAGACGAGTTCATCAGGCAGTAATACTGCATTTCACCAAGCTGCAGCTCTCTAAAATTACTGTGGCTAACTAATACTTCTCTTCATTGCTTTGTCGGTAATTATATAAAAATAACTAAAGATTGTCAATAAAGATGCCTTTTGATTTATTTTATGCTAATATACATATTGGTATAGTTTATAATATTTTATCGTAAATACTAAGGAGTGCAATTGATGAGTAAAACGTATAAGAGAATAATAGCAGCTGTTTTGATAGTTGTAGGGACTCTATTACTATTATTAATGACTGAAGATTTTTATGTCAGAATGATGATTGCGGCAGTTTTAGTGACGTTAGCTACTTTTATTGGAAAATATAAAAATAGAAAAGCTGAAATGAAAGAACTTCACCAAAAACTAGAAGCTGAGCTAGATGAAGAGGAAAGAGCTTTAGAAGACAAGAGTATAGGTATCGAAGAGGACATTGATGTTTCTGATGATAAAGATATCAACGAAGAGATTACTGAAGAAGGACATAAAAAGGAATAAAAATAGAATTTAACCCCAAGTTATTAAGCAAAGACACTTAATTTCTTGGGGTTTTAGAGTTTGGTTTATTTTCTTAGTGTATTGCCAATAGATTCAATTACTTCTGCATAATGAGAAAGTTCATCGTGTTTACTTAAAGGTTCTTTTGTTGTTGACAAAAAGTCATAAAGCGTTTCCTCAAGAAGTTTTTTTTGTAGTGAATATATTCGCAAAGGACCACAAACTTGTTCTTCTACTAATGAAGCATCTTTTAGAACTCGCAAGTGCTGTGAAACTCGTGGCTGGCTTGTCTGCAAGATTTCAGTGATTTCACATACGCAAAGATCTTTATCTGATAGTAATAATACTATCTTTAATCTGGTTTTATTGCTGAGCGCTTTAAATACTTTTAAAAAGATTTCAATACTCAAATTAATCATCTCCATGTAATTAATATTTGCAAGATTATAATAAGTCATTTATAATATAATAAATATCTTATATAACACAACTGTCACTTTATACTTGATTATATACAAATATAAAGCTGCTGTAAAACTTTTGTCTTGGAATTTATCATGACTAGAATTAGAGAGGTGAGATTATTGAAAAAGAAAGTTGCTTTTGTATGTATTCACAATTCATGTAGGAGTCAGATGGCAGAAGGATATGCAAAAAAATTTGGCTCTGAAGTTTTTGAGGTATATTCTGCTGGAACTGAAGAATATGGAGAAGTGAAACCTTTAGCTGTAAAAGTAATGCAAGAGGATGGTATTGATATTAGTAATCAATACCCAAAGCTTATGGAAAATATTCCAGAGGAAGTTGATATTCTTATAACAATGGGGTGTGGCGCAACATGTCCATTCACAATCACAAAGTATGAAGAAGATTGGGGAATAGAAGATCCTTCCGGGAAGTCAATCGAAGAATTTAGGAAAGCAAGAGATATTATTAAAAAGAAAGTACTTGATCTAATAAAGAAAGAGAGTACCATATAGCATCCATAACTCACACTTTTTTGTGTGAGTTAATGTTTTATTTGAAGCATTATGGTAGAATAAAGTATGTTATATGCCAAAAAGGAGGGACATCATGTTACCAGTTAGAGATACTATTCGTTCTAGAAGAGTCCCATTTGTCACAATTGGCCTTATTGCTATTAATATACTAATATATGTTTATCAAAATAATATGACTATAAGAGAAATGAACGAGTTTATATATGCATTTGCTGTTGTTCCTTCTCTTGGGTTGTCTCAACCTTGGAGGCTAATAACTGCAGGCTTTTTGCACGGTGGTTGGGGTCACTTGCTTGGGAACATGTTATATCTCTGGATTTTTGGAGATAATGTTGAGGATGAAGTGGGCCATGTTAAGTTCATTCTTTTTTATATGTTAATGCTTATCCTCGCTTCTTTTGCACAAATTTTGTCAGATACATCGAGCATGATACCTGTTATTGGTGCAAGTGGTGGAGTCGCAGGAATTTTAGGTGCGTATTTTGTGCTCTATCCATATTCAAAAGTTATAACATTTGTCCCAATTTTATTGTTTAGATTTGTACATATTCCTGCATCAGTTTATCTTATTTTCTGGTTTGGTTTACAATTCCTAAGTGGCATAACAGCAGATCCAACAGCAGCTTCAGTAGCATGGTGGGCCCACATAGGAGGCTTTATAGCAGGAATGATTGTTATAAAATTTCTAAGGCCACCTCCAAGAAAATACTACTATTATGAGTAATTGTAAGAAAACAAAAAGTTCAGGTTTTGCCTGAACTTTAATTTTTCACTGCTTTCATAAATAAAAAATAAGGTCTCATAAATGCTGTAGGAAATATGTCTCTTAGTTTTTCATTAGGCTCAGATTCATTCAAGTCAATTAAAGTGAAATGGTTGTCTTTAAGTAAGTAGAAATAATCAGAAATAGTTCTATGATATTTTATAACACCTTGCATAATCCATTCTTCTTCACGAATACCTTTTTCAAAATAGTCAGTGAGTGGCCAAGCTTTTATGTTATCTACATTGATCCATTTAGTATACTTAGAAGCTCTGGACGAAGGGTGTTCAACACAGAATATCCAATATCCACCAAGCATAAGTGCTTCTCTGATTTTGGCAAACAGCACGCTAATATCTTCATCATTTATATAGTGTAATACTAAATTGCTTACGATCAAGTCATACTTTTTTTCAAAAACAAAATCTTCAATTGGGGTATTGTAGTAATTAATATTTGAGTGTGAATGTAGTGCTTTTGCTCTTGTTATCATTTTTGTAGATATATCAACAGCATCTACTTTATTCTCTTTAAGTGCTAATTTATAGGCAATATCTCCATTTCCACATCCCAAATCAAGAATTACTTTACCTGAAATATCTCCAATAAGAGACTCTAAAATTGGCAATACTATCAAACTATTAGCATTTGCTGATTTAGACCTTATCTTCTGATAGCCTTCAAAAAATACATTCTCATCATATATGTTCTGCTTAGTCATTACAATTACCTCCTATAACAGGAAGAATAGAAGACCCATCTGGCATTATGTAGCATTTCCAGTTTTTCTCTTTACTATTTATAATATCTAAGGCTTCTTCAAACTTTGCTATTTTTATCATATTACAATTACTTACTACTTCATCTGACATGTCTGTGATTATAAATAGAGTTTTATCGTATAAAGACCTTGCAAGAGCAAAGGCTTTGTGACCTCCTAGCTCAAACTCCTTTTCAAACTTTGCAAACACTTCATCCCATCCATTTGTTTCTGTAATCCACTGTTCAAATTTTTCTTCACCATACAGTTCTTTGCAGGAGGCAAACAAAACTATATAACCCCCAGATTTTGTTGCAATTGCAGCATGCTCGATTGCTTTTTGTGCTTGATATAAGTTAATGTCTTTTGGAAAGCCTCCAGCACTAGCAATTGTAACATCAGCTTTTTCATTTATTATCGTAGTGGACATAGATCTACTAAGTTCCACACCTTTAAACCAAGAAGATTCAAGATCTCCTGAAAAAATTGAAAGAATATCTTTTTTATCATTGAGCACCACGTTGATATTAAAGTCCACTCTAGCTAAAGTAGCTGCTTCAATCATAGTTTTATGAACTGGGTTATTTTCAATGCTTCCGCTTGCTGATCCTGGCTCATTCATTCGTGCATGATTTTCAGTAATCATTTTCCTTGAAGCAATGCCGGGTAATATTGATTTTCTTCCTCCAGAAAACCCAGCAAAGTAATGGAGGTTTATCTGTCCTGTTGTGATTAAGAAGTCAGACTGAGCAGCATATTTATTGATTATGAGAGTCTGCCCATCACTTAGTGTGCCAACAGCTTCTAAATCAGCATCAGGATTGTGATTTATTATGTTATAGTTGTTAGCTATATATTCTCCAAAACTCTTAATATTTTCTTTGTGAGAATTTGGTCTATGAATTCCTGTTGCTATCAATAATGTAATTTGTTTTTTACTAAACCCACAGCTTTCAATATAATTAAGTATTGTTTGTAAAAAACTCTTATATGGGGTGGGCCTTGTAATGTCATTAACCACAATAACAATGTTGTTCGGCTTTTTGATATGTAAGAGATCAGATAAAGATTTAGAGTTAATTGGGTTATTTAGAGATATTTCAATATCAGATGTAGTTAGTTTTCTAAAATTATTATGCTTTTGTTCTAATGTGCAAAGCACATTTGATTTAGGTAGTTCAATTTTAAATAAAGTATCATCATAAGGCATGTCAAATATTAAGGTTTCCATATGAATTTTTCCCTCCAAAAAAATAAAGTAGAATTACATAGCAATTCTACTAATCATTATAGATTATCTCGCTGTTTTCTAAAAGTCTTGAAGTGATCAAATCAATTACACTAAGTAGTTTTTCTTCTTCTAATATATATTGAATGGCAGTGTAATAATCTTCAAGTTGTACTTCTACGATTCCGGAAGTCTCTTTGAACAATTCAAACTCATTGATAATCTCTTCCTCAGTCACTTCTAAACTAAACTCAAGCCCATTCTCTTCAATATAGTCTTTGATAAAACTATCAATTATAAGTTGGTTCTCGATTTCATCATAAAACTCTTCTTTAGAAAGGTTTTGATATGCTAATGCCTCAAGAAGGTTTTCTTCCCCTTGAAACTCATTGACATACATTTGATATGTCGCACTGATTTCTGTATCTGTAATCTCATAATTCTTTTCATTAGCATATTGTATAATTACTTTGTCTTTTATTAATCTATCTAAGACTTCTTCTTCTAAAAAGGACAATTGCTCTTCGTCCAGACTATATCCTTGGGTTAGAAGGTTATTCATTGTAAACTCCAGTTCTTTATTGAATTCATTTGCGCTTATTTCTTCTCCATTAACGATTGCAACATAATTTGCTTTATTTTGTCTTGTGTCCTGATTACAAGCTGTTAGAACAATAATTAATAGGAATAGAATTATTGTTAGTTTTCTCATTCTGTCACCTCATACTTATAGTATTGACATAATACCATAGCATGATATGATTTTTAAACTCTTACATCGACATTTTCTATGTATTTAATCATTATATTTCTTATCTCGTTAATGTACTCAGTAGTGCATGGGTCTTTTCCACAAAAGTTTGGGTCTAAAACACCATCACTATATTTATATCCTTGAAGCACAATCCTATTTTCCAAAACAAGAGCCTCTGCTAAATCTAACGCTTTTTCTTTTGTCAATAGTTTTGGATGTACTGTAGTTCTAATCTCATAATCTTTATCACTTTTTTTGATTAACTCTAAGCTTAATTTAACATTTTCTATTACATCAACTTCTGAATAATAAGTAAGATAATCATAATAAGGAGCTTTTATGTCTAAGGCTATATAATCTAGCAAATCATTTTCTATTAATGATTTGAGGACTTTAGGGTTGCTGCCATTTGTGTCAAGTTTGACTGATAGTTTTCTTTCTTTACACTTTTTGCAGAAGTCTTCTAAACCGTTCTGTAGAGTTGGTTCACCACCAGTAATGCACACTGCTTTAATTAAATGCTTTCTATTGTCTATGTAATCAAAAAATTCCTGATCAACATTCTTATTAGAAAATTGAATTAAGCTGGAATTATGGCAATAAGGACATTTAAAATTGCACCCAGCTGTAAAAACAGTGGATGCAATTTTTCCTGGATAATCATTAAGAGAAACTTTCATAAAATCAGAAATCATGAATCTGCTACCTCACTAGCAACTTCTTGGTTGTGAACAAATTCTATTCTATCTTTAAATTCTTCTTGTTTGCCATCATTCCAACATTGAACAGGTCTATAATAACCAACAACTCTTGACCATACTTCACATTGGCTTCCGCATTCAGGGCATTCAAAGTGTTCTCCTTTGATATGTCCATGTTCTTCACATATAGAGAAAGTAGGAGAAAGCGTAAAGTATGGAGAAGTAAAGTTATATGCCAAGGTCTTAACTAAATCTTTGGTTATTTTTACGTCATCCAGAGCTTGTCCTAAGAATCCATGTAATACAGTTCCACCAGTATATCTGCTCTGTAATGGATCTTGTAATTCAAATGCTGTGAAAATATCATCAGTAAAATCTACTGGAAGTTGGGTCGAATTTGTGTAATAAGGTTCATTTTCTCCGGATGTGAAAATCTCAGGGTACCTTTGTTTGTCTAGCTTTGCTAATCTGTAAGTAGTGCCTTCTCCAGGGGTGGCTTCAAGATTATACATCATACCAGATTCTTCTTGGAAATCTTGTAACTTATTTCTCATGAAATCTAATACTTCAACAGCAAACTGGTTACCTTCAGTAGTTTCAATTCCTTTGTTCATGAAGTTCATTAAAGCTTCATGCATTCCAATCAACCCAATTGTGTTGAAATGATTAGACCAATACTCTCCAGTGTCATCAAAAATACTTCTGAGGTAAAACTTTGCATATGGATAAAGATTATTTTTTGTCATGTTTTCTAATAACTTACGTTTAATCTCTAAGCTTGTTTTTGCAATATCCATTAAACTAGATACCCTAGATAAAAAATCTTCTTTAGTACTGGCTTCATAGCCTATTCTTGGCATGTTAATAGTAACTACACCGATTGAACCAGTAAGTGGAGCAGCACCAAATAAGCCTCCACCTCTTTTTCTAAGCTCTCTATTATCTAGTCTTAGCCTACAGCACATACTTCTAACATCATCAGGGTCAAGGTCACTATTGATGAAGTTAGAGAAGTAGGGTAGACCATACTTCATTGTCATTTCCATTACTAAGGACATTATTTCGCTATCCCAATCAAGGTTTTCTGTAATATTGTAAGTTGGGATAGGGAATGTGAAGATTCTTCCATCAGCGTCCCCTTCTGTCATGACTTCACAAAAAGCCTTATTTATCATATCCATTTCATCTTGGAACTCACCAAGTTTAGATTCTGTTTTCTCTCCACCTATAATAGCTGGTAGATAAGCAAGAGATTTAGGACAAGAGAGGTCCATTGTTATATTAACAAAAGGTGTTTGAAACCCTACTCTTGTAGGCACATTTAAATTGAAAATAAATTCTTGCATAGCTTGCTTTACATCTTTATAAGAAAGTTTATCTACTCTCACAAATGGAGCTAGATAAGTATCAAAATTGCTGAGAGCTTGTGCTCCAGCAGCTTCTCCTTGTAAGGTGTAAAAGAAGTTAACTATTTGACCTAGGGCGCTTCTAAAATGCTTTGGAGGTTTACTTTGAATTTTTCCCTTAACCCCAGTAAAGCCTTTTTCTAGTAAATCGGTTAAGTCCCATCCACAGCAATACACTGATAAAAGCCCGAGATCATGAATATGTAGGTCTCCTTCTGCATGTGCGGTTTTAACTTCTTGTGGAAACACTTGGTCAAGCCAATATCTTTTTGTAATACTGCTTGCAATATGGTTATTCAAACCTTGCAATGAATATCCCATATTAGAATTTTCCCTAACCTGCCAATTAGTATCATCTATATAATCGTCAATAAGAATGCTAAAATTAAGTAATGATTGCTTTAGGTTTCTTGTTTCATTTCTTTGGCTTCTATAGAGAATATATGCTTTAGCAGTCTTTGCGTGACCTGCCTCAATTAGTGTTTTTTCTACTAAGTCTTGTATCTCTTCAACAGTTGGTATGGAATCGTTACTTGCAGTATCCAAATAATGATTTACAACATCTTGTGCAAGGTCACTAGATAATTGATAATTTTGACCTCCAACTGCCTTAGCAGCTTTAAATATTGCTTGGGAAATCTTATTTATGTCAAAATCGACTACCCTTCCATCTCTTTTTATAATCTTGTCTAACATGCTAACACTCCTTTCAATAGCATATATTGTACACTATAAAACCTCCAACCACAATATGTAGTTGCAATGATTCATTAAACTTAATATATTATAGAATTATGTAATATATGATATAATAATCAGTGATAAAAGGAGAGTGTAATATGTTTTACTTTGATAATGCTTCTACTACAAAACAAAAATTTGAAATTTTATATAAAACTATGTCAAAAGAGCTTATAGAGAGCTGTAGCCCAAGTAGAGGAGGGTATACATGTTCATTAAACTCTAGCAGGAAACTATACAATTCTAGAAAAGCAATAGCGGAGTTGTTTAACTTTAAAAAAGTAAGAAATGTAGTTTTTACACCAGGTGCTACTTGGTCATTAAACACAGCTATTCTTGGGTTGCTAAAAGAGGGTGATCATGTAGTAACTACTGGTATTGAGCACAACGCAGTAATGAGGCCTCTTGCACATCTAGAAAAAGCAAGAGATGTTAATATATCATATGCTAAGCATGATAATTTTGGGCGGATTGATTTAGCATCCATTGAAAAAATAGTAAACAAAAACACAAAAGCAATAATCATTAATCATGCCTCTAATGTAAATGGTGTGATTATGCCTTTGGAGGAAATCTCAATAATAGCAAAGCAGCATGGCCTATACTTCATTGTAGACGCAGCACAAACAGCTGGCTTTTTAGATATAGACTTGAGTCAAATTGATATTGATGTATTGGCTTTTACTGGGCATAAAGCATTGATGGGTCCTCCTGGAACAGGAGGAATGGTTTTAAGTGATCGTGCGGCTAACGATATGAATCCATTAATATATGGAGGAACAGGGTCAAGTTCAGAAAGTATTTATCAGCCTATTAATATGCCTGATAAGTTTGAGAGTGGAACTAGTAACTTTCCTGGATTTATTTCATTAGGTGCTTCTGTGAGAAAAATACTAGACATAGGATTAGATAAAATCAGAAGTCATGAATATGGCTTGCTGGATAATTTAAAAAATGAGCTTTTCAGTCTAGAAAATATAACTATATTGCAAGATGAACTAAATGACTTTGTCCCAACTATTTCAATAATACCAAGTAAAATTGATGTTAATGATATGAGTTTTTGGTTATCAAATGAATATAATATTATGGCAAGGTCTGGACTACATTGTGCTCCAAATGCACATAAAACACTGAATTCTTATGTTACTGGCACATTAAGATTTAGCTTAGGCTATTTTAATACAGATGAAGAAATCAAATCGTTAGTTTCAGCTTTAAAGGAGATAATGATAAAGTGAAAATGTATTATATGAAAGTAAATACTGATTTAGGATGTTTCTATATTGAATATGCTGAGAACTTAGTAATTTACAAAGCCAGCTTAGATAGAGAAGAAGAGCCTCTTGGTGAAGAAAGGGTTTGGGGTAAGCTAAAGGATAAATTGATAGATTATAGTAAGGGAAAAAAGGTTATTTTTGATGAAAAAATATATCTTAATAATAAGCCAGAATTTACTACGAAAGTATTAAGTTATCTAAATGAAAAAGTTGGATTTGGAGAGGTTATAACATATCAAGGTTTGGCTATTGCTGCAGGAAGTGAAAAAGCTGCGCGTGCAGTTGGTCAAATAATGAAGAATAATCACTTATTTCTATTTGTTCCATGACATAGAGTGATATCAAGGCGTGGCCTTGGAGGGTTTAGTGCTGTAGGAGGATTAGATCTAAAACAAAAAATGCTTGAAATAGAAAGAGCAGAAATCAATCAAGATTAGGTCTTGCTTGCTTACTGCTCTTTTGTATTCTTATTATATGATTCAAATGCTTTATATATATAATCAAGAGTATCATTTGTTAACCTTAGTTCATTCAATTTAAGTAAAAAATGAATTAAATCGGAATCTATCTGATTAAGCTTCGCTGTTTGGTTAATCAAATCAATAGAGCCATAGAAAATATTCTCTTCTGCGACTAATGAAGAAGTTTTATCAGAGGGAGTATGATCTAGTAGATAATCTATACTAACATCAAAGAATTCCGCAATTTTCTTAAGCATAATTATGTCAGGTAACCTTTCTCCTAACTCATACTTTGAAATAGAAGAATAAGATATCCCCAATAACTTGGCTAAATCTTTCCTATCTAGTTTTGCTTTTTGCCTCAAATGTCTAATTTTAATGCCAAGATTCATGGTTTCCCCTCCTACTACTAGAATTTTAACACTAGCAGGATATTTAAAACAATTAATTGTACAATAAGTAAAATAAAGAGTTGACAAAACACTAAATGTACAATTATATTATTTATAAGGGAAATTCTGCAAAAGGAGTGTTAATATGAGATATAACCTAAAAGTAGCAAGGCGCCTGAGTGGTTACAAGCCAGCTGATATGGCAAGGAAGTTAAATATATCACTTTCTTTTTACTATAAGATAGAGGCAGGGAGTAGAGACCCGTCCTTTAGCCTTGCAATAGAAATACATAATATTTTAGGCGGGGACTATAGAGAACTGTTTGAGATTTCGGAGCCTTTTAAGTAGGCTCTTTTTTTTTAAGTTAAATAAGACATTATCTAACTACTACTAGAGGCGGTGATATGGTAGAATATTTATAGCTTAAAGGCGGTGTTATTATGGATGTAAAACAGATTAAGAATATTTTAGATGATTATTTAAATAAAATTAGAAATGCTTTTCCAGGATATGAGGAGAGGCCAGAGCAATATGATATGATAAGAACTATTTTAAACGGTATTTATCAAAAAAAGCATGTTCTAGTTGAAGCGGGTACTGGAACAGGTAAATCCTTAGCATATATTCTAGCGGCATTGGCATTAATGGAAGCAAGCGAAAATAAGAAAAAGACCATTATTTCTACTTACACGATTAACTTGCAAGAGCAGCTAATTAATAAAGACTTTCCTGTACTTAATCAGATTCTGGGATTAGAAAGTAATATAGCGTTGGCAAAGGGAAGAGCTAATTACTTATGTGAGAATAGGATTAACAATATTTTAGTTAGTTTGGAAGGTGTTTTTACAAGTGCAGAAGATGCGCTCAATTTTAGAGACTTACTAAATGAAGTGCTCGATGGTAAAGATTTAATAAAAAATGATAAATCAGAGATTGAAACTAAGATTTTTTCAAGTGTGTGGACTGAAGTTTGTTCTACGAATGAAACATGCCTAGACGAATCATGTCCATATATATCAAGCTGTGGATTTAAACAAGCTAGAAGAGAACTTGAAGATGCTGATTTTATCATTAGTAATCATGCACTTTTCTTAACAGATTTAATGTTGCGAGGGAATGCAGAAGAAGCAGAGGGTGGAATTTTACCAAAATATGATTATGTCATTTTTGATGAGGCTCACCACTTAGAAAGCGCAGCAACTAGTACCTTTTCTGTTGTGCTGAATAAAAGCAATTTGATACAGCCAGCTGCTTGGTTAAGAAGTATCCTTAAACGTGTGATGGTAAGGGATGCCTTTAGTCAAGCTGGCTATGAACTCAGTTCAATAACTAATCTTATTCAGAGCTATTTTTCAGCAAATGATAATTTCTTTAAGCAATTTGAACTGAAAGTCGAAGAAGATGATATATATAAGTTTAGTGAGTCTGATGAGTTTATGAATCAAGTTAAGCAGCCATTATATGATTTAGATACTGCTGTAGAAGCTGCTATGGATACTATTAATATTGATCCAATATGTAAGGTAGAGCTTAAGAAAATAAAGCAAAACATTACCAACTTAATAGAGAGTATTGAGTTTGTATTAGATGCAAATGACCCAGCATATACTTACTGGATTGAAAAATCGTTTGAAGTGAATGTATATGCTGCCCCTCTTGAAATTGATGAGATGATGAGGTCAGCAATTTATTCAAAAGAAGTTCCTACAGTTTTGACATCTGCAACTCTTGCAGTACCAGACATGACGTTTTTTGCAAATAGACTGGGAATTGATAATTATAGGGCTAGCATCATTAGTTCACCATTTGAATATAGTAAACAGGCAAAGCTAATCGTTCCTACTTATGCTATAGAGCCTAATTATAAAAAAGAAACTGAATACGAGAAAGTTTTGGTTAGGATGATTAAAGAAGCATTTAAGGAGATATCAGGAGGAATGTTTGTTTTGTTTACTTCTTATAAAATGCTAAATAGTGTTTATGATGAAATAATAGGAGAGATAGATACGGAAATATATAAACAAGGAGATATGTCTAGAAATATATTGCTAAAAGAATTTGCAAGTCATGGAAATGCTATTCTATTAGGAACATCTTCTTTTTGGGAGGGTGTTGATGTAGTGGGTGATAATTTGCGATGTGTTTTACTTGCTAAGTTGCCTTTTCCTGTGCCAAACGACCCATTAGTCGAAGCAAGGATGCAAAAGATAAGTGAAAGAGGCGGAAATGGCTTTAGGGACTATATGTTACCACAGGCAGTTTTACAGTTCAAACAAGGATTTGGCAGATTAATTAGAACAAAAAGTGATACTGGTATTGTTATTGTTGCAGATAAACGCATAATTTCAAAGAGTTATGGAAAAATGTTTGTTCGATCATTACCAGAAATACTAATTGAAAGTAATATAATAGATATAAAAAGAAGCTCCTAAGCAGGAGCTTCTGTCGCTTCTAATGTGTGTTTTTGATTATACCA
>CAZJHT010000043.1:0-14771 GCA_964546025.1 uncultured Clostridiaceae bacterium
TATACTGTCACCCCACTTAGCTAAGAGTCGATACCTTGGTATATACCAAGGTATTTTTACATTTTAAAGTAAATATATCAAACTAGAAATACATTTTTTGTGATATGATTAAGGTAGGTTTTACTAATAGCTTTCTATTTGAATGAGCCTAAAAAACTAATGGGAGATCACTATGTATTTTGACTCATTTTTAGCTATTTTCATTCTTTTCAGCACACTTCTTACAATCTCATTTATTGTAAGATCAAAGATAAGAAGAAATTTCGAAGTAAATAACAATAGAGAAAACTCTAATAGTTTAACTGGTGAGCAAGTAGCTGTAGCCTTGTTAAATTCTAATAATTTATATGGTATTAAAGTTATTAAAGGAGAGGATAATCTTCCAGACCACTTTGATCCAAAAAAGAGAGCTATTGTTTTAAGAAGTGAAACATTTTCAGGCAAGTCTATATCTGCACTAAGTATTGCAGCTCATGAAGTCTCTCATGCTCTGCAATATAGGGATAACTATATTCTCATGCAAATAGCTATCTTTATTTATCCTGCAGCTAATTTCGGAGCTTCTATGTCGTGGTTATTCTTATTGACTGGAATAATGTTTCAAAGATATCAACAGATGTTTTTAATTGGATTTGCTCTATTAGGGATAGCTTTTTTATATCAATTAATTAACATCCCAATAGAAATTGATGCTAGTAAACGTGCACTGCAACAGCTGACTAAAACTAAATTAATACTAGAAAGTGAAAGTTCTTATGTCAAAGAAGTATTAACTGCAGCTAGCCATTCTTATGCTGCAGCACCATCTAGTGCTCTCGTTCAGTTTTTTGACATGATTAAAAGGAGATTTTAAATGTTTAGTGAGTTTGATTATGCAATAGAAGGCATATCTCAAGATGAATTTGAAAGATTACTTTTATCTTATGAATTTGGATTAGATGAAATAATGACTAAAATAACAATTTTACAAAAAGAGTTTAGTCATATTCATTCATATAATCCAATTGAATATGTAAAGAGCAGGTTAAAAAGACCAAGCAGTATAATTGATAAACTTGAGCGAAAAAAACAGCCTATAAGCATATATTCTATAAGAAGTCATGTAAAGGATATTGCTGGTGTTAGAATAGTATGTTCTTTTAAGTCAGATATCTATAGGGTAGCACAGATGTTATTGTCACAGCCAGATATTGAAGTAGATGAGTATAAAGACTATATTGTTGAACATAAGCCAAATGGCTATCAAAGCTTACATATGGTACTCAAAATTCCAGTGTTTTTATCTGATAGAAAAATTCATGTGCCTGTAGAAGTTCAGATTAGAACTATTGCTATGGACTTTTGGGCAAGCCTTGAACACAAAATATATTATAAGCACAGAATCGAAGATCCCCCAAAAATATTAACAGACGAACTAAAGAAAGCTGCCCTAACTGTTTCAAAACTTGACTCACATATGGAGTATATTCATAAAAAAATGCAAGATTTTCAAATTCACAATATTAAAAGAGAGTTTTATGATTAAGGAGTGACAACTAGTTACTATACATAGTGTGAATTACAGAAGTATAATGCTGGATCACTTATAATAGTTGGCTTGTTACAACTTGTAAGCTTACCCAAATTTATCGATTATTCATTACTAATAATTGCCTTATATTTTGCATACCGATATTTAAGAGAAAAGTTAAAAAAGGCAGTAGTTTTCTATAGTGAAAACTACTGCCTAAAATTTTTATAGTTCTTTATACAATACTCCTAGCTCATTAATTAAGCTACCAACATGAGCAACTGCATCTTTTATAGGTTGAGGATTAGACATATCAATACCAGATAGTTTAATTAAATCTAATGGCTTAAGTGTTCCACCAGACTTTAATACTTCCAACCACTTATCAACCACAGACTGTCCCTCATCAGCAATTAGCTGAGAAACCGCTGTTGATACTGTCAAACCAGCTGAATATGTATAAGGATATAGCCCCATGTAATAATGAGGTTGCCTCATCCAGGTCATTCCAGCAGCATCATCAATTTCAACTGCATCTCCCCAGAATTCTTTTATAATTGCTAACTTTGTAGAGCATAGCATTTTTGCTGTTAATGCTTTTCCTTCTTCGGCTGCTTTATACACTCTTCTTTGGAACTCGCCTTCTAACAAATGAGTCACAAAGTTATGATAATATGTGCCAAGAAGATTTATGATAACAAACTGCTTTAATGCTTTATCATCACTTTCTGACAATAAATACTGTGCTAATAGCATTTCATTCATTGTTGATGGAGCTTCAATAAAGTATCTTGATGGTCTAACATCAAATACTCTTTGCTCCCTATTAGCATTATAGAAATGCCCTGCGTGCCCAAGCTCATGTGCTAGCAAGAAAGCAGACCTCATATTTCCTGTGTATGTGATTAAAATATATGGATGATTCCCATATGGTGAAGAACAAAAAGCGCCTGTTGATTTTCCAACATTATCAGCTAAATCAATCCATCTCTCATCAAATGCCCTTCTTACCATTTCTTTATAATCATCACCTAGTACTCCTAGAGCATTAATTATAGTATCTTTAATACCCTCAATTGTAGCAGGCTTATTATAACTTGATGGTAGTGGAGCTTTAAGGTCGCAAAAATACATCTTGTCTAAACCTAGTTGCTCTTTTTTTATTTTAGCTAACTTTCTCATATGAGGAGCTAGTTCATTAAAAATTATATCTAACTGATTTTCATACATTTCTACAGAAACATCCTGAGGGTCAAGCAACATATGAGTTACAGATTCATATCCACGAAGCTTTGCTTCTGCTACTTGCTTTCTAACTTCTGTACCATATACAGCTGCGTATGTATTCTTATACCTTTCTAAAGTCTTCACAAAGGACTTATAAGCATTTCTTCTAATTGTAGTATTTGAATCAGACTCGTGCTTACCTTCAAACAAAGCAAAAGAGTTTGGTAGCTCGTTTCCTTTTTCATCTTCAAAAGACTCAAATATCATGTCTGCTGCTTTTGAAGTCTGATAAATGCTATATGGAGCGTTATATAGTTCACTCATCGCTGCAAATGCTTCCTCTGCTTCTGGGTTCAAACTGTGTTCCTTTTTGCTATGAATTTCCTTTAGGTATCTTTTAAATACTTTTAGTCCTTCTTCTTCAAAAAGCTCCTCAAAGTTTTCGTCACTAAGAGCTATAATTTCACTTTCCACAAACGATGTGCCAGCTGCAAACTTTGCACTTAACTGTCCAAATGCCATCACGTCTTCTTGGTTTTGGCTATCTGTTCCATCCCCTGCTTGTTTAAGTCTTGCATATGTACCTATTTGAATCATTTTTATGCTTAGCTCTTCAAGCATTGTCAATAATTCTAAAAGAGTCTTACCACTTTCACATGCTTTACCCTTATATGATTTAATCTTCTCTATTGCAGGAACTACTTGCTTTAGCTCTTCTTGCCATTTCTCTCTACTCTCAAATAATGAAGTTAGATCCCATGTCATTTCTACTGGAACTTCACTTCTTGTTAATCTTTTTGCTTTTTCCAATTACTGCACCTCCAAAATTTTAGTATATTAACATTATACCTAATTATAAGAGATTTATAAACTTCTATAATAGAAATAATTATTAAAAGTTAACACCAAGACCCATTTGCCTTGGTGTTAATATAAGCTATTTCCAGTTATGAGGAGTCATATCTTCTGTAATTGCTTTAGATGTTATGCCGTTTAGCTTCATCCAAATGAAAATATCTTCTAATGCATCTAAAGTGAGCTTTTTATCATGCATTACAACAACTGATGAATTATTAGTTACATTTGAAAGTGAGTTAATCATATGATTTCTTACTCTTGTAGAACTTGCTCCAGCCCTAGAATCTCCACTGTCTATGCTCCAATCCCACATTTTGTATCCTGCATTTACCAAATGGTTATACTGCTCTCTTGTTAAATGTGGATGACTTCCATAAGGCACGCGTATTAACTTTGATCTTTGCCCTACTGCTTTATATAACGTGTTATTTGTTGTGTTCATCTCTTCCAGTACAGAAGTGGCACTTTTATATACCTTGTTTACATCATGAGTAACCCCATGCAACCCAACTGCATGCCCTTCATTGATCATTCTTCGTACTGTATTAGGATATGCTCTGATATTGTTGTTTAACATAAAAAAAGTTGCCTTCATATCATATTTTTTAAGCAAATCTAATATAGTAATTGTATGGCTATTTGGGCCATCATCAAAAGTTAAATACGTAACTCTTGCATTTGCACTAGAGCTAAGTAATTGCTCTCTCTTCTGTTTCAAAATTTCTTCTCTAAACTCTTCTGCAATACTAGAGTCAGGAATCTCTGCACTACCATCTTTTACTCTGGCAATAGGTCCTTCAGAAAAGTATGATACTGTATATCCAAAATACTCACCAATAAATCTATAGGGAGCAAGAATACTATTGCCTTTTCTCATAAAAGACATTTCTACTTTTTGATCATCACTAGTGAAAAGAATATCACTACTATTATCCAAAACCACAGACTTACCATTTTTATCTATTCTTACCTGATTCAGTTCGCCATTCCAGCTTACGATTGCCCCCATAGACTCAGCAAACCTTCTTATTGGTACATAAGTAATACCAGATGATACTTCTGGCAAAACATCATCAAAACTTATCAACTCATCGTTTATTAAAACAAATATGCTATTATTAAAATTTCTGCTCATTAAATAATCATCTAGGTAGTCCTCTTCTGCCAACCCTAGATTAAACACTGTAAAAATTAGTAAAACAAAAAACAATATTGTAGTAAACTTTCTCATTAAAATCCCTCTTACTATTTCATCTTTTTCTATTGTACATATAAAGTGTGCTTATTTAAATATCTTTTTAATCAAATGTTCATATGAAACACTTTTTTCTTCTCTGTTTCTTTGCTAAATATATTTTTTTCTGCACTTTATTTAAATTATTCCTTATTTTCCTTGACTTTTCAACGTATTTCTAATATCTTTAATATATCTAAAAATTCTTTTTTGCAAACTATGAATGAGGCTTACAAAATCTGTGATTACTTAGATAAAGCTATCGCTGCCAATCGGATTGCTATAATTTGTTTCTCTCCAAAAGCATTTTGCTTTAAACAAATTGACATGAATGCAAAGGTAGTATAGTTTAATACCGGTAACATAATGAACGCAACAAAGTTTATGTTATTAGTTCATTAAAGCACTTACCAGTATCTTTAGTAAATGATATACTAATTATAAGTATCAATACTATCGAAAGTAGGTTTTTCTATGATAACTCTCCCAAGAAAGAAAAGTCCTATGTGGTTATTTGCTTCATTTGTTACGACTATAATTAATGCAGTATTTATGTTTTTAGCTATTTTCATTATTAGTTTACTTGAAGGAAAGAATATATTTAATAGCACTATGTTTGTTATCCTCCTCATAATTGCTATGATTAATCTCCTTTATGCATTTGTAGGATTTTTAGGTGCTAAGAACACATTCTTTTACGGGAACTATGCCCTTTTGTTTGGAAGCTTCCTAGCAGGCGTATACCTAACTCAAGATATTGCAGGGTGGCAATATTTTACTAGTGCTATTATGATTATACTGTTTACTGGGTTTGGTATGATTATAGGTATTGTTTTTGATTTAATAGGTAGAAAGCATGTTGAAGGCAGTGAAATCGAAAAGCATAGTATCCGATTGAATAAAGTTCTTATGGGTATATTAACAGTACTATTAATATTACCTCTTGTGTTAAGCATTAAAGACATTAATTAGAATAAGGCCTAGCTTTTTTAGCTGGGCTTTATTTTTTATACTTACTTAAATCTTTCTCATGTCGATTAACTATGATAAGATGATTTGGGTGATATTATGAAAATTACTATAAAGCAACTTTTTGAAGCACTTCTAGAAGTTTATAGTGCTCAAGATTGGTGGCCAGCAGAAAGCCCCTACGAAGTAATGATAGGCGCAATCTTAGGTCAAAATACTAACTGGCTAAATGCTGAAAAAGCCTTGAATAACTTAGGCAAAAATATTAACCCTAAGTTTATTGATCAAATAACTTTAGAGGAGCTTAGAGAGTTAATAAGGCCTAGTGGTTTTTACAACCAAAAAGCTAATAGAATAAAAAGGCTCAATAATTGGTTTATAGAATATGGTTACAATATTGAAAATGTTAAAAAAGAAGACCAAGAAGTAGTCAGGAATCAACTTTTAGACATTAAAGGCATCGGACATGAGACTGCTGATTCTATTTTACTATATGCTCTTAATATGCCTATTTTCGTTATTGACTCATATACAAGAAGAATCTTTTCTAGAGTTGGTTTTTCTGTGCCAAAAAAGTACGATGATTTTAGAATCATGATAGAGTCTGGTCTAAAGAATTCTTCAAACCTACTGAGTGTTTATAATGAGTTCCATGGACTATTAGTAACACATGCAAAAGAAGCATGCCTTAAGAGTCCTCAATGTGAAAAATGTAAAATATCTTATCTGTGTTCAAAAAAAATTTAAACTAGAAGAGTAGCCTATCTTGGATTTATCCTATTAATTGGCTACTCTTGTTGTATCTTTTCCCATGTCTTTACCTGAATATAAAGCATCATCAACTCTTTTAAACATACTGATAGCAGAATCTCCTGGTTTGTACTCAGTTACTCCTAAACTAAAAGTTAATTTTTCTTCTATATTAAACTCTAAGTTTTTAATCTCTTGTCTTAATATCTCAGCAAAAGAATATGCTTTATCACTATCAAAGTCAGGCATAATCATCAAGAACTCTTCTCCACCCCACCGACTCGCCACACAGTCATTTTTACAAGATTTCTTTATGACCTTAGCTACTTCTTTTATTACTTCATCTCCAACAAGGTGTCCATACTTGTCATTAATTTCTTTAAAATCATCTATATCTGCAATTATTAAAGCTAAATCATACTTTGAATCCTTGACTTTTGCCAATTCTGAAGATACAATCTCATCAATTTTTGATCTGTTATATAGCCCTGTCAACTTGTCAATCTCAGCTAGAATCTTCAGTTCTTTTTGATTAACTCTTAGTACATCATATAGCTTTTCTTGACTATATTTATAGTAATAGCTTAATACAACTAATGATAAAGAAGCAAATAAAAAGTTAATAAAACTATCGTTTGTTATGCTAGCAAATTCATTTTTAGTGTTAAGATAACCATAAGACAAGCCCAAGCTTAAGTAAAACATCAGTGTAACTAATGAAGCTTTTTTCTTATTTAGTAATGCAAATGCCATAACTGGGATAACCCCTGTCCACATTAAAGTGTTATTTTGAAAGTTTACAGAAAACACTAAACTCAGTATTGTGAGATAGACTATTATAATAGTTTTCTGACATGATTTAACCAAATCACTGAGCTTTTTAAACTCTACAAATGCAGGTGCTGTCACAAGAAATGTAAGTAAAGTAATCAATCCTGCCATGCTATTATTTAATATTATGAAGTTTATTATAGTAAAGTATACCGCTAGAACTAGAATTGTAGGTAGTATAAGATTCAATAAGAATGCCCTACTATATTCAACTGTTCCTTTAGAAAACTTTCCATTATTTGAAATATATCTATCCATCAATTCTCTGTTCAATTCTTTATCCTCCTTACCCATATCAAGCTTTTACTGCCAAAACCATTTTAGTCTTAAATAGTTTTTTGTGCAATCGAAATCTCTCTTTAGCTTAGCATCTAGCAAGAATCTTGATTTACTGACATACCCTGGGGTAAAAATTCTATCTAAAGCAATTCTACTAGTTCTTTTAAAACTAATGTTTCTCTTTCGACCCAATCATTCTTATCTATACTGTTATTAAGTACTTGTAGATTTTCTCTATATGCATATTCTATATTTACCCAGATAGGTTTAAAATCTTGTTTAAGCTCATAATCATCTAGCTTTTGCATACTTCTATTGCTGCATACATCACAAAAATAGTAATACGATATCATTTCAAATATGCCATCATCTCTTACAGAATCTTGCCTTCTTTCAATTGCTTTACCAGCTAATGAGGCATTATTGCTAATAATATACCCTGTCTCCTCGCTTATTTCTCTAGCAAGAGCTTCATAAAGAGATTCTCCCTCTTCAATCCCGCCACCAGGAAACTTATAATCTCCTTTACTCGTTTTTACCATAAGTATCTTATCTTTATCTATAATAATACCTCTACAAGCTTCTCTTACTGTCTTCCTCTTATAATCACTTGCTTGCAAGTTATTAATATTAAGTCTAAACATCTTCAATCCCCCCATTTTGAATATTATATACTTTGTAAGTTAACTATGTGTTAAAAATTAGTAAGAAAAAAAACACCCCCAAGGATGCTTTTCATTTTACTCTTTAAGAGAGCTATATAAATTAGTAACCATGCTTGATAGTAGTCCGGCAATAGGGAATACAATCCAGGCAATGTGCCAAAGATTTCTTAAAAACCCAAGGAGTAAAAATATAATAATGGCTAGTGGCCATATTATAGATTCGAATACATTGACAAATCTACTTGTTTCTTTATTACTTACATATGAGTAGTCTTCTTGTTGCAAAACAAGGTCATATCCTGTTTTTATTGACCCATAGTAAATGAATAAAAATACTGCTACTGCTACCATGCTTAACATGATGCTAATCCCTGATGCTGAAGAGTTTAGTGATATTCCAGGCAAATTAAGAACATTAACTATCTGAAATGATTCACTTAAAAGGTTCGGTATCATAATAACTAATGGAGACAATATGCATAGAACCACACCTATGGTTATAGCCAGTGTGTGTGTTCTCATAAATTTCTCTTCTCTTATTCTAAATACAGCCCTTACTGAGTCTCTAATGTAAAAACCTTGTTCTAAATAATCAAATTTTCTAGTTTCTTGACCTGAGAATATAAATAGTGCTACAGCAACTGCTACAGATAAAAATAAAGGGATCGCACCCAATGCTTCGGGAGAGCCAAATGTAAAACCTAAAATTTTAATTTCAGATACAGCACCAAATAAGGTCATCGCATTAACACCCATAATGATTAAAAAAACTCCAATAGCTACTTTAAGTCCACTGCCTCTTTTCACTTCTAAGTATTCCTCTGCTTGAGCCTCAGTAAGCTCTGGCATTGATGGTTTCTTATTTTTATTATCATTCATGCTTACACCGAGTTCTTCAATTAATTCATCTATATCTCCAAACTCAGCGATAACTCTTCCTACAGCTTCATTTTCAGAAAGCCCATCTTCTTTAAAGTCATAATACTTTTCTTCCATGCTTACTAGCAGGTCCCTTTTCACTTGCAGTAGTTCTTTTGTTCTTGGTAATGCTTTAAAAACATTGTCTAAATAATTCTTAATTGTCTCCATTTTACTCTCCCTTTTCAAAATCCTTTATAAACTCATCTATTACTATTTTAGTAATTTCCCATTCTTTACACTTTTCGATGTAGTAATCTTTGCCTGATTTAGTTATTCTATAATAAGTTCTGGGCCTTCCCTGAGTTTCATCGCCCGAGAAGGATTCTACATAACCATTCTTTTGAAGCCTATTAAAGGCAGAGTAAAGTGTCGTCTCTTTGATTACGTATTTATCATCAGATATTTCTCTAATTCTTTTAGAAATTTCGTAACCATAAGATGGTTCATCCCAGAGTAGATACAGAATAATTGTGTCGTTATATCCTCTAATTACATCACTACTAATCATATCATCACCCTCATGTAATTACTTTGTCTGTCGTACTATACCTGTCGTAGTAATAACACTATACACCAATTACTACGACAAGTAAAGTATTTTTTTGAGAAAATTTTATTGACAAAATATTATTTGTATGATACAAATATATTAATTACTTGTATCATACAAATAAAGGAGATAATATGACAGAACAATTAGAAAACGAATACACAACTGATGATGATTGTTGCTTAATAGAACTTGGAGATACTGTGCATAACTTAGTCAGATTAGTTCACCTTTTTGAAAGAGATCAAATTAAGCCTTATGGGTTTACTACGACACAAGCTTATGTCTTAATTGAGCTTTATAACAAAGGATCACTACAAATGTCAGAACTGAGTGATAAACTCAATGTGAAAATTAGCACAATGACTCGCGTAGTAGACAAGTTAGTAAGAGACAAATATTTATCTAGAGAAAGATCCGCTGATGACAAAAGGGTAGTTAACATATATTTAAGTATCAAAGGAACACAAGCTGCTAGCAAACTAATAAAATCAATTAATAAGTACTATCAAGACATTATTTCTTTTTTACCTTCTGGTAGAGTTGTAGAAGTCTTAGAATGCACATCACTATTAATAAAAGCTTTTGAGAAAGCTAATCCAGAATGTTGTTAAACTATGGAGGATAAAACTATGAAAAAAACAAAATCTTTCAAAGAGCTCTTTCTTATTGCTCGAGGGATTACCCCTGGTTGTTGTAGTAATAATAGTCTCAATAACTGTTGTCAAAGTGAAAACAAAAAAAGCAAGAAAACTCATAGTAGTAGCAAAAACTGCTGCAATAAAATTTTGGAGTAAGAAATGGGTACAATAAAATTCATCGGAGAATTCACATTACACGCAACTATAAGCATCTTACCTTTTTTCTTTATAAGTATTGCTGTAGCCTCATTAATAAAGACTTTTAAGTTTGAGTCATACTTAAAAAAAGCTTTTCATGGAAAGGAAATGGCATCCATACCAATAGCCACTACTACTGGAGCTTTTAGCCCACTATGTTCATGTGGTGTTATACCAGCTATTTCAGCTATGCTATCATCAGGCATACCTTTGGCTCCAATTATGGCTTTTTGGATTGCTTCGCCGCTTATGAGCCCAGAATCATTTGTACTTACATATAGCATTCTTGGCAGTGAGATGGCTATAGCAAGATTAATTGCTACAATTGCAATTGGTTTGATTGCAGGATATATTACACTGCATTTAACAAAATCAGGGTTTTTAGGTAACAAAATATTGAAAATTGTAGATAATAGCTTTAGCACTGATATAAATGATTTAGAAAATGATCTTAGTAAAACTGATGTCATGATTGTTAGAATGTTGCAGTTTTTGCTTAACTTAAAAGATATGGCTATCTTTGTAGGAAAGTACATTATAATAGCTTTCGTTGTAGAGGCAATTATAATTTTATATGTACCTATTGATGTTGTGGGCAACATATTAGGAAACTCCAATAAAGCGGGTCCAATACTAGCAGCATTTATAGGGGTACCTGCTTATGCAAGTAGCATATCAGCTATGCCCGTTGTTAGAGGCCTAATAGATTTAGGGATGGATAAAGGCACTGCACTTTCATTCTTAATTGGAGGTGCGGCTACCTCTATTCCGGCCATGATAGCAGTTTTTTCTATCGTAAAAAAGAAGGTGTTTATCATATATATAAGTATTAGTATGATTGGCGCTATATTATGTGGATATGTATATAGATTATTTTAGTTATAAGAGCTCTCTAATTTTACTCCTGAGAGCTCTTATCTAAATATTTATCTATCTTCTTAGCCTTGTCTATTCCGCATGGAGTCAACCTATATGCTTTGGACCAACTGGCTAAACTTCCTAGGGGTATTTTTAGATTGCGAGTATATATATAATCGCAAGGTTCTTCATACTCAATGATACATCTTTCTGATTTTGATGATACACAGAAGTTTAACATAATGTCTATTCCTACATTATCTACAATAAATCTTGCAATCTTTTCTGTACAGTACATGCTTGATGAACTGATCTCTTGCTCTATTCCCATTTGCTTTAATATATCATAAGCTTTTAAGTAATCTTCTGGGCCTATAATCAAGTCAATATCATTAAATCTATCATCTAATTGATAGAAGTAGAGCAATAGCGAACCTCCAACAATAAACTTTATATTACTGTTACTAAAACTCTTCACTACTTTCTCTAATACTTTGATTTTACTCAAGTAAATCACTCCCAAATATGCTAAGTTGCTTTTTCTGATAATCAATTTTATAGTCTGATATAATTTCCGCCATTTTATATTTAATACCTACTTCTTCGCACTTTTGCCTAAACCTATTTGGCAGTCTGTCATTTTGTGTGTTACACATATAACTATTACCAAAGGTATCAATATATTTTTTCTTTAGACCAGAATCAATATCTTCCAACTTATTAAGAAAGTGTGTGCGTTGATTCTGTCTTAAAGTGACCCCAAAGCTTGGATAAATGTAACTTACTCCGGATTTACTTGCCCTATCCACTATTTCGTCAATGTTCCTTTCACTATCAGTGATGAAAGGTAAAGTCGGCATTAAAAGTATTCCTGTTTTAATTCCATGGTTACTAATGTATTTTAGTGAAGCAAATCTTTCAGATGATAAGTTCACATTTGGTTCAATAACTCTTGAGACATTATCATCTACTGTTGTAATTGTCATTAATACCAGTACTGGAGAATGCTTTGATATTTCTAGAAGTATATCAGTATCTCTAACTACTAGAGAGCTTTTTGTAGCAATACTAATACCAAAGCCATATTTGTTTATTAGATTAAGTGCCCCTCTGGTCAGCTTAACTTCTGCCTCTATGGGGTTATATGGATCGCTCATTGCACCTGTCCCTACTACTCCTTTTGTTCTCTTTGAACTTAGCTCTCGTTGAATTATATTAAGTGCCTCTTTTTTAATTCTAATCTCGTCAAAATTATCAATTCCATAACAATCACTCCTACTATCACAATAAATGCAACCATGCGAGCATCCCTTATAAATGTTCATGTTGTAATTAATTCCAAACCAGAAATCATTTGTATTAAACCCAGATAATATCTGTTTAGCATTTATATATTGCATAGTAACTCTCCTTCTCTACACAAAAACCCTCCACTAATAGGAGGGTCTTATATAACTAGCTTAACATTTTTTGTGAGAAAGTGTCTTTATAAAGCTAGTTATAATGCTTATTCAATAATGCTTTCCAATGCACTATTTACAATTTCTTTGAGCTTTTCGCCATTTAGCTCGAAATAAATCCTATACTCTTGTCTGTAAGAACTCACTATGTTATTAAGAATCAAAGTTGCCATGTGATGAGTAACAGTAGAATTAGATATGTTAAGTCTTTCTGCAATCTCATGTCCATACCAAGGTCTTTTTGATAGTAACCTAATAATATTAAGTCTCGTCTCATCAGCAAGTGCTTTAAATAGTTGTTTACCAGATAATATTGAATGTTCTCCCTCTATACTATCAAAAAACCTGTAGCCATAGATAAATATACCTTCTGCAATATTTAATACCCTAGACTTCTCTATATGATAAGAAACGGCTAATGTCATTATCTTATATTCAGATTGTGTTATCTCGTATGGTAGTAAAAGTTTAATATATTCGTCACCATACCTTGATATTCTTTCTGTTAAATCCTGACTATACTGATTTAACTTTTGTTTAATATCATCTTCAATTTCTTTATATAGGTTATCATAAAACCACTTCATTAATAAAGTTATTTCTTCTTTCATCTTATCAGGGTTCATTATAAACTGTAGTACTTGCCACTTATCTTCATCAGAAAAACTAGTGAACTCATTAATGTACTCTATTGCATTTACGTCTCCATTAACAACCTTTTTAATCTGTTGTTGGTCTAAATCCTTTTTTTTCTCTATGTTTGAAGCTAAAAAAAGATTTAGCATTTTATCTGATGGCAGTCTTTCTACTGCTTTAATAAACGGAGGGATCTCATCCAAATTATTATCTTTAACTATTATAGTAAGCATCTTGCCGAAAGCAGTATCTGGGTTAAAGTACAAGTTAATTAGTTTTTTAATGTTTTGAGGTGCTAGTTCTATGCTTGCCTCATACCAAGATGATATCTCATGGTTTTGCTTCTCTGCAGGCGTAAATCCTTTGTTATCGCTAAACCTAGTTATGCAAGCTAAAAAATCGTAACATATTGAACTTTGCACAGCTACTTTATATGCCATTATACTGCCTCCTTTCACATTTATATAAACACAACGATTATTTATCGATTTCTAAATTCATTATCTTATTATAACATTTTTTTTTAGCCATTATTAGTACTTAAACTATTTTTTTAAGCTTAATTTTAGAAACTAAGCCTTCTCATTGCTAAAACTATTGAAGCTAGCGATTTTTATGGGACCCTAGTATATACAAATCTGCAATTCATTAAAAAGATATGTAGAAAAATATACTAGATTTCTATATGCTTGTTAGAATATTAACATCTCCTAGGATTTTTTACACAATTACACTGTTGATTCAAAACAAATTCCCATTTTATTCATCTTTTGTTTTTTATATCTATTACTAAAGTATTTCCCGGAAAATAATGTGTCTTAACTCATTCCTTATTTTTCCTTATTAGATTTTTCGAATATAGTAAAAGGTGTCTTGTTAGTCACAGACTATCTGCCCACATTTTCCATAAATTATGCAAAATAAGTGCCTAAAGCTTTGGTTTTATGCGACTAATCTGTCACCATAACTTTACTTCTTGGTTATAGATTTCTTAGATATTTATAAAATGCATCCCTATTTTTTATTATTTACCAATTTTTAGTGTTTTGTGCTTCTCTTTGTTAACATATTATCAAATTTGCGTTTTAAGCTGTTTTATTTTGATGTGAGGGTATTTATACCTATTTTTTTTAAAAAAATAATAGGAGAGTAATTAAACCCTCCCAAATAATCTTATTCAGTCG
>CAZJHT010000044.1:0-14605 GCA_964546025.1 uncultured Clostridiaceae bacterium
AAAAGAAAAAAACATAACAATTCTATATTACCCAAGAAAACACATGAAAAAAGTTGTACAACAGCTAAGTTGATCCAGCAGATAAAATGCGAGAATCAAAAAGCTCTTTTTAGAAGACTCTTTGATACCTTAATGTAAAGTTAAAAGTATAACGAAAAAGCAATCGCAATTACTCACTCAAACTGCTACATAAGGCTTTTGTTAATATATTAAGATAGTGTTGAAAAAAATACAGTAAAGACATTCTCTGAGATAGGGACTATAATAAAATCTTATTCTGAAAGAAATAAGCTACTGCTTTCATCCCAATCGACAAATAGCTAATTAATGGTAATGCAATTACTCTTCCTTATAAGCTTGGTTTTTCAACTCCTACAACCAAGCTTTTCTATTTCCATTAATATAGAGTCCTTAACATGCTAACTAAAAACATACCGGTCACACCTATATTTAATTTTATATTAATTAATTTGACAAATATAATACTGCACTGTATACTATACATAGACCCCCCCCACCCTAGGGGGTGGGGTGACGAGGAGGCCCATTATGAATAATACATCTGATAAAGAAAAAGCTTTGCTTTTGGCTAAAACAGCAAAAGGTCAATTAGAAAAAGTTATAGAAATGATAGAAGAAGAAAGATACTGTGTCGATATTTCAAATCAAATACTTGCAGTTCTTAGTTTAGTGAAAAAAACTAATTTATTAATACTAAGGAAGCATATAAATTCATGTGTTAAAGATGCGTTTCTAAGTGGCAAGGGAGAAGAATCCGTAGATGAAATCATGATGTTGTTTGATAAAATTTCTAAGTAGGAGAGAACTAAAAAAATGATTAGTTTATATATAGTTACTGCTGTAGCATTAGTTGTGTCGTTTTTTTTTGATCCAACAAAAACAAAAAATGGACTTAAAAAAGGCTTTATGAAGTTCTCTAAAACTTTGCCTAGTTATCTAAAATTATTAATGTTAATTTCTTTGATTTTACTTGTTTCAGAGGATTTAATTATAACGTACTTAGGACAGGAGAACGTATTTCTTGGCCTAGTTTCTAGCTTAGTACTTGGTGCTATTACAATGATGCCAGGATTTATTGCTTATCCACTAGCTAGAATTCTGTTAAATAGAGGAGTCCCCTATATGGTTATTACTGGTTTTGTTACATCACTAATGCTTGTTGGATTTGTTACTTACCCACTTGAAAAACAGTATTTAGGCAAAAAGGCTACTATTTTGAGAAACCTTATGAGCTTCACAGTAGCGGGGTTGATTGCAATTGTTTCTGGTATTGTATATAAGGAGGTGCTATTCTAATGACTAAAGCAAAAAGTAATTACATAATTTTTGGATTGTTTATTGGCTTTTCATTAGTATCTCTATTGATAAATTTTGAATTTGGTATTAGCATATGGAATAACTTTCTTGTCTTTGCAAAAGATATGATATTAATATTGCCTCCAGCATTTGTGTTAATTGGACTTTTTGATGTATGGGCAAAGAATGAAACTATTGAAAAACATTTTGGTAAAACTAGTAGTCCCCTAAGATTTATATGGTCTATTCTTCTTGCATCGACAACAGTAGGCGGAACCTTTGTTGCTTTCCCTGTGGCAAATGCATTATTCCATAAAGGTGCGAAGTTAAGCTCTATATTTACTTATGTGACATCAGCTTCCCTCTTTATGATACCGATGACTATTATGGAAGCAAGTATGCTAGGTATTAAGTTTTCTGCTGTTAGATTGATATCATCTATCCCTTTTATAATCGGAGGATCCATACTACTTGAAAAGGTCTTTGAAAAGACTAATTATAAACTACCTGTTTTAGATAAAAACAGTTAAAAAAATGAAGTCTATGCAAGTTGCATAGACTTCGTCTTATTTAGCTAATTATTTTATTTGCAACATCAACTACTCTTTTTGCCTGATACTTAACTGCGTCTTTTACATCTTCTACCATTTCACCATTTTGATCAACACTAACTGAAGTTCCATATGGATTTCCACCAGCGCCAAAAACAACTGAATCAGAATATCCTGGAGTCACTACAATTGCCCCCCAATGAAACATTGATGTATATAAAGAAAGTATTGTAGCTTCCTGTCCTCCATGAGGATTTTGAGCTGAAGTCATTGCACTTACCACTTTATTTACAGTTTTACCCTGAGCCCATAACCCACCTGCTAAATCTATAAACTGCTTCATCTGTGAAGCCACTCCACCAAATCTTGTAGGTGTGCTAAAAATCACAGCATCTGCCCAATCTAGATCATCAACTGAAGCAACTGGCACATCTTTTGTTTGTTCAACATGAGCTTTCCATGCTGGATTACTATCTATAACAGATTGAGGTGCTAACTCCGCAACTCTAACAACCTTAACTTCTGCTCCTGCTTCAATAGCTCCTTCTTCAGCCCATTTTGCTAACTGATAATTTGTACCACCCATACTATAATATACCACTGCTACTTTTGCTTTATTCATCATTAAAATCTCCTTTTATGCTTTTATTACTAATTAGTAGTATTTATTCAAAAAATGAAGTGTAGTTATATTTCTACACCACCAACTTTTTTTAATAATTCAATAAGTTTGCTTTTTTCATCCTTACTTAGAACAATAAAAATTTCACTTATGTTTTCAATATGGCTTGGAAAGATCTTTTCAATTAGGCGCTTGCCCTTATCCGTAATGCTGATCAAGCTTGCTCGTCCATCATCTGGGTCAGAATATTTACTAACCAAATCTTCTTTCTCCAGGTTATTAATAACAACTGTCATATTTCCTCCAGTTGCTAATGTCTTCTCAATAATATCTCCAATTCGCAAATCACCTTTATGATAAAGAATCTCTAAAACTGCAAACTGAGCTATAGTTAAACCTCCTTCTCGTATAACTTCTGTTTCTCTTTTCCTAACAGATTGAAAACATCTCGAAAGTGAGATTAATACTCGTAGATTCAAATCATTATATTCACCATATGTTTTTATTTCTTCCATATTCTTATATTACTACTAGTTAGTAATATAGTCAAGGCCTTAACTGAACTAACTTACATCAATTTAGATTTATCACCATAACAGTAGTTGATATTTGCTCTTTTTGCCTGCTTAGCTTGATCTTTTACCTTGATTTTATATTTCTTGTCATCTTTTATAAAATTTGTACCACTCTGTCTAAACTCAAAGTTAACTTTTTTATCTATGCATTGCTCTCTGATTTTTAATACCCAATCATAATTTAGTGGTCTCCCGTTTGCGTCTGACTCGCCACCAACAATAACCATTTCTACATCGTCTAGAAATTCACTCAAAGTTACTTTATCTATTAACGGTTGGCATATGATATTCTTGTGCTTTATTGGCAACTTAGAGAAAATACTTAGTCTGTAATTAGCAAGTTCTTGATTTTCTACAGTGCATCCAATTGTAACATTACTATAACCTTTTCCCCAATCAGAAGGCACACAGTCATAAAACCTTTCAATTCTCTTAGTAAGAAAAACAAAGTGCAGATCTTTTCTCACTCTCATCATTTCCCAACACTCTTCTCTCCATCTATCAGCCTCCTCTATAAAAAAGTCTGAAGAAAAACAGAGGTACACTTTTTTGTATGGCGCTATTATATACTTATCGTTGTCTCCTTTATTAATTGGTGCATAAAAATTATCTGTTTTCTCAATATTGTTTGTGTTTATGCCTTTTCTTTTATCACTTTTGTGAATGTAACAAAACTTACAACCCTCACTATATTTGCGGCACCCTCTCCATGGATTCCACATAGCCATCTTATCTCACCTACCTACAATATCTTATCTAAACTAAGTATTTAGTCTATATTAGCAGCTATATTTCTAAATATTTTTATATCAAGTTTGAATGTAAGTGCATCAAAGCGCTCTCCTCTTACTTCTCTCACTCCCTTGAGCCTCCTACACTCCAAAAAACCTATTTTTCCCATAAGTCCAATAACTCTTGAATTTCCTGACCATGTCTGAGTATAAATATCTTCAACTCCATTATCTAGTATGTAATTTATAAATAAAATCCATGCTTCTGTTGCATAGCCCTTTCTACGAGAACTAATTTCAGGTATGTTTATGCCGATTGCTATATTCTTTTTTTCTTTTGTATAAGCATAGTTTTCGTCTATATAGTATGCATTTACCCAACCAATATGCTTTTTTTCTTTGCTATTTTCACAAATCTCAAAACCATATCGAAAATGATCAACTTGCTCTGTTGCTTCTATTTTTTTTAGTAAACTTTGCTTATATTTTTCTTCGCAGAAACTGCATTGATCATTCTCCCAAGGAGCATCCCATTCTTGCCATTCTACTTCTTTTGTTTCCCATCTGATTCTATCTTCTATATCCTCTTTTACTATGTCCCTCAATAAGACTTTTTCACCGACTAAGTATACCATGGCTGCCTCCATTATTAAGTATATACTTGTTACCAGACAAAATTATATCTACTGTTTCTTGAGGTGTAAGATCAGATGAATCTAGGTAGAATCTACTCTCAAAATCTTGATTCATAAATTCATTAAGTAAAGATACAGATCTTTCTCCCATTTGATGTTTTACCTGCCTCAATTGATCACGATTTATCAACACTTCTTGGTTAGCAATTAAAACGCATACATGTATGCGTGTGTTCTCCAGTCTATTTTGCATTCTCATTATATCTTCTGGCATACATATGTAATTAAACACAGTATCATAGCCTTTCTTCGTAAAATTATTTATTAGGCTAATAATATTCTCCCAAAAGACTTCTAGATGATTGTCTAAACTCCAAGGTTTTGTAACTCCAGAATGTACAAGATAATAAATATCATCACCGTCAATGAATGCTGATTTTGGTTTTCTATCAGCTAATAATCTTGAAACTGTAGTTTTACCAATACCAGGAGGTCCCGTAATTATATAAAGTTCTCCCATTCTCCACTCCTCCTCCATGGCTTTTTGCTAGAGTATATATTCATAAATCTTTGAACTTTCACCCCATGGGTGATATCCCTGACCTATATGCTTAAAACCATACTTTTCATAATATCCTTTATGATCTGTACACAAATAAACACTCTTAAAACTATCCCTTTTAGCATCATCAATTATTTTCTTCAGCAGTAATGATCCATAAGACTTACCTCTATATGCACTTTCTACATATAAAGCACATATCCATGGGAAGAGATCCATCCTGCTAATAAAATCATTTGTAATAAGCCCTGCACCTCCTATTACCTTGTTTTTTTCGATCAATAAATACCACTTTGGAAGTATGCCCTCAGTTGAACAGTGCAAAATACAATCTTCATATATTTTTTCTGTTTTTTCATTTGCCCATGTTTTTTGAAAAAACTCAATTGCAATCTTTTTGTATTCTGCATTCTCATTAACTAACACTATTTTCATTTTAAACTACCTTTCCTTACCTTAAAATCTTTCAAACCTAATATTGTATGCCTCGTTATTTTTAAGTTGCTGATCCCAAAAACCATTTATAATCTTGTTACCTATTACATTAAAAAGAAATTGAGTAATCTTATTAAAGCTCACTGGTGCAGCTAACTTCTCAATATCAGACATGTCAAACTCACCACTTTGAATTAATTTTTCAATAGCAAACACTAAAGGTTCCATTTTCTTGTTTTGTGATTTTTCTGGCATCATCCGTAAACTCTCCATACCGCCTTTAATTGCTGTGCCCAAATAGTTCCTCCCCAATCTAACTGACAATTGCTCAAAATATGCTTCTAAGTAATGAGATTGACTGCTCTCTGGAAATCCTGACTGTACAAAAAACGAAATACTTCCTGTTGATTCATCTAGCATCTCTAAAAATTCCATAACATGCCCAGGCATTGCATGTACATACAGCGGCATAAAGAACAAGATGTCTCTTTCACTTGTGAAACTATCTACCCACTCATCCCACTTATCTCTCTCCTTTAAATCTCGTATTAAGACCCTGTCACCAAGTTTTTTGTGCACAGCATCTAAGATAAGTGTTGAATTGCTTTTTGATCTTCTAGGAGATCCATTATAAATAATTAGTCTTTCTATTTTCTCAGTTACTGAAAAGGGAATATTTCTCCTGCTGGGATGCCTTTTTGTTAGCTCAACTATTGCCATTTTTTCGTCATTTGAAATAAGATAAGGCTTTGATTTAAAATGATAAGCAGTACGATAAAGATAATCCTTAACAACCTCTTTTTCTTGATTAGATAAATCGTTATCTTCATAATAAAATACTAAATCCGGATAGCTATCATATCTAGCTTCATGATGGCACTCTCCGTTAACTAGTTCAATATATGGAAGATAATGAGGAATAGTTCTATCAAAGAATGCTTTTGCATTATGGTTTAAAAAGCCTTGTGAGGTGCTCATAAGTAAAATAACCTTATTACTTTTAACATAGTTTGAATAACTACTACTCATATTATCTTTCATAACACACTTACCTGGTGTTTTAAGCCAACAACTCCAACAACCTATGCACTTACTTACTGCATTATCAACTAAACTAATTATTTCTAGCGACTCACCCAATAAGTCTTCCAGTTTTTCATATGTTTCGCTATCTTGTCTGTTTCTTAAATCATATACTGTTATCATTTTTTATCCTCTTCATTCTTTTATTGCGACCCTGTTTACATAGTCAAGTTAAAAACTGGTTTTTACCTTTAAAGTCTCCTAATCTAATAAATTAAACTAAGTTCTATCTACTAACGTTTTCTCTTCTTGGTAACCCCTTTAGAAATGTCAGTAGTAGAGCATGAACTATAAAGACTAAAATCCCCATTACAAACCAATTTAGTGGCGTGCCAGGTAATATTGGCTCATTAATAAGCATAGCATTTTCTAGATTCAGTATTGTAACTAAAAAAAGCCCATATGACATATAAAATGATAAACCTATTGGGAACCAATGCCACATTGACCAAGATGGGTTTATGTATCTATGAACAATCATAGAAATTGCAAGCCAAGTAACAAGTGCATGATGGATTAATCCTGAAATAGTCATCTGATAGAATACTGAATCACTTTGGCTTATAAAGTCTGGATATATTAAAGTTATTATGCCTCCAATAAGACCCATATAGGCAACACTATGAAAGTAAGGATGATCTTTTCTTAATAGAATTAAACCAAGAGCAAGTGCAAGACTGCTTAACCCACAAAAAGAGTCTGGCAAAATTGCCATAACATCTTCTGTACCAATAGCTATGCTTATACGGTTCCATATAATAGCAAACAATAAACATGCTCCTCCTATTTTAAAATAAGTAGCCATATCTTTGCCTTCTCTAAACTTTTTAATTGACCATGATAATGATAAACTCATAAAAATAATGAAAACAACTAGGAATGTAACGTGTTCATAACCGAATACTTTAGGCATATAAAACACTCCTTTTTAGAAATTTCTCTATTGAATTAGCTCATAAACTATTAACATCTAGGGATATTAGCTACTTCTTTTTTGGCATTTGCAAATCTACACATACCCCATAGTGATCGCTTGGACATAAATTCGTGTCGCTATTAACGCACTTGCCAAAGTACTGAAATCCTTTTGGAATTGGATAGTCATTAGGAAAACAATCATGCATGAAAATACAGTCTACCCTTGTACTTTTATCAGCCAACACTCGCCTTCCCCACCTTGGATTAGTCTTCAAATTGATAGTAGACTCTTTTGGTACATCCAAAAACTCTTCTGCTACTTCTGCTAGATCTGTCCAGTAATGGTAGACCTCTTCATAATTTAGAGATCTATCTCCTTTTAAAAACTGATGTACACTAGAATTTTCAGAACAATTGAAATCTCCAAGTATGAATCTAAAGTCTGATTTGTACTTCATAATTTCTCTATTAATAGCTAATATGCATTTTTCTTTTGCAAGTACGCTATCCCATGGCAGATGAAGATTAACTACAAGAATCTTAGTGCTACTATAATCAATTAAAGCAAACATGGCGTACTCCATATAAGTAGAGTCCAATATTTGATAATTGCTAAAAATAGCTAGACCTTCGTTTTCTTTCCATGGCTCTGCTTCGATAACACGCCCTTTATGCTCAAAAAAAACTCCATGAAGCATGTTTAGTTCAGCTTCTATATAATTAAACTGAGCCTTATTTTTCACTTCCTGTAATCCTATAATATCTGGTTTTACCTCTTTAATCGTATCTACTAAATGTAGGCCTCTTTCTGGCATTCCTCTATCAGAGTTCCATAAATTATATGAAGCAATCCTCATAACATTCATCTCCCTTACCGCTTTCCTACTATGCATCAGTGTTTTAACACTTTTATAGCGCGTGTTAATTATATAGTTATAAAGTTCACATTAAAAGAATAACTTTCTTTTGGCTCTGAATTTGGTGCAAAAATTTAGTGTTTTTACTATTAATAATAATCTAGGCAAACTTACAAAATGCATAATCTTGAATATAACACTCTTTAAAATACTAAGTCCTTCGTCTATTTAATCTATAATAGATTAACCCACTTAATAGATCTATAGGAAATACTAGCCTTCTAAATAGTTTTGAACCATCTTGAATCCATCCATCAAAATTTGGTATTTCCTCTTTTTCTGTTGACTCTGAGTCTATAGCTATATCAGCAATAATTAGAGCTTCTGAGTTTTCTGATGATCCTAAAGCTTCTCCTGTTTTATCTACAATCCTAGAGTTTCCCCCTAAAATATATTTGTCAGGAGTCATCATCTTTCCCATAATTCCTATCATAGGAGAGCATTCTCCTACAAGATTTGCAAAAATTGTTGGTACACCAAGCAATCTTGCTATTAGACCTGGAAACTCTTTTATATCCTTTTCAGCTCTTTGCTTATCTTTCTCTGAAATCAATCCATTTGAAACCTTAGGTATTGGCATTGCATGTGGCATAATCATTAAATTTATTCTGCTCTCTTGCATATACTTAATAAAAGATGAGAAATGATTATCTGCACAAATACCAATTCCCCACCTACCATAAGGGGTATCCACTGTGTGAACCCCCCTACCTCTTTTAAAAATATATGCTTCTGATTTATCTTTATCTGCATTTAATAGTACTTGTCCTTTTTGATCGACAATTAAATATCGATTACAAAAATCATCACCATCTTTAGCCAAATATCCCATGCCTATAATTATCTTATATTTTCTAGCCATTTCTTTTAAAAAGAAATAAGTTTGACCTCCACCTTCTTCTGCATAATTCCAGATATCTGGGTTTGGGATATATCCACATGCATAAAGCTCAGGAAAAACTACAAAGTCAGCATTAGCTTTATGTGCAAGCTCTATAAAATGCTTTGCTCTTGAAAAATTATCAGCCAAATCGCCAGGGTTACTATAAGTCTGAACAACTACTACCTTAATCGTACACATTTTTAAACACCTACCTTTTTACCAATATATTTGAGATAATTTATTTCACACAAAGCTTATGTTTAGCAATAATCTTTTGCTTTTGATATATCATTCCAGTCATATTCAAACATTTCTAAAACAATTTTCTTATAATCATCATACATCTTCATCCAAATAAGCTTCGAATTTGAACTTTTATCACTCATGCCATACCCAGATTATGAAACGAACTATATACTTTCATGATCTCATAATTCACATTGATCATATTTTTTCTTTGCTACTTTACTAAGCGACGAATACTTTTTTGTCTCTTAATCTATCTTACTTTTGTGATCAAGCTTAATTTTTACTGCAATAAAACCAAGTGTCATATTAATTTCTATCATGATTGTCTAAAATATCCTTGGCATTGTATAGTCCTCCATACAGGCAACTTGCTACCTATAAGTTCTTACTTTGTTCATATTTTATCACAGTAAAAGAATCTTTTGACAATCAACTTATTAACTGCATACAAAAAAACCTATATGAAGCTCAAAAATGTCATCATTAAAGGTTTTTCACTATTACTCTTAAATATTTTCAATTTGTCACATATAAATGGTTTTTAATATAGTACACTTATTACTTTAGTTCAGCTTTTATAATGTTTAAGATAGCTTTCATTGCAGCGGTGTGTCCTGCACCATTTATTTGGTTGGTAGTTCCAGTAAAATATAAGTCCGTATCTGGATTATACCAAGCGAATGAACCAGTCTGCCCCCAAAAACCCAGAATTTCTTTTATTGGCTTAAGTGGAGAAATAAATCTAGGCACAAACAATTTCTCCAAACCTATTCCATAGTAAAACAGACTAGGAGGAGGCATTAATAAATTCCACTTCTTCAAGTCATTGATAACTTCTCTTTTAAAAAACACATCACTGAAAAAACTTCTTAGAAAGAGCATAAGTTCCTCAGCAGTAGATACAATTCCACCTTCTGCTGGTATTGATGCCATATAATTAGGTACCCATAGTTCTTTGTTTTTATAGTAAAAGGGTATAGGCTCTTTGCTTGTAACATCTTCATAGATGTAAGTTTGCTTCAAGCACAACTTACTAAAGATATACTCTTGAAAAACCTCACCTACACTCTTATTGGTAATTGTTTCGATTATTTGACCTAGTAACTGATAATTTGTATCTGAGTATGCTGCTTTATTTTTTTTGCCTGGTTTAAACTTAGGAGTAAGATCTCTAACATAGTTCATGGTTTCTTCAATTTCCCAAGAAATGTCTCTTCCTTCAAGCAAGTCTGAAGCAAATGTTTTTCCATTTGATTGTTTATGAAAAAAATAATCTGGTATACCCGATGTATTAGATATCAGATGCTTAACAGTGATATCACTGGTGTAATCTTTGCCATTAAAAACATGAATCTCATGAGTTAGATAGTTAGGCAAATATTCAACTATTCTGTCTTCTAAATTTAATTTTCCTTCTTTGATAAGACTCAACACTACTGTGGTCACATACAACTTAGTCACACTAGCAATAAAAAATTGATCTCCTACACTCATGCTGCCAGTAGCACCTACCCAAGAAAAGCTTTTATCTCCTTTTTCAACACTAAGAACCGCACTAAAGACGCCTTTCTTTTCACCAATTTTTTTAATAGCATTTTCACATAATTCTTTATTTAGTCTTCTAGCCATTTTTTACCTCTTCCCTAATTTTTGTATTATTAAAATTAAACACACGTCTCAAGCTTGTATAGAAAGAAACTTCTAACTAGTAGCTAGATTATATGCTCCTCTTATAATTCGTCTATCACAGTAGTCATGAAACTTTTAAAACCTTGGCAGATCGTATCGATTAAAGCTGCTTGATTTTCAAAATTTGGTTTTAACACCAAAATACACTCAAGGATAGCATCTGGATTATTTACATCGTGAAAAAGATTATCACTATCTGTAAAACTATTGCTAATTAACGTTCCATAATCCTTTGCAATCTTTCTATTTTGAGCAGATAACCATATCTCAAAACTACCTACCTGATGTAAATATACAATAGCAATTTTCAAACTTTTTTCTTTCAATAATTTATTCCTTATAGAGAAATATGACATGTCCATGTAGCCTTGATAGATACCTCCTACATCATAATGCGAGTATTTATTAATGAACTCTGCTCTTAAAACACCTAAGAAATCCATTATTCCTTTGTATGCAACTTGAATTTCTCCCTGTTGTAAATGTTCTGTGTACTCATTTATCAATTCATTCAGAGTCTTCATATTTCACCTCGTTGTTATATTTATTCTTTATAATTAGACTAGATACTGTGGACTTTTTATATTTCCCTACAACATGACTCTTCAAAGGAGAATATTGACTCTAATAAAACACCAGCCCCATTTTTTTGCTTCTTTTCGATTTTGTTCTCCATACATTATATTATCCTTAAAAAAAACTAAAAGTAAATATTTTCTTCACACATAACCATTCCGACAGCTTTTTTTAGTCATTAAAAAAGACACCCTTTATAGAGTGCCTACGTTGCTCAGTAAATAGAACTAATATCCTTTTTCTTTACTGGTATCCATATTTCGCTTCTGTACTTTTGATGACTTGTATCCTTGCACTCATTCCATAAGAGCTCAGGACCTTCAACTGACTCGTATCCCGATGATGGAAACCATTCTGAGTAAATTCTTCCCCAGACATTTTGTAATGTTTCAGGAAAAGGGCCAATTGACTCAAACACTGCCCAAGTGCCCGCTGGTACTTCTAGGTTATCATAGTCTCCATAGTCATTTTTTGTTGTTGCAACTCCAATATAATGATCAAGTTCTCCTTTTTCATCCATTCTACTTTCAGAAAAATTGGTAGAGGCACTAATAATACCATGTGGATCTATATTTGAAATCGCCTTAAGCTCGCTAACAACATCCTCTGTTAATAATTTATTCATCTTGACAATCTCAGGATTTACCCCATTAAAAATTATGGGAACTCTCTTCATCAAACCTACTAATCTAAATGTTGGCTTCTCAACTATACGATACTTCATTTCTATTCCTCCATTAACAGATAATTGGAAAGTCATTCTTGGAAAAGCCTTTAACTGTGTGTTCGCATTTCTTGATTCAGAAGGAAGAACTTCATGCATATTGCTAAAAGCACGAGTAAATGAATCTGCTGAAGTATAGCCATATTTCACTGCCACATCTATTACTCTAATCTGGCCATCTCTTAAATCAAGGGCAGCAAGTGTCAATCGCCTTTTTCTAACATAATCAGATAAACTAATACCGGCTAGATATGAAAACATTCTTTTGAAATAGTACTCAGAACAATTAGCTATTCTTGCTACTTCTTTGTAATCTATATCTTCTGTAATATTGTCCTCTATATACTGCAATGCATTATTAACGTTAGTTAAAATATCCATAGAATTACCCCCTAACCAAATACTATCAAAAGAGCAACTTTCACATCCGACTATATGTGCACAAATATGTCGGATTTAATTTTTGTTGTGTTTTAATAATTTAGAGTACACTTTATAAAACACCTTAATTTAAAATCTATTAAAATTTAACTGACGCTTTCTTCTAATCAGCAGGTTAATTATGAGAATTTGCAATAAATAAGGATTTCTAATACATAATTCGAGCTTACCGTAAGTGTCTCTAAAGAATATCTATATTATTTCCTATAAATCTTATAAGAAGACTTATTAACTTGATTTATGCTATTCCC
The DNA here is from genome assembly GCA_964546025.1 of uncultured Clostridiaceae bacterium. GTDB lineage: Bacteria > Bacillota > UBA994 > PWPR01 > PWPR01 > PWPR01. The sequence goes on from CAZJHT010000044.1 coordinate 13,160, forward strand.
ATAGATATGTAGTCATAGATATTGATCCCAGCTCACATGATCTATTATAAACACTAATTTTATCATCCTCATCAGATGCTCCAAGCGCATATAAAAGAGGGTAATAATGATCTGTTGTAGGAACTGCTAATTTTGCTATTTCCTTACTGCAACGTTTATTATATTCAATAATATCATCATGATTCCCTTTCTTAATATTACTATGCACGTAGTCATCAAACTCATATGCCCAATCAAAACCTTCACCTATTTTGTTCCAGTCAATTAACCTTAAGTTGTGAACAATATTGCCTGTGGCAAAAATTAGAACTCCCTCTTGTCTCAAGGCCTTGATTTCCTGACCAATTACATAATGCACTCTTGGTAAAGCAGTAGCATCAATGCTCATTTGAAATACAGGGATATTTCTTTCTGGATACATATGAACCAATACAGACCAAGTACCGTGATCAATCCCCCACGAGCTGTCGTATCTACTTTCTTTAGATATTAATTTTTTAGAAGATTCTGCGAAATGTGGAGATCCCTCTACGTTATATGTTATTTCATATAGTTCTTTAGGAAAACCATACATATCATAAATCGTTTCTGGTCTCTCATTATTCATGATTTTAGTTCCATTAGTAAACCAATGAGCTGAAATGGATAGTATTGCTTTTGGTTTATCTATTCTCTTAGATAATTCTTTCCAGGTTTTTGAATACTCATTATCTTCAATAGCATTCATAGGAGAGCCATGTCCAACAAATAAAACTGGCATACTTTTCAATACATTTCACCTGCCTTTCCATTCAGTTCTTTATCTGCAAACTTTAACTTTACAATCAGTTCAAACCTTATCACATCAAAGCTCTTAACATAAAACTCTCCTAAGATATATACTAGCTAAAGCAAGATTATTTTATAAACTAATAAACCAATAAGATAATCTTCGCTAATTTCAAAGCATTAAAAATCTATTTTCACCCTCTTTTACTAGAGGATTTAGCAGGAAAAAGGACATTGAATCACGTCTGTATAAATCTATTTTATCAAATAGAATAATCTTTGAGTGTTTAACTCTATTAACTTAAACATGGCACAGACTCTTTATGTGAATTTTTCTTTATTATGTATTGATCTCACTTCTTTTGTAATTGCATTTCTAGATATAAAAACCTCCAAAGTAAACTATCTAACTATTAGTAAGCATGTCTACTTTGGAAGCAACATATCAATCAGCATATACAAATGAGATTTGACGACACATGTACAGAATCAACTTGCTTTCTTGGAAAACACTAATCGTGATAAACTCAAAAACATATAGCCAATATAGGTTCACTAGTACAGAATCAACCCATAGAAATGTTTTTATACACATTATCAATTTAGAGCAGACATGATGGGTATAGTCCCATAAATCCAGTAAAGTCAGGATTTACTTTTTTGTTAGCAATACAACTG
>CAZJHT010000045.1:0-14245 GCA_964546025.1 uncultured Clostridiaceae bacterium
CCAAGTGGTAAGGCAGAGGACTGCAAATCCTTTATCCCCAGTTCGAATCTGGGTGCCGCCTCCAAATTAAAACTTCATAATAAAACATAAAATATGCCGGGGTGGCGAAATTGGCAGACGCAAGGGACTTAAAATCCCTCGGATAGTAATATCCGTGTCGGTTCGAGTCCGACCCCCGGCACCATTATTATGAGGGCGTAGCTCAGTTGGGAGAGCGCTACCCTGACACGGTAGAGGCCACGCGTTCAAGTCGCGTCGTCCTCACCATAATTGCTGCTTAAGCAGCTTTTTTTTATACTCTAAATTGGAGAATGAGAATGGAAAAACAAAAGATTGGCATATTTGCACTTATATTATCTGCGTTTTGCTTTGGTACTTTGGGGTTATGGGGAAAAATTGCATATGGAGCAGGTTTATCTTCCTTGCAGTTATTAAGTTTAAGATTTACAGTTGCAAGTATATTAATGTGGATAATTGCATTAATTTATTATAGAGATAAAATATTGCTTTGCAAACGTGATCTTATATTTTTCGCAATACAAGGAAGCATCTTGTATTCTTTAACTTCTATTGGCTTTTTCTTTTCACTTGAAACATTAAAAGTTTCTTTGGCAACAGTTTTGTTCTTTTTACATCCTGTTTATACATACTTAATATCAGCTGCATTACTTAAGGAAAGTATATCAAAACAGAAGTGGATTGCACTTATAATGACCATGATTGGTATTGTTTTAGTTCTTGATATTGGAACTTCAAGTATAGGAATTTCTCTAAAAGGATTGCTATATGCAATTGGCGCAGGGTTCATGTATTCTCTATTTACAATCAATAATCATGTAAGAAAGAATGAGGTAAATAGCTTTGTTTCAACTATGTACATCACTACTTTTGCTGCTATTGTATTGAATACTCTAACTGGGTTTAAAGTATCATTGTGGCTTAGCCTAACTTCTAATCAATGGTTGATAGTATTAGGCATCTCAGTCGTTGGTACGATTATTGGAATACTAGGGTTTGTTTATGGAATCAAACTAGATGGCGCAACAACAGCATCAGTTTTATCTGTGTTTGAACCATTATCAGGAGTTTTGCTAGCATTTTTGTTCTTAAATGAATCAATATCATTGCCCCAAATGCTAGGGATTACTGTGATTCTTATATCAATAATTTTAGTTAGCAAAGAAAGAAGTAAAGTTATTAAAAAAGTTGACCTGTACGAATTCTAGATATATAATATATAAAGATAGTAATAAAAGTAATGCGAAGGACAGTAACCTAATAATGTTTTTCAGAGAGATACCGGTTGGTGCGAGGTATTAAATATATTTAAGTGAAAACCACCTTCAAACTGTTATTCTGAACACATAAGTAATTAAGAATAATCGGTAGCTACGTTATAGCTTTTGAGTGCTAAAACTATTTATTAGTTTTAGAAATAGAGTGGAACCGCGATTGATGTCGTCTCTTACATAGAGACGACTTTTTTTTATTTATAAGGAGGAAAGAACATGAAGAAAGTAGTAATTACACTGCCTGATGGATCTAAAAGAGAATTTGAAGGTAAAGTTACCCCATTAGATGTAGCAAATGACATTAGTAAAGGTTTAGGAAGAGCAGCCGTTGCAGCAAAAGTAGATGGTAAAAAAGTAGATATGTATTATGAAATTGATAAAGATGCTGAATTTGAGATTATCACATTAAGAGATGATGAAGGGATAGATATTTTTAGACATAGTAGCGCACATATTATGGCACAAGCTATCAAGAATATCTGGCCGGATGCAAAGCTAGCAATAGGCCCTCCAATTAAAGATGGATTTTATTATGACATCGATATGGAGCATAGATTAACACCTGAAGACTTAGAATTGATTGAAGATGAAATGGGTAAACTGATCAAGAAAGGTTTAACTTTTGAAAGGCACGAGTTGCCTAGAGAAGAAGCGCTTGACTTTTTTGATAATATTAATGAATCTTATAAGGTTGAACTGATTAATGATTTGCCAGAAGATGCAGTGATCAGTTATTACAATCAAGAAGACTTTGTTGATTTGTGTTCTGGACCACATATCCCAAATAGTAAGTTAATAAAAGCTTATAAGTTAATGAGTATAGCAGGAGCTTACTGGAGGGGTAGTGAAGAGAATGCTATGCTTCAGAGAATATATGGAACATCATGGCCAAAAAAGAGTGAGTTGGATGAGTACTTACACAGACTTGAAGAGGCTAAAAAAAGAGATCATAGAAAACTTGGTAGAGAACTCGATCTATTTAGTTTTAATAATGAAATTGCTCCAGGATTTCCTTTCTTCCATGGTAAAGGTATGATATTAAGAAATGAGCTGCTTGAATACTGGAGAGAAATTCATGAAGAATATGGATATGAAGAGATAAACACACCAATTATGCTTGATAGAGCTTTATGGGAGCAAAGTGGTCACTGGGACCATTATAGAGAAAATATGTATTTTACAGAAATTGATGAGAGAGCATTTGCAGTTAAGCCTATGAACTGTCCTGGAGGGATACAAGTTTATAAAAATAGTATGCACAGTTATAGAGACTTACCACTGAGAATGGGTGAGTTAGGACTTGTACATAGACATGAGCTTTCTGGAGTGTTACATGGTTTGATGAGGGTTCGTGCTTTTACACAAGATGATGCCCATTTATACATGTTGCCAGAGCAAATGGAAGACGAGCTAGTAAAAGTAATTGAGCTTGTAGATAAAGTTTATAAAGTATTTGGTTTTAACTATCATGTAGAGCTTAGTACAAAGCCAGATAATGCAATGGGAAATGATGAGACATGGGATTATGCAACAAATACTCTTGAAAAAGTGCTGAACAAGCTAGAAGTTGACTATAAAGTCAATCCAGGAGATGGAGCTTTCTATGGTCCTAAAATAGACTTTCATCTAGAAGACTCTATAGGTAGAAGCTGGCAGTGTGGAACTATACAGTTAGACATGCTAATGCCAGAAAGATTTGAGCTTGAGTATATCGGAGAAGATGGACAAAAGCATAGGCCAGTAATGATTCATAGAACTGCCTTAGGAAGCATTGAAAGATTCATTGGCATTTTGATCGAGCATTATGCAGGAGCATTTCCAACTTGGTTAGCACCAGTTCAAGTTAGCATAATCCCAGTAACAGATAGAACTATTGATTATGCAAGAGATATTGAAAGCAAGTTAAAAGATCATAATATAAGAGTTGAGTTAGATAAAAGAAGTGAGAAAGTGGGCTTTAAAATTAGAGAAGCTCAATTATCAAAGGTTCCATTTATGCTTATTCTAGGTGATAAAGAAGAAGAAAATAGAGATGTATCAGTTAGATTAAGATCTCAAGGAGACATAGGTTCTAAATCAGTAGAAGAGCTAATTGATATGATAAATCAAGAGATTGGATCAAAATCGGATTCTGTTTAACAAATAGCTTGACGGAAGCAAAGGCATATGGTAATATTCATATGTTAGTTTTGAAAAGTAGAGGCCACCGCTTCTCACCTTATGAGAGAATTGTAGGGTTACACAAAATTATTTTTGACGTGTAATTAACCAGGTGGCTTTGCCATCTGGTTTTTTAATATTTTAGGAGGTGTATATTATTAGTCGCGAATTGCTTGTTAATGAGCAGATAGATGCAAAAAAAGTAAGACTGATAGGTTCTGATGGTGAACAAATAGGGATAGTAACAATAGAAGATGCTTTGAATAGAGCAGCAGCAGAAAGATTAGATTTGGCACTTGTTTCTCCACAGGCTAATCCCCCAGTTTGCAAAATATTGAATTATGGTAAATATAAGTATGAGCAAAGCAAAAGGGAAAGAGAAGCAAGAAAGAAGCAACATATTGTAAACTTGAAAGAGATAAGGATGTCTCCAACAATTGAGGAACATGACCTTAACACTAAAGCAAGACATGCAAAAAAGTTTCTTGAAGGCGGAGACAAAGTTAAGATAACAATTAGATTTAGAGGTAGACAAATAGTTCATAGTGAACTTGGAAAAGAAGTATTAGAAAAAATGGGCGGAATGTTGTCTGAATATGGTAAGCCAGATTCAGGAGTCCAGATGGAAGGGCGCCATATGAGCATAACTTATAGTCCAATTATTAAAGGAGAGTAAATCATGCCAAAAATGAAAACCCATCGCGGTGCAGCAAAAAGAATGAAAGTGACCGCTAATAAAAAAGTTAAACGACATAAAGCATATACAAATCATAGGGCTATGCGTAAAAGTTTAAGACAGAGAAAACAATTACGGAAACCTACTTTAGTTCATGAGAGTAGGATGAAAAAAGTAAAAGTTTTATTGCCTTATGAGTTTTAAAGGATATTAGGAGGGAGCTATCATGGCTAAAGTAAATAAGACTGTACCATCAAGAAGAAGAAGAAAAAAGATATTAAAAGCTGCTAAAGGCTTTAGAGGAGCTAGAAGCAGACATTTTAGAGTAGCGAAACAGGCAGTTGTTAGAGCACAAACTAACGCTTATAGAGATAGAAAGCGTAAGAAAAGAGATTTTAGAAAATTATGGATTACTAGAATCAATGCAGCAGCAAGAATAAACGACATGTCTTACAATAGATTTATGCATGGACTGAAACTTGCAAATATAGATGTCAACAGAAAAATGCTTGCTGAAATGGCAGTAAATGATAAAGCTGCATTTGCAGAACTAGCAACATTAGCTAAACAAGCTTTAGACAGCTAAGGTCCAAATATTTTGGGCCTTTTTTATTTATAAAATGATTAATATAAGAGAAGCAAATATAAATGATGTCAATGGCATAGCTAATGTACACGTAAGAACATGGAAATCAACTTATAAGGGCATTGTTAATCAAAGTTACTTAGATAGATTATCTGTTGATAAATCAATAGATAATAATTTAAGAGTATTAAAAAACAATACTAACTTAGTGTACGTTGCTATAAATGTACAGCAGGAGATTATTGGATTTGTTGTAGCAGGGGATTGTAGAGATAAAAGCCTGGGTGAAAATCTTGGTGAAATATATGGTATTTATGTCTTAAAGGAACACTCTAATAAAGGTATAGGCAAAAGGCTTTTAAGCATAGTGTTTGATAAATTTTTAAAGCTAGGGAAGCATAGTGTTGTAGTAGATTTTTTAGCAGGAAATGAAGCAGAAAAATTCTATTACAAACTTGGCGCAAGATATTTAAGTAGTAAACCTTATAAAATAGGTGGTCTTGACTATTTAGTTCATACTTATATTTGGGAAGATTTAAATAGAAAGAACTTTTAAGTTCTCCAATCTAGCAAAATAATAAAGAAATACCTATTAAGTAATGTTATAATAGAACAAATAATTCTGAGAGTTGGGTAAGTATGCTACAAGATGACGCTATTATTATTGATAAAAAGAAGAAAGATAGAAAGCTTTTTAGAAATATGAAACCACCACAAATTCTAGCTCTGGGGTTTGCAATATTAATTTTATTGGGAGCAATATTACTAACATTGCCTATATCTGCACAAGAAGGTAGACTTCCTTTTCTGGATGCCTTATTTACATCAACTTCAGCAGTTTGTGTAACGGGTTTAATAGTAGTGAATACAAAAGAATACTTCAGTACTTTTGGTCATTTCGTTATTTTAGTACTTATACAATTTGGTGGATTAGGAATTATGACAATGGCAACAATGGTAGTTCTTGCGATTGGAAAAAGAATTAGTTTAAAAGAAAAGCTACTAATGCAGGAAGCACTTAATACTAGTAATATAAAGGGACTTACAAGATTAGTACTACTTATTGTAAAAACTACTTTAATTATCGAGGGCATAGCAGCGTTAATATTAACTTTTAGATTTATACCTGATTTTGGTATGCCTAACGCTCTAGGTATGGGTATTTTTCATGCTGTATCAGCCTTTTGTAATGCAGGATTTGATATATTTGGAGATAGTTTGGTGAGATTTGTAAATGATCCAATAGTTAATTTAATTATAACTACTCTGATTATTTTAGGTGGTATTGGTTTTTCTGTAATGATGGATGTATATTACTCTAGAAGAAAAAAGAATTTTTCGTTACACACAAAGATTGTTTTAACAGCAACTTTAGTACTTTTAGTATTTGGAAGTATTGTTTTTTTTGCTCTAGAATATAGCAACCCTGATACTATTGGCGAACTGTCGATAAGTGGAAAGGCTTGGGCGTCATACTTTCTTTCAGTAACCCCTCGAACAGCAGGTTTTAATACGGTTGAAACTGGAAGTTTAACAACGGCAACTTTATTTATAACTATTACTTTAATGTTTGTAGGGGCATCTTCAGGAGGAACTGGTGGAGGAGTAAAAACCACTACATTTGGAGCTATATTGATTAATGTATTTGCAACTATTACTAATAAAGAAGATACCAATATCTATGGAAGAAAGCTTCCTAAAGAAGTGATTAGCAAGGCGTTTACAATTGTCTTCATAGCAATGATGTGGATTGTTTTAGTAACAATAATTTTGTCTATAACTGAAAATATGGAATTTATAGATATATTGTTTGAAACTGTTTCAGCATTTGGTACTGTTGGTTTGAGTACTGGGATTACCGGAAGTTTAAGTTCAATTGGAAAGGTTATGATTATAATTACTATGTTTATAGGAAGACTTGGTCCAATGACTTTAGCGGTTGCTTTTTCAAGACAAGCTATGAGGCAAATAGTAAAGTATCCAGAGGAACAAATAGTTGTTGGGTAAGGGGTGTCAAATTGACTGAAGCTAATGTGATAACAAGTCAAAATAACCAAATATATAGACTAGTTCAGAACCTGATGAGTTCTTCTAAGCATAGAAAACAAGAAAAAAGTTATATGATAGAGGGCTTGAACATAGTTAAGCAAGCAGTCGAAAGTAAAGCAAATATTAGTTTATATATTATGTCTGAAGATTTTTATAATAGTGAGATGAATCATCTTGTAGACTCTGAAAGAAGTGTGGTCTTGAGTAACGCCAGGTTTAGAGAGTTGACTGATACAGTAAACAGTCAAGGTATTATGGCTATTATTAATCAAGAACCTTTTAATCAGAATGGTATTGAGCGAGTTTTAGTTTTAAATGAAGTACAAGATCCTGGAAATATGGGCACTTTAGTAAGAAGTGCAGATGCTTTTGGAATTGACACTGTGTTAATAACAAAGGGTAGTTGTGATATATACAATCCTAAAGTGATTAGGAGCACGATGGGTAGTGTTTTCCATGTTAATTTGAAGAAAGATTTAACAAATGAAGAAGCTTTTGAAATTCTGTCAATGAATGAAATAAAAGTGTATACTTCCGTATTAGATGAGGAAGCAGTTAAGCTTAATAGTATAAATAAAAGAGAAAAATGGGCTTTAGTACTTGGAAATGAATCAAGAGGAGTTAATGACTTTTGGATAAACAATTCTAGTCTTAAGCTAATGATTCCAATGTTTGGTAAAGCTGAGTCATTAAATGTAGCAATTGCAGGGAGTATAATAATGTATCAACTTACTTGTCTTAGATAAAACACTATGATAATATTAATACAATAAATTGATCATTGATGAGGAATAGTAATTATATAATTGCATACAGGGAGAGTAAATCTAGATTGAGAATTTATTCATGTTTACTGTATAATGAATTCACCTCGGAGATAAATGTTGAAAATACAAAGTAGGCATTTACGGATAAAACCGTTATCTAATGAAGTTGGCCATTTACGTGGCAAGCTGGGTGGTACCGCGATACTGTTTTCGTCCCTGCGACGAAGGCAGTTTTTTTATTTAAAATAATAGGAGGAGTCGTTATGAAAGATAAGTTACTACAGATTAAAGAACTTGCAGTCAACGAACTGAAGCTAGTTCAAGATTTGGATAGTTTAGAAGAAGTTAGAATTAAGTATTTAAGTAAAAAAGGTGAGCTAAGAAAGCTATTGTCAAAAATGGGTAAAATAAATCCAAAAGAGAGGCCAATTATAGGTCAATTAGCTAATGAAATTCAAAGTGAAATTGAAAACTTGTATGATGAAAAATCAAGAGAGCTAAAAGAATTCGCTAAAATGATGAGAATTAAGTCTGAGAAGATAGATGTTACTCTTCAAGGTGAACAGAAGCAAATTGGTCATCAGCATCCATTAAACATGATTTATGATCAAATGATTGATATATTCGTGGGGATGGGATTTGAAGTAAAAGAAGGAAGAGAAATTGAGACAGATTATTATAACTTTGAGGCTTTAAATATTCCTAAAGACCATCCAGCTAGGGATATGCAAGATACTTTCTATATTAGTGAAGATATTGTGTTGAGGACACATACATCTCCGATGCAAATTCACACTATGGAAGATAAAAATAAGAATGAGCCAGTAAAAATTGTCTGTCCAGGAAGAGTTTATAGACGGGATGATGATGCTACTCATACCCCAATGTTCCATCAAATAGAAGGTTTAGTTGTGGGTGAGGGCGTCTCTCTATCAGATTTAAAAGGGACTTTAGAGCTTTTCTTTCACCAAATGTTTGGAGAAAGTACCGCTGTAAGGTTAAGACCAAGTTATTTCCCATTTACTGAGCCAAGTGCTGAGGTAGATATCACTTGTGTGTTCTGTGGTGGTGCTGGATGTAAAGTTTGTAAAAACACTGGCTGGATCGAAGTATTAGGGGCAGGTATGGTTCATCCAAATGTTCTGAAGAAAGTGGGTTATGATCCAGATTTAGTAACTGGCTTTGCATTTGGCATGGGTATTGATAGAATGACAATGCTAAAACTTAAGATAAATGATTTAAGGCTACTTTTTACAAACGATATCAGAATGATAAATCAGTTTTAGGGGTGAAATTATGTTAGTTTCTTATTCTTGGATAAAAAAATATGTTGATATAGATATAGATGCTTACGAGTTAGCAGAAAAATTAACTAATGCAGGTGTTATAGTTGATAATGTTTATGATTTAAGTACAAATTTAGATAATTGCGTAATAGGTAAACTAGAAGAAGTTAAAAAGCATGAAAATAGCGATAGACTCTTTATATGTAAAGTTAATGTCGGTGATGAAATTCTACAAATAGTAACAGCAGCAGAAAATGTTGAACAAGGGCAACTTGTACCCGTTGCAATGCCTGGTGCTCACCTACCAAATGGGTTGAAAATAAAGAAATCTAAGCTAAGGGGAGAAACATCTAATGGAATGTTGATTTCTTTAGAAGAATTAAATTATGAAACCAAAGTCATGAGACAAGACGAAAAAGAAGGTATCTTCATCTTTCCAGAAGGAAGTGTAGAGATTGGGCAGTCTGTTGAGTCAGCTTTTTCAAGAGACGACTATTTGCTTGAACTTGATTTGACACCTAATAGATCTGATTGCAGTTCAATTTATGGGTTAGCTATAGAAGTCGGTGCAATACTTAACAAAGAAGTTAAATTACCAAAATATGATTTACAGCCAGATGTAAAAGTTGATGATTTAGTAATAGAAATACAAAATGAAAGTTTATGCCCTCATTATTATGGGATAGTATTTGAGTTAACAGATGACAAAGAATCTCCTTTATGGATGCAGAATACTTTAAGGCATGCGTCTATGAGACCAACTAACCTGGTGGTTGATATTGCTAACTTTGTAATGCTTGAAACCGGCCAACCGCTACATACTTTTGATTATGACAAAATTAAAGACAACAAAATCATTGTTAGAGAAGCAGTTAGTGGAGAAGTACTAAAAACATTAGATGAAAGCGAGCGAGTTTTATCAAGTGATAATTTAGTTATTGCAGATTCAACAGACCCAGTTGCTATTGCAGGTGTAATGGGAGGGTATGATAGTGAGATTACAAAGAGTACAAGTAGGATATTGCTCGAATCTGCAATTTTTGATCATGTAAGCATTCGAAAGACCTCTAGAGAGTTTAATTTATTCAGCGATGCTGCATCAAGATTCTCAAAAGGTATTGGACGAGAATTAAGTATGTTGGCTCTCATCAGATTTGCGCAGCTGTTTGAAGAGTTGGGTGCTGGTAAAGCTATTTCTGATGTTGTTAAGGCTGGGAGTGATTATGAAAAATACAAGACAATTATCTTAAATCCTAAAAAAGTTATTAGTATTGCAGGACAGCATATAAAAACTAATGAGATGAGCAATTATTTGGTTAGGTTAGGCTTTGGGGTGAGGTTGTTAGACAATGGACACTTGGAGGTTAAATCTCCGTCAAGAAGAATTGATATAGTTGAAGAAGTAGATTTAGTTGAAGAAGTACTTCGTCTAAAAGGGTTTGACGATATTAAGGCTACTTTACCTAAGTTAGATGATATTGGTCTTATCCCTGAAAAAATCAGAAGTAGGAGAAAGATAAAGGAAATTCTAAGGTCAAATGGAGCTAGCGAAGCTGTAAACTATGCTTTTTATGGACCAGAAGATATAAATAGACTGAATATGAATGAAGATAACTCTGTAGAAAGTTCTATATTAATTGGTAATCCACTTTCATCTAGAAATAGTGTAATGAGAACAACATTGCTACCTGGGCTTATCAATAGCTTAATATATAATCTTAACAGACAAGTTAAAGGTTTATGTTTATCTGAGTTTGGTACAGTGTTTAATAGCGTTAACAAGTCAGATTTACCTATTGAAAATGAGATGATAGGGATAATTGGAGCAGGTGTTCAAAACCCTATGAGCTGGTATGATAAAAATATAAAATACTATAATTTTTACACAATAAAAGGTATTGTGGAAAACATTTTTTCTAGCTTAAAAATCAGTATTGAGTTTAGAAGAACAACTAAAGAATATCTACACCCAGGTAGAGCAGCTAATATTTATACAGACGATAAGCTTGTTGGATACATAGGAGAATTACATCCTGATGTAGTAGAAAAACTAGGTTTAGAAACAGAGCATAGGGTGGTATACGCTGAGATAAATCATGATATTATCATGCAGTACTCAAAACATACACAGTATAATGAGATTAGTCAGTTTCCATCAATGGAAAGAGATCTCGCCATCGTTATTGATAAAGATATAATTGCGGGTGACATAATTAAACTTATCAAAAACTCAGGTGGTGAAATTTTAGAGTCGGTTGAAATGTTTGACCTTTATGAGGGAAAACAAGTCGGGGAAGGTAAAAAAAGTTGTGCATTTCAACTTAAGTTTAGCCTTAATGAAAGAACTCTTAAGGCTGAAGAAGTGAATGATGCAATTGATAAGATAATTAAATCGCTTTCAGATAAGCATGAAGCAGTGTTAAGGTAAATATATAGCTTCTTAGCTTAGTTTTTGATATAATAAAAAAAACTAATTAATGGGGGGATATTATGACAGAAGATAAAAAATCTAATGAGAAAGTAACAGTTGACATTTATGGTCAAAGATATACCCTAAAAGGGCCGTTAGGTGATGATAAAATTAAGAAACTTGCTAGTGACTTAGATAAACTTATGAATGAAGTTGCATCTTCAACACCCCATTTAGCTACACATCAAATAGCTGTTTTAGTAGCATTAAGACTTCTTAATGACTATAAAGAGCTAAAAGAAGAGTATGATAAAGGATTTCAATTAGCATTGTTTAAAGAAAGCGATGGAGATATATTTTAATTAAGAGGGGTCTGATGATATCAGCCCCTTTTTAGATTATAGGAGGATAAACTTGGATAACAAGTCATTAAAAACACTAGAGTTTAATAAAATAATAGAAAAACTAAAATCTTATATAAAAAGTCCACTTGGTGAAGACTATCTTAATGATATGAAACAATATAATTCGATAAATGAAATAAAATATCAATTAGCTGCAACATCAGAAGCAAGACATTTAATAACTATTGGGAAATTAAGCTTGTCAGGATTATTTGATATACGTAATGTATTGAAACAAGTTAGAATTAACTCAACGCCAAAAGAAGAAGACTTTGTAGCAATATACCAGACAATTGACTGTTATGAACAAGCTATACAAAAAATTAGAAAGCAAAAAGAAGATACCCCTGAAATGAATAAACTCATTGAAGGAGCCCCTTATCTAGGAGATTTATCTAATTTTTTAAAGAATAGTATTAGCCCTGAAGGATATGTTTTAGACGATGCTTCGCAGGAGCTAAAAGCATTAAGAAGAAAAATAATGATAAAAGAAGACAACATAAAGAAACGTGTAGATAGTATTGTACAATCTAGCTCTATGAGCACATATCTACAGGAAAAGCTTGTTACAATTAGACAAGGAAAATATGTCATACCTGTTAAGTATAATTATAGAAGCCAGGTTAAAGGTATTGTTCATGATCAATCAGCCAGCGGCGCTACATTATTTATTGAACCTCAAGCAATAGTAGAGTTGAGTAATGAGCTACGTATCCTTAAGCAGGAAGAAAAAAGAGAAGTGGATAGGATACTCAGAGAGCTAACTACTGCATGTTATGATGATTATGAAAATTTGAGGTTTGTTATTAACATAATGGGCGTATTAGATTACTTGTGTGCTAGAGGCTACTTGAGCTTAGAAATGAACGCTGTAGAGCCAAAAGTTAATGACAATAAGGTAATTGCCATAAATAATGCAAGGCACCCCTTGATACCAAAAGAGGAGGTTGTGCCAGTCTCAGTAAGCATAGGAGATAACTACAAATCTCTCATTATTACGGGACCTAATACTGGAGGAAAAACAGTAACATTGAAACTTATTGGACTATGTCAGGTTATGGCTCAATCTGGATTACATATTCCAGCAGACGTAAATTCTGAAGTAGCAATATTTGATAATGTACTTGCAGACATTGGAGATGAGCAAAGTATTGAACAAAGCTTAAGTACATTCTCATCTCATATGAAAAATATAGTAAGACTATTAGATATGGCTACGGAAAACTCGCTTGTTTTACTAGATGAGTTAGGAGCGGGGACTGACCCAGTTGAAGGTGCTGCTCTTGCAATGTCAATAATTGATGAGTTATTAGAACGAAATGCAATTTCTGTCGCAACAACACACTATAGTGAGTTGAAAGTGTATGCATATGATCACCCAAACATTATTAACGGATCAGTAGAGTTTGACATAGAAACACTTAGTCCTACATATAAACTCGTCTTAGGAGTGCCTGGTAAGTCGAATGCTTTTTTGATTTCTGAAAGATTAGGACTGCCTAATAAAATTATAAGTAGGGCAGATAGTTATTTAACTTCTGAACAAAAGAATGTTGAATCATTAATAAGAGATTTGGAAAATGATCGAAATGAAGCAAAGCGTAAGCTAAGAGAAGCTATGGGTATAAAAAAGCAAAATGAGGATTTGAAAAAGCAGCTTGAAGAGCAAAATCAAATTATCAAACAAGAGAAAGCAAATCTTAAGAAAACAGTTTATGAAGAGGCTCAAGCTGACATAGCAAATATGCAAGAAGAGTTAGAACATACGATAAGAAATCTTAAAGAGCTCTTAAAAGAAAGTTTAGAAGAAGAAGCAATGGAAGCTATAATAAAAGAATCTAGGCGTAAGTTCCATGAAACAGAGGATAAGATTAGAAGTAATACTAAATCATTTAGACAGCCGATAATAAGAGAAATAAGTGATAATGGTGTAGCAGATTGGATGCCTCAGAAAGGCATGAAAATTCTTCATAAACAATGGAATCAAGAAGGGTATATTATAGATATTAATAAGGATGAAACTGAAGTACAAATCCAGTGTGGACAGATGAAGTTTTGGACTAGTAAAGATGCATTAAAGCCTATACATGAAAACAGTCAAGAAGTAAGAAGGGCAGCTGTCTCTAGGTCAAGCAATTATGTGCCTCTTGAGCTTGATATCAGAGGTAAGAGTATAATGGAAGCAGAAGAGATAATTGATAAATATTTAGATAATGCTGTTTTGAGTGGTCGGAGCGAGGTCGCGATTATTCATGGTAAAGGAACTGGTGTGCTCAGAAAAGGAGTGCAAGAGTATTTAATGACACACGTGCATGTAGAAGAAATAAGACTTGGTAACCATGATGAAGGTGGTCATGGTGTAACTATTGCAAAACTAAGTAAATAATATATATAACAAAAATGGGGCTGTCTCAAAATAGAATGAAAATTCTGTTATGAGACAGTCTTTTTCTTGAAAGAAAAATAGGCTTTTAGGCTCAACTCATAGCCTAAAAATGTTTAGGGTAGTACTATACGCTTTTATGTTAGGATATACTTCTAGTAGAAAAATTGAAAAAGCCTGTAGGCAAAATATTAACTTTATGTGGTTGTTAAGAGGAGAACCAGTGCCAGAT
>CAZJHT010000046.1:0-13940 GCA_964546025.1 uncultured Clostridiaceae bacterium
ACCTTGTAGATACAATAAAAATTTGGAAATAGGTAGTGAAATACTTTACACTACCTCGGAAATAAGGAGGGTTAAAAAATGAAAATAACTAAAGACTTAACAATTCAACAAGTTATTCAAATGGATAATCGTGCAGCTGCAGTATTTATGCGTCACGGAATGTTTTGTGTTGGGTGCCCAGCAGCTTCTGCAGAATCAATTGAGCAAGCAGCTATGGGTCATAATATAGATTTAGATACTCTTTTAGATGATCTAAACGAGATGATAGAAAATTAATGCATAGCTAAAAAGGAAGGCATCGCCTTCCTTTTTTATTTAGAAATGTTTTCCATTGTAATAGTAGTTGTTTTTAGTCAGATGAGTAAAAAAGAGGTCTGCTTCCTCAATGCCTATTTTGCTTAGCATTTTAGTTATAGTTTTGGCAACTTCATCTTGAATTTTTTGACCTCGATCAAACCAACATACTTCGATAAATGGATAATTATTGATCACTTTATCCTCAAAAAGCATATCTGTTTTGAAAACTTCAACAGTAAAGTCTTCTTTGTTGGTTCCAGTTAAATCAACTAGTTTATTAATCAGTTCGTTATTGATTTTTAAAAAGTTTTCAGTAGTAATTCCTCTTACATTAATCTGTGGCATAATGGCCTCCTTATTCTCTAGTAGTTTTCTTGCCAAAGTTTTTTGTATTTTTCAGCATGTGCTTTTAAGCCTTCAACTTCTTCATCCGATAATTCTTTAACAGCTTTTGCAGGTACTCCTAAAATTAGAGATTTAGGTGGGAATATTTTGCCTTGAGACACTAAAGCATTCGCGCCTATAATTGAGCCATCCCCAATTTCTGCTCCATCAAGTACAGTTGCATTCATACCAATAAGTACATTATTACCAATTTTACAACCATGTACAATTGCACCGTGGCCTACTGTTACATTATCACCTAAAACTGTAGGATGATCACTATCAACATGAACAACACTATTATCTTGAATATTTGTGTTTTCACCAATAGTAATACTATTCATGTCTCCTCTTAATACAGCGTTATGCCACACGCTAGATCCTTTACCAATAGTAACCATACCGATAATTTGACTCCCAGGCGCTAAATAAGTGTCTTTATCAATATTAGGTATAATATTCTTAAATGTACAAATGTTCATAATCAATCTCCTCCAAGTATTGTGATATTGTCAATTATAACATTTAAATTGCCTTTATTTTAGGGTATAATTTACATGTGCTATGTAAGAGAGTGGCTTGATAATGTGATGATTATATGCTACAATTACATTTCGTTAACCCTGCTCTGTTTTAAACAGGGCCAATAGTCCATAGGGAGGAGGAAAGATTATGCGCGAGTATGAAATTATGATGGTCTTAAGACCTGATTTAGAAGAAGAAGTAATTAAATCAGTAGTAGAGAGATTCGTCAATATTATCACGGATAACAATGGTGAGGTAACCGCTATTGAGCCGTGGGGAAAACGTCGCCTAGCTTATGAAATCAATGACTATAAAGAAGGTTTTTATGTTTTGATTACATACACAGCTAATGGTGAGTTTAATGCTGAATTAGAAAGAAACTTCCGTATCGTTGATACAGTAATTCGTCACATTATTGTCCGTCAAGAATAATAGGGGTGAAATAATTTGTTAAATAACGTAGTTTTAATAGGAAGATTGACTAGAGACCCTGAGTTAAGGTATACCTCTCAAGGAACAGCTGTAACAAACTTTGGTATTGCTGTTGATAGAGGATTTGGTAGTGATGATGAGAATCAACAATCTGCAGATTTTTTCAATGTTACATGTTGGAATAAACTAGCTGAGATTGTTGCTCAATATATGACTAAAGGAAGATTAGTTGCAGTGCAAGGTAGGCTGCAAAGTAGAAATTATGAGTATAACGGACAAAAGAGAACAGCTATAGAAGTTGTAGCTCAAACCGTTAAATTTTTGGATAGACAAGATAATTACCAAGGCAACACATCTCAAGGTCAAGTTAAAAATCAGAATAATTCATCACAAGATTATTATAAAGAACTTGACTTTAATGACGATGATGATGATTTGCCTTTCTAAAAAAGGAGTGAATTAATATGGCTCGTCGTGGTGGAAGAGGTAGACGTCCTCGTCGCAGAATTTGTAGTTTCTGTGCTGATGGCGCTACAAGTATCGATTACAAAGATATAGATAAGTTACGTCGTTATCTCTCAGAAAGAGGTAAGGTTTTACCTAGAAGAGTAACAGGAAACTGTGCTCATCATCAAAGAATGATGACACAAGCGATAAAGCGTTCTAGAATGGTGGCTTTATTGCCTTATACAATAGACTAGTATATAGAGCCCTAGGTGTTTAAACCTGGGGCTTTCTTAGTAAAGAGTGTTAAAAATGAAATCTTTAATGTATAATAAGTATGCTGAGTATATAAGAGAGGAGTGTTAATTTATGCAAACAAAAACACTCACTGAAGCAGCTTTATCTGTATCAATATTTGCTATTTTAGCACTAATTACATTCTATATCCCAGCAATGGCTATCATAGGTATATTAGTATTAGCTACACCGCATGCAATTTTAACTTGGAGACAGGGACTAAGAGCAGGAATACTTGCAATTTTGGCCGCTGGTATTATTTTAGCTTTGTTTTTAGACATTATATCAGCATTTATTTTAATAACGCTATTTGCTGTTGTCGGAGTTGCGCTTGGTTATTGTGCAAAGAGATATACACCAGGAAAAACTTTGTTAATTAGCACTGTTGTTGGAGCGATTAGCTTTGGCATTTTGTTATTTTTAGTAAAGCAACTTACCGGGATAGACATGTTTGGGGATATGATACGGATATACCAAGAGGCAATATTATCTGTTAATGAAAACAGTGGCATTATAAGCTTAGATGCTCAAGAAATAATAAATCAAATCACAGTGTTGACTACGTATTTGATGCCAGCTATGGTTTTGATTTTTGGATTTATGACTGCTTATGTGAACTTCTTGTTTTTTGGCATTGTTGGAAGAAGATTAAGGCTTGATGTACCAAAGACACCGCTCATATATGATATACGGCTGCCTAAATGGTTAGGAGCATTGTTTATCGTAGGAGTGGCACTTATGCTTTATGGTCAAGAAGGTACAATGATTCATTATATTGGAATGAATCTTAGTTTATTATTTACCTTGCCAGTTTTATTTCAAGGACTAGCACTTGCAGTTGTATTTATGAGACAATATATAAAGTCATTCTTATTTTATATATTATTGTTTATTGTAGTACTTACAAACCCATTTTTAACGCAGATTGCTACAATTTTAGGTTTGTTTGATATATTTTTTGATTACCGAGGATGGTTAAAAGAAAGGGGTAACTAGAATGAAAGTTATTTTATTAAAAGATGTTAAGAGTTTAGGCAATGAAGGTGAAGTTGTTAATGTAGCTGATGGTTATGGTAGAAATTATCTAATTCCAAGAGAATTAGCTGTAGAGGCTACAAAAACTAGTATGGAGATGTTGGAAAAGAGAAAAGAAAAAGAAGCACAAAAATCACAACAAGCACAACAAGAAGCAAATGAACTAAAGGCAAAAATCGAAACAGCTAATGTGAAGATAGTAGTAAAAGCTGGAGAAGGTGGAAGACTATTTGGTTCAGTTACAAACAAAGACATTAATAGTGAACTATCATCTCAAGGAATTAATATTGATAGAAGAAAGATTGAACTATCTGACCCGATTAGAGAAATTGGAGAATATAATGTTCCAGTAAGAGTATATAAAGAAACTATTGCTAGTTTATCAGTAAAGGTAGTTAGCGAATAGGTTTAATAGTTTGGGGGAGGAGTTATGGAAAACTGGCGCGAGCGAATTAAAAAATTCAAGTCTGGAGATAAAAAGACAAAGAGAAGTACATCTCCAGTAGATCGCAAAATAAGTGCTATATATGAGATACTAAAAAACTTATATGGTGCTGATCATATCGTCGCACTTTTGAAAAAGCATAATGCTGTCGAGCTTATTAATTCAAAAGAAAAAGCAGATAGAATATTAGCTATTGAAAGAGTTGTGTATGATAATGGTGGCTTAGATACAAAGTATACAAGTGATCAATTTCTTCCAGCACTTGATAAGATAGAGGAAGCTTTAGTCGAAGCTATCGCTATGAGGAAAGTTGAAGAAGATATTGATAGAAGAGTTCAACAAAAGATAATGGAAAAGCAACAGAAATATATTAAGGATATCAAGAAAAAAGTTTTAGAAGAAAAAGATGGTCCTGAGACTCCTTATACACTATCTAGATTGGACGAACTTAAAGAATTAGATAAAAGAAAGCTTGCTAGGTCTGCTACTCAAATAGTTAGGCCTAAAAAGCTTGAAGAAATTGTTGGGCAAGAACAAGCTATTAGTGCACTTATGGCAAGGATGGCTTCGCCTTATCCACAACATATTATTTTATATGGTCCTCCAGGTATAGGAAAGACTACCGCGGCAAGAATCGCACTTGAGAGTGCAAAAGCTTTAGACATAACTCCGTTTGATCAAGAAGCACCATTTATTGAAGTAGATGGTACTACTTTGCGCTGGGATCCAAGAGGGATAACAAACCCATTACTTGGATCAGTGCATGATCCTATATATCAAGGAGCACAAAGAAGTTTAGCTGATGGAGGAATTCCAGAGCCAAAGCCAGGACTTGTTACAGAAGCAAGTGGTGGGGTCTTATTTATAGATGAGATTGGTTCGATGGATCCAATTTTACAAAATAAATTATTAAAAGTTTTAGAAGACAAAAGAGTTAAATTTGAGTCTTCATATTTTGATGTGGAAAACCCAAAGGTGCCAGAATATATTAAGAAGCTCTTTAAAGAAGGGGCTCCTGCTGACTTTGTTCTAATAGGAGCTACAACAAGTAGTCCTGAAGACATCAATCCTGCATTGCGCTCTAGAGCGGCAGAAGTGTACTTTAACCCACTTGAACCTAGCCATATCAAGAAAATAGTTAATGATGCAGCAAAAAGACTTGATGTTACCCTAGAGGCGGGAGTGGATGAATTAATTAGCGAATATACTATTGAAGGTAGACGTGCAGTTAATTTGTTGATTGATGCTTTTAGTTTAGTAGCATATCAAGCTGGCAGGGTGATCGATTTAATAGTAACTAAAGACCATTTGCAAAAAATCCTACAAAGTGCTAGAACTAGGAGATATGTTAGGGTTAAATCTTCTGATGAACCTAAAGTAGGAAGAGCCCTTGGCCTTGGAGTATCTAGCTTTTTAGGGTCTGCTATTGAGATTGAATGTGCAGTTTTTAAAGCAAAAGAATCAGGTAAGGGTAGTGTAAGATTTAATGAAACTGCTGGTTCAATGGCTAAAGATAGTGTCTTTAATGCTGCTACTGTGTTGAGAAAGTTAACTAATGTTAGTTTGTCTGATTATGATGTTCACATAAATATTGTTGGAGGCGGAAACATTGATGGACCTTCTGCAGGAGTCGCTGTGGCACTAGCGATTTATAGTGCGCTGACAGATAAGCCGTTAAGACAAGATGTAGCAGTAACAGGAGAGATATCTCTTCATGGCAGTGTTAAGCCAGTTGGAGGGGTGCCTGAGAAGCTTTATGGGGCAAGACAAGCAGGTGTTAGGAAAGTATTAATACCTAGTGATAATAAATTAGAAGTGCCGCAAACAGTTGAAAATATTGAAGTGGTACTAGTTAATAGTCTAGAACATGCAATAGATGAAATAGTAGCAAAGGGGTAATATAAATGTCATCTGCAATATCACGAATACCACCACAAAACTTAGAGGCAGAGAAGTCTGTTCTAGCTGCTATGATGGTTGATAAACAAGCTTTGCAAACAGCTATTCAATCAGTTTCAGCTAAACACTTTTATTCTGAGCAGAATCAAATAGTCTTTGACGCAATGATGTCTTTGGAAGATGAGAATCAACCTGTTGACATAATTACTTTGATTGATAAGCTTAGGGGAATGCAAAAATTAGATGAGGCTGGAGGAATCATTTATTTAACAGAAATGAACAGCTTTGCCCCGCTAGTTTCTAATATTAGTAATCATTGTAACATTGTAAAAGAAAAGGCTTTGTTGAGAGAAGTCATAAGCGTAGCTAAAACAATGGCTGATGAAGCTTTTTCAGAGGGTGAGTTTGAAAGTATACTTGATTCTGCAGAAAAGCAGTTTTTTGAACTAAGCAGACAAAGGGATACTAAAAGCTATAGTATAATAAGTGATGTTGTAGCAGAGACATTTGCTCAAATAGAGGAAAACTATAGAACAAAAGACCAAGTAACTGGTTTACGGACTGGATATGTAGATTTAGATGATATAACAAATGGACTACAGCCTTCAGACTTAGTAATAATTGCAGCAAGGCCAAGTATGGGTAAAACTGCATTATGTCTTAATTTAGCACAAAATGCTGCTTTAAGAGAGGATGCAAGTGTTTTATTCTTCTCACTAGAGATGGCTAGTCACCAATTGGTCCATAGGATGATTTGTTCTGAAGCAAGAGTTAATTCCCAAAGGGTTAGAAAAGGCTATGTAGAACAACAAGAATGGGACAAAATAGGCAAGGCTGTTGCTACTTTAGGTGAAGCTAGGATATATATTGATGATACACCAGGCATACCAATACTTGAATTAAGATCTAAGGCTCGACGGTTAAAATCGGAAAGAGGGCTAGATTTAATTATAGTGGATTATTTGCAGCTTATTACATCGCCTCATAGATCAGAGAATAGACAGCAAGAAATTGCTTATATCACTAGGCAATTAAAAGAGTTAGCTAGGGAACTTGAGACTCCTTTAATTGCGCTAGCGCAGCTATCAAGGCAAGTAGAACAAAGGCAGGACAAACGCCCTATGTTAAGTGATTTAAGAGAGTCTGGGGAGATTGAGCAAACTGCTGATGTAGTTGCATTTATTTATAGAGAAGATTATTATGAGCAAGACACAGATAGACAAAATATTGCAGAGATACTCATCTCAAAGCAAAGGAATGGACCTACTGGAAGGATAGAGCTTATGTTTAATAAGCAGTTTGGTAGATTTGAGAATCTTGCAAGAGAGTAAAAGACTTTAGACAGGAGAGCAAAGATGAAATCATATGACGTAATTATTGTAGGAGCTGGACCAGCTGGAATTTTTTCAGCTTTAGAATTATATAAACAGAACCCTTCACTTAAAATTGCAATGTTTGAAAAGGGTAATGATATAGATAAAAGAGTCTGTCCTGTGGCTGAATATCAAAGAGAATGTGCAAATTGTAAGAGTTGTTCAATTACTTCTGGTTTTGGAGGAGCAGGGGCTTTTAGTGATGGAAAATTGACTTTAACTACCGAGTTTGGTGGACGTCTAGGTGAGTACATCGGTGAAGAAAAATTAGCTGAAATGATTGGTTATGTTGATGGCATATATTTAGAGTATGGAGCTACGGAAAAAGTTTTTGGTGTAGATGCTGAAAAAGAAGTTGAGCAAATAAAACGCCATGCTGCTGCTGCTGAATTAATGCTTATACCAGCTAATATTAGGCATCTAGGAACTGAAAAGTGTTACCAAATATTACTCGATATGAGAAAGTGGCTTAACTCCAAAGTAGATATAAACACAAACTGCCCAATTGAAACCATTATAGTGGAAAATGGAGAGTATAAAGGGGTTAGGACTAAAGGTGGAGAAGAGTATACCAGTAAGAAAGTGATTGTTGCACCAGGAAGAGATGGTGCGGATTGGTTTAGAGAGCAAGCTGCTTTACTAAACATTCCAAGTGAAGTAAATCCTGTTGATATTGGTGTGCGAGTTGAAGTTCCAGCTGAGGTAATGAATCATATCACTGATGTAGTTTATGAATCTAAGTTTATCTTTTACTCACGACAATTTGACGATAGAGTAAGAACTTTTTGCATGAATCCTAATGGAGCTGTTGTGGTCGAAAATGTAGAAGGCCTAATGATTGTAAACGGTCATAGTTATCAAGATAAGAAAACCAACAACACAAACTTTGCTTTATTAGTAAGCAAAAACTTTACGGAGCCTTTTAAAGAGCCACTAAAATATGGTAAGTACATAGCTAACTTGGCAAACATGTTAGGAGGAGGAGTTATAGTACAGCGCCTAGGTGATCTTCAAGATGGACGAAGAAGTACAGAAGGAAGAATTGCTAGGGGTTTAGTAACTCCAACATTGAAAGATGCTACGCCAGGTGATTTATCATTAGTATTACCCCATAGATATGTTGTTAGCTTATTAGAAATGCTAGAAGCATTAGATAAGGTTGCACCAGGTGTTAACTCAAGACATACTCTTTTATATGGAGTAGAAGTTAAGTTTTACTCAAACAGAGTGCAACTTGATAACGAGTTAAGAACAAATATCGAAGGTATGTGGGCAATTGGTGATGGAGCTGGTATTACAAGAGGATTAGCTCAAGCATCAGTTGCAGGGGTAGTTGCAGCAAGATCTGTTTTAGATTCATTAAAATAAAAAAAACAAAGAAAATGATTGCATATTAGCTCAGTTATATGCTATTATACAAAAGCTGTGTTATGGCAAGTCTTTGTTATAAAAAAATAAAGACATTTAAGAATTTATTATTGACAACCAAGAAGAATTGCTGTAACATATGTTTACGCGTGGGTCATTAGCTCAGTCGGTAGAGCATCCGCCTTTTAAGCGGGGGGTCGTTGGTTCGAATCCAACATGACCCACCACCATTGTTTTTTGGCCCCATAGTGAAGCGGTTAACACATCAGCCTTTCACGCTGAAGACGGGGGTTCGAATCCCCCTGGGGTCACCAGGGCGAATAGCTCAGTTGGGAGAGCACCTGCCTTACAAGCAGGGGGTCACAGGTTCAAGTCCTGTTTCGCCCACCATAATAAGGAGTCGTGGTCTAGTCTGGTCTAGGATGCCGGCCTGTCACGCCGGAGGTCGCGGGTTCGATTCCCGTCGGCTCCGCCATAAAAGCAAAATTGTCATGCTAAATGCATGGCAATTTTTTTATTGATTAATTTATTAGTAAAACTGATGTTTAGTTTGCCAATATAAAATTTTCTTATATAATGTAAGTTAGAATGTAAGGGGTGAGGTAAAATGCCTAATAGTTGGAAAAATTTAAGTGAAGAGCAAAGAAGAGATAAGTTTGTTGAGAAATTCTCTTCTATAAGTTACCCTGCTGGTAAAAGTCATCCAGCAGTTAAACAAGCTAGGGAGTTAGTGAAAAAATCAAATAGGATAGATAATAATAGTTTTGAAGTATTAATAGAGGGATATCCAATTTTGGCTATGGCATATAAATATAACGTTAAGATAAAGTACTTGTTTGTATGTCCTGAAGAAATTTATTCTCAAGACATATTAACAGACCTTCCTAGGTTTATAAATAGCGCTGAGACCGTCCTTGATGTATCACCTAAGGTATTCGATTTAATTACAAACAAAGGGAATTCTAACGGTCTTCTAGCTATTGGTGAGCTGCATGATGGTAGTATATCAAGTTTAGGCAAGCAAGACTTAGTTGTAGTTCTTGATGGTCTTGAAACACCTGGGAATATAGGAAGTATAATTCGTTCGGCAGATGCTGTGGATGCAAAAGCTATTATTATAACAAATAAACAAGCACACTTATTTCATCCTCTAATGATAAGAAGTAGCCGTGGTGCTTGTTTTAAGATACCTATAATAGAAGAGGAAGCCAGGGTAGTACAGAGTTATCTTTTAGATAACAACTATGAGATAGTTCTAGCTGATCCACATGCAGAAAAGTATTATTATGAGCAAAGTTATAAAAATCACACTGCACTAATTATGGGTAGTGAGAGGTTTGGCATAAGTCCTCAGTGGTTTGAAAAAGAGCATCTTCCTGTTTCTATACCTATGATGGGTGATTGTGATTCACTAAATGTAAGCATAGCAACTACTGTATTATTGTATGATGTAAGGCTCAAGAAAAATCAGATGATCTAAGCTAGGAGGAAGAATATTGCTCAAAATTATTATCTGCGAAGATGATTATGAACAACGAGATAATTTAGTTAATGTTATACAAAATATAATTGATAAACATGATGTGTCAGTAAAAATTGACCTAGCAACGTCTGAAGCAATACAGCTACAAGAGTATGTTGATAATAGTATGAAAAATGATAGGAAGGGTGTAGTAAGAGCCTATTTTTTAGATATTGATTTGAAACAAGAGATCAATGGACTTGATCTTGCTCACTATATTAGAGAAAAAGACTATAATGCTTATATAGTTTTCATAACATTTTTACAAAAGCATATAAAGAATGTATTCAAATATAAGACTTTTGACTTTATAACAAAGACATATCAAGACCAGCTTCTTAAAGATGTCGAGGATGTAGTCATTAGATTAATAGAGGACTTTAAGAGATTTTATGGGCAAAATGAGAAAACAGTTTTGAAATTTAGTCATAATAATATGGTTAGAGCAATTCCTATAGGAGATTTTATAGGAATTAAAAAAGATGGTGATGTTTATAAAGCTTTTACAACTCATGGTGTTTTTAGATACTTTAACACACTTCAGAATATTTTAGATTCTGTGGAGGATGATAATATATTAATCAGGCCGCATCAATCTGTTATTGTTAATAAGAATCATATAACTGCAATAAATAAAAGAAGCAGGAAAATCATCACTACTAATAATATTGAATTTGAAATATCAAGAAGAAAATATAAAGAGGTGCTAGATCAATGGTATACAGATTAGCTGATCTAGCTTTCTGTTTATTTGGAGCTTATTTATATACAGAGGCTATATTAGTTTCGGAAGGAAAATTGCTTAACAAAGAAAAAAGAGCCGCATTAATCGTTATTTTTGGAGTAATTAATTTTGCATTAAGACAATATATGGTTAACTCTCAGGAACTTAGGATAACAGTTTCGTACATTGTGTTATTAATTTTAAGTTCGATTTTTTATAGTTCTAATAATTTTGTAAGAGTGTTTCAATCAGCTACTGCTTATGCAACAAGTGGAATGGTATCTTATTGGGCAACGGCTTTTGTTTTTAGCCTGATCAATATTTCGGTTTTTGAAGTGAGAGGGACTCTACCCTTTATGATGATGTACAATGGTAGTATTGCAATTTTGATGATTTTTTACATTAGTGTTTTGAAATATTATTATCAAAGAAAATATTATCATTATTTTAATGCTTTATATAGCTGGAATAAATACATCGCCTATGGATTAATTGCGTTATTGATAAATTTATATATTGTGGCCTATTACTATATAGATAGCAATGATTTAGCTGCTAGATTTTTATGGATAGTTCCAATTACTTTAATTAGTTTTGCTCTTTTGTATATATACACACAACTTCTGTTAGGTTCTCAAGAGCAAAAGAATAAGCAGATGGCATACTACATTAATAACATGAAGATTATGGCAGAAGAGATTTCTGGATTTAAGCATGATGTAAATAATCTATATGTAAGCTTATATGGTCTTGCAAAAAATAACCAACTTGATATTTTAAAAGAAAGAGTACTAGAGCTAAGTGATTATGAAATATTAGATCAAATTGCCAGTACAGAATCCTTAGTTAATGTTGTTGATATGGGGCTTACGAATTTATTGGCAGAAAAGATGTATAATGCCAGTAAAATTGGGGTAAAGCTTCATGTTGAGGTGCCTTATAAAGTAGAGAGCTTTCCCATTACCGGTGTTGATATGTTAAGGATTTTAGGGGTATTTCTTGATAATGCTATAGAAGCAGCAGCGGTGTCAACTGAAAAAGGAGTATATTTTGTAATACTAAATACTAATAGAGTCTTTGATATATCTGTTGTTAATTCATATGATTACAAAGTAAATGTAGCAATAATTGATGAAAAGGGGTTCACGACAAAATTAAACAGTAAGGGCATTGGTTTAAGTAATGTAGATACAATCTTAAAAAAATATGAAGGAATAGAATGGAACACGGTATCTGAAGAAGATTGTTTTGTGCAAAACCTCACAATTAGAAAGGCTAAAGTATAAATAAAAGCAGAGTATGGATATTTAAACGAAAAAAATGTATTTAGATAGTGAAAAGTTTGTGTATATAGTATACAATATCATTGGTGCAACGTTCGGTCAATAATTGACTAGGAGGAAGGAATATGAAAGAAGAGCATAAGAAAGAGAGAACTAAAGGGCAAACTTTAATTGACTTGTTTATTGGTTTCTTAAGAGTAGGTTTCTTTGGTTTTGGAGGTGGACCATCATCAATTCCCCTTATGTACAAAGAGGCAGTTGATAAATATGGATGGACAACTTCTGAAGAGTTTGGAGATATATTAGCGATAGGAAATACTTTGCCTGGTCCTATTGGAGTCAAAGTTGGTGGTTATATAGGCTATAAACAAGGTGGAATTTTAGGAGTAATTACAGCAGTTGGTGCGGAAGTAATCCCAGTAGCGATAATAATGATTATTGTTTTAACATCACTTGCTAGTATTCGAGATCAAGCATGGGTTCAAGGTATAACATATGCGGTTGTTCCTGTTGTTGCTGTTATGTTGGGCTCACTAACATGGCAATTTACTTCTAAAGCAGAGGATGCATTGGGTTGGCCTATTACGATTGGTTTAATAGTTTTTTCTGCTATTATGCTTGAAGTAGTGGGGATACATCCAGCGATATTAATCGCTTCATTAATCTTATTTGCATTATTGAAGCCACAAAAGAAAGGTTCAGAATAATGAAATATATAGAAATTTTCTTGGCTTTTTTTGTTTCGAACATGCTTGGTTATGGAGGAGGACCATCTACTATACCATTGATTGAATATGAAGTAGTTACTAGGTATGGTTGGATGACAATGTCTGAGTTTGCAGAGGTTTTAGCTCTTGGGAATGCACTTCCAAGCCCAATTGCAACGAAGATGGCTGGTTATATAGGTTTTCAGCAAGGCGGTATTTTAGGTAGTGTAGTTGCTTTATTAGCAACTATGGTTCCAGCGATTATATTAATGCTTGCTTTAACAGGAGTTCTTTATAAATTTAAAGATTCTCCAAAAGTAAAGTTCTTAACATGTTTAATTAGACCCACAATCGCAGTATTGCTTGGCTCTTTAACAATAAGATTTGTAACAAACTCATACGGGCAAGCAGGTTTATTCCATACAGTGCTATTGATGTTAGCAAGCTTTGTTTTTATTGAAAAGATGAAAATTCATCCTGCGTTTATCATTACAGGAGCAATTTTTTATGGGGCTTTTATAATAGCTTAATTTTAAAAATAAAAAGCTCTGACAAAAAAGGTTTGACAGACTCAGAGAGAGAATTTTTTGCCAGAGCTACTCGTATTTATATAATATAACAAGGATTGCGACATATGTTATTTTATTTGGATTAGGGCATAAAAGTCAGCTATTCGGTAATATGTTTCAATTTTTTACCAACTAATGCAATAGGAATATGGAAATATTTAATGAGTGGTAATGACGTAATTCTTTCGAAAATTTGAATGTTCATTTCTTCACTTATGCGGTTGACATATGTGGTTATTCATGCTATATTATACTTTGTCAAATTGGAGAGGTGTCCGAGTGGTTTAAGGAGCCAGTCTTGAAAATTGGTGACTCTGCAAGGAGCCGTGGGTTCGAATCCCACCCTCTCCGCCATTTTATTTGGAGAGATGGCCGAGTAGGTCGAAGGCGGTCGCCTGCTAAGCGATTATACCGGCAAAACCGGTATCGCGGGTTCGAATCCCGCTCTCTCCGCCAATAAATAGGCGCCCGTAGCTCAGCCCGGATAGAGTAACTGACTACGAATCAGGTGGTCGCAGGTTCGAATCCTGCCGGGCGCGCCACTAGAAAACGTTGTAAGTACAATGAAAATTGATTGTGCTTGTAGCGTCTTTTTTATTTTTAAAGTATTTATTTACTAGTTCTCTTATTCAAGTA
>CAZJHT010000047.1:0-13274 GCA_964546025.1 uncultured Clostridiaceae bacterium
ATAGTAGCATTAACTACATGACTCCTATAGAATACGAATCACTTTTCCACAGTATAGCTTGTTAACTTTTACGTGTCTAAGTTTTTATACCAGATCCAATATGAAAGAATTGTTACATGTTATTTTGCAATCTAGGGACATAATTTTTTTAACTCCTTCACTATTACAATTAAAAGTATTAATTCATCACCTAGCTACATTTCATACATAGCATACTAAAAAAATAGCTTCCGCTATATAAAAGCGAAAGCTATTACACTCACATATTAAATAATTTTTGATTGCATTTTTTCAATTAAAATATCGGCTTTACTTATTATTTTCTCAAAATCTTCTTCTTTTGGGGATCCATTAAACTCAACTGATTCAACCAAATCCCATTTCATTCTATTCCTATCTAATATATCTGACAACTCTCTCTCTGCTCCTCCAGACCATCCGTAAGAGCCAAATCTAAATGCAACTTTATTAGAGACCTTCTTTCTGCCTAATTCATCTAGAGCCGTTGCTATTGGTGGGAACATTTTATACTCATATGTAGGAGCAGCAATAATAATAGCAGCAGATTTAAATACTGTAGCTATCATTTCACTGTGGCTTTCTTGTGGCATTTTAAGCATATTAACTTTAATACCCTTTTTTACTAAATATTTTTCTAGAAATCTAACAGCTTTAGCTGTCATACCATACATTGAACCCCATAAAATAGTAATTTCATTTTTCCCATAACCTTCTGAGTATTTAGTAAATCGAGTATAGTCATCAATAATTTTTGTAGGATTTGCTCTATATACCGGCCCATGCCCAGGAGCAATTATATTAATATCTAGTTCTTTAGTCTTCTGTATTGCTTTTTTAACCATTGAGTTAAAAGTTGCCATTACGTTAGAATAATATCGGATCCCTTCGCTTTCAAAAAAAGTAAGTTCTTCAAGAGTCATTTCATCATCAAATACATGCTCATCCATTATTCCAAAAGCTCCATACATGTCACAAGAGAACAATGTCTTTGAGCTTTCCTCATAAGTAAACATCGTATCTGGCCAATGTACATTTGGCACTGTATAAAAAGTTAGTTTCTTTCTCTGACCTAAATCTACTGTATCCCCATCTTTTACTACAATAATATCATCCTTTATATCATAAAAAGAATCTAGCAATAGTGAAGCACTCTTACTGCAAATTATTTTCAAATCCTGTGTAACACTTTTTAAACTTTGAATGTATCCAGAATGATCTGGTTCCATGTGGTTAATTACTAAATAATTAATATTCTCTGGTTTAACATCTATTTCTTCCAGTTTTTCATAAAGAGTTTCAGTAATACCATCCCATCCGATCACACCATCTATAATAGCTGTTTTATCTCCTTGCACTAAATACGAGTTTAGTGTAACACCCTTTGCAAGCTCCCACATACCCTCAAAGAGAATATCTTCTACATTCATCGATAACATCTTTATTCCATCAGATATTTCTTTTGTTCTCATTGTAAACCTCCTTACATATGCAAGTATATCACAATTGTGTTTCGGAAGCTTAGCTTAACTAATATAGAACCCAGTATAGTGTTGCTGATGGTGTCAATCTTTGATAATGTTGTTAAGTATTACTTTTAGTGATTTAACTACTAATGTAATATTGAAATTCAATGAGATTTGATTATGGATGTTAAGAAAAAGATTGAAGAAGTTGTTGAAATAATTAAAAGTGATGACAATTTTGCCAAGTTTTTTGAAAATAACCCGACAGAAGCATAAGAAGATATTCTAAATATCGATTTACCAGATAACAAAATTAATGAGATTATTGTTGGAGTTAAAGCTAATCTCTCTTTAGATAAAGCAAGTGGTCTGCTCAAAGGTGTTAAAAAATTATTCTAAAAAGATAAAGAAATACTTCTGTGTGAGAATAGCATACTGAAACTGATCAAAAGGGGGTGCGGATGTTTTTTCTTGCAAAACACACATATACCCTTCATTAGGAATAGCCTCTAAGGTAACAGTGGTGTTCTCTTCATAAGATCCTGCACCATTGATTTATCCCATACTATCATCATACTCTACTGAAATAACAAATCCTTTAGCACAACCAGGTATTATTACCAAAACTAGTACTACTGTAATAATAAAACTTATCTTTTTCATTCTAACTCTTCTGTACACTCATTCTCTACATCGTTTGGGTAGGTGTAATTATAATCATTAAGACTTTTTCATAAAGTCAAAACAAGCTATCTATCAACTGTCTTTATTTTGTATCCTTGATCAGAACTTTAGCTAATAATTAAGATTCTTCGCTTCTCTTTACAAACTCAAATCCTTTACATAATAACTCGCATTGTAAAAATTCCATCTTGTTCTGAAAAGGAATATAATCCTTGATACTTCTTAACGGTGGCTACTATACTTTTAACTCCCAGTCCACGATTTTTCTCTGTAGTAATAGGAAGATCTTCTTCAAAAATAACTCTATTTTTGAAATTGTTGCATATCTCAATCATCAATTTTGTTTTTTCGTACTTACATTTAACTACTATTTTCTTATCATCCTCGATACTTAGCTTATTACAAGCATTAATAGCATTATCAATGCCATTTGCCAAAACAACACAAGCATCAATAAATTTGTTAGAACTTTTTATAGGAACTCCTGCAATAACCTCAATGCCGATATTGTTCTTTTGTGCTTTAGAGACATAAGCGGATAAAATTAGATTTATGCTATTATTCTCACAATACTGTCTGACCTGTATATCTGCTACATCTTTATTAATCTTAGCTATATAATCTAAAGCTTCCTTAGTTTGATTATCTATGATACATGCACTCAAATACTGTAATTGATGGCGCAAATCATGACGGTATATAGATCCTTGTTTCTGAAAGTCCCTATAAAGCTCTATTTGAGTAGAGATAGTCTCAATCTGCATCTGTAATATAGCCTGTTCAGTTTGGAGTGCAAAACTTCTGTCTATTTCAATAAAATAAGCAATTATAAATGAATAGAAGACGAAGTTAAACCCTATACTGAATAATCCTATTACTACCATGTTAGATCTATAAAGCAAATCAGTATATACAGTTGTAGCATATGAAACACAATAAGTTAATGCAGGCACTACTGTTAAAAGTGCTATTCTTGAACTTGAATACTTAGTGATCCGATTAAAATATGGACGCAAATACTTGTATATTATCATTAACAATATAATAGAAACAATGATTTTAGCCACAATTAATACATATGGATTATTGTTATAAAAAGAAGCTACTACTTCAGCTACCCACCTTCGAGGCGCTGTTAAAGTGTAGGCCGTGAAAAGAACAAACAATACTAAACTTATATTTTTTTTTAGGATATAATGAAAGAATATAATAAGTGGAAAATGAATAAGTATGGGATAAATTCTCTCTGTAAATCTTGGTCCATAAACATAATACAAAACTACTTGTATGAGTCCAACAATTAATACACACCCAAAAACTGACAAAAGATTCTTTTTATTAATCTTAATATCCAGAAAAAAAAGCATAATCAAGACACCATATATAAGAACACTAAATATATCTAATACAACTAACATGCTTTTTTACCTGCTTTAAGAAAAGTTATATAAAGTAATTGTTTTTCTAGTTTACTTTTAGATATTCTTATATAAATTTCCATAAATTTACCACCTTTTCTTTAATAGCAGTATACTACTATTTTAGACTATTGACAACACTCATTTCTGAAAGGAAAATTGATGCTTATTAGATAAAATATTATAACACGCAAACATTATTTTATTTAGTAGAATAATCTAAATCAGAAGCAATTTATAGGCTAATCTGTAACAAATTATTGAAAAAAGCAAGGAAGCCTTCATAACCAGTAAAAGAGGTTTTATAGGAAGTTTTGGAAATATCTTATTTTTTAATCAATATTTAATTGCATAAAAATATCGGCATTCATCCAGAGGGTAAACCCATCTGGTTTTCTGCCGATAAAATCTATAACAACGCACTAATTTTATAATTATTTACACTTAACTTTAACAAAATACTGACACTTAAATATTCAATATGCTTGTTAGACTTAGTTTATTCTTATACTCTCAATACAAGTTTGTATATTTTTAGCAAGAGATCCTTCTATGTTTCCTCTCCCATATGTGAAATTTACTAAATAGTTTGCATTTCCATCATTTATAAATACAATGGCAATTGTAATAGTATTACCCTCTGGAGTTGTCACATCTACCTTAGCAATAAGAGCTTCATTTTCATTAATTTCTATTCCACTTTCATAACTTTGAACAACCGCATCAGGGTATTGACTTTGATAAGTGGCTAAAACTTCTTCTTCTGTCCATTCTGCGAAAGATGTTTCATCATAGCCTACTATATCAAACAATACATTATCCCCTGTTTCGGTGTTCATATATAACTCCCTACCTTGGATTGTTTCAAGAGTCATATCGCTTGGAAGTTTAAGGCTAATACCTTGTTCTGTTGTAACCTCAACTAAACTAACATTATCAATAGGAGGACTTGTTTCTTCACCTCCACAAGCAACTAAAGCAAATGTCATCACTATCACAATAATAGCTAAACTCAATTTCTTCATAATCATTAATCTCCTCTAAATTCTATAAATTAACTTACAGTCAACAACAGTGCTATTGTAACTTACGGCTTTTAACGATTGCATCACTAATATTAATCAATTATCTTTAACATTTTATATTTTAATTAGTACTCAAAATTTCTATCCAAGCAACATACAATTGCAGACAATTATTTTTCCAGATTAAACAATAATTAAAGTATCGATGCTTTAATCATCAGTCTCTAAGTATGCACGTTTTGAAAACCCTAGCATACCAGCAATTAAAGACGCTGGAAACATACTAACAACACGATTTAATTTTTTAACGCTATTATTGTAAATTAACCTGCTAGCGCGAACCATATTCTCATACTGATTAACTGAAGACATTATTTTTATAAAGGCTTGATTTTCTTTTAAGTCTTGATTTGCTTCTGCAATTGCAATGACTTTTTCCATAAATTCATTTATCTTTATCTCTTGATTCTTTATATCTTCAATTGAAGAGTGTTTTGTTAGAGAACGTCTTGATTTGAGAGTATCAGTTAGAGCATTGTAATCCTCAGCAACATACCTTCTTGTTAAATCTAAAAGAGAAGTCAACATATCCCAACAAGAGGATATCTGCATGTTTATTTGCAACATGGCATTATTAATGTTTTCATCCAACGCTATAAAAGAACGCTGTACTGAAACAATCCAAAATACAAGGATAACTAAAACTCCAACCGTGGCCATATAAACCATAAATTCTCCTCCATCACTTAATCATTTAGTCACATAATCACTTTCAGAATCCATTAAAAATAAGAAGGTAACTCTTTGATTCGATTCTTGTTTTGCACTTGTATTGTTCTATCCTGCATTTTAATACATAATGCAAAGTTCTTTCATAACTAGCGCTACAAATAGAGACACAAATTAAGCTAATCAGCTTGAAAACTTATTCATAATTAAAGTACTCATTGAAATTACCAATATAATTCAATCCCTAAAATTCCATAACTCTTGAAGGAAAAAAGGTATATAACTAAAATGTTTTAAAACATAATACATGAAAAAGAATGATAAATACCTAGCATGTAATAGCATTTATAAAAAAACAATCTCCCTATTTCACATCTTTAAGTATGAGAGAGAGCCTTTATAAATTGACTAATACCCTACTTCATAAAATAGTAAATAAAGTATACTATTGTTTAATCGTTATACTATCAATACATGTTTGTATGTTGTTTGCTAACACACCTTCGTTATCATTGCTAGGGTATAAGAAAGTTGCACTATATTCTGCACCTCTATAAGTGACATAGACTGTAGCACCTGTAATATCGCTACCTAAATCAGAAGTGAATGAGAATTTACACACAAGTGCCTGATTACCATTAAGTTCTACATCATTATCAAAACTTAAAATTTTAAGATTATTAAAGTCAGAAAACATATAACTAGAGAATTCCTCTTTTGAAAAAGCTGTTAATGGATATGAAGAATCTGCCATATCAACTGTGAATGTCACAGATTCTGCTGTTTCATCATCAGCATAAAAGTTCATGTCTTTTTCTGTCATACCTGCAGGAAGTTTAAGACTGATGTTCATAGCTGTTGCTACATCTACTAATGCTGTTGATCCCGTGTTTGTATTTGTATCATTAGAATTGTCAGGGGCTTCTGCAACAGCAGGTCCAGTATAATCAATTTTAGTTTCAACAGTAATAACTTTAGTTGTAGAATCATAACCAATACCAATGTTAAATGACTCAGCTAAGTCACGAAGTTTGAAGAAGTTATTATTATTTATTGTATATGCACTTAAGTTTTGAATTAATTGACCATCTTTATAGATTTCGGATTTGTTCACTATTGCTTTCTTATTAAGACCATCATTTTTTGAGACTTCAGTAACTGCCCCCTGATAAGATTGGCCAGATACTAGGTTAATTCTTTTGTTTTCGCTATCCCAAGTTACCATGAACTGCTTTTCAGTTCCACTCACAACTTTTGCTATGTCTCTTAACTTGAAATAATTGTTATCATCTACTAGATACGCTTCTAACTCTAACAATTCTCCATTTACTAGAATTTCAGTGTTGTTTTGACTAGCTAGCACTTCGTTAGCTAAAGATAAAACAGTCATTTGTGCCAACAGAGCCATTACTACAACGCATACAACCATTAATTTTTTAGTCTTCATATAGAAACTCCTTCTAAAATATATTTTTGAAATCAGAAACAATTTCAAATCTTTTGAAATCATATCATATATAAAAAAGATACCCCGAAACTTGCTTGAATCGGCCTATTTTCGTCTTGAAATGACTTTTAGTGAAATACTGCTTTATGGTATAATGCATGAGTCAAATACGAATATAAGGAGCTTATGTATGTTAAAAATAGCTGTTTGCGATGACAACATAGAAGACCTTTCAAATATTGTGTCCATAATAAATGACTATATAGCTTTACATAGGGATAAAAACATGATTACTTACACAGCATTTCAAAATGCTGTTGATTTAATTGCAGTTATGGAAAGCGGCCAAAAATATGATTTGGTTCTATTAGATATTCTAATGCCTTTTTTAACAGGCATGGAAGCAGCTAAGGAAATACGACAGTTTAATAATGATGTGAGAATCATTTTTATTACCTCTTCTTCTGATTTTGCAGTTGATTCTTATTCGGTGGATGCTTATTATTATGCTTTAAAGCCTATGTGGAAAGATAAGCTTATTATCCTCTTAGACAAAGTAATTTCTGATATGGAAATTGATAAAGGCACTTCTTTTTTAGTAAAAAGCAAAACTGGCTTAACCAGAATTTACACAAATAAGTTAGAATTTGCAGAAATAATTGGAAAATCACTATTCTATCATTTTATTGACGGCTCAGTTATTGAAGCTGCTGGTTCTATGTCTGAAGTTGAAAAAGAGCTTCGTGATAACCCGTGCTTTATAAAGCCCCACCGTTCTTATATTATTAATATGACTCATATTGATACAATAAGCTCTAAAGAAATAAAAATGCAGTCGCAAATTTTAGTTCCTTTGGCAAGGGCTAGGTTAAATACTGTAAAATCGACCTACTTGAACTTCGCATTCAATAAAATATAAGAGTAAGTTAAACATTGATTACTTTTTAGTTTAAGCTCTGTATATTAGCTCTATCAAGTCAATATACTATCTATTAACATAATCTTGAAAGCTACATCTTGATCTCTAGTTTTAGAAGCTTTTGATCAGGTAAAACAATAATCTATCTCCAGAAAAAGTCCTAAAATGTGGTTTTTAGACTTTCTTTTCAGAATGTAGTATGTGCTTTTTTCTATTGAGTCTACCAACCACTTTTTTTACTTACATTATGAAATGATATAGAGTTAAAACCGATTCCACTAGAAAATTAGTAGTCTCTTTGTACCATTCATCAAAAAAGTTAAAGTACAGTTTTTCTGCCATATACATGGAGATAACTATTTCTTTAAAAACTACTGTCCGAAAGGGTCATCAACTAGTCCAATATCTTGCACATAAGCATACATTACAGCTTTTTCTACAAATGACATCTTGATTTATTCAAGGACTTTTGATAATGTCTCACGAATAGCAGTGGCCACTGAAATCTCTAAATGCACATGAGAATGATTAACTAATTTTATCGTTAACAGAATGTCAAAGAAACCTCCTCAAAACTTCCAGTTCCTCTTGATTTTTAAAAACCAGTGCATCTTTATATAGTATATTATAAGTTGGTTTCTAATAATCGCAGTATCTTCTCTTAGTTCCTCCTGCTCTCGATCAGACATACCCTCAAATTTTTGTATATTTAATTGATGTATTTTTTTTATTATCGCAGTGTCAAAATCTCAATCAATAAGAATTCAGTTCATCAACAGCATCTAATTAGTAAGTGTTAAAACCTTCTAAGTATATGTTGCTATTACACTATTTAACTACTTATCACATTAAACCCTATCCTAAAATATTATCTTAAGTACATAGTCAAAACTTGTTACAATTTAGCACCTTTTACTTTTCCCTAAACTACAAAAGTATTAGAGCACTAACAGCTTTAAGAAGCTTTAATGAATACTGAGACTAATTTCTTTCACTTTTCTCTTGTCCAAACGACTTTTTTTGATGGCTTGTCTAGAAGTCTTTTGACTACAGCTTAATCGTTTCTCTAACTTAATCTTGTTTATAGTCTGTTTCTTCTTTTATATTTGCATCTCCAGTGCTACATCTATTCTCATTTCCTGTCTCCTACTTAATTTAAATTACAGGCAATTATATCATGCTCTGGCAATCTCAGTATGCAATTTTCAAGCAACTTTATTACATTCAAAAAAGTAGAATTGCTAAAATATATAGTTTTTATTTAAAGGTTTCTAGAGTAGCTGAGTTAAGTTAATAGAATTTTTCATCTATATAGTCATTACAAGGTGAAAATGAGTCAACTCAAGCAATACGAATTTTTTACTGATTAACGTTGGTATAATATCAATAGCTTATATTTGTAAGATAAAAAAGAATATTTTGAAAAATATTTAGTAGAAAATAGTGGAAGATAATAGGAGTTACTGTTTACAGTGGTTTTAATAAAGAAAGTAGCAATAGTTATTTCAATAGTGGTCCATTGAAATAGCTGCCCTTCTTACTGTTCTTGAAACTGAGTTAACCAAAATAACAGCTTCTAATTAAATGAGTCTTTTTAGAATAAACCATAGTTTATATAAAACCTAAAATAATCTTTTCAAACAAATGTAACTTAGTTGACGATTATCTTAATACGCTTCTTAAGAAATGTTTTCCAACTTATGCTTTTACTTTAGAAAAGAACTATTAAAACTTAAGAGCCTCTTGTTAAATCGTATTAAAAGACAGAGTAATAATAGAAGTTTAACCTTGCAACTTGTATTAGTATCCACTAAACACGCCCATTTTAAAAAGTATTATTTATATTATATGTAAGAAGGAGGTCAAGTTTTATTCTAAAGTAGTTGTGGATTGACGTGTAGTTCTTATAGTTTAGTTTATAAATTCAAAAATAAAGGAGACCCCGAATGAAAAAAAAGTTTATTACTTTAACAAGCTTAGTGTTAATGATGCTACTTATTATAACCAGCCAGATTTCTGTTAATGCAATTTCACAACCTTTTAACGTCAAGCAAGCACAAGCAAAGGTTCTAGTAAATGGTGTATTGACAGATTTTGAAGCGTATAATATCAATGGTAACAATTATTTTAAATTGAGAGATATTGCTGTTGTCGTATCTGGTACTCAAAAACAATTTGAGGTTACTTGGGATGCTGATAAAAGAGCAATTAATCTAATATCTGATTCAGATTATACTCCCTCAGGCAATGAACTATCAAAAGGCGATAGCACACCAAAACAAGCAGTATTAAACTCTTCTCCTATATATAAGGATGGAGAAAAAATCGCACTTACAGCATACAATATTGGTGGCAACAATTTCTTTAAATTAAGAGATTTAACCCAAGCTTTCAATATTGGAGTTACTTGGGATGGTGCTACTAGTACTGTAGGAATAGATACTTCACTAGACTATATGCAGGCCTCAAATCCTGTATCTGATCCTGTATCTGATCCTGTAACTACTGGAACCTCACAGATTGCTACACCTCTAACTACAAAATTATTAGTTGATGGGGTAGAGAAAAAACTAGAAGCATATACGATAAGCAATAAAGAATACTTTAAATTAAACGATCTTGCTATTGTTTTAAGTAACACAGAAAAAGGATTTACAGTAGAAGAATATACTGATGGCAATTTTACAGTAATTTCAACTGATAGGTTTAGTACCCCAAAGAATACTTCTAGTATAGTTCAAGGAGATGGAACTAAAAAAGAAGCAACTCTTATCATGCCTAAAGTTTATTTCAACACTAACGAAGTAAGATTTATTACTATTTATGATATAAATGGGAAACATTATTATCAACTAGAGGAGTTAATGGAATTAGTTAGATGTGGTGTTATCAGAGATAAGAATGCTAATACAATTAACTTAGTTCCTAAAAAGCTTTATGAACCAGCATTTTTACCAATACCAGCAGGTGATGCAGCTTATCAAAAACTTCAACAAGATTTGTATGATGCCTATTTTAGAGATGACTCTTTTAGAGGTGAATACATAGATCTTGAAGGTATAATTACAGTTCCAGATAATGCTACCTTATATGTGCCTAATGGTGTTACTTTAGACACTAGTGGTTACAGAATATTCTTAGGGAATAATTCCACCTTCTATGTAAGAGGTGACTGGATAGTTGAGTATCCAGACAGAGTACTTTTCCCTGTTTCAAAGCAAACTAAAAATTCAATTTATATTGATGAAGATCCATTTGGTTCCTATCAACCACAAGATATGGCTATATATCAAAAATTGAGTAGTCTTACAACTGGAGTAATCGTACGACTTGATGGGGGTAATTGGGCCTGGAATGAAACAGATATACCTTTTGAATCAGCTAGTTTCTCCTATGGTTCAAGCTCACATGGGTTAGAACAGATTTTACTTAACTTTGAAAGAGACGAGAAAGATATTAAACAAGATCTAAAACTGGTTCTTCATGAAAGAAACGGAAAGACCCATACTATAATGTATAGAAACGTAAGAAACAGTATCGATTTAATGCCTAAACTAGCTGGTGTAGTTGGCGAAAGTATTGGTAAAAATACAACAATAACTAAAGTTGATGTATTTAACTACTATATCGGAGAGCATGATAACCCAGATAATGAAGTTGTCTTAAAACCTATTACTATACCAGTAAACTGGAATATAACTACAACAGGAACAAAACCTAGTGGGAACTTAAGTGCAGAGATTGATCAGTATAGTGATCTTGAAAGTTTAGTTAATATTCATGGGCTAACTAACAATACCTATATTGCTAAATACACCTATGCTGCTCAAAGTAATAGAGTAGAGATAAATGATTATAGCTTAATCTCTCCTGAACACGATTTTACAATAAGGCATTTAGATTTTGCAGATGAAATTATGAAAGACACTATTGTTGGGAATCATACCAACATTGCTTTAATAAAAGGTGAAAAAGGAACCACACAGAACTCTTATGATTTCAAAGTTTCGCCATTAAGTTCTGATCTACTGTATGTCGCCAATGTAGATTACCCTTCTGAAGCTTCTTTAGTTGTTGAAGGTAATAAAACCTATCTAAACTTCAAAATGGTTAACTTTAAAGGTTTACCACTTACAGGTAGGGTATATAGGACTAATATAATGGTTAAAGCTCAAATGAAAGATGCTACAGACACTACACCAGAAGTAATATTTAGCGGTTCTGTACCAGGAGATAGGATTGATATAACACCTTATCTCACAAGTCAGATTGACAAACTCTACGTTTATGGTTATAAAGAATTGTTTGGTGGCTACAAAATCCCTAGTAAAAATTTCTTTGAAATTACTATGACTAATAGCACCTTTTCCATAGAGTCAGTAGAGCTTGGTGAAGACACAAATGTCAATATTAGCAAATTTAAATCATCTGGATCTCAAGGAATAGTAACTTCAAACGTTAAATTTATCAATAATGATAGAGATATTGAGAAAATTCAAATCTCACCAACAGGCGAGAATGTTTGGACAGATGTTTTAGTATTACCAAATGGTGACTTAGACAAGTTTGCTCCGAGAACTGAGCTTACATTGCCTATGACTTTTGATTCTAGTAAATTATGGGATATTAAAATTACAACTTGGCCATTTGGAGATGTTCATGATATAAAAGAAATTGATTTTTCTGGGATAAGTTCAAAGCCAGGCGCTACTATAGAAATCAAATATTTATTGCTTACAGGAAAGACTGTGGTTATTGTGAGTGGTAGTACAGATGCTCCAGCACCTAAAGCAGGAGATTTCAACACTGACACCATAGATGTAATTCTAGTGGCAGGAGAAAAT
Source organism: uncultured Clostridiaceae bacterium (assembly GCA_964546025.1). Taxonomy (GTDB): domain Bacteria; phylum Bacillota; class UBA994; order PWPR01; family PWPR01; genus PWPR01. The sequence goes on from CAZJHT010000047.1 coordinate 12,551, forward strand.
GTGAAAACCTTTGATGTATCAGATTTTTCACTTGTATTCAATGATGTAAAGAAAAATAAATATCCATATAATGATATAAGAATTATCGATCTTTCACCGACAACAGCAGGAAACGCTAAGCTAACTATTGCAAGAGATTTGATTCCAAAAGTTAATTTGAATAATTATTACAATCAACTTAATCTATATTATAAAGACTATGAAGTAGGAACTATATATTTTAATGCGTGGCAGTAGTCACTTATAATAATAGTCACATTGCAAAGTTATCAGTGAAGAAATCTTCATTGTGCATTTCTTAACGCAAAGTATATTCAAATTGTGTATTTTTATTGGTTAAATATTATAAAGACTCAAAAACATTTAATCAAATTTTCAAGCTTACTTATAAATTAAAGTAAGTTTAAGCTAAAGAAAACAAACAACTGAAATACATAGTCTTGAGAAACAAAAGAATACTGAGAAATCATTAATAACAAAAGAAAACCCACACTCGAGAATAAGATCTGAGTGTGGGTTTTTAGCATAAAAATGCTAAAAGTAATGAAAAAGATAATATAAAAACGCAGTTAAAAAAGAATTATAAGGATGTGTAAGAATGTACATTGTTACTATTCTGGATGACTCAGAATCAGGAGGAGCAGCTGTGATGTATCAAGTAGTGGCACAAGCAATTTTTTAATGTGAAAAAAAGAGAAAAAGCTCTAAATTTTCTCTTACTTCC
>CAZJHT010000048.1:0-13247 GCA_964546025.1 uncultured Clostridiaceae bacterium
CTGAAAGAATATGATTGTTTTTCATAGTGGCTAACTTATTCTTGCAATCTAGGGTATTTTTAAAATAATAATCAACAGAAAGATTAACTCATTTATTGAAATACCACAAAGCAGAAGTTTTTTATAGTGAAACTTTCTAATATTTTCGTTTTTAAATTAGAATATAAAAATTAGCTTTGGAATAAATGAGCTGCTAAAGAATAACGATGTAGGAGGAAATTGTGGCATGATAACATTTTTAATGACGATAGATGATTTAAAAGCTAGGAATAAACTAGAAGAACTTTATAAAACATATCACAAAGAGATGTATATTACTGCTTACTCAATTTTAAGAGATCATCATGAAGCAGAAGATGTTGTCCAAAATGCAATTATAAGGCTTTCTAATAATTTAAAAAAAATATCTAAGATAAAGTGTAAGAAAACGAGGTCTTATTTGGTTATTATAGTAAGAAACCTTTCATATAATGTTTACAATAAGAGAAAGAAACTATACTTAATTGAGCATAGTGAAGTTCAAAGGTTGCCTGACACTGAAGAGATACTTATGGAAGAGCAATTAATAAAAGCTAGCTTTAGTCTAGAGATGGACCAATTTCTAAAACAACTACACCAACCGTATTTAGATATTTTGACATTGCGATACTATTATGAACTTGAAATAAAAGAAATTTCTAATTTGTTAGATATAACAGACAATAATGTGTACGTAAGAATTCATCGAGCTTTAACTGCATTAAAAGAAATTCTAAAAAAAGAAGGTGTGAACTATGAGCAAACTCTCTAATGAAGACAAAGAACATCTTAAAAGAATGAATGATACTTTTCTTTATAACTTAGGTTATCATAATTCCAAAAATGCTAATGATGATGTAGATGCTCTCTTAGAAGAATACAAAGATATTGAAGTCCCAGAGAGCTTAAATAATTGGTTTTTTGGTTACAACAAAGAAATTGTAAGAAAATATAGACAAAAAAAACATGTAAGTAATTTATTGAAATATAGTAAAAGGATAGCAGCCATGCTGATTATTTTTATAATAATGAGTTCTGTCGTTATTATGAGTGTTGACTCTTTTAGAATTAGATTTTTTAATATGGTAGTTGAAACTTCACAGAAATTTACTTTAGTATCACAAGAAGAAAATACTGCTAATGGATTAAAATATGAACTAGTAAGTGATTGGTCAGATTACTATTATCCAGCTTATTTACCAAAAGACTATACGTTAGCTGATGCAAGAATTCTAAACAACACAAAGTATATGACATTTAAAAATTTAGATGATCTTGAGATACGTTTTACCCAAGGAGGATTAAAATCACAATCACAAATTGACTCAGAAAATGGTGAGATAATTGAGCTGTTGATTAATGGCAATGAAGGGATTTTAGTAATAAAAGAAGATATATCTATTCTTTACTGGTCCAATCAAGAGAAGGTTTTTTACATACAAGGTGCTATTGATAAGACAACTATTATAAGAATAGCTGAAAGTATTGAAAAAAAATAAATAAAATTTAGAAAAAGTGTAAGATTTCACTTGCTTTAATGGTTATATATATAGAAGGCCTTAAGAAAGCGGGGTGAAAGAGATGAAAAAAGGTTTGATTTTGGTATCATTAATTTTTTTGCTAGTAGTCATAGTTACAATGCCAGCACAGGCACTGATTGATTCTAGTTTAGCTGGAAATGAAAACTTGTTAAATCAAGAAAGATTTACATACATTTCAGTCTTTTATAATGAATTTAATATTACAGATCAAGGAAAAGCAGAGTTAACTTCTTCTATTGATGCAAGAAATGTTGATGAATGCAAAATAAGTATGTATCTCCAAAAGTATCAAAATGGACGATGGACAATGATAAAACACTGGTCTAGTACAGAAAATGGCACTTTTTGTGGGCTAGGTGAGATTTGGTACGTAGAAAGTGGATATCAGTATAGAATGGTTTCTTATGGTTATGTATATATTAATGGCATTTGTGTTGAGAACACTTACTATATAAGTGACCCTTATGTTTATTAATAGAATTTTTAAAATTAACCATCAAAAAATGGATTTGCTTCTATATAAAATAAATGCATACTAAACATTATATCTCTAACAGGAGCGAATTATGTTGATATTATTAAGGTAGAACTGTATAAAATATATGTGGAATAGAAAATATGGTCAAGAACACACTATTGTTGCCTTAAATAAAAAAGAATAGGTAGCTAGGGGAGTAAGCTGATACAATAATTAATTTATGTAATAAAGGTTAGTTGGATTAGTAGATAAAAGCAAGTATTTGATTTATTAAAGTTGAGTAGTTACATGAAGATTCTATATATGAAAAAAATGGAGGTTATTATGAAGAAAAGAACAATGCTTACAACTAAAATTATTATCCTTATGCTTTTTTTAGTGGTTTTCAACGCTATGGCATATAATATTGAAACAAGACCTGCAAATATTATTATTGAGTCACCAGAAAAGTATCAGTTAGCGAAAGATTATATTATTGAACATCTTAAATCTGGTTATAGTGAATATTATGATATTGGTGATATATTGTTTTATTTTGACGATCATTTTGAAGGTGGAGTTTCTGAATCTTTGAAAGTTGAAGTTATTATGGAAACAACTCTGAAAGCAAAATCAGCTATGGATTTGCCAATGATTGCTGGCATGTTAGATGCTGCCAATTTAACAAAGTATGATGAAGTTAATATGGTTAGTACAATTAATGAAAAAAATAAAGTTACTGAAAAAGAAGCAATAACGGCTGCTAGATTAATTGAACAGATGGTTACTGATGTAGAAAGTTGCATTGGAAAAGAAACTGAAACCTATTTTACTTTCATAGTTGCTTTTGAGAAGAATGATTATGGTATAGCTTGCAATAAACTACTTGTTGAACAGGGTAATAAATTTGTTAGTGCAGATGAAATATTACCTGAAATGAGAGACGAACTTTACAATATCGGAAGAGATACTTTTTGGGGCGAAGTTGCAAACAGGCAAAAGATGGTTGGAACAAAAGCCTCCTATGACAGACTGGATGCAAGAGATTATGTGAATGAATATGTAATACACAATAATAATGCTAATTGTTGGTTACATGGGACATCCTGTGGAGTTGACCAACAACCAAGTTATTATAATTCTTCTTACTCTTATTATACTCACAATGACTGTGCAAACTTTGTTTCTCAAGCTCTTAAATTCGGTGGAATCCCAACAGACAGTAATTGGGAACCATATACAAGTGCCTGGATTAATTGTAATTATTTAGAAGATTTTCTTGTTGATGAATCTTTAGTTACTTCTTCTAGTAATTATTATGCTGCTGCAGGAGGAATTTTTTTCCTAGGAGACTCATCAAGTTTGTATCATGTTGAAATGATTGTTTACAATGACACTGTGACAAGAAAGTCAAATTGTCATTCAAATGATAGGTACCAGCGTGCTTACGGTTCATCATATGGGTATAAGTTTTATATCTTATGGTAACGTTAAAAAAAATGGAATAAATGATTTAAGGATGGGCACCTATATCTGTTGGTTTACAGTTTAATAGCACTGCTTTATGACTTAGATCAAGAAATGTTAAATATATTTGATTTTTGTTGGAGGATTTTCATATGAAAAGAGTAATAATTATTATTATTGTAGCAACTATGTTATTTTGTAGCTGCCAAAACAACATAGAAAGAAGGGTTTCTTTTGTAGGTGCTGAAAATAGTGGCAATCAGGTATTGATTGATTGGGACTTAAAAAAGAACACTGTAAACATAGAAGAAGTAGACGAAGTTGAAGCAGCAAGAATCTCGAAGATGCTATATTGGGATAATGTGCAAGAAATTGAAATTGAGAATAAGCAAATAACAATAACATCAAAATATGATGGAGAAAAAGTTTCGGAAACTATTAAAACAAGTAACAATGATACCATAATTTTTGGTTATAATTCTATTCTTGTTAGTAGTGTCAATAAGAATGATAGCTCTCAAGAGAAAGTAACAATATATGCTAACGGTAAGACAAACTTAGTATCCATCGACGTTGAGGATGATATTCAAGACAAGCCAATAGCTGCTATACATTATGAGCGAACAGATGAAACCATAAGTATAATTAGTAGTGATTTTGAAAATAGTAAACTGGTTAATATTGAACTCAATTCTAAAGGGGAAAAAGTAGATACACACTTTATTGATGGCCCTGTTTATTATAATGAACATTCAAAAGCTATGCCTTATCCGCTGTTTCCTCAGGAGTCTTTATTCATTGATAAAACTATGTATTTTTTATTTGAAGGTGTACATGTCTATAGTATTAACATAGAGACAAAAGAATTTAATGAATGTCGGGTAATAAATGAAGTCGTCAATAGCTTAATTAAGCGTCATTCAGAGCAAGGGTTATCAGGAGTTTATATTGATTTCTTATTTAGACATGAAGAGATACTTTTCTTAAAAGAATCCTACCCTGAACAACAGGTAGAGTATATTCTTGCATTCTTTAATGATGAATTTTTAGGAGCTATTAGTATGCATGATAACAAGCTATTTACATTAAACGATCAATATGAAGAAAACTTGGTAAAGAATGATTTTAATGCAAAAATAGTAGGGATATTAAATTAGTAACTGCAAGAACTATCTTCTTATAGATGTTGAAGTTCATATGAAATAGCAACATTAATAGATATTACTACCGTATCATTTGTTCAAGAGAGTATGTAGATGTTATTAGTTAGTCATTAGCATAAATAACAGAAATAGATAGGTAAGTTGGTGGATATAGTGAGTGGAGTTCTTCCTGGTCCTGACTGTGGCAGCTACGGGTTGCCTGATTGTGAGTAACTATAACATTAAGTGAATTGTTTGCATACAAATTTAGATTGCGTAGAAAAAAATCCCTAATAGAGATATAATTGGACTAAGTGATTTCTGAATAAACTCGCAAAATACTGTTTTCAAGCAGTCTTTTTGATAATAATTCTGTTTTGATCATAATTCTGTATAGTAGAAGGCTAGAATGCTTAAGCGTCTTAGGAAACCAATACTTTCAGACTCTAAAATTAGATACATAGATGTGATTCTATTAATAATAGGAATCTGGGTAGGTATTTGGATTGGGAGCAGAGGAAGAGAGTATTTGCAGTACTTGAAACTTTCGCGACTAATAATGCTGACAATTCCAATAGTATTAGCAGTATCGTACACAATTGCTTTTCTGCAAGCCTTTTTTCATAAATATAGTCAGGATATAAATGAAGATGAAAGAAGAAGATGAGCTGGGAGATGGTGCTATTCCTCTGATAATCGGTACTGTGACCGGGTTAGAGAGTAAGTATGGAAAGGCAAATCTTATTGTGAGAGTATAACTATTGATATAGTGGAAAAGTTCCTATTCCAAGTAGCTCTGTATCATCTTTACTACACCCACGACACCCACGGAGCACTCTGGACCCAGGGGCACACATTGTATGCCCCGTAAAACATAAACAAAACGATAAACGCTAACAATAGAATAGAAAACTAATATGAAAATGGCATACTGAAACTGATCAAAAGGGGGTGCGGATGATTTGTTGGACCTAGTTAATTAATTCTGAACTCTTTCAATAGCCTGTTGGACACATTCTCCAAGTGGTTATCTAATAACCGAAGTAAGTTGGTGGATATAGTGAGTGGTGCTCCGCCTCCACCATTATTATCCACCACTTTCAATAAAATTGACATAGAAATTAAAAATATTTACTTTTTAGTAAATATATTTTTGTATATTTAGTAAAATAATTGATAATATTAATAGACTAGACAATAATATTGCTAACATGATTTAAGAGTTAGACATTATAAATCTAATTAGTATAGGTGATCTGGGCATATCATTATGATATGCTCTTTTTCTGTTTTAAATTAATTGAAGTAAAAATTGAATAATCGTTTTTTCTAGTTTAGAAGAGTAAATTGACTGATTCTCTGGAGCATGTCCCACATAGGATTCTAAAAACATCGTCACTATCGTCAATACCGTCAAAGTGAAAACATTTAAAAATGACATTAGAGTATTTAAAAATCAAAGATGTTGCTGAGGTACGATGTTATATGTAGTAGCTATAACTGGTAAGATAACAACTGATGTTGATGTAGCAACAAATGATGTTGAGGTGGTTAGGATGAGCTTTCGTGAAAAGATTTTCTAGAGATGTTAGCTAAAGTTGTGTATGAAAGTATAAAATATATAAGCTAAAATACTCCATTCTGAATTAGATCATTCTGTGGAGTTAGCTAATTATATTAGTGATATCTAATCATAACAAGATATTTTACTAATCTGCAGTAATTTCATATGCAAAAAGATCAAATTGTAAAAATATAGAAAAAATGAAATAAAAAGAAGGATATTCTTAATAAAAGTAGAAGTATGCTTTAGTAAAGAAAAGCAGGAGAAGATGCTTATCTGATGCAAGAGTATTAAATAACACAAAGTATATGACATTTAATAATTTTGACGATCTTGAGATGCGTTTTATCAAGGTGCATTAAAATTATAACTTCAAAAAGATTCAGAAAATGGAAAGATAATTGAGCTGCTGATTAATTGCAATGAACGGATTCTAGTAATAAAAGAAGATATATCTATTCTTTACTGGTCCAATCAAGAGAAGTCTGTTTACATACAAGCAAGCATTGATAAGACAACGATTATAAAAATAGCTGAAAGTTTTGAAAAAATAAATAAAATTTTAGAGAAGTGTAAGATTTCACTTGCTTAAATGGTTATATATGTAGAAGGCCTTAAGAGAGAGAGGTGGAATAGATATTTAAAATTTAGTAGTTTAATAATATGAAGTAGTGAACCAAGTTGACCAATATACTATATTATACGGGGATTTGAGTTAGTGATAAAACAATAAATGGACTTCCTAATCACGTATGAATATAGGAAGAAAGGAAATATAATATGAAAAAAATCTTTCAATACTGATGATCCTAGTTATACTAGTAGCTGCGTTCAATGTGGCTTTTGCGACAACACAACATCCTGTAAAAAGTTCAACTTATGAAATGGTGAGTGTAGTGAATGAGCAATATGCTGGATCGGTCAGAACTGCAGGAATACATCCTGTTTCAGATTGGTACAGTGTAATCGCGGGTGACTCAGTTACATCTACGACAACGGCAGGTGAATCTTTGACTTTTGCTGCAGGTCTTTCAGTTACTCTGAAGAATCAGATTGCTAACTTTATGGTTAATGCGTCATATACATGGGAGTATACCACCTCAACTGGGATTACAAGAGTAATGCAGCCAGATGGAGACTGGGCAAGGATGTATGCCGATATTAAAGAGAAGAAGATGACTGTAACAATACAGCATGATGTTTATGGCAATCAAAGTAAGGGGTTGCTATATTCATACTTCACCTATGAAACAGTATGGGAACCATACAATACCGACTATAAACTAGAGTATGCCGATGGTGCAAACCCACCAATATATAAGTAGCGAATGGGTGTAGGGTTTGAGCCTTCTAGTGAAGATTTAAATAGGTAGTTAATATTCTTATCTGGATGAATACCGGTTCTGTTTAATCAGATTAAGCTAACATGGTTAAGCAATACAGCAGATTTCATTCGGGTAAGGATTGTAAAAATGAGCTGACAGATAAGTATGTGAAAAACATGACTTGATTGGAGGAAATTATGAGTAGAGGGAGAATTATTGCAATAAGCACTCTGGTTTTCGTCATAACTATAGCACTAACAATTGAATATAGGAATTCGGTGGAATATGCGGATTATTACAACGGCGAAGCTCCTAACAGATACTTTATTGGGGATCAAGTAGAGCATATCATCCTGGAGGATGTCAGTGATCTGGCTTTTCTTAGAGAGTTCTATAATTTGAAATACATTCAAGTACAGAACCCCAAATCGGTGGCGGGTAATATTGAGGTGTTTTTGGATATGCCACAATTGATCTCTGTGGATTTAGGTGAGACGGACGTTAGGGGATCCTTGGAATCACTAGCAAACCTCAGCCAACTGAAGAGCCTGAATCTGAATTTCACCAGAGTAAAGGGTGATATCAAACACCTGAGTGCATTGAAGGAACTGGAGTTTTTGTCTCTTGACGGTATCATGGTTAAGGGAGAACTAAGCGTTATTTCCGATTTAAGTCGGTTAGAATTCCTTAAGCTCAGCAACAGTGGAATAAGCGGTGAGCTAACTGAGCTGGGTTCTCTGAAGAACCTTACGGAGCTGAACCTGCTTTACTGTGGAGGTATTACAGGAAATATCAAGAGCTTGAATACATTGAGTAAACTGCAGGTGCTTGTTCTGCACAATACAAATGTGACTGGGGACTTGTCTTCCATTTCCGCTTTGCACGAGCTGCAAATTCTTGATATTGAGCATACAGAAATCACAGGCGACCTTAATTCTGAAATTCAAAGCAAGGTGGACATTACTCGTTAGGGTCCGCCTCCACCATTATTATCCACCACTTTCAATAAAATTGATATAGAAATTAAAAATATTTACTTTTTAGTAAATATTTTTTTTGTATTTTTAGCATAATAATTGATAATATTAATAAAATATACAATAATATTACCAACATGATTTAAGAGTTAGTCATTGTAGAACTAAATAACATAAGTGATCTGCTCTTTTTCTGTTTTAAAATAATTGGAGTAAAGATTGAATAATCGTTCTTATCTAGTTTAGAAAAAGTAATGGACTGATTTTTTTGGAGCACGTACCACATGAAATTCTAAATATATCGTCACTATCGCCGATACCGTCAAAAAGAAAACAATAATGAAAATGATATTAGAAAATCTAAGAACCAAAGATGTTGCTGAGGTACGATGTTATACGTAGTAGTTATAACTGGTAAGATAACAACTCATGTTGATGTAGCAACAAATGATGTTGAGGTGGTTAGGATGAGCTTTCGTGAAAAGATTTTCTAGAGATGTTAGCTAAAGTTGTGTATGAAAGTATAAAATATATAAGCTAAAATACTCCATTCTGAATTAGATCATTCTGTGGAGTTAGCTAATTATATTAGTGATATCTAATCATAACAAGATATTTTACTAATCTGCAGTAATTTCATATGCAAAAAGATCAAGTTGTAAAAATATAGAAAAAATGAAATAAAAAGAAGGATATTCTTAATTAAAGTAGAAAGATGCTTTAGTGAAAAAAAGTAGAGGAAGATATTTAGCTGATGCAAGAGTATTAAACAACACAAAGTATTTGACATCTAGAAACTCAAATAAGCTTGAAATACGTTTTGTTAAATGTGGATTAAAATCATAACTTCAAATTAATTCAGAAAATGCCGAGATAATTGAGCTGTTGATTAATGGCAATGAAGGGATTCTAGTAATAAAAGAAGATATACCTATTCTTTACTGGTCCAATCAAGGGGAGGTCTTTTACATACAAGGGAACCTTGATAAGACAACGATCATAGCAATAGCTGAAAGTATTGAAAAAAAATAAATAAAATTTTAGAAAAAGTGTAAGATTTCACTTGCTTTAATGGTTATATATATAGAAGGCCTTAAGAAGCATGGTGAAAGAGGTGAAAAAGGTTTAATTTTGGTATCAGTAGTTTTTTTGCTAGTAGTCATAGTTACAATGCCAGCACAGGCACTGATGTTCTAATAAAAATAAAAAAGATTCAAATGAAAAAATATGGTTAACTTTTTTACTTATTGTGATTATATTATCTACTTCTATTCAAGTATATGCAGGATATTATGATGATGATAGCACTTCTGCAGCAGGAATTTCGGGCCTTTGGCATTATGGCTATAATTATTTAGGGACTGTAAAGGAACAAGGCTCAGCATGGAGGATCCTTTACTCTGCTTATACAGCTGTACTAGACAATTATATGGAGATGGAAGGAATTATGATGTTATGAAGATCTGAATCTACTGGACTCGTACTCGATTCTCCTTCATCGGACGGATATGGGAGTATAAGCTTTACCTCAACAGAATATCCCGCAAAATTATCGACTTATGATACTGTTGCTTTTGTAGTATCTCATGATGGCTATTTATCAGATGATAGAATAGTTTGGGATTGGCATGGTTCAACATACACGTCATGCGTCTTGCCATCATCAAAGAGTGCAAGTCGCAAAGAGGGTCTCTATGATAGAGTGAAGAAAGCTGATTTAAATTTAGCAAGCACACTTAATATAGATACAGATTCACTTACATATAGTGGTATGCTCGACTGGAGTAATTTTGCATCAGTAGTACCACTTTTTAAAGAAAACCAAGATGCTTTAGATAGCTTTGAAAGACTGGTAATGTGTGAGGTATTTAGTGTGCATATAGTAGCTGGTGACACAACTCCATCTTTTTGGTTTGATGAGGACAATAAAGCGATGTATATTATTTTTACTAAGAAAGATGGAGAAGCAGTATTACTTTCAAGCCAGTTAGTTAATGACTTGCAGAGTGAGAACAGAGAATTTAGATGGAGTACTCCCATTAAAAAATTGAGCTGAATAAGATGGCGTATAACAAAAAGCCTGTAGAACACTATCTATTACAGAGATATATTGGAGGCTAAACAATGAAAACTAGAGCTGTTTATATACTAATTACAATGTTGTTGTTCGTTATTTTGATGTTTTCTGGATGCAATCAGCCGTCAGTAGAACGTATAAATGCAAAACAAGATATTCCTGTTGCTGTTTGGGAAGCTTTTTCAGAGCAAACTATTGAGCCAGGAGCATACTATTTTAATCCAGCTTTTACTGAAAGTAATGAAGGATATCTTATAATCTGTGGTAGTAAGGAATTTGCCGATGGTTATGATGTTAAAGTTGAAGAAGTAGGATTTAGTGGCACTCTTAGTACTCGTGAAGGTCCTAGGGGGAACTATAATATTAAGTTAACAGAAAGTTCTGCTCCAGACCTTCCTAGTTATAATGAAAACTTCGAATATCCGTTTATATTTTTTAAGCTTTCAAAAGGTAGTGATTATGATTATATTTATAAGATTGAGTCTAACGGAACAGAAATGGAAATTAACTATTGGTGGGGAAAAGATGAAGTTTCTGGAACTACTTCGCTTTATAATTATGAAATAGTTCAATCGAAAGAAGATATACCTGAAAAAATATGGTCGAAGATAGAAACTCTTAATTTAGAACAAGGAATTTTTGGTTTTGATCAAATAGAGTATGAACTAGAAGCTTTCTATGCACTAATTGTTGGTGGTGAAGAGTATACCGATTCTTTTAATATTGCTTTTGAGACTATGAGACATAACGAGCGAAATTCTGACAGCACTCCTTATAATATTACTGTTGCATTACTAATGCGCAAATATACGGATAGAGGGTCTTTGCCGTATACAGATGGATTTGACTTGCCTTTCGCTGTGATTAAATTAGAGCCAAGAGACAAAAGCAAAAAGATCATTCTTTTGGGAGAACTCAACCATGCTATAACATTTTTTGACAATCACCTGAATGAATCAATGCTGTATTCTAATCGTGCTATGGAAGATTAGAATTATAATTTAAAAGCAGGCAAGACAGCTTGTTCTTAAATGTAAAATAAGTAGACAATCTACAAATCTAATGAGTGAATTATCTATTAAACCTTTCAGCTAAAGATTAATAATCTATTATTAAGCATTAAAGGAGTCAATTTTTATATGAACAGCAAATGGCTTCCCTGTGTAAGGCCAGTTGTCATTTAGAAGATAAATGGAGAAGCACTCATAGTTAGTCGTGGGAAAAAGAAAAGAAAGAACTTCAAGACATTTTACTCTGAGTGCATTTGTATTATTTATTTTAACTTATTATCTTTATACATGTTCATTTCTCAAGACTTTATGATGTTTGATGTTATGACTTAAAATATTAGTCATTGTCCATCTCTTATTGTTCTACTATCAGAAAAAACCTTATAATTAATCCGACAAATGAAGGTCTTGTTACTAAAATATTCCTACTCAATAAACAAATCTAGAAGTATTAAAGAATTAGAAAGGTTGATTAATCATGAAAAGAATCCTTGTGATTTTAGTAATCTTAGTGTTAATGATTAATGTGGCGTATGCATCAGATTCAGTTACTATGAAGATGCAAGTAGATAATGATGAATATATCGTTGTAAATAACGATGATATTTTGACAAAAGCTTTTGATGCAACACCAATTATGATAGAGGACGTAACATTTGTACCAGTTAGAGGAATATTTGAACACTTTGGTGCTACTGTAGACTGGATTAGCGAATCAGAAAAAATAGAAATAACAATGAACAGCTCAGTAATTGTACTGAAAAATGGTTCTAATGAAGCTTTTGTTAATGACCAAGCGCATCAATTAAATCAATCTGTTACTGTAGTTAACAAAAGAACCATGATTCCTCTTAGATTCATTTCAGAAGCACTTGGTTTTAATGTGAAATGGGAAGAAACTGAAAAGTCAATTATTATTAGCAATAAAAATTTGATTGATACAGAAGCAGATCTGTCAACTTACGTTGAAAACGTTACTAGTAGGCAGTTGGCAAAATCAATTAACCCTCAACTAGACTATATTAGAAACACAATAGCAAAAATATGGATAAGTGATACTTTTGAAAGAGACGATTTTTGGAAGCTATCCTCAAGAGCATCGCAAATTGCAAACACAATGGAACAAGCTGAGATGCTATATCAAAATCTTTATCCACAACTATGTGAAACACATGAAATTAAAGATAGTTGGAAATACTTTGAATTTGTAAGAATAGACTTTTCACAGATGTTTAATGGTTATGGAGAATTGATTGATCAAGAAATAGAATTTTTAAAGTCAGTTCATAATACAATCTCAGAAATGACAAATTATAGAGAAGAAGTATTAGAAAGTGATGATCAAAACTATTCAAGCTTAGAGAAATTAGCTATGTTAATGAATATGGTCCCAAAAGATCAAGCAAAGATACGGCTTAATATGGTTAAAAGTAAATCATTAGAACGTTTAGAAGAGCCATTAACCAGGGAAGAAGCAATGACTAAAATAGATAGTAAATATGAAGTCAAAGGCTACAGTTTCGAGCAGATGTTTTTCCATGCCTTTTTAGTTGAAGTAGAATGGGAAGAATATGTAGTTGCAATCCATAAAGATTATGGCCATATATCAGGAGTATTAGCACTTAACGCTTCTAGATATTACAAGCAGGTAGAGTTTGAGGCAATAGAA
>CAZJHT010000049.1:0-12509 GCA_964546025.1 uncultured Clostridiaceae bacterium
ATAAGAGCAGGTGTTATCCGTCCAGAGATAATTATACCGGTAGATGAGCAAATAGATGCCTTAAAGGAAGATGAAGAAGAGACTTTAATCGAGCCACTAAAAGGTATGAAAGTTAGAGTTATTAGCGAACCATATTATGGTGCTTGGGGAGAAGTACATACTAACGGGTCAAAAAGAGTTGACCTTGATAATGGAACCACTCAAGATGTAGTAGAAATATTGTTATCAAGTGGTCAAACTGTGTTAATTGGTGAAAATAATCTACTTATATATGGGGTGTAAAAATGAAAAAGACAATACTGTTTATTATACTATTGATTGTATGTCAATCAATACTATTTCTTTGGCACATTGACAATCCTATTATTCAAAGCGAACTTTACATTGGGGAGTTATCAAATATTGAGCCTGCCCTGAGAGCATTTGTAATAGTTATAGTATCAAAATTTCTTGGAGACTTCTTAGGAAAATTCCTCTTCAAATTTGAAGGTTATGATTGGGGTTACCTAAGAGATTATGCTAAAGATGAACTAATGTCAAAGGCTGGGCTTTACTTTGCGTTTACATTAATATGGGTAGCTCCAACTGTGCTCATGTTCATTTATAATAATGCAAATACCTTTATTTACTACATTTACAGTGGCGGACTTCTCCCTTCATTATTCTACATGCTACTGTGTAGGTTTAATTTTGAGTCACAAGAAAAAGCTGATAGATTATTAGAAAGAAGACTTTAACATGTATAATTAAAAGTAGCTGATCAGCAATGGTCAGCTACTTTTAATTATAATCTACTATAACTCAGAATTGCTATAATAAATAGTAATAATATTCATAATGAATCATTGTATAGTTGCTTCTAGTAATATAGTTATATTGATTTTCTCTCAGATTTGTGGTTAACTTATATTATAGAAGGATAAATTTTTACACTTTTTACATGCAAATTTTAAATCTACCGCTCAAAACCATCTCATCGTTTAATTGTTAGAAATTTACATTGATCTACTCGTAATACTTTTTAAGAACAATTCAATGTAGCAATAGCTAGTATTTCAATAATCCTGATGTTGCTCTTTACTAGTGCAAAAAATAAGTATGGAGAATTCTCATGGAAAAATATTCGATTTATGTAATTTTGACAAGATCAAATACACTCTTCTCAAAATTAATACAAGCAGTAAAGAAAGATGAATATACTCATGCAGCTCTCTCATTCGAAGAAGATCTAAGTAAGATGTATAGCTTCGGAAGAAAGTATGCTTTTTTGCCTTTGGTTGGAAGACTTGGGACTGAAAATCTAGAAGAAGGTGTTTTCAAAAAGCATGATCATCTACCAGGAGTTGTCATTGAAGTAAAAGTAAACAAATGGCAATATGATAGAGCAAAATCTTTACTCGATGACTTTTTAGAAAATAGCGCTAAATATAAGTATCACTACTTTGGGGTCGTGAATCATTTACTGAAAAGAGAAGTCACATATGATGATAAGTTCTTATGTTCGGATTTTGTATATTTTATACTTAATAAGATTGGCATTTTAAGTTTCCAGATGTCTAGAAACCTTGTTAGACCACAGAACATTTTCTGGGGATTAAGTCACAATGTGATCTTTCAAGGAGACTTGAAAGAGTTTAACTTAGCTAAAAAGGTTGCAGAATGGAACGATCTTAAAGATGAGCTAGAGTATGACGATTTTGGATTTATACATGACTTGTTTAATAGTTAATATAAAAAAGATGGTAGAGATTACAGGTCTACCATCTTCTATTATTGCTTGTTTATTCTTTCAGTCACAACTTCTATTAACGCAGCACCAATCACTGGATCAACTTTATTATTTAACTCTTTCTTCATAATCTCTATTGCCTCTTTTGGTGAATACATTTTGTCAATATACCCATTTATTAAAGCATCATAGTATTCTATAGCAGAAAGTATTCTCGCACCTTGAGGTATCTCTTCACCTTTAAGCCCTCTAGGATATCCTGTTCCATCATACAGTTCGTGATGATATAAAGCAAATTCTGCTATATCAAGGGTTTCGTCAAAAGAATTTAGTATTCTATACCCAATTACAGCGTGCTGCTTCATGTCCTCCTTTTCCTTTTCACTAAAATCTTTAACTCTAGGTCTAGCATATTTATCATCTAAAAATGCTTTTCCTGCATCATGATAATATCCTGCTTTTTCAAGTTGATTAAGCTTAGACCCTTCTAATCCTAATTTTTTACCTACCTCTTTACTTAATGCACTAACAAAATTTGCATGAGCTCTCTCTTCTTCATTCTTAGAATGTGCTGCTTCAACAATATTCTCTAATTGTCCTCTTTTAATATTTTGTCTACTTATTGATTTTTGTAAGTACATTTTATCTTCAGCTACTCTAATTACATCTTCTATGTTTTCTTGATTGTATGTTTTGGTTTCAACACCAAGTGAAATATTTGCTTTTATGGCAACAATAGTTTGATCATTCATCGTTTTTCTTATATCTTCAGCTAGTTTCTCTGCTATTCTCTTCTTAGTGTTTGGTAAAAGCATTATAAACTCATCTCCACCAATCCTAGCGACGATGTCAGACTCTCTTTGAAACTCTTTAAACACTTCAGATACTCTAATTAGTAGTTTATCACCAGCTCCATGTCCTAAAACATCATTTGTTAATTTAAGCCCATTTATGTCTCCAACAATAACTGATATTGGTAATCTTTCTGCCTTATCTACCTCACGCAACTTGCTCTCAAAATATAATCTATTATACAGTCCAGTTAATGCGTCGTGATAGCTGAGATATTCTATTTTCTCTATATTTTCCTTTTCTACAGTAATATCCTTAAAAGTAACAACTATACCCACTACTTCATTATTAACAACTTGAGGGTAAGAGTTATACCCTACATAAAAACATGTTCCATCTTTTTTCCAGAATACTTCATCATCAACATATATGCCTTCTCCATTATTTGCTGCTTTCATTATCTTACATTCTTCCATAGATATCTTTTGCCCATCTATATCTTTATAATGAATAGTCATATGAGAGTTTTTGCCTATCAACTCTTTCGAGTCCCTATATCCTAGAATTTCAAGTCCGCTTTGGTTTATAAATGCAAAATTACCATCAAGGTCTATTCCATAAATACCTTCAGCTGTAGAATCCAGAATTAGTTTTAATTGACCTCTACTACTTGCTAGCTCTGTATTTAATACCTCTAGCTCAGTTGTCCTCTCACTTACTTTGCTCTCAAGATTATCTACCAAATCATTTAATGTGTCTGCCATATTGTTAAATGAACTTGTAAGTCTTCCTACTTCGTCATATTGATATACTTTTGCTCTTCTTCTCAAATCTCCTCTTGAAAAATCATCTGCAATCTCTATTAAGTCATCTATGGGTTTGAATAAGTTATTCGTGGTGTACATATATGTTATAAAAGCAACAAGTATTGCAATTAAAAATACTAATACCGTAATAATAAGTGAATCATATACGCCTTCTAGATACTGAGATTCTTCTATAAAGCTAGCTACTGTCCAGTCTATCCCGGAATGCCGATATTCATTAAAGCTAACAAAATACTCTAAGTCATTATATTTTAGTTCAAACTCTCTAATATTATTTTCTTGGAATTTTTTGAAAGCTAGATTAACTAATTCATAGTCTAAAGTACCTATTTTTTCTCTTATAACGACACTGTCTACCTCATTAAAGTTTGGCCGCCCTATAGAATTTGCAACTAACTCGCCTGATTCTGTCTCATAAACTATTGCTTTAATATTTGCTCCTTCTATGATGTCTACAAGCATTTGATTGATTTTTGATAATGTGATATGAGTTCCTAAAACACCAATAAACTCTTCTTCAATAACAATTGGCGTAGCAGCTGAAACTGTTAGATCTTCCATCACAAAATGCTTATACACAGGAGCAAAAACAAACCTATTCTCTTGTTTTGCCTCTTTATACCACACTCTAGTTCTTGGATCAAAGTATCCTGCATCATACACTTTTTCTAAAGCAGTATAGTCATTATCAGTTGAATAATACCAAGAATGATTATCTGTTGTTTCATCATTTCTCATAATCTCAATATCATTATCCAAGTTTCTTCTAGCTCCATAATAACTTCCATCTTCTCCACCAAAACTAAAGCTATAGACTTCTAAGTCATGATTTGCTATGACAGTCGCAAAAAACTTATCTCTTTGGGTTTCATTATTAAAATCTATAACACCTAATTCAATAAAATCTTTATGTAGCTCGTTTATATGCTCTGGCACGGATAAAAAAATATCAATACGACTCTTTATTTCATCATTGATTTGATCTGTTATCTGATTTATAAGTGCATCTGTAGAGTTTAGCCAACCTGAAAAACTATTATAAATTATTACTCCTACAGTCACTATAAAAATTATGATAAATGTTATGAGAAGCCTTTTTCTAATAGATATTTTGCTCTTATTCATGTCCTTCATCTCTTTTCTTACTCTGTTGCTCAAATAGATCCAAGATTTGATCAAAAGGCAAAGGCTTGCTAAAGAAATAACCTTGCATATAATCGCATTCTTGCTTGATTAAGTAGTCCTGCTGAACTTTCTCCTCAACCCCTTCAGCAACTACTTTTATATTGAATTTGTGCGCCATAGATATAATGTCTCCTGAAACTAAATCTTTTTCTTCTCTTGTAAGAATTTGATCAATAAAATATTTATCTATTTTTAAAGTATCCACATTCAGCTCTCTTAGTCTGTAAAATGAAGAATATCCCGTTCCAAAATCATCTAAAGCTATTTTGAAACCATATCTTTTTAGTTCTTTTAGTTTTTCATTTATCAAATCATAGCCTTCTAGTAAGACCGTTTCAGTAATTTCAAGCTCGATGTTAGAATAGAAAGACCCTTCTTCTTCAATAATTCTGATTATTGTTTCAATAAAGTCATCTCGTAAAATTTGCATTCCTGAGATATTAATGGATATAGGTAATTCATATCCTTTTTCTTTCAACTCTCTTACACACTTTGAAACCCTTCTTATTACTTCATTTCCAAGAGGTACAATAAGCTGTTTACGCTCTGCTATATCTATAAACTCTGGTGGAGCCACATAATCTATAGACTCTACTTTTAGTCTAGCTAGTGCCTCTAGCTTAGCTATCTGTCCTGTCTTCAAATCAATAATAGGTTGATAGTGTAAATAAAAGTTGTTGCTTTCTTCTCCTAGTACTCGCCTTAATTCTTTCTCAATAGCTTCTTCTCTTCTAAACTGATCTTCCATTCCTTGATTGAAAAACACATAGTTTTCCTCTCTATTAATCCTTATGTGGTTTAGGGATAATGATAGATCCTTGATTATTTCGTCCATGCTGTTAGTCTCATCACCCAACTCCATAATACCAACTTGCTCATTAATGTAATGCTGTGTTTTATCAACAATTAATGGATTACTGAATAGTTGCCTTACCTTATTTGCTATGCTCTTCAAATCCTCTTTATTACCATATTCACCAACATATACAACAAATCTATCTGCATCAAACCTAAATACTTGAATATTCTTTTCCTCTATTAGTTTAAGTTTATTTGCTATTGCTAATAAGACCTTATCTCCATGATTATAGCCAAATGTAAGATTAATTAACTTAAATCCCGTAATATTTACTAGTAGCATGGCCTTTTTTATATTTTTCTCTTCTACTGAAGACTCTATACTCTTCTTCAGGTTTAGTAAGTTAGGAAGATTAGTCAAGTTGTCAAAATAGGCAACTTCATATAACTTTTTGTTGTTTTTGCTAACTGTAAAAACTACAAATCCTAGTGCTATATAAATCAATACAAGAGCTGTTATCGCAATATATGATGCAGTTCTTACAAAGCTTACGGTATCTAAAAAGGAATATGACACAGCTAAAGAGCCCATCAAACTACCATCTATAGTTATTGGCACAAATATTACATAGATATCACTTTCACCAAAATACTTTGGCTCAACATAAAACTCTCTACCCTGACCTATTTTATCAATAATATCACCCGTTTCAATAGTGTGGTCTTTAAGGTCATCAATCGTAGTAGCCATTACATTTCCTGTTCTATCAATTAATGAAATTGCATGAATATTATCATCTAGTGCCATCTCATCAAGAATGTAGTCCATCTCAAACTGCTGTAAAAATTCGTGCACCCTTTCTGCCCTTACACCTACTTGAATCAATGAATTATCAGGAAACTTTAAATATCCATATTTAAAATAATTACCTGTAATAACATCTTGCCTTATATCTTCAATAAACATAATCTCATTTGATTCTAAGAAAGTGTCTATTGGGTGCCCTTCATATACTTGCCACCCAAGAACTTCCATTAAATTCGAATATATAATAGCACCTTGACTATTATATAAATCAATCTCATCTACTTCTAACGTATCTGCTAATTCTATTAGCAGATCATTACTTATGTTCTCATAGCTTTCAACTGCTTTAAGCGCAACTCTAATTTTGTCCTCTAATAGCTTTGATATGATATCATCAGCTTCAAGAGATTTCTGAATATTATGAGAATACCCCCTAGCAAGAGAAGCTGCTTCTCCCATCTTAAGATTATGATAATAGTCTTCTATACTGTCAATTGTATAAATTGCTATTAATATGAAAATAACCCCGATAATAAGCGCTGGAATTATGTATATTTTTCTTGAAATATTCCCTTTTTTGTCATGCAAAATGGCGCCCCCTCTTCCTAGATGGATATCTCTCTATACTTAAAGTGTTGGTCATTTTAATGTTTATTTTTTTCTAAAATACCCCAACAAAAGCCCAGCTATTAACACGCAAGTAAATATAAATAAATGAATAGAATACTTAAAATTCATTCCTGGAAAATAGGTAAAATTCATCCCAAAAACCCCAGCAAGAAATGATAATGGTATAAATATTGCTGAAAAAACTGTTAAAGTCATAATTGTCTTGTTCATGTCATTACTATTTTTTGCCATCTGCATTTCAAACAAACTATCCGTCATTTCTTTATATGACTTTATAGCGTCATCAACTTGATTTAAATGGTCAAATAAATCATCATAGTATGGCTGATATTCATGTGTTTTTATTTGACTATTATTTACTAAGAGATTACTTAATGAGTCCTTCGTAGTTCTAATAATGTTAATCATATATAAGAGTTCTTTTCTTAAAACGTGTAACTCATCTATATTAAAATCGTCAGTTTCAAAAACTCTTGCTTCAAATGTGCTTAAAGTGTCCTCTAGTCTATCTTCTACCAAGAAGTACTCATCTACGATCGCATCATATAAAGCATAAAACAAATACTTAATATCTTTCTTCCTCAATAAAGATTCCTCGCTGTAAAACCTTTCTCTAACATACTCAAAAACATCTCCCTTTGTTTCTTGAAATGTTAATAAAACATTCTCTTTTATAAAAAAAGCAATATGCTCATGCTTAATAGTCTTTTCATTAATGTAAAGCATCTTAGCAATTGAGAAAACATAACCTTCTCTAACTATAGTCTTGGCCCTTTGTGAAACGTGAACTACATCTTCTAAATCCATGTTATGAAAATCAAAAGTTCTACCGATCCTTTTCATTAGCTCTATATCATGTAATCCAGTTACATTTATCCAATAGTTCTTATCACTGCTTTTTAGTAAATCAGCATCTACTTTTTTTAAATGATACTTTTCTATAGATTCACTTGAGTACTCTATTACTTCAATACTAATCTCTTCTGAAGTAAATTTACCGTTATAATTAAGCTTTCCTGGTGCCTCTCGAACGCTTCTAGTTTTATTAACTGTCTTGATACTATCAATTAATCTCATTATCTACCCTCATTTATTATGTTATACATATTATATTAGAAAAGATGATTATAATCTATCGTTTTCTCTTTATTATATTACTCTATTAAATTTAGCTAATATTTGGTACTATACTAATATACTAAAAGAATGAGGTGAAAGAGTGAATTACAATATTTTAATTGGTGGTGAGGCTGGTCAAGGTATGAAAACACTGACTAGTGTGTTTTCACAGATGATTCATAAAAGAGGTTATTTTTTATTTACTTTAGCTGATTACATGTCACGAGTCAGAGGTGGGCATAACTTCTTCCAGTTACGCTTTTCTGATGATAAATTGTATAGCCATAGTGATAATCTAGATGTAATAATTGCACTTAACCAAGATACACTTGATTTACACATAGACAGACTAAATGAAAATGGAGTTATTCTTGCTGATGATAACGTAAAAAGCGATGACAATCGGCTTGTTACAATTAAAGCAAGAGACATAGCAAAAGATGTTGGCAATACTAGAACTATGTCCACTGTATTATTAGGAGCCCTATTTAAGCTATTTGATTTAGATGATACAAATCTTAAAGAAATCTTTTCTTCAAAGTTTAATGATGAAATTACTAAACAAAACTTAGAGTCTTATAAAAGAGGGCAAGATCTAGTTAAACCTAAGTTTAAAATTGGGAAAGGTAATAAAACTGAAAAGCTATTAATCAATGGTAACCAAGCTATTGCATTAGGTGCAATTTCTGCTGATATGAAATTTTATAGTGCTTATCCAATGACGCCGTCTACTTCCATAATGAGCTATTTAGTCACTAAAATGAAAATGGCGAAAATAATAGTTGAGCAAGCAGAAGATGAAATTGCTGCACTCAATATGGCAATTGGAGCAGCAAGCGTTGGTGTTAGAGCTATGACCGGAACCTCTGGCGGAGGCTTTTCATTAATGGTTGAAGCACTTGGTCTTGCTGGTATTGCTGAAATTCCTGTAGTTATTGCTGTTGTTCAAAGACCTGGTCCTGCAACAGGGCTACCTACAAGAACAGAGCAAGCAGATCTTAAGTTTGTTATCAATGCTTCTCAAGGTGAGTTTGGTAGAATAGTTATATCTCTAAACAATCCTGAAGATGCTTATTATCAAACAGCTAGAGCATTTAACCTAGCAGAAAAATATCAAATGCCAGTAATCTTACTAAGCGATCAATACTTAGCAGATGCTACACAAACTGTAGATATATTTGATTTAAGTAAAGTAAAAATAAATAGATATATCGAAGAAAACCCTAAAGAAGATTATGTGAGATATAAGCTTACGGAAAATGGTATTTCACCAAGGGCAATTCCTGGATATCACCCAGGCGTTATTATTAATCATGATAGTGATGAACATGATGAAAATGGGTATATTACTGAAAGTGCTGTTGTTAGGAATAACATGGTAGAAAAAAGAGCAAAGAAGTTTACCTTAGTTAAGAATGAAATGCAAGAACCAAAAGTCATCGGAAATGAAAACCCAGAGGTGCTTCTAATTGGTTGGGGAAGTTCATACAGCCAGTTAACAGAAGCAATTGGAATCTTAAACGCAGAAGAAGATATATATGGAGCTCTTGTTTTTGGCGATATTTGGCCTCTTCCAACAAAAAAACTTTCAGATGGATTGGCTAATGCAAAAAAAGTGTTTAATATTGAGCAAAATTATACAGGTCAACTTGCAGGCATTATTAGAGAAGAAATCGGCTATAAGATAAATAATAATATCTTACGATATGACGGTAGGCCAATTTCTGCTAAAGAGATAGTTAATAGAGTTTTGGAGGTGGAATAATGAGTAATAACTACAAAACATACGAAACAGCTTGGTGTCCTGGCTGTGGTAATTTTTCCATATTAAATTCACTAGCAGAAAGTTTAGAAGAACTTAACATTCCATCTTATCAAGTGCTAGTTGTAGGTGGTATTGGCCAAGCCGCAAAACTGCCTCAGTACATTAGCACTAACGGATTCGAAGGATTACATGGAAGAGCTCTTCCTGTGGCTGCTGCAGCCAAAATTGCAAACCATAGCCTTAAAGTAATAGTGACTACCGGAGATGGTGATTCTTATGGTGAAGGAGGCAATCATTTTATGCATAATATCAGAAGGAATGTAGATATAACTCACTTTGTGCATGATAATCAAATTTATGGATTAACTAAGGGTCAATCTTCTCCAACTTCTGATTTAGGGCATATTACTGATTTCACGCCTGATGGTGTCATTAACAAGCCGCTAAATCCTTTGGTGGTGGCGCTATCTTTAGGTGCAGGATTTGTAGCAAGGGCTTATAGTGGTGAGAAAGAGCAGTTAATAAGCATAATGAAAGAAGCGATTAATTACAATGGTTATGCTTTAGTAGATATTTTGCAACCTTGTGTTAGTTTTAACAAAATTAATACTTATGCATGGTATAAAGAAAGAGTATATACCCTTGAAGATCATGACTACACAGATAAAGTCAAAGCATTTGAAAAAGCTAATGAATGGGGAAATACTATTCCGCTAGGAATTATTTATAAAAAAGAAGGCAAATCATTTACTGATAATTTCGAATTCTTAAATGAACAACCACTTATAAAGCAAAAGTTCCAAAGTGATATAGTTGAAAATCTAATAAAAGAGTTTATATAATCATTCCTATGATACAAATGATAAACGCACCTTAATTAGAGTACCCCCATAGAAAGCAAGTGCATATTTAATACTAAAGCCTCGAGTTGAAAACTCGAGGCTTTAGTATTAAATAAACTTTGTTTTACTTAAACTTTTTATAACAGCATGAATCAGTATTATGTTAACAGTTGTTATTGGAACACTACTTATGAGCCTTGCTGGAAGCAACACAAAGAACCCTGTCCCCATTAGATGCGTTAGCCATAGCGTGTTTAGTAATCCCGAAATAAATATGTAGATTACAATATTAGAGACTATTACAACGCTCAGATTAACTTGATTCTTAAAGAGTATCTTAATTATACCTGGCAAAGCTCCAGTCAAACCTGCACTTATCATAAATCCAGGATGAAATGCTCCACCGTGGCTGTTTATCAAAAAGCCTAGAATATCACTAGTTATTCCTGTAAGAAAGCCTGGAACTGGGCCAAGTACTATACCTGATAGTATAAGAGGAACATTTCCAAAACTGAGCCTTACAGTGTTATTAAAGAGCATCAAAGCACCGAGTCTTGATAAAATAATATTAATACCGACAAACAAAGCTGCAAGAACTAATGTCCTTGTCTTCATTTTTTTCTT
Organism: uncultured Clostridiaceae bacterium; assembly: GCA_964546025.1. Taxonomy (GTDB): domain Bacteria; phylum Bacillota; class UBA994; order PWPR01; family PWPR01; genus PWPR01. The sequence continues at coordinate 11,120 of CAZJHT010000049.1, forward strand.
TGTCATAAAAAAACACCTCCTTTCACTTAGAGTGAGGCATAACCCCACACAAGAGAAAGAAAGGTTTAAACTTCTCAAATGTGGCAGCGGACGCAATATTATATCGCGAAAATCTTCTTCGTTTAGGAGCTACTTCCCATCTCCTAACACTTAACGCATAATATCTACTCTGCCTCTGTACTATAAATAAACTACAATAAATACCTTTAGATGTAAAGTATTAATTAAAATAGACTCGACTTTCATTCTAAAATTAGATGACTTTAATTACTTAAAGTAGTACAATATTGTAAAGAGATATAAAGTTATTTCTCTTTGAGTCTACCTAACTACTTATATGATAGAAGGAGGTTATCGTGAAACTAAACAAAAAACATCTTATTCTTTTGACTGTCATATTGCTTTTACTTTCAGCATGTCAACAGCAAGGCCTTCCTGATAATCAGACAGGAAATAATGTAGAGACGGAGCCTAAAAACGATCCTAAAGCTACATCTATTAGCATTGATTCCTTAAACATTGGTGACAAAGTTGTTGATAGTACCTGGACTTGGGAGTTTAGACGAGACTATGGTTATGTTAGATATAACGAAGATGATGTTACTGCTCCGGTAACATGGATTGTAGTCGCAAAAGATCACTATAATGGAGGAGTAACACTGCTTAGTGAGTACCTAATTGGATATTACTATTTCGATACGTCCATGCTTGACAGTGGTCTTGTAGCTGGATGGGGTCATTGGGGAGGTTCAGGAACTGGGAATGCAAATAATGGAATAAGACCATGGCTAAACTCTATTGGAATACATTCTGATGAAGGTTTCTACGATGCTTTCTCAGAAAATTTCAAAAGCATAGTCTTATCTACAGAAGTACCAAACAGAGAATATACTAATGGTGAAGCTTATACAACTAATGATTTTGTTTTTATTCCATCAAGCACAGAACTAGGTGCGAGTGAGTATGACGGAACTTATGAGATAGGCAGTACTTTCGAATACTTTGCTGATTCATCTAATGCAGATAGAGTAACAAAAATTTATATGGATTATAGTAATAAATCTTACTGGCTTAGAAATCCCATGGAGAAAGGTTATCGTGCTGTTGGGATAGTTTTTGAATCTGGTTTCTTTAGTGATTATTTCTCTGACTTTAATAGTTTTGGTGTTAGACCGGCCCTCAATATCTCTTCAAATGCTCAAGTTAGCTCTATTCCTAATATTGATGGATACTATGAGATTATTTACAACTAAATAATTGCTTAAACACAGCCTTGATTTTCTTATATAATCAAGGCTTTTTCTTATCAGGAGTAAATTAAGGTATAATAAAATATCACTTCCCCCTGTGTCAGACTAGTTGTCGTGTAGATGATATAATAATACAAAGG
>CAZJHT010000050.1:0-12155 GCA_964546025.1 uncultured Clostridiaceae bacterium
CTTGCCATGTAGTTTGGTTGACTTATGCTTGATTTTTGATTCTCTGTGCTATTATGTGTTAATGCAATATCTATTTTGTCTTTTTCGTTATGTACATATAAAAATGCGTTCTTAATCTTCTTACTCTTAGTAATCTCATTATTAAATGCTTTTCTAAGGTCTGCTTCTAGTGCTTTATAACTCATTATCTTTCCTTTCTTTTTATGGGTTATGCTACCCAAAACTATTCTTTCTTGTTAACTAGCTTTATAAACTCTTTGCCAGTTTCAGTTAGTAATCCATCTAGATTATTTATGTCGACCCAAGAAGGAACGTGATCATTTGCAATCATAACAGTTAGTCCTGTTTGAAATATTTTCATTTTAAAGTATAATTCTCTGATTTGCTCCTTCGTCCATCCATGCAATTGTGTGTCGAAGCTCATTTGATTGATTAGCTCTTGTTCAGTGCTTTCATAAAACTGCATATATTGATTAGGCTGAATTACTAACTCTCTATACAAAATAGAATATGTTTTAGCTAGGAAGATGCTCGCCTTTCCAACTCTTTCAAAGAAAGAATCAGCTTCTTGTAGTTCAATCATACTTTCTGTCATAGAAAAGAATTTTTTCACAACTTCATTTTTCAAATCTTCCAAGTTATCAAAGTTCACGTAAATAGGCGCCACTGAAGATCTTAATTCATTCGCAATAGCCCTTGCTGTCAAATCCTCTAGCCCAGCATCTTTTGCAATATTGAATGCAGCTTCGATAATATCATTCTTATTAAACTTAACTTTAGGCGGCATATACACTCATCCTTATATCTATTATTTAGTAACGTTCGTTATATAACAGATGTTATTTTATACTATAATAGCCATTGTGTCAAGTAGTAATTTAGTATTTATAAGGATTACCTTCATTCTTACTATTCAATACATTCATTACCTTACAAGCATATGTATCAAAAAAGGAAATAGAATATATTGCTTTGGTATTCAATTTTTATAGTCTTGTGTTTTATAAAAATTATTAAGATATATAGGCAGTTGTTTAAGCTGTAAAAAAAGTGCACTGAATGTTTCTACACAAAGATAGCACCTAAGTTTTTTCTTGATACTTTTTAGAATTTATACGAATCATGCTTACTTCTTATTTTATGTCTTTCTTTAGTTTAAGGACAAGGAATTTATTAGGAGATTCTTTTATATATTTCTTTGACTTTTTATGAGAAGAGATGTACGATTTAATTAGTTAGATGTACAATTTTTAATGAAAAGAGGGTTATAATGCATAAAGAGCAGGCAGAAAAAATGAAAACCGGAAAAGGTTTCATTGCTGCTTTAGACCAAAGTGGCGGTAGCACGCCAAAAGCACTTGCACGCTACGGAATTTCTAATGATGAGTTTGATAGTGACGAGAAAATGTTTGCCCTTGTTCACAAGATGAGAACAAGGATTATTAAAAGCGAAGCTTTCTCACAAGATCATATCTTAGCTGCAATACTATTTGAAAAAACTATGGATAGTAAGATTGACAGTTTATTCACAGGTGATTATTTATGGCTTAAAAAAGGAATTATTCCCATTTTAAAAGTTGACAGTGGCTTACAAGAGGAGAAAAATGGGGTTCAACTAATGAAGCCCATTAAAGATTTAGATAATAAGCTTAACAAGGCCAAAGAGAAAAATATCTTTGGCACAAAAATGAGGTCTGTCATAAAGGGTGCCAATCCAGAGGGTATCAGAGAAATAGTGAAACAGCAATTTGACTATGGTATTCAAATTATTGATAAAGGATTTATCCCTATCTTAGAGCCAGAAGTTGACATTAACAGCCCTGATAAGCTTGAGTGTGAGAACATTCTAAAGAACGAGATTTTAGATAATCTTTCTAAACTTAGTAAAGATCAGGTTGTTATGTTTAAGCTAACAATACCAGATGTTAATGATCTATATTTAGATATTATTAACCATGCAAATGTAATGAGAGTAGTTGCTTTATCTGGTGGGTATACTAGAGAAGATGCTGTAGCTGGATTAGAGAGCAATAAAGGATTAATTGCTAGCTTTTCTAGGGCATTTTTAGAAGGACTAGACGTCAATCAAACCGACGAGGAATTTGACAAAGTGCTAAAAACGTCAAGCACTCTGATATACGAAGCATCTCTTACTTAAGCATATTTTTGTGTTTTAGATTTAAATATTAGCCTATTATAAAAGAACTGCCTAAGTAAGGGCAGTTCTTTTGTACAAGGACTTTATTATTTTAAGGACCTATATAGATAACCCAAACATTGTTTGACATACATCTTTTCCTGATTTTGTCTTAAATATCTTTCTATACACATCCAGTACAGTCTCTTCATTGCTATTCTTCTCACAAAGGTTAACGAGAAAATCTGCTTCTACAAGTATTTGATAATCAATCCCATCAATATTATCATAGGTATGATGATGACCAACTAGAAAGCTCACCCTATTAATAACAGACTTGTCATATTCAAGTTTTTCAAGAATTTTTTCTGCATATGGAGGGCCTTCTTTTTCTTGCAGTTTACCATATGCCTCCCCATACTTTTCAAGTGCTACTTTTATCCCTATATCATGCACAATAGCTGCTGCTTCAAGTATCTCCATTTCTTCATCTGATAATTGCTCCATTACTCCGATTAATCTTGATAACTCATAAACCTTTACAAAATGCTGAATTCTCTTAGCATTACCTCTATTGAACTCCATCATTTCTAAAACTAATCTGTCTTTTTTATCCATTAGCAGTTCTCCTTATTCACTTTCTTTATAATGTAATATCTTAAAACATGTTCTTCTAACGCTTGTGCACTACTTAAATCTATCTTATACCAGTTCCTCTCTAACTTTGATTAAGAGCAAACTCTTAATTGCTAGTATTCCTTAACAAAAAGATCGCTTCTGAACTATCTTCAAAAGCGATTTTCACACAGCAAAGATTATCTTGTCACTACATCAAACTCTTCAGCAAAGTGATAATCCATTGTATTCTCTGATTCTTCTTGATACTCTTCATTAACATATTCACTTTCAATATACGTAAATGTTATATATTCCATAAGTGGAGTATCATTTCTAACGCTTAGCTTAGTACCTTCTTTACTGATTATAACTTTGAAATCACTGTTTACAGTATAAACTTTATCTAAGAAATGTGGCTTAGCCCAATCAGTTTCGTCAATCCTGTAATGCAACTCCATATCAATTCTTCCTGTTCCAATTTCTGTTCCATCTGGAGCAGCAGTAAAAGAATCAACATCAACAATTTTACCACTTAACTCGAACTGATTAAAAGTTACAGTAACCAAATCATCCTGATAGAATTCGCCACTATAACTAATTAGAAAATTGCCATTTTCATCAACTGGCACTTCTCCTATTTCTTGAATAAGAACATACCATGCCCAAGAAGGAGTCTTTACTCTATCCCAGATTACTGCATCCCAAGAGTTTTTTGGAATCGTTAAGTAATACCCGCTTCCTGCCTCTAAAGTTGTAGCATCTGGATCATCAGGCGTCTGTACTTCTGGCGGAGTCTCTTGCTCTCCATTACTAGGTGCTTCTGCAGCTTCATTACAACCTGCAAAGACTAACAACATCACAAGCACAAGCATACTAATTACAGTAAGTTTTTTCATCTCTTTTCCTCTTTTCTGATAGTCTAGTTATTTACATATACTCAATAAAGAATAGGCACTAATTTTCTTGGGACTGTCCACATTCTTTACAAAACTTACTATTTACATTTAGTTCATTTCCACAGTTCTTACAATACTTTTTGATACTGTTATTATTGTTGCTTTGAATGTATGGATCTTGATATTTATTAGAAGATGTATTTCTACTTATTTTCTTACTTTTCTTCTTTTTGCTTAGTATTATTAACGCTACTGCTGCACTTAATACCAAAGCAGCTCCTCCAACTAATACTATAGGGAAGCTGCTACTTTCAGCAGCCCCATCTTGTTGACCTCCCTCTGCTATTGCTTCATCGATTGGTAGAATTTCTTCCTCTGGTTCCTCTTCAGCACTATCATCAGTACTTCCTATAGTAGCTTGATATTCTTCTATTGCTAAAAGAGTTGCACTTTGCGTTTCTTGATCCCATTTAGCTAGTTCAGCTTCAACATCAAAAGCCTTTTTCATTCCAACTTCAGCTTCTGATATCATTACAGTTTCACCACTACCCACTGATACTGAAGTGTCAAGGTTATTTGATTTAAACTCTACTTCCCCTTCATATACTAATACTGTTGATGTTTCTCCATCATCTATTAACTCAAAAGTTGTACCTTTGATTCCAGCAGCAGCTTGTGACATTGGGATATCCATATAACCAGTTCTCATAGCTTCTTTAAAATTTCCCCATACATGGCCAAAGAATATACTAAGCTTTCCTTCTTCTTCCGGTCTAGAACCAATACCTATATCGGTATTTGGTCTAACCATAAAAGGCCCCAACCCTTCAATGTAAAGCTGTATTCCACTATCATCCATTGTTGATATTACAGCATTCTCAGGTAGGTTCTCTCCCAAAACTGGGCTGTATGTATCCCATAAACCATTATCAAAGACATGAACCTCTACTTCTCCATATAGATCTGTTACAAAAATATCTGCTGGAGAACCTACTTCGGGGTAGTCTTCAGGAAAAGTGAACCAGGAACTTGGAGGTACTACACCTACAGGAGTTTCTTTCTCATTATTACTTGTATATGAAGGAATTTCTTCAGCATTCCAGCCTGCCGGCCTCCACTCATATATGTAACTAGTCCCCATAGCAACTCCTCTAAAGAAAGTTGCTAGTATAGCTATTTGATCTCCTTCTTCGCGTCCCTTAGGTGCGCTTACTGTAATTGTTTTATTCACTTCATCGTAATCATTTGTACTTTCAAGTAAAAAGGAATCATTTTCATTACCATCTATAAATCTCCTTGATGTTGCGCCTCTACTACCAGGTTTAATATCTACATTATCAAACTGGATATGTGCTGAAGCTGAAAAAGCAAAGAAAGACTGGTTGTTATTTTCTGCTTTCATATTGATAGTTACTGATACTTCTTCCTCAGCACTAAATCTTTGTGGAATATCTTCAAAAGATCCTTTTAGTGTTATATTTTCGCCGGTTTTCTTTGGTGGGTTTCTCCATTCTTCAGCTCTCCCATCATAAGTAGTAGTAACAGTGTACATTCCATGTGAATAAGAATATATATTCGAGTAGCTTTCATGCAAATTGGCTTGTGCCCAGCCTTCTTCATTTGGATATCCTATTACATCTACCAACACCCACTCAAACTCTTGTGAATAAACTATTTGAACATTTGTGAATAAACTTGCAAGCAGTACAAAAGTTAAAATAACAGACAGTATTTTTTTCATATGATTCTCTCTTTCTTTCAAATTAACATCTATCAGCTAGATATTGCCAACTTGATCATAGCCTAGGGAGGCAACTACAACAAAACATAAAGCGTTATACGACATACTAACTTCTTTTGTGCTTTAAGTTGTTACAAAAAGTATACTTAATTTAATTTTTACAGTCAAGTTATGTATGTTTTCTTTATACTAACATGCTTTCTGATTAATTAATAAAAAAGCATTTAGCAATAAAATTATAACTAAATGCTCCAGATTTGAGTCCTACCTACTAATATCACAATTATGATATAACTAGCAGTAATTTTTTGTGTTAATCCTGAATCCTCAACTTTCTCAGCTTATTAACTCTGACATTACTACTATATATAATTATCAAAAGGTACTAAAATTTGCTATTATCATTTACTTATAGACAAAATCCATTATAAGTGCATCAAAATCCAGAGTTTATCTGTTATTACTGAGTTTTTTCGCACTAACGAAAAACTTAATTAAGTTCTCAGGCATTTCATATTCTGATTTATCTATTTCGCCTAAGCTACAATAGATTTTTTTAATAATCTCTTCAATTATTAAAGCCTTAGGTGGAGAAGTGTATGATTTCCCATTATATAACCATTCTCTACAATCAATAACATCATCGCATATATCACCACATGACTCACATGTTGTTTCAATCAAATTGCTTTGTATGTCTACACCATCTACCCTTATAGTAGGAGAACTCAAAAACTTATATTCTTTTGCTAATTCTTCATTAGTTATATTAACCTTATTGAGATTAATACTAACACCAGTTTCTTCGAAAATAGGTTCTAAGTCTTTAAGTGCGTTTTCCAGAATTATGTCTGTACCAATACACCGGGTACATGTCGATAAATCTAAAAAAAGAAAATCAATCTTAACCTCTCTTCTATCAACATCATTTTTTTGACAACAAACATCCTTACAACATTTAACATCATCTTTTAGTGTCATACTAACCTTACTGTTTTTGTTTAAACTTAATCCTTTTATCTTCAAAACAATCACTCCTTACTTTATCTATTATTAAAGACTCGAGTGAACGCAAAAAGACGCATAATTCTTTAACAGAATTTGCATTTATTTGTTTTATGAGTAAAATTCACTACATTTCCATAGTAATCAGTCTCAATCTGACAGCATTGTAGTAGTATATTTTTAACCTTTTCTCTTCCTCTTTGCACTCGAGACTTAGCACCAGATAAAGAAATATTCAACATAGATGCCAACTCTACTTGGCTATGATCTTTGTATTCAACTTCTACAATAGCTTCTTTATAAATTTCTGGTAAAGAGTACACCATATTTTTAATACATTTTGATATTTCCTTGTTTAAATTAACAGAGTTCTTGCTAACATTGTGTGTTTCTTCTTTTTGAGTGACTAGATTAATTAGTCTTGAGTCCATTCTTTTTTTCTTGTAATAATCAATAATTGAGTTTCTTGTAATGACAAAGATCCAACTCTCAATGTTCTTAACATTCTTTATATTAGCTTTATTTTTCTGTACTTTTAAGAAAACATCTTGCAAGATATCTTCTGCATCATTATTACTTCTAACTTTACCCTTTATGTATTTTAATAAAGATTGCCTTAGCTCATTTACATCGTAATATAGCTCTTCATCTTTTTTTCTCATATTACCACCCTTTCTATACACACTTGTTCTGCAATAATGCTTAAGAGAAATACCCTCGCTAAAGTATGTATAATCTCATTTTAACTTAAGACATGTTTACTTCAACATAGAGTTAAAAATGCTGTGAACGCTTATAGCTCCTTTTTGAAGTTGTCTTCTAAGATAGTTATGAGATGAATTGTTTTCTCTAAGACCATTCTAAAATATTGTTCAAAGTTTGTAAACGCTCTTACATTCACTTATATTATTATTCCCAATAAACAGAACTAAATCCAAAACTCAACCTTGCTGTTTCTACTTTGGAGTTGCATAAATCATTTTTATAGAAGCCACTTAGTATTGTGCAAAAAAACACGACCATCGTTAACTGGCCGTGTCTTGTCCATTCTATTTAGTTGGATCTTCACCTTTAATAAACACATAAATATCATCTGTTACTTCTTGCATATTATCTTCACCTAAATATGCCATGTGTCCCGCTTTATACCCTTTAGTAAACACTCTGTCTTTTGGTAAATCAGAATGGTCTAATGTGTAATAGAGAATGCCAATCTGGGTACAAATATCATACCAACCATTTATAAAGAAGGTTCTCATAGTTGGTGTTCTACGCATTGCAGAACTTAAGCTTTCTGACGTATTTTGTCCTTTAATATCATTATTCCAACTATTCCAAAGCGTATGCGAATTCACAAAATTGCGATCCCAATTCTTTATGCCGAGCAATGGGAATATTTCTCCACATAAAACTGATTGGTAAAATGGATTATATTTGCCTACTGCACCATCATCTCTTGGACCCCATTTTTCTTCACTTAGCCCAGATGCATGGATTGGTCTAGTTAGCCTACCATCTAGTCGAGACACAGCACGACCTTTCTTTCTAGCAACTTCACTTCTATACTCAACTTCTTCTAACACAAGCTCTCTCTTCTCTAAGTATTCTCTTGAGACTCCAGTATAAAAGATTATCTTTTCAATAATCTTTTCTCTATCTTCTCCTTGCAGCTTGTTTCCTTTATACAATGCTAGTAAATATTCTGTATCAGCAAACTCTTTAGCTTCTGATACAAATTCTTCTACAGATTGACTAGAAGGATTATTATGATACCAATTTACTGCTGCTAATGTAGGAAATGCTAAAACTGCTGGATATACAGGTGATTTATCTCCAAATGATTTACCTAATGTAACCGTATTACCAATCATAATAATACCATCAAAGACCACACTATAAGCTCTGTCTGAACCTGATGAAGAACCCATTCCAGCAACTGTACTCGCACGAGTACAACCATAGCTTTCTCCAATTAGATATTTAGGGCTCTGCCAGCGATTGTATCTTGCAAGCCATAACTGTATAAAAGTTAAAATTGCTTCTGCATCTGGCTCTATACCATAGAACAAATCCTTTTTAGACTCATCTATTAACCTTCCAAATCCAGTTCCTACAGGATCTACTAGCACTAAGTCTGCAATATCGAGCAAACACTGCTCATTATCAACAGATTCATATGGTGGTAGAGGTATGCCATCAGAATCTACATCTTCTCCATACCTTACCCTCTTTGTTCCTAAAAAGCCTACGTGCACCATCATTGATGATGTTCCTGGCCCGCCATTAAAACCAAAGATTACTGGTCTTGACTTTGTGTCTTCTACATCAGAACGAAAATATGAATAGGAAAATATTGAAGCAATTGGATTTCCCTCATCATCATAAAAAACATTATCTTCGCTTACAGTATTATAAGAAATTTCCTCACCCCGAAGAGTTATGCTTCCTTTTCCTTCAAAACGTGAAGGTTTAAAAATATCAGTTTTTAACAAAATAGTTCCCTCCCAAATTTAATCTCAGAATAATTGTACCATATGTATTGTTAGACATCTAACTATTTTATGTGATTTAAAGTGTTAATTGAGTAATATCCAATTATAAAAGTCTAACTTTTATATTTTGACCAAAGCAAAATATAATTAATTGTAAATATCTTCATAAAAGATTATTATTTAATTAAAGTAATATATAGAGGGGATATCATGAAACGAAAAAGATTTACTATACTTCACTCAAACGACATACATGGTGATTTTCTTGCAGAAGTGAAAGAGGGAGAAGGAGAATTAATTGGTGGTTTAGCTTTACTTTCGGGATACTTAAACAAGGTACGAGCTGAAGAAGAAAATGTGATCTACGTAATCGCTGGAGATATGATTCAAGGATCATTGATTGATTCTGAATATAAAGGGATTTCAACAATTGAGATAATGAACTTTCTCTCTCCTGACGTTGTCACTTTAGGAAACCATGAGCTTGATTATGGACTGCCTCATTTACTTTTTCTTGAGAAGATGGCTAATTTTCCAATAGTAAATACAAACCTATACATTAAAAAGTATGGAAAACGTCTTATGAATCCGTATGTTATTATTAACAAGGCTGGTTTTGACATCCTTTTTACAGGAGTAATTACTGAAAAGATTCTCGATGCACTGCAGCAAGATAGTCTAATCGGAACTTTCATTTCTTTGGAAGATGCAGCCAGCGAAATTGGAAAAATATGTAATGCATATAAGCATGATGATATAGACCTTACGATAACACTTACTCATATAGGTTACCAATCAGACTTAGAGTTAGCTGAAATGCTTGATCCTAAATGGGGTGTTGATATGATTATTGGTGGACATTCTCATACAATTTTAGAACAACCAGCAGTAATCAATGACATTTTAATTGCCCAAGCAGGAACAGGCACTGACCAGATTGGAAGATTTGATATAGTTGTTGATGATGATACTAATTCAATTGTCGAATGGACTTGGGAGCTCATTCCTATTACTACGAAAACTGCCTCACCTGATAAAGAACTTATGGCCTTCATTGATACATACAAACAGAAAGTTGATGAAAAGTATAATAGTGTAATAACACGATTTAATAAAAAGCTAACACATCCAAAAAGAGAAGAAGAAACTATGCTAGGAAATTTATTCGCAGATGCTTTCGCTCAGATGACTCAAGCTGATATTATGTTTACTGCGTCTGGTTCAATTCGTAAGAAAGAATTAGGACCCCTAGTTACACTTGGAGATTTAATGGCATGTTTTCCATATGATGATAGTTTGATTGAATGTCAGATAACAGGAAGGAAGCTAAGAGAAGTCTTCAGTCATTTGATGCGAGAAGAGAATTTAGATGGAGAAGGTGAGTTCTATCAAGTTAATCGAGGGGTAAGAGCTATTTATTCAGTTAAGCGGAAACTTCTTGAATCACTTCAGATTAATGGGATAGACATAGTTGATGATCAAGTATATTCTGTAGTAATGCAAAGTTATCACTTTAATAACTCAGAAACCTACTTCAACTTATCTATGGAAGAGGTTAACCTAATAGCTCCTCCCAAAACACTGGCAACATCTGCTTATCAGGTTCTAGAAGAATGGTGTCGTATCCATCCTAATGAAGGAAGAAGCATAGAAGGGCGATTGATATTTTCTGAGTAATGGATTGGGTTTTTGAGAAATTTCAACTCGCACTTCTATAAAAATTACTAACTTAAAATTTACAAAAATTGAATAGTGAGCGCTAGCGCTAGCGCTCACTATTATTAGTATATCTTTTATTCTCATTAATTAATTACTTTTTCTTTGTTTATCCAAGTACATTTTCTCGTCTGCTATTCTCATCAAATCTTCTACTGTATCAGTATCTGTCTGCTTAAGTGCATATCCTATTGAGGCACTTAGAGTTAATCCTCTATTTTCATGTCTTCGATTGTCTTTATTCACTAAATCTATTATCTTTTCCCTATAATGCGCTGCTTTTTCTTCATTAGAATCACTGATAATCACAGAGAACTCATCCCCCCCAGTCCTTGCAATAATATGTTTCTCTTCATCAAAAGATTCTTTTAAAACATTAGCAAATCTTTGCAGTAGTCTATCACCTTCAGTGTGACCAAAATTGTCATTTATATGTTTCAATTTGTCTATGTCAAAAATGAAGACAATTGTTCCATCATCCACTACATTACTGATTATTTCATTAATATAAGTTCTGTTATATAGATTAGTCATTGAATCATGATAACTAATATACTTCAACTTTCTTTCTATATCTTTCTGCTGCATCAATTCTGTCTCTAGCAGTTTCTCTTGCTGATTCATTATTAATTGTCGTTTCTCTAGGGTATATTTATCTACAATAGCATTACCTTGGATGTATAAGAGATAATATACTGCGAGAAATAACATGTAGACAATGCTTATTATAACTCTTAGCCAGCATCCACTATCCCATCTCCAGTAGGGCGTCGGATAGTAAATTACTACAGATTGTAATACTAAGAAAAGTAGTGGCATTAATACCGCTGCTTGCCATTCTTTATCTAAAGTATCGACTAGTTTCCTGAAATGACCACGAACATATTTAAATAACAAAGGAAGTATAATCAGATATATAATTGTGCGTATGATAATACGTGCAACAACATAAGCATTTCCTTCAAATCCAATAGCTAATGTGTCACTAATATAGCTAATCGAAATATAAATGTTAATAAATGTTAAGAAACTAAAGATAGATACTGAGATTCTGTCAGCAGAACAAATTAAATACCATGACAAAGGAATTGCAATTATTACAAAAACTACTACATTATCAACAGCAGCACCACCCTTAGCTATTAGAGTATACAAGAGTAATACTATCCCAAAAACCATTACTGATAATCCGATGATAATGCGAGTTTTTATTGGTGTTTTGAATCTCATAATAGATGAAGACATCAATATGAAACCTAAAACAGATTGTAAAAAAGATATAAATGCTAAAAAAGCGTAAAACATTTCATTCCTCCTTATGGCATGGGTTTAAAAGCTCATTTCTATACTCTTCATTTAGCAGTTGTTATTACTATAGTAGATTATATTCATCTAAAAAGAAATAGATTTATGCAAAGCTTCTCATTATATGATTTCAATATAGCATTTTCAGTTGTTCGCGCAGTAACACTCTTGACTTTTTTCATCAATTAAGGGTAGTGTAAAATATTTTGTGTACATTAAGAAATCCTTTCACAAGAGTAATTAAT
>CAZJHT010000051.1:0-10963 GCA_964546025.1 uncultured Clostridiaceae bacterium
ATATTTTTATTTTACCATTTAACTTTTTGGTGTCCAACAAACTATACTAGATCCATAGTTATATTGAGATAAATCCACTCTAAAATAGGTTGTTGAACATAAAGAGGTTATATCTTCAATAAGTAAACTTAAATTAACTTGAGAAATACCTAGACTATCTGCTATATCAATAAAAAAATGATCTAATAAATAAGCATTTCTTTCTTCATTTTTCTGTACCATTTTTCCAAAATGATGCTTAATTTTAACTAATAAAGACTTTAAAACTTGTCCTGAATGATACATAGAAATTTTATTTGGGTAATGAAGGTGAAAATATTTATGAACCCACCCATATTGATAGAAATCCTTAATCTCATCAACGGCTTCTAGTTTATTAATCATATTCCTAACATCTTCTAATGTTTTGTGTGGGCTGTTTTCAATCATTTCATGTATTGAAATGAGCTTTTGGCATATCTCATATGCTAGATTCTCTGCTACCTCATCAGATATAGGAACTTGTGATCCTTTCTCCCATTTCACCCATTGGTTATACTTATTTGAATTAAAAATTGTATACTTTCCAGAGCTCCCACCACTTATACTACCAAAATAACTATTTGTAAAGTCGTCATCATTTTTAAATTCTAAGTGATAGACCATGCTTTCTGGATTACCTAAGTACATTAGAGAAGTTAAACACTCTTTTGGATTCATGCTTAATAGAACCTCTTTGGAGAATTTTGAAATAAAATAGTTTCTTTGCTTTTCCACTGTGTAGCTATCTAAAAAATTCATTTCTTCTCTAGCTTCTTTTAGTTTCTCTAATAAAAAGCTAATTACACTATCTGCCTGATTTTTCATTAGCGACCTCCTCAACTCAATATCACATTGTTTAATTACCTAACTGGAACATTGGCTAATTTATAAACTAACTAAGAGCTCAAAACCATACTACTAATCTATAATTTTTCTCCTAATGTAAAAAGTAAAATAGTGATGTACTAATAAAGGAGAGTGATGAAGTGTAAATTTGCAGTAGATTGCTATTTCATTTGCTAGGTTTATTGTTGCTGTTGTTATTCCTACTCAACCTTTGCAATTGATTACAGATATTACTTTCACATTCATTACCTTGAAAATATTTATTATACGTAGGGGCTATGTAGCGTCTACGTATAATTATTTTGCTAGTAAAATGAGGTGGAGAAAGGAGAGGTTTATATGATATGGTTCTTAACTTGCTTTTCATTTACTTAATTATTTTATGAATTTATGAAAGTACCCATATGTTATATTAATCATTCTTAATCTACGTCTATTCTTACATTTTTTGCTGCTGTTCCCTTGTAACCATCATAAGTCTGAAAATTGACTCTTTCACCGAGTTTGATTCCAGGGAAGGCGTTATTCATGTGAAAATAGATCCCTTTAGGATACACTGAATTTGCTATGAAACCAAAGCTTTGCTTCAGTGCTGTAACTATACCTTTATTAGGGTCATTTATCATCTTTGCTTCCTCTGCATGATTTCTAATTAATTCGTTTAAATCATCTCTTAAATCAGCTCTTATTATTTCGCTAAACCTAGTTATGTTCTCTTTTATTCTTTTAACACTACTGTGTGTTATTGAGTTTATATAACTAGAATGTTTCTCAAGAGTCTTGCAGAGCAGTTCCATCGATTCAGGATCAAAATATAAGTATGAAATGTCTCTTAGTATCTTAGCTAATACTATATAGGTTTTAATATCAATTTTACTTACATCCTCTATTTCCCTTATTCCCTCTTTGAAACATGCTATTTTTAAAGCAATATCTCTATTATGATATTCAGCAGCCTTTCTTCTCATCAACTCGGCATATCTAGATGCATAAATATTTTCGATCCTTTCACTCTTTATACATTTATCCTCTTTTGCTCTTACCAAAATACTTTTTGCTTCTTGAAACTTACCTAAGTAAGTGCATATCCTTGCCTTTTCTAAAAGTATTAATACTTCATCTGGCACATAACTACTAGCTTCTGTAATTAAATCATATGCTTGCTCAAGATCTGGATTTCTTATAACAAAAAATATACTATACAAATATAGGATAGTAGCTTTTTCTAAATCGTTATCACATTTATCTAAGGCTATATTATAATTAGTCCTAGCTCCAAAAAAATCATTCTTCTCTGCAAGCACAAAAGCTTTTATCTTGTAAACTTCAAAATAGTTAGGTTCGATAGATTCAGCTTTCTTTATAAGCCCTATTGCTTCTTCCCATTCATGCTTATGACTATGCTCTAAAGCGCTAGTTAAGTAATATGAGGCAAGTTTTCTATTTTGACTTTCTAAGTTCTTACATAATGATCTCGGGTTAAACGGGTCATTCTCATTTCTCACTTTGATATCTTGCAAAAGATAATCTAATTCTCTTTTTTTCTTTGTAATTTCATTTAAGAACTCATTTGTTGGTTTATGATATAAAGTCAAATAGTCTTTAGCCATATCATTTAATTCATATTTTCCTGCATAATGTTTAATCATGTTAGTTGATAGCAGCTCATTCATTGCTATTCTCAACTCTTTATCCTCACGAGAGAGATAGTAGTCTATCTCACCGTAAACCATTTCTAAGCTATTAATTAAGAAAAGCTGCAAAATTTGCTTCGATAATACAGATAACTTTTCAAATACATTTGACATGCAAAACTCTATCAACTCATCTTTATTAGAGATTAATGATGCCTCACTAATGCCATTATAAACACCAGTTAAATACCATTTGATAGAAAGAGGATTAGAGTATAAGTCTTTTTTAATCAAATTTGATAAAACCTTGTTTCCCTGTTTATGCAAATTAAGACCATAATATTTTGATAACTCTCTGAAATAAATTAATGCATCATCTGCATCTAAACCTTCTAATACATATCTGTATTCTAGTTCACCAATCCCATGTCTCGAGGTTATTAATATCTTAGAATTCCCTGCTATAGCCTTCAGAAAGTCAATAAGGGCATCACTACTTATTGTCTCTAAATTATCAAGGACTAAGAGTGTGTTAAAGTTATCCATAAAGTTAATAATACTTTCCTTAGAGCTGAGGCCGCTTTCAGAGACTACGTTTTTCTCACCTTCTTTGAATAACTTATGTATTGAGTTTACTGATTCTTCAATACTCACAAAATCACCACTAGATAGTGTTCTAGTCTTCAAGCTGATCCAAACTACTGCCTCAAAAATATTTCTAGGGTCATCAATTAACTCATATAATATCTTTACAGCTAAAGCAGTCTTTCCTATCCCTCCATTCCCGACTATTGTAATTACTTGATTCTTATTATTAAGTAACAAACTTGATATTTCTCTTAACTCTTTTCTCCTACCAACATATCCAGTGTCATCAAACTCTGGTTCTGGCAAATTATGAAACACATTGTTACCATATTCTAAATGTTCTCTATAGTTCTTTATTAATAGTTCACTGGGATTATTATTTATTATATCTTTAGTTTCTAATGTCTTTGACCAGTTAAACCACACTAACTCATCATCAATTTCTTCAATAACTTCTAACAATAAAGATCTGTCTCCTAACTCAAGAGGTCTAGTATGCATTACTCTATTTCTGACTGGAATTATTTTCTCAAAATATTTTTCTAATGTTCTTACTTTTTCTACGTTCAAACTGTATTGATGTGGCTTGTTTCTTAATATTAGTATGAAATCACCCAAGTCTAGTTCATCTAACACTTTTGTAACATCCTCATTAATCTTCATATTTCTAGATTTAGCTTTTTTAATCATATTATCAGGTAATGCAACTTTATCGTAGCTAGCAATATACTTTTTTAAATCATACTCTAATGAGGTGCATATCGAAAATAATAAAATTCGTGATCCTAAATTGAAAACTTTCATGAACTTTTCCTTTCTATAATCAAATTATAAACCTTACATGAAGTCTTCCAAGGTAATCTCATAAACTATCTTGAAACTTCATAATCAACACTTTACTCTCTTTACAATCAACCCAATTGCACTTTACTATCTTTCCTAAAACTGTTATACACATCAAACAATATAAAATCCATTAAGCTATCCTTAAACTCTTCATCACTTAAGACTTTCCCATAAAACTCAGTGTTTTCAGTATAAGAGGCTACAATTGCATCCTTAAATTTTGTTCTCAAGGCATATTTGAAATCTTCTAAACTATTAACCCTTGCTTTTTGCTTAAGATCATTATCATTCTTCAATTTTTTATTCATTTGCTCTATAGCCACTCTAGCAGATTCTGTGAAGTTTGTTTGGAATCTTTCATTTAGTTTTTCAATAATAACACTTAATCTTTCTTTTTCTTCTGGTCTGTAAGAACCTACCCCGATAGAAGGACTAGGAAGATTGGGACTATCTGTTAAAGATATGTCTATATCTTCTCTTTTCTCTAACTTGAAATATTCTAACAAGACTTTATCAGAAACATCTACTTTGCCAGGAGATTCTAAATTCATTCTTTTTAGCAAAAATCTCAAGTATATATTCAACTTGTGTAAATCAACATCTTTTAGAGGGTGAACTTGCAAAACTAAATTATATAGATTTATATATCTTTTAATTTTAGCTCTAAACTCATATTTCTCTTCTTGTGTTAATTCTTTTATTCTACTTTCTGCTGATGACAATGCATTACTACCAGCTGCTATTATTTCTGAAGTGCTATTATGTGAATAATAAGCTTTGGCAAATTCTTCTACATCATCTAAGCTAACTATTCTTGTGTCTAATATTTCGTCATAAAGTGTATACATATCATTAGGGTTAAAGCTTTCAGACTCTAATCTTGTAACTTCATAATATGGTTCAAAAGCTTTTCTTATATCATCTGCTTCATTTGCAAAGTCTAAAATAAAGGTGTCTTCTTTGATTCCCTTATAAGTTCTATTTAATCTTGAAAGAGTTTGAACCGCGTTTACTCCTCTTAATCTTTTATCCACAAACATGGTGTGTAATTTTGGCTGGTCAAATCCAGTTTGATATTTATTAGCTACTATAAGCACTTGATAATCATCTTTATCAAATTCTTTTGCAGTTTCTGTCTCTGCAATGCCGTGGTTCATTTTTGGTTCTGTAAATTCATCTGCTTTATCTTTAACTGTTCCAGAAAAAGCTACTAAAGTATTTAAATTAGCATATCCTTTTTTTCTAATATACCTATCAAATGCTAACTTGTATCTCACAGCATGTAATCTAGAGGGAGTAACTAACATTGCTTTAGCTTGACCACCTATTTTATACATTGTTTTATCTCTAAAGTGTTCTACCATGATTTCAGTTTTTTGAGAGATATTTGTAGGATGAAGACTTACGTATCTTGCTATTTCTTTCTTTGTCCTTGATTCTTCAAACTCTGGATCTTCTTCTATCTTCTTATTTATCCTATAGTATGTTTTATATGTCATGTAATTTTCTAATACATCTAATATAAAACCCTCTTCTATAGCTTGTCTCATTGAATAAACATGAAAGGGTTCTTTTTGTTTTTCTGAATTTAGAGATCCAAAGAGCTCTAAGGTAGCCGCTTTGGGTGTAGCTGTGAATCCAAAGAAACTTATTGTATCAATATTTTGCACTCTCATTAGTTGCTCATTTATTTGATCCTCAACATCCTTAGCATCCATTTCCAACTTACTATCTAATTCTGCAGCTTCTTCTAAGGATAGAGATTCTTTTAAGGCAAGTATGTTTTTTCCACTTGTAGATGAATGAGCTTCATCTATTAAAATCGCATAGTTTCTATCTTTAGTTCCTGATACTTTCTCTAAGATAAAGGGAAACTTTTGTATGGTACTTATAATTATGGGAGTTCCTGAATTGATCTCATCTGCAAGTTGGGTTGAATCTTTTTCAATTTTAGCTACTACACCTAGTTTATGATCTATTTGATATATGGTTTCTTGAAGTTGCTGATCTAAAGCTACTCTATCAGTTACAACTATCACACTATTAAAGATAGGCTTGTTTTGATTGTCGTGTATACTAGAAAGCCTATGAGCTAGCCAAGTTATTGAATATGTCTTACCACTTCCTGCACTGTGTTGTATTAGATATTTTTGACCTGCCTTGTTTTTTGCTACATCTGATAATAAACTTGTAACTACATCTAATTGGTGGAATCTAGGAAATATTAGCTTTTCACTTCGGTGTACATTACCCTTTTCATCTACCTTTTCTTCTTCATCTATAAATACAAACTTCTGAAGTATTTCAAGTAGTTGGTCTTTCTCTAGTATGTCTTCCCACAGATAATGGGTCTTTAATTTACCGTCTACCTCAGGATTACCTGCTCTTTTAGATTTGCCTTTTCCTTTTCCTTTGTTAAACGGCAGGAAAAAAGTATCTTCATCATTAAGCTCAGTTGTCATATATATTTCATCTTTATCCATAGCAAAATTTACTATAGAACGTTGTTTGAATCTAAATAGTTTTTCATTTGGCGATCTTGTGTATTTGTATTGGTTGATAGCATTCTTATAGTTTTGACCTGTATCCTGATTCTTTAATTCCATTGTTATTATAGGCAATCCATTTAAAAAGATTACTAAATCTATTCTTTTTTCATCCTGGTAATTTAACTCTTCCACTACTGAAAAGATATTCTTTTGATACTTCTCATTTAATTCTATATTGAATTCTGTAGGAGGTTTGAAGTATGCTAACTTTATATGCTGTCCATAATCCTTAACGCCATGTTTTAGAACTTCTATCATGCTTTTTCTGGCTAACTCTTCGTTTAATCTCTTTACTATTTTTTGCTTATATTCAAGTCCGTAAACATCTTTCAAAGCTTCTATCTTTTCCTCTTGTGTATCTTCTAAAAACTGGAATAGTAGTTCTTTGTCTATTGCGTGATATATATCATAGTTTGCATTAATGCCTTCTATGTATTCATTCTCATTTACAAGGTATTCTTTAATTAGATTTTGGAAACTCTTCTCTTTAAGCTTCTCTGGAGTTATTGTGCTTAACATCTTCTTTACCTCCCTCAATTTCATAATCTCTTAGATCTATTTTTCCAGTTACAGCTTCGAATATGAGTGAATTCTTATACTCTTTATATTTTTCTATTGATTGTTCTGTTTTTTGGATCAGTTTGTTTATGGACTCGTCTATTTTTAACAGATAACACTCAATTTCTCTTTGCACTTTTTTACAAGAAAAAGGCATTACAATATTACCTATAAAATCCCAACTAGCTCTTGGCATTTTTGCACCATAAGTAGAAGAATTCACTAGCTCTGTAAATTTGTCTGATAGCATAATATAGGATAACAAACTCGATGAAATATCATTACTCCTTAAAACCATAATTTCAGAAGTACATATCCCATTAAAGTCCGCTACAATACACTTTCTAAGGTATGGTCTAAGTGTATTGTAGAGAACATCGTCTTTTTTGAATTTCAAAGCAGAGCTAATATTGTCAGATGACTGTGTGTTTTTCAAATAGCCTCCATCAGATCGGATATTCTCTAAACCTATATACTCATATTTACTTACACCATCCCACTTTTGTGAGATTGTATCTACCAAA
Organism: uncultured Clostridiaceae bacterium; assembly: GCA_964546025.1. Lineage (GTDB taxonomy): Bacteria > Bacillota > UBA994 > PWPR01 > PWPR01 > PWPR01. Next base: position 7,567 of record CAZJHT010000051.1, read on the forward strand.
AACTTTAATCTTTTGATTTTCCAATATTTAGGGATCTCACCTATCCACCCAATTCCACTATCTTTCATTTCTATTTCATCAACTAATTCTCCATCTTCATTGATATATTTATCTCCAAGTTTTCCTTCAGTTACTGCTTCAGTTATGACTGACTTTTTATATTTCTCTAGATGGTTTATAAGCTGTTCTTTTTTATTTATTATCTCGTCAATTTCTGCTGTTTTTTTGTCTAAGAATGTTGCTATTTTTTCTTGTTCTGTTCTTGAAGCAATAGGTACAATCAAGTTACTAAAAATCTTTGCAGATAAGTTGTTTAATCCTGTAGTTGTTGTGCTTAGATAACTAAATTGTGTTTTCACAATAATATTATTAAACATATAATAAAGCACGTTAGGTGAAAAATTAGCCACTTTCAATCTTTGCAAAAAATTACTATATAGATACTCTGCTTTTGCTACCAGCCTATCTGCTAAGGCTGTCTTTCCTAAATGTGATAAGCTACCACTTGATTTAACTACTAGTAAATCTCCTTCTTCAATTGCATATTTAGTAATTTCATGTTTTCCGACATATCTTTCCGCAGGTGATTCAATGGACCATTTTCCACTTTCGGTAATCTCTGTAGATCTTAAAACATTGCAAGTTTCCTCATGCTGTTCTGGATCCTCTCCCCATGTTCCACTTTCATTTTTTGCAAGAAAATATTTGAGTTTACTAGTATTCCATCCATTAGGGATCTCCCCTATCCACTCAATTCCACTATCTTTATACTCTTCATACTGCTCATATTGTCTTTCCATTGTCACTACCCCAAAACCTTTTGCATCAATTCACTAATCTCTGTTTCTAAGCTCTTAATATCTTTCATAATTTCATGGGATGCTTCTAACTTCTCAAACTTATAAAAATACCTTGTAAGTGGTATTTCATATCCAACCCTGGTATACGAGTAATCTACCCAAGCTTCAGGAACATGTGGTTTTACTTCTTTTTCAAAATAAGCTGTAATATTTTCTTTTTCTCTTTCTACAAATTCAGAATAGTCTTGCTTATATTCTTCAACCTTTCTACTAAATGGTATTCTCTCGTAGTCTCGGAGATCAGTATCAGATTCTATCTTTCCTCTCTTTTTACAATAATCTGCAGTTTCATCTCTCTCAGACAATCCATTTCTTACAGCTTTCACTAAAGAGGTCTTAAGGTCTAAGTCTGCCAAGATACTGTCTAGTTCTTTTTTAAACTTCTCTCTATTCTTCCATACCTTATCTTCATTGATATGATTTCTTAATCTGTTCAATATCTTATCTTGTATTAATTTGCCTTCTTCTAACTTCTCTAATTTCTTTCTATCTTTTGTTTTGAAATCAGGCACTTCAGATAATATTTTCAACTCATTATGTTTATCTTCATCAAATAATTTTGAGAAAGTGTTCTCTGAGTAAATATTCATTATTCTATCTTCTGTGATTTTATAGTTTAATTTCAAAGGTCTTTCAATTTTGACCTTCAAATAACCTAATTCTTCTTTATCAAATATTTTACAGTATTCATTTTCCTTGAAATTGTCATAGATTCTGGTTATCTCTTCAATTTGACTCTCGGTTATTTCATGACGCTTTGCTCCTAATGATTTTCTTAACTTTTGATAAAAACTTGTAGCATCAACTAATTGGATTTTGTCTTTTCTTATGGGCCCCTTCTCAAGATTATTATTCTTTCTATTTGAGATTATCCATATATATGTAGAAATACCTGTGTTATAAAATAGATTGTCTGGAAGGGCTATTATCCCTTCTAAATAGTCATTCTCTATAACCCAACGTCTAATTTCACTTTCGCCACTATCTGCATCTCCTGTAAACAAAGGTGAACCATTAAATATAATTGCAATTCTACTACCTTTGCTATCAGTTTTCATTTTAGACATTAAGTGTTGGAGGAATAATAAGGAGCCATCTGAAACTCTTGGAGTACCAGCTCCGTATCTACCATCAAACCCTAAAGCCTTATGCTCTTTATTAATATCTTCCCCATACTGACTCCAACTTACACCAAAAGGTGGATTCATTAAGCCATATCTGATTTTTACATCTGGATGTTTATCATCTTTAGTCAATGAGTTTCCTAAAGCTATGTTACCTGCATTTTCTCCTTTAATTAAAATATCAGATTTACAAATTGCATATGACTGTGGATTTATTTCTTGTCCGAACACCTCTACCTGAGCATCTGGGTTTAATTCTTTTATATATTCATCTGCTACAGAAAGCATTCCCCCAGTTCCACAAGCAAAATCGCCAATTGTAGTAATGTTCCCTGGATTTGTCAAATAGTCTTCTTCTTCATTAAGCAAAATATTTACCATCAGCTTAATTACTTCTCTTGGTGTGTAATGATCACCAGCTTCAGCATTCTCTGAAAACCTTCTAATTAATTCTTCAAAAATATATCCCATATCCTCATTAGACACTTCTTCTGGATGCAGATCTATTAAATGAAAATCTCTAATTATTATAAACAGAAGATTATTTGTATCTAATTTTGATATCTCTTTATCAAAATTAAAATGCTCCATTATCTCTCTAATATTGCTACTAAATCCTCTAATATAAGCTCTTAAATTTGCTGCAATATTATCAGCATCGTCAAGTAATTTGGCAAAATCATAATCGCTCTTATTATGAAAATCAAATCCTGCTTCGTGATTTAGTATCTCTGGTATATCTACTATCTTTGCCCTCTTAATAACTTTTTCTTTTGTAGAAGCTAATAAGCAATCAAAGCGTCTTAATACAGCCATTGGTAGTATTACCTCTCCATAATGCTCAGGCTTGTACGGCCCTCTTAATACATTTGCTATATTCCAAATAAAGTTAATCTTATCGCCAAAGTTATTCATATATTATTTCCTCCTAGTCTTAATGAGTGTTCTTTAATCAAACAATTTCCTAATATTTACTAATTCTATATAGACCATTTAATGTCCTGCATTAGTACAACAACATTCTATGATATTATTGGATCTCATTGAATTACATAAAAAATATCTTTATTTACTATATGTTTATCCAGAAATGACGATAATTTAGTGTTTTGTTTGATTTAAACCAAAAAAAGAAATAGCCTGCTAGACACAAACCCGTGTAAATTAGCAAGCTATCATAATATTCAATTCTTACCTTATCTACATCATATGTTGCTACAACAACATCAGTTGTCATCTTACCAGTTCTGACTTTAGCTAAGTGAGAATCACTATTCCACAGTATTACATCTTACTAGCAAGAATTACTTTTTTACTCTATGCTCATCAAACAGTTAGCAGGGTAAACCGTCTAAAACGATAGCTTAGTTAGTAAAAGACATTGCACTATGTGTACAATTGTTATACTAGTCC
>CAZJHT010000052.1:0-1865 GCA_964546025.1 uncultured Clostridiaceae bacterium
TCTCAATGTTCTAACTCTTTTTCTCCACTGTCTTGTTTACGACAGCTTGTATATACTATCATTGCTAGGTAGTTGAGTCAAGAGCTTTTTAGACTTTTTTTGCTTTATTTTATGTTAGAAAACTAAAGGCCAAATTTCCTTTTATTTACTTGTATTTTAATATAGATTTAAATCCATTTATAATCAATACTTTTGTACTCGAATATTCATATGTGAAACGACTTCCTTCATTTATATATAATATTTTCATTAGAAAGTTACTACTTTAATGCAAAACTCTTTCTTACATTATTTCAGTATAAATATAAAACGGCAGATACCTCAAATAGAGTTATGCCTGCCGCTTTTCTATACTTATATGATAAACAACTACTTAATCTATGCTAACTTTAGCTTCTTTTTGCTTTACAGCTTTTTCAACTTCTTCAAGCGCTTTCTTTCTCCAACTATCTTTTTTGTAAAAATAAATAGCTACACCTGCTTGACCTATTGCGTAAAAAATAAAAGTGCTAGCTAACCAAGGGAAAGATAAGTCAAATACCTTAGTTACAATAAACATCAACGGAACCTGTATAACCCATTGACCTATTATAGCAGCATATAAGAAAGGAATTGTATATCCCGAGCCTCCAAATAAAGTAGATATGCCAAAGGCAATTGCAAATATTGGAATACTAACTATAACAGCCCTAAGTCCTTGTGATGCTATCCTAATTACATCTGCATTAGTTGTAAAAACACCTATGATATTAGTCATAAATATAAAGCTAATGATTGCTATGACTGACATTGTGATAAATCCTAGCTTAGTGGCCATTAAGCCAACTTCTTCTGCTCTGTCCATTTTCGCTGCTCCTATGTTTTGCCCAACCATAGCACTACCACCTTGGGTAAGTCCACTTAAAGGCATAATCAAAAAACTAAAGAGTCTGCTCATAATTCCCCAAGCTGCAATTGTTAGTGTTCCGTATGCTGTTACTAAGCTTACCATAATTAAGTTAGCAAGGTTTTGAATCAATCCTGAAGCAGCTTCTGGTACTCCTATTTTAGTTATTATAATAACTATATCTTTATCTAACTTTAGTAAATCTTTTAACCCTAAGCTATACTTGCTCTTTGGTCCAAACATTATATAAGTGCTTACTAAAAGTGACACTGTTGTTGCTATTACAGTTGCTATTGCTGCCCCTTCTATACCAAGTCCTAAGCCTCTTATTCCTATAAAAGGAATCTCTTCAAAAATTAAAAGTGGATCCAAAATCATATTTAGCAATGAAGTAAGAATATTAATTATCATAGGGCTTTTTGAATCTCCACTACAGCGAAGTATTGTTATGACAGTTACAGATGAAAATGTTATTGGTAAAAACAATGTTCTAATTTTCCCATAAGCCATTGCATTCTCGATAAGCAACAAATCATCTGTAAAAAGCATAAGAACCGGTTTTAGAGAAAAGTAAAGTATTGTTGCTGCTATTACCCCAACTATTAATTTAAATGAAAAAGTATTAATAATTGCAGACTTTGCCATGTCTTCATCCTTTGAACCAAATGCTTGTGATAAAACTGCCACAGAGCCATTTCCTATTATATTATTTAGCACAAATACGATGTAATAAATAGTACTAAATAAAGTGATTGCTGCTACTGCATTCGCTGATAAACGCCCAACCCACATCATATCCACAAGATCATATACTGTCTGGCTCATCATTCCCACCATTGCCGGAATAGACATATATAACAACCCATTGATTATCTTTCCTTTTGTCAAATCTCGCTTACTCATGACAAACCTCACCTTTGTTAAATTTAATACTAGTATCTATATTATTAATTTACACCAGTAAGATTAACATGTCAAT
>CAZJHT010000052.1:1965-10750 GCA_964546025.1 uncultured Clostridiaceae bacterium
GAACAAGCTCCAACCAATACACTTAACATTTTAAATGCATTAATGTTATAGGCTTCTTATAATATCTCTATATTGTCCCACGTTCTTACAAACACAAACTTTGACAATAAAACTGCCAAACACAGTATTATAAATAATGATGTACTAACAATAGGGGTACATAATGCAGCACTTACCTTAGAGAGCAGGATAGTCTCAGGTAGATGATTATTTAATAGAACTAAAGAAATACTGCCTGCAGATAAAATCCCATATAGCAAAGGAGCTGCTATTGTTATGAAATTACCCAGAATAGGGTATTCATCGAAAAATTTGTTTAACGAAATTAGTTCAACAGAAACAAAAATTGCTGTACTGCCATAAAGAATTAAAATCATAGCAAAGGCTGAGACTATAATTAATTGTAAACTAAGAGAGTACGCCACTGCATATGTTATCACCCCTATAAAACTAATGATAAAGGATGGGACAAAATACATAGTAGCTTGAATAGAGAAAATCTCTTTAGCATCTAATGGCGCCGTCCTAAGAAGCCAGTAACGACTTCTCCAAATGCTTTTATCATTTTTTGTCTCTGGTGGTATAAAAAGAATAGAAATAGAAATTACATTAATTATTGAAGCAGTTGTTATTAGTAGAAATACCCCTATCAAGGGGTTTTCTGAAAACAACCCTCTATAGGTAAAGGTGAACACTGCGAAGAAGTAAATTAACAACATGAAAACTGAGTCCATAAGCATTTCATGATTTCTACGAGCCATTTTCCACTCCAACCTCATCCATTTCACAATCCTACTTTTAAAATAACCCTCATTTTTTCTAGCTTTTAAATCTCCTTCTTCTGCTCTTTTGGATTTCACTAACTGATTTTTTTCCCAACCCTCATAAAATATCGTCTTGGATATGCCAAAAATCAGCAACATAAAAAGAAAAGACGTCATGAGTAAGAGAATAAAAGCTAGTGTAGCTCGCTCGTTATTAGCCACACCATATATAACCTTTACTCCTCCTGTTATAGGTATCAAATCCGCTATAAATGGTTTATCAAAAAGCCCAACCACTTTTGCAATGTATGCTTCAGAGACCTCTTCTGTGCGAGTAATAATAATTGCAGCACCTAGATTAGTCGCAAAAATTAGTACTGAGGATAGTACATTGAACACTTTTGCAGGAATAAGTCTGTATCCTACTATTGCAACAAAAGCCCCTATAACGCAAGGTATTATAGAAATAAGAAAGTAAACAGGGATGATTGATATATAGTATCCTAATGGAGCTCCCATCCACTTACCCACTGCTGCAAAAAAAGGAAAGAATAAAAACAACATTTTTTTTGAGCTACTAAAAATATGCTCCCAAAGCTTAAATATAAAAACATAATTTGTAGGTATTGGCAATGTAGTTAAGTAGTTAATATCAGGTGTCCTATAGAAGTTTCTCATGAAGGAACCCAGACTCTGCATCAGTGATATTAAGTAAATCCAAATTGCAATCATAAAGAAGAACAGAATAGTCACTCCTTTAGTCATTGCATCAGTAAGATCCATGCTTCCTAAAATATTTCTATAAAGCACATTTGTTAATATTATCTGCCCTATTACTGCAGTAAGAGAAATAGATAGGGTCTTAAACACTGCTTCTTTATTCTTCAAAAAATTATTTCTTAATACTAGCAACCTAAGCCTTATAAACCATTTGATATATCTCATAGTTTTTATATCTCCTTACAACTGGTAGTTACACGTAAGAAAATATCCTCAAGTGATGAGTCGCTATCTCCAATAAACTCCCTCAATTCTACTAAAGTACCCTCAACCAATAACTCTCCATGAGAAATCATCCCCACCCTATCACATAGTTTTTCAGCTATTTCAAGTACATGTGACGTAAATAGAATTGAGGATCCTTCATCTGCACACTTTCTAAACAAATCTTTCGCTATTCTAGCACTTGCTGCATCAAGCCCATTTGTCGGTTCATCAAGAAGGACAACTGCAGGGCTGTGCATAAGAGCAGCGCAAATGGTGATTTTCTTACGCATACCTTGTGAGTATGTTCCTATAAGCTTATCGACATCCTTTATCATTTGAAACTCTTCAAGAAGCCAGTTCATTCTTTCTTTTATTCTGCGACTCTTGTCATTCACATAAACATCTGCCAACACCTCTATAAACTCTCTACCAGTAAGTTTGTTATATAAGTAGGGGTTTTCTGGAACATACCCAAAATTCATCTTAGCTTCTATAGGGTTAGTAGCAATATCATAATCACCTATTCTGATGAATCCTGAAGTTGGTTTTAGAAGACCTGTGCATGCTTTAATAGTAGTGCTCTTGCCTGCTCCATTAGGACCTAAAAACCCATAAATCTCCCCCTTAGCTACTCTAAGACTAACCTCTTTTACTGCCTCTTTTTTTCCATAGTTCTTAATAAGCTTACTAATCTCTAACAATTTTCTTTCTCCTCTTGCTGATTCAATGTACTTAGATAATCCCATAAGATTGGCTTTTTACTTACCCTTTAAATGTTTCTTTTTTCCCATATACTAAGTACAACCCTGTATAACAAGAAAAGTAGTATAGTAGTAACAAAACTTACAACAAATCCAAGTATGATACGTTGTAAATCTATTCCCACTTTCAAAATCACAGCTGCACTTGTGAGTACTCCAGTTAACAATGGAACTATAAAAACATAATAATACTGCTCTTTACTACTCATTGAGATAGGGTAAGTAATTGGTATACCCTTTAAAGCAAGAGTAAAAAATTGCACTAAAGATGCGACAAACCAAATAAAGAAAAAATCAAATGTTTCCAAAAAAGTTTGCTCTAGCATAAACCATCTGTAAAGCAAAACTATAAAGATTCCAATCCAAAAAACCATATAACCAACACTTTTTGCTATATTAACATCAGCAATTACTCTTTCATCTTTTTTCATCATCACACCTCCTCATACCAAAATAACTGATCAAGAGACTTATCAAGTGCCTTAGATAACTTAAGTGCTAAAGCTATTGTTGGATTATATTTTTCCTTCTCAATAAGTCCTATCGTTTGTCTTGTTACTTCAACCATTTCTGCAAGCTCTTCTTGAGTGAGTTGTTTTTCATAACGACTCTCTCTTACACTATTCTTAACAATATAAATCACCTCTTTTAGTATATGTAATATATATGTTACATTGTAATGTAATATATATGTTACATGTTGTCAAGCCCTCCTCGGGAAAGATTTATATACTGTCATGATTTTAATCTTAATACTTAGCGCTCTATAGGCATCAAGTATTTTATGTCACATTAAGCTTTATTAAGTTTTCTCCTTTACAATAATATAGAAATTTATGTATTATAAAATCACAAGTAGATTCTTATTGAAACTAACAGACTAATGATTCAGAATAATTAGCTACACCCTTTCTATTAGGATATCTACTAATAATTAAGAAGAGAGGAAAGAAGAATGATTATTCAAAAAAAAATGATTTGCAAAGTGAAAGCTTTATGTCAAAATGACCCCAAACTGAAACACGCCTTGATGTATGGCTCATTTGCAAAAAAGAAAGGAGATGCATACTCTGATATTGAGTTTGCATTCTTTATTGATGACGATTTCTTTGACAGACTTGATTATTGTCAATGGCTATCACAAATAGATGATATTGAGATATGCTTTAAGAATATGTTTGGTATTCAAACTGTTATTTTTTCAAATCTTGTTCGCGGAGAGTTTCACTTTTACAAAGCTAGCACTATTAGTACTATAAGTACGTGGAAAAACACTGACTGGTTTGAAAGTATAGAAGACTGTCTTATAACTGATAAGACTGGAGAACTTAAAAAATACTTAGGAGAACTCATTGGTGGACCACCTATAGAAGCATTTGTCAGCAATCTTCAGAACTATATTGATTCATTCTATAACTGGTCTATGTTTGGGGCAAATCTTCTAGCAAGAGGAGAGTTTGCGAGAGCTCTAGATATTTTATGGTGGGTTCAAAAAGACCTCTTACATATCAAAAGGATAAATGATCAGATATTTGAAAACTTTGGAACTCCCTCAAAAGAACTAGAGAATGATTTAACAGAGTCAGATTATGTGAAGTATGTATCTTGCACTTCTAACTTAGAAGAATCTAATCTTATAGAAGCTTATCTTAACTCATTGAAATTTATAGAGATGATTCTTACCAACCTAAATAGTAAATACCAAATAGAGTATCGTAAAAATGTGCATAATGGAATTAATAACATATTAAATAATGCTATATAGCTATTTGCTAACTTTATCGAACATAAATGCTCAAAATGGTTTGTTTTATTATTTAATCCTTTATATAATTGAAATAGACTTTATGATCTAAACAAATATTTATTATGAGGTGATTATTTTGAGGAAATTTATAGCACATGCAATGGTTTTAATGACGATATTATCTTTACTTTCTATGTCATCACTAGCACAAAGCTCAGAGATACCTGTTTATTTAAATGGAGAAAAACTAATACTAGCCGACCCTCCTTTGATAAAAGAGGGAAGCACTCTTGCTCCCATGAGAGGTCTTTTTGAAGCATTAGGAGCTGAAGTTTTATGGGAGCAAGCATCCCAAACGGCCATAGGAAAAAGAGACGGAATAATTGTAAGAATTCCAATAGGAAGCACTTCTCCCACTATTGATGGAGTAACTAAGACAATTCCTGTTGCAGCAGAAATTATTAATGGACGAACTTATATTCCTTTGCGCTTTGTAGGAGAAGCATTTGGTGATATTGTAAATTGGGTCTCAAACACAAGAAGTGTTGAAATAAATAGAAAAGTGATAGAACCCCCAGTTAAGATTTATCAACCATATTCAACAGTAAACGCAGAAAACATACATTATGTTCCTTCAGACTTTGCAACGATTCAACAAGCAATATTTGCTGCAAGAAACGGAGATGCAATTGTAGTTGATGAAGGCATGTATGAAGAGAATATTGATTTTCTGGGAAAAGACATTATCCTTACTTCTAACAAAGGCCCTGAGAAAACTGTAATTCATGGAGGGTATGAAGGGATTGTTATTAGACTGCATAGTGGAGAAAATGAAAACACTATTTTACATGGATTTACAATTACTAAAGGCACTGCTGGATTAAGCAAAGACGGTGATGATTCTTTGATATATCCTCGTGGTGGAGGCGTATCAATTCTAAATAGTAGTCCTATAATAAGTGGATGTATAATTACAAAGAATGCAGCAACTGACTTTGGTGGTGGCATTAGTATTACAGGGAGCGAATCATCCCCTATAATTGAAAACAACGTTATAACAGAAAATATCTCACATTATCAAGGTGCTGGAATAAGTATAAATGATGGAGCATCTCCTACTATAAGAGGAAATACAATCTCTAGAAACTTTGCTGAGGCAGCATCAGGAATAGTAGCTGCAGGAAACTCCTCTGCTGTAATTGAGAACAATGTGATTATTGATAACATTGCAGGATATGACACTACACCAGATATAATCTTTGATTATTTGCATAAGAATCCCGACTTTTACAACTGGGTTAAAGAATGGGGGCAACACCCTGCTTTCCCAAGTGGAATTTTAGCATCTCAACACTCTAACTTGAATATCAAAGATAATGAGATTATTGGCAATGATGGTGGTGGCGTAGGAGCACTTCATGGTTCTCAATTAATCTTAGAAAACAATATAATCAGAAATAATGGAAATTTGAACTTAGGTGCTATTACTGGAGGAGTTATGGCAGCTTATGACTCAAAACTAATATTAACAGCAAATTCAATTAATAATAATATTGGACCAGCTGTCTGGATAGATAATAGAGATTCTAATATATATTCTAACTTAACATCTGTTATTAATTTGCCAAATGGCTCAAGTAGCACCCCTATTAGAAACAACAGCGTTAGTGGAATAATTGTATCATGGCCTTATGAAAGACCAGAAGTAAGCATGGCCAGTAATCCAAGAACAATTCTTGTACCAAGCGATTTCACTTCAATTCAAGAAGCTATAAATCATGCTAATAATGGAGATACAATAGAAATTGCTCCTGGAGTATATAATCAGAGTATCGACTTTAAAGGTAAACATATAACAGTAAGGAGTCAGGATCCAACTGATGAGAATATTGTAAGAAATACAATCTTACAAGGTGGAGATCCTAACGCACCTGATGGTGGACAAGGGCCTATTGCAGTATTTATAAATGGCGAAGGTAACGAAGCTAGAATAGAAGGGTTAACACTCAAAAACAGAAACGAGAACTATTTTAATATGTCAGCAGTATATATTGAAAGCGCAAGTCCTACAATAAGGAACAATCTAATTACAAGTAAGAACGGCACTGCTGTTTTAATGAACTGGGCTTATACAAACTTATATATAAACGAAAACCGAGAAGAAGCTGGAAGATTCACTTCTGTTGAAGGGTACGAAACTGCCCCAATTTTTGAAAACAATACTGTCTATGATAATAAAGTTGGTGGTGGCATGTGGTATTATTATGCATCTCCTATAATTAAAAATAATATATTCATCAACAATAATGGTCCTTTATCAGGTGCCATTCATAACTGGTTCTCAAACGCAGTAATCGAAAATAATCAGTTCATATATAACTCTGGGGAGGTTGGTGGTGCACTACACTTTGAAAACTTTGCAATTGTAGATGTTTCTGGCAACATTTTTGAGGGCAACTACGCAAATGGAGGTGCTGCTATACATATCGACAGCCCTACATATGGATTAGTAGAAAGCAATGTGTTTACTAATAACCGAGTTGACCTTAACAGCATAGGTAGTGCTGCATCTATTGGAATGTTAGCAGAAGTAACATTTACGAATAATCTTATAAATGAAAACTATGGTTGGTCTATATATGCAGGCGGGGCAAAAGCCACGCTAATCAATAACACTCTAGCAAACAACTGGAAAGATGATAGTAGAACTGATTCCCAAGGTGTTTTTGCTATGGGTCATGGAGTAATTGATGGGTACAATAATATCTTTTACCATAGCGCCCTTGATGAGTATAGAGATGATGGAAAAGGCTTTATCACTATTAAAAATAGTTTGTTCTATGATACAGAACAAAGATTTTGGACAGGAGATGGCAATTTTTCTGCAAACCCAAGATTTATTGGACCCACAGATTTCAGGCTTAGTTCAAACTCACCCGCCAGAAATAAAGGGATAGATGTAGATTTCAGCACAGATATACTTGGTAATTCTAGACCAAAAGGTAGTGGAGTTGATTTAGGTGCATATGAATACCAAGAATAAACAAACCCTTTGAAACAAAGGAAACTTTAGCAGATAGTATTCTTGAGGTTTTTTGACTATATTGCAGTTAATAACTTAAGGTGCTTGGTAGATTCATTTTCTACTAAGCACCTTTAATTATTCTTTTTCTATATACACAACACTATACTTTCACTAGGTAATTAAAATTGTGTAGATTCATAATCCTTTCAAAGCAATTGTCTAATCTACTTGTATATTTTGACTTATCTATATTTGGCTCCCACCAAATATTTTCAACCCTAAGTACTTTATTATCTTTATCTTTTCTAACTTCTACCCTAGAAATGAATTTATCACCAGAAATCACAGGCAACACATAATAACCGTACTTTCTTTTTTTTGCAGGAGTGTACACCTCCCACCTATATTCAAAATTAAACAACTCTTGTATGAGATTTCTATCCCACATCATATTATCAAGGGGTGCTATTAGCTCTGTTCTTTTACCTGAGCAATTTAGCTTATCTAAAATATTGATATCTTTATTCGTAACATAAAACATATCTTTTATACCCTTTATTGTTATAGGAACTATCTCCCCTTCTTCGACCAGTTCTTTAAATGCCACTTTTCTTTGCTTGGACTTAAAACCAACGATACCAAGAAAAGCATCACTTGACTTGTTCCACAGCATCCCAACTGCTCTAATTCTCCTGAGAACCATCCACTTGTAATAATCAATATCATCCTGATTCGGATCAACACTATTGAATATCTGTTCAGGTATATGCCGCTTTGACAAATCATAAAACTTTCTTGTATTATTTTTATGATGAATAATTAGTTTTCCTTCAAAATAAAGTGCATCAAGAGCATCTCTTGAGAGGCTAGTTCTTGACCACGACCAATCAACTTTTTTCCCAAAGTCTATATCACTAGAAGACACTGGCCCTTGTTCTTTTATTACATTCACAACTTCATCTTTAACCGCTAGTATTTCCTCCTCACTTCTCCTCAGAGTTTTTGATTTCTCTCTTCGTCTTTCAAAATATGGCCAATCCTCTATGCTAAGAATAGCCATATTCTTATCAAAATAATCAATCAGTAATCTATCTTTATATAAAAGATCATATAGCATTTTTTTTCGAAAGCCATTCACCCTTGAATGCAGTGTTATTTCATGTGTTTTTCCACAAACATCTATCGGGTCATACTGGACACAGCCTACTCGCTTTATAAAATCCCTAACACCTTGTTTTCCCTCATATACATGCTCACCTAATAAACCTTGAGTAGCTAGAATGAATCTCATTGCCTCTTCTTTGTTGATTATCATCTTATCTTCCTCTCTAGACAGATAAATACAGCCTGATGCCCTTTTAAATAGGTATTTTTTCAACTTCTATTATATTTCCCTTTAATATGCAAATCAATCTTTTGCATTCTACATAATAAAGCATACATCATTGAAGTTCATTTCTCTAATTTCACTGCTAACTTAAATATATGATTTTAACATATT
>CAZJHT010000053.1:0-9856 GCA_964546025.1 uncultured Clostridiaceae bacterium
AATTTAAAGATATGAGTCTAGCAAGACAAGCTAAGAACGCTCTGATAGAGAAGTATGAAAATAATGCTAAGTATAAGAAAGCATGCAAAACTTTTGACGAAGGGTTTGAAGATTCTTTCCAGTACTTAGTCGTTGCTAATGGTCATAATAGGTTAAAAAGCACCAATATGTTAGAGAGACTTAATCAAGAAGTTAGAAGAAGAGAAAAAGTGATTCGAATATTCCCTAATACTTCATCAGCTAATCGCTTGATAGGCGCTTTGCTTATGGATAAAAATGAGGAGTGGGCCCACTCCTCAAGAACATACATCAAGCCTGACCATATATAGTATTAAAAACGTTATGCTAATTTTACACAATATTTAGGACTTGACTCTCCATCACCTTCAATGACTATTGCTTATGTTAACGCCCTAGATTTAGATTATGTTAAAATTGAAATTAAAATCTGGGCTGCAAAATAGTTTATAGTTCATTTAGACAGATACTTTGCACTTTCATATCATTTATATAACATCTTTCAAACAAAAAATCGCACATGTATACTTTTTCATTTTAAAGAATCACTATCATATACTTATTTTAGCGATTCTATTCTGCTGTACGAGTGGCTTCCTTTATTGACCACACAACTCAGTCCCAATGCCAGATTACAATGCCTTGTATATAAAATAAGCTATTATCTTTCCAGTGCAGATTTACTATGCAGTTTTGCAGCTATCAAGACAAATCCTGCCCCGACAATGATTATAGCTCCAGAGACTATAAAAGAACTGCTTATTCCAAAACTTCTTATTACCAAGTCTCCAAATAAAAAACCAACTGGCATTGCAAGCGATGATATTAAGTTTCTAATAGCATAAACTCTACCCATATATGAAGGCGGAACCTCATTCTGGTAAAAAACATTGGCATTAATTGACATCACTGGTCCCATAGAAAATGCTATTACTTGTATTAAAACTACCATAAAGAAGCTTTCAGCTAAGGAAAGTAGTGATATTCCCAAACCCCATATTAAAATCGATATAAAAATCCAACTAAGATTCTTATGTTTTGGCTTGCTTTTCACAAGGAATATAGATGCAATAATTGCACCTGCCGAAGCAAAAGAATTCATAACACCATATGCATCTGAATCAAGTTGCAAAACTTCACTAACAAGAAAAGGTCTTGATACATTAGCCAATGCATTCCCTCCATTAACAAATGCAAATGCTAGCGAAAGAAATATTATCCATGCATATTTTCTAACATAAATCAAACCTTCTTTGACATGGGTGAAATAACTAGATTTAGCAGCTTGCTCAACTTCTCTTTCATCAACTTTGATTTTATATATTATAATTGCTGACAGTAGGAAAGTAATAGCATCAATACCTAAAACAATCTCCATTGAGAAATATCTCACTGAGAATCCAGCCAGGATTGGCCCTGCTATCATAGCAACTCTAGAAGATATATCTAAGAAAGCATTGACTTTAACCCTATTTCCTTGATCTGAAAGCTGCTGAACAAGAGATGTTTGTGCAGGCATATAGAAAATTCTAACGATTGCTTTAAATAAAGAATATACATAAATGATTGAAATAGAAAAGTGTCCTCTAATCACAAAGTAAATTAAAATTAAGTCTAAGAATAACCTCACTATATCTGATATCCACATAAGTAACTTTCTGCTTACCTTATCAACAACGCTACCTATAAAGGGCGCTAATATTATATTCGGCAGAAATGACAAAGCTAAATTGATCCCCACTTGCATTGGGCTACCAGTTTGAACAATGAACCAGGTCAATGCTAAACCTGAAAAAGCATCACCAAACATATTTATTGTTTGTGATGCTACTAATTTTATAAAGCTTTTTGGAACCGTTTTTTCGTTATTACTTTTGCTCAGCTGAATCACTCCTCCCTAAAATACTTTGCGAAGAATCTTTAACCATAACGCCTCTATGTATTAGCTACTTTGTCAAACTTACTAATTATATTCATTTCAATCAAAGAATTGATTAGTTCATAGCTAAAAATAAAATAGAATGCTTGAAGCCAATCATTTGTAGTGTACTCTTTGACATAATTCAAATCTTTATATGTGCTTATACTTAACTCATAAATATCTTTTACTATACCTTCTCCATATTTAGCAAATCGCTTTATTAACTGCTTATTCTCTTTAATAGAATCAATAGTGAAGTGAGGAGTTGCTAGATAGTAGGAAGAAATATAACTCTGATCTTTGTTTTCTAGCTTAATCAATCCTAGTTTTCTAAGCCTATCAGCTGATTCTCTAACAGGAATTAAAAGTCCATCATCATAAGTCAAAGAAAACATATCGCTCACATCCTGATGATAAAAGAGTTCTCCTAAATGACTATTGTTTTTCTGTAGATTGCAGTTAATCCACGCTATTATTTTGTCAGTTCCGCAAGAAATTGTGTCAGTGTAAAATACCCTACATCTTTCTTCATCCTTGATTAGAACTACTTTTCCTCCATCAGTACATAGATATTTTTTGTGTAGCATCTTCTGCCAAAGATAACCCACAATAACTACACAAAAAAGTAAGCCACCTTTAATCGCAACATTTTCTTTACCAAAGTCGCTAACAATCTTTTTTGACGTATTCTTTATACTCCCTGAAATATAATCAGCTACTTCGTTTGTTAAGTTAGGAGTTAAAACTGGCACACTTACTCTATACTCAGAGCCAGTACTTTTAACTACCGTACTATCTAACAGCACATCAAGCTTATCTTTAGTAAAATTAGAGAAGTCGTTCTCTATCAAATTATTAAGATCATCATCGCAGAAAAAAGTTGATAAGAGGTGATGGTACTTGTGTTTGGATACATCTTTACTAAAGTATTTCAGAATCATTTTCACACTCATAATTTGATTGACACTTGCTTATTGTGTCTTCCTCCTTAATTACTAAATAAAATCAATATTCAAGTTGAATCATTTTTAAATTGATTATTCATCTTTTAATTTTAAAAGCTTAATCTAGTTAAATATAATCAGCTCTGGCCGAATTGCCCCAGCTCTTATATGTGTTTTTCCATTTACAGAAGCATAACTTTCATCAGAGGAACTTACTGTATCCCAAAGTTCTTCAGCTAATACACTTTTTAGAAAACCATTAATTATAATAATCCCAACTTGAACATCCTCAGAACCTGTGATGGACGGGACAAAATCTTTATCAACATGTCTTCTAATTGTAGAGAGCTTGCAAGATGGAGCAACAATTGCTGCCACCCCCACTGAAGAAGCCTTCTTTAATGCTTTTTCACCTAAATGTCCTCTTGAAACCAATATTTTCCCTTGATCACTGTCTTTAATATGCTTATCTCCTAAGCAGCTACAGTTAACTGGCCTTATTCTTCCGCTTCTCTCTCCTCCAACACCGAAGATACCATTTATTATTGTTCCTTCTGACTTTATTGTGACTGCTATATTATCAACTATATCTATCACTTTACCACATAAATATGCTTTCAAGCTTTGTTCTCTTAAGCGATTCTTTATGATGATAACGTTCTCACTTATATCTTCTACAACACCGAAAAGATTAGTTTCAATTTGCTGGAGGTTCATATCTTTATCTTTCCATATATTTTGCGCAATTATTTGCCCTGGTGTAACTTTTTGTCCTTCTCTTACTACAATACTTCTTTTAGCAAAGCTATCATTTATACCCATAATGCTTTTTATATCAAATACTTCCCTAGGGCTTTGATTGAACTCAGTTAGTTTCCTTAGATAAATCATTCCTAAATGCTTAGAGATAATCCCTACTATTGAATTTTCTGTAGAATTAACACTCCTAGGATCTCCCCATCTACTACTAAAAGCTATTGGGGCATCTTTACTTACAATATCACCAACTTCAACTAAAGATACTTGTTCAAGCCTACTAGGCTTAATAGCTAACTTCTTTGAAACGTTAATTCTTTTAACATAGGCAGGAAAATAATTCATTTCTGCGATAATGTCAGTGCAGTTAACTTCTTGACCAATTTTTACTCCAACATTACCAGTATAGGGCAGCCTTCTAGTCCTCGTAATCTCTACTTTTTTCACTTATCCACCTCCTTGACTCAGCTATATCATCTTCTGAAAATGCCGTAAGCTCAAGATGATGATTCTCAGGGTTAGCTACTACTTCTTTGCTCCCTTTGCATTTGCGCATGTCAAATACCAGGCCTACCTCACCACCAAACATATTTGCTTTCATACTGTTTCCAGACCCTGCTCCTACATCAATCCCTTTTTTAACTGATATAGTAACAAGCACTTCCTCATACTTCTTTAAAGAATATACTTTTAGCTCGCCAGCCTCTATTTCCAAGAAGTGGTTTTTACCATTGTGAAAAACCTCTACTTTAGCAACAATCCTATCGTCTGTTTGACCAAAGCCTGATACTACGGTGCCCAGAGGTATGAAGCAATCATTTTTTAATACTTCTAGAGCTATCTCAGGATGGTTTTGTGCAAGCACACCTAAATGAGGCATCATAAATTCTTTATCTAAAGCTAACCTTGTTACTCCTCTTAGCTCATATGCGTCAATCAAGATAGCTACTGCTTGACTTCTTTTTGGTGCATGAGAAATGACACCTCCACTACCTATAATTAGGCCTACTGAAACCATATCAATTGAATCATCTGAAGCAAAGATGTCTTTTCTTTTATTATCTTCTATGGTTTCTCCTCTTCCTTCTGAAAAGCCAAATACTAACTCTTTATGATGCTTGATTGAAAGCTTAATTGCCTCCCTAGCAATCGCATGTTCAATGAAAAGATGCGTAATTGTTTCTGGCAGCTTAGTAGGATTAAGCATTTTTTCACCAACAAGGTCTTCCAATAAGTCATTTGTAATATCAAAAGGAAGCCATCTCTTTATATTTTCAATACTAGTATGCTCTAAAATATTAGCTATACTGTATGACATACCTAAGTTTGCGCTTACAGTTCTATTGACTTTACTATCAATTACTGAAAATATATCTGTAGTAGCCCCACCAATATCAACAGCAATAATATCAACATCTTCTTCCACTGATAAAGCTTTTATTATATTCCCAAATGCTAGTGGAGTAGCTAATATATCAGCTGAGACAAGATTAATTAATTTTTTGTATCCTGGAGCTTGCTGCATTACATGTGACATAAACAGCTCATGAATCTTTTGTCTTGCAGGTTCTAGTACTTCTCTATCAATTTCAGGTCTTAAGTTATCGACAATGTGAAGATCGAAATTATCACTCAATGTGTCTGCAATAATAGGAGCTGCTGCCTTATTTCCTGCATAAACAACTGGCAGCTTCAAGGTGTCTCCAAAACGAGGTTTAGGATTAGCTGAGTTTATTATTTCAGCAAACTCTGCTACAAATATATCATCCCCTCCATCTATTCCTCCCGTTAATAAAATCATGTCTGGCCTTGCTTGATTAATTGAGTCTATTTTTTCATAAAGGGTTTTTTGATCATCATTGCTAATTACATCAATAAGAATTGCACCTGCCCCTAAAGCAGCTTTTTGAGCGCTTGATGCAGTTATTTTGCTAAAAAGCCCAATGACAAGAATCTGCAATCCTCCACCAGCACTACTGGATGAATAATACTCTACTTTCTCTAGTAACCCATCTTCTCGATCTAATAGCTTGACGTTGCTTCTTTTACTAAGCTCATATAAAGCTTTTTCCACACCAAGAGTAACATCTTGATAGGGCTCCTCAACTGTAGTAGGGGCATCTACTCTTGCGATTACCCTATATCTTTCTCCATGGTAAGTGATAAGCATAGCCTTTGTTGTAGTACTTCCAACATCTGTCACGACATAATATTTTTTGTTATCCAATTTTTATCAACTCACTTTATCATACTACTAGTCCTACTATTCTCTTTTTTTAAATATTGAGAAAAATAAACTTTTAGAACTTTCATTACATAAGCATCATAGTATTCTCTTTGACACACTTTTCTTATCTTTCCATTGTTACTAAACAAAGAAGAGGCACGACAACCGCCTAAACACAGAGGCATATACCTACAATTATAGCAATCTTCATCTCTTACATCCGAGTTAATTGTTTTATAGTAAAAACTATTAAAAACTCTCGTATATACGTTTCCAAGCATATATTGATTATCACACGTTAAATTGTAGCAATTGAAAATATTACCACTAGGCTCTATGCTGAATGTTCCTGCTGTCACAGCAAAGCACTGAGCCACATTAAATGGATTCCTAATTCTTAATCCTTTATCAATAGCATATCTTAAAATTGCTAATCTGATATCAATAAGGTTTTCATCTAACTCTGCCTTACACATAAGCCCATCCCAGTTGCTTCTTGAAACAATAGGATTAAGCTCAAAAAACAAATTATTGTTTCTCGTCAATTTTCTCTCATATAAATCATTGATTAACTCATAAGCACTACTTAGATTGGTTGAATCAAAATTCATCCTAACCATGACATTAATTTTATAATCTATAATACTATTAAGATTCTCGATAATATCATCATAAGATCCTACTCCATTTTTATAATGTCTCTTCAAATCATGATGGTGTTTTGATCCATCAATTGTTACTTGAACTTGCTGTATATTTATAGAATCTAGATATTCAATTATTTCTTTATTGATAAGCGACCCGTTTGTAATAAGATGTGTTTTAACTATAACTCCATGTTTGCTTAACAAGGAAAAAACATTAGAGCTTAGAGATTTGAATCTCTCAACCCTTAATAAAGGTTCGCCTCCGTAAATACGTAGGTTGGCATTCACAACCCCTCTGCCCAAAATATACTTGTCTAACCACAAAATAAGATTGCTTTCCACATCTTCAGTCATATCTCCTGAATTAAGCTTATTAAATCTTTCTTCAGCCTCATAACAATACTCACACCCAAAATTACAGTCATATGTAGGATATAAAGTAAGATTTATTTCATTAGCGCTGTAAGCTTGTTCTTTAATAATAAAATCTATATGCTCTTTTTCTTCATCTTTACACCTAATTAGTATACCATTCTTCTGAAGTTTCTCTAGTAGAGAATCTTCAATAAGATGGAACTTACATTTCTTAATATTTCTAAAAATAGTATCTGTTAGAGCAACACTAGCTTTTGTAAAACAGTTAAAAATAAACCAGTAATGATTTTTTTCTTCCCAGTAAATATTATATGTGCTAAATCTCATAATATTATTGATCTCTCCTCCATCCCTTATCAAATCTACTTTAAGCAAAAAGTAATTTACATGTCTTTAGTCCTGTAATTAACCACCTATTACCTAGCGCCTTTATAGCAATTATCATCTAGATTTGCTTCTTTAAAGAAGCAAATCTAGATGATAATAAGCACTAAATATTAACATCATTATGAACTCCGTACTCTAAAACACCACATGAACAGCAGCCTACAGCCGTTAATATGTATCCAATTGAACTGTAATTTTTTCCTCTCTCTAAAAAAAACACTTTTCCACCTCCTTCTCTTATAGACTCAATATAAGTTAAGCACTTCAAAATGCCATTTCTTAGCAGTAAAAGAGTTCACCTGCTAAATCTAATAATTATGCACTTATAATTATACGCATTCTCTGTTCATAAATCACCCAACTTCGATTCAAGCTTATTTTCTTACAAGGCATTATCCTAAAAAGTTTCTTAAACAAATAGGACAAAGTAAATTATCATAATACTCATCCAATATTGAGTATATTAACTTTTAATTGAATCGTTAATTCTAACCATATTTAAAAAGACATCCTTGAGCACTCTTTCAATGATGTCTTATCTAATGTTCATATATTTAATTATATACATATTACCACAAAATCATAAATATATCAATATAAAGATAGCGTCAGATAGCGTCATAGACCTAATGTCAATCAATAGTTTTTCTAAAACAACAACTAGGAGATTGCAGACAAAGCAGAAATATTTGTAGGCACTATTTACAATCATTTTAGCAATAAAGATGACACCTTAAACTATCGATATCTTGTTGAACATAATAAAAGGAAAGACTACTGTGTTCGTCAACTGAAAAATGACCCTTTGGGGGTGAGGACATAAACTTGGGCTGCTGCCAATTAAACCTATGAAAATCAAAGAATCTACATTCAAAGTAAATGCTAAATCTTTCTCTATTAAATTCTGTTTTCGACTACTTAGTAAGTGGTGGATAATAATGGTGGAGGCGGAGCTCCACCTGTTAAATACACCAAAATATCCAACTTCTTTCCTAGCTAGCAAAACACACGTTATTGATACTCACAAAATATAAACTGCCAACTTGTAATGTAAATGTGCCCCTGTTACTTACTCTCTTTTCTTCATTAATTCAGGCAAACGACTAGCAGATCTTGCTCCTATGTCTCCAGGCTCTATTATCCTTCTGCTAAACTCTAATCGAGGATCTTCTGCTAACGCAAAATAATATTCATACTCACTTGCATTATCAATACTTATTACGTGCATAGTAAACCTATAACTTAACCCTTCTGATTCGTCCCCAAAATCTTTGCTATCATATACGATACTCCTATCACCCAACTTTGGGTAATACAACGGTATTAGTTCAACTACATTTTTGGTATCATCAACTTTAAAATCCATTGCTATATCTCCTAAAGCAATCAATACATAAACTTCATGTAATGTTCCATATTCTTTAGGATCAAAAATATAAGCATAAGATATGGTAGGTCTTTGCTCTTCAATATATGGATTTGGAACTTCTTCTGCTATTTTCTCTGGAAGAATATCTTCAGCTGGATGCAATCTTTTCACTTCTTTTTCAGCAATATTCGAAATCCACACAAAACCTATTATAAGAATTAATGAAGCTATAGCTATGTATTTTTTCATAGGTTAAACATCCTATCACTTGCTCCATTAATTATATAAGTACATAAATAAAGCTAATCTCTAAATACTCTATATTTACATAACCTAAAAACAAATTCTACTTGTTAATTCTAACTCCAAAATTTGCATTACAATTGGAATATTCCCTCATCTTTTATCATTCTAACAAATAAAGCTACTTAATCACAACTTTCTTTTTAAAGACTTAGTAGACTTCTCCGTATGTAATTTTTTTCAATCTTTATTCTCTCAATTGACCTATAAAATGCTTATATATGAGAAGGTGTTAGAGAAACCAACTACTCCTACTTTAGCTGTCAGAGTTCTTTTCACTTTCTTCCATAGTTTACAACGCCATATTCTAAGAAAAAGCATGCTCTTCACTATCACTTTTTGTCTACTAACATCATCATACTGCTATTTTTTTGAAGTCTTTAAAAGTACTAAACTCTATTACTTCAGTTTTAGCACCATAAAACATACATAGTTTTACCATAGATTACATGATGCTTTTAATTACCTCTAGTATAAGCTGGGCTAAAGAAGTATGCACTTTAACCATTAAACTGCCCTATTAAAGCTTACTAAACAACAACTGAACCATCCTCTATACTATTTAAACGTTCTACTGACAGCTGTTTTTATAAGGACAATATTAGAATCACAAACACCAGCAAGCTTTTCGTAGAGACAAACTGATTTATTTTCAGCCATTAGCCTGATATATTTCTTCATTACATAGATGAAACTCCTCATATCATTTTCAGTATATTACTTCTTATAATCGGTATTTTTTAACTCTACTATAGGTCTCTCCTTGATAATAGGTCTTTAAAAGATACGCTTATTCTATTGCCTCAAACTCTACCTGCTTGTAATATCTAGAAGCGTTAAGTGCTAAGACTCCTGATATATGGCCATCAGCTTTAGGGAGTGCTAGGACAGATTCTTCCCCGTCTGCTT
>CAZJHT010000054.1:0-9736 GCA_964546025.1 uncultured Clostridiaceae bacterium
ACTTTTTTGTTTTTTTGTTATATATATTACATTATATGTTAACAGGAAGAGAAATAGCAACAATTATCACTATATCAAGGTAAAGTGCTTTAATCATCTCTGCATATACCAAATAAAATATAACTTTTATGAACAATAGAGTAAGTGAAAAAGTCACATACCTCTGTACTAAATTTATTAGTATCACTTAGTGTTAGTATGTATAATAAGATATGATAAAATGTGTACTAGAAATTGGAGGAAATCATGGTGTATTGGATTGATGTAGAAGATATTTCATTTAACTCTCTGTTACTACTAGAAAGAGTACAGCTAAGTTGGTTAGCAAAAATTAACAATATTGAAAAAGATTTAGGGATAGCTCTTAATAATAATACCGTAGTGCTTTGGTATATAATAAATAAGTGCCCTGAAATTTCTGGTTTTATCACAAAAGCAGTTAGCTCAGTTAAAGATAGGCAATTTAGTGAAGAAGAAATAAGAGAATCAGAGAAGAAGGTCTTAAATAAAATAAATGATTGGATTGTTTATGTCATCAAACCAAAAATTTATGATCAGCAACCATTCTTAGCTTGGGACTCTAATGAGTTAACAGATATAGCTAACTTTAAAGATAAGGTAGTACTTGATATTGGCGCTGGAACAGGAAGGCTGGCGTTAGTTGTAGCAAAAGAAGCAAAAGCAGTTTATGCAGTTGAACCAGTTAGTAATCTAAGATATTATCTAAAGGAAAAAGCAAAGAAATTAGGTATAGGTAATCTTTATGTTGTAGATGGGGTAATAGAGGATATCCCGTTTGAGAGTAATTTTGCGGATATAGTTATGGCAGGTCATGTAGTAGGAGATGACATAAAAAAAGAGATTGATGAACTAAGAAGAGTTGCCAAAGATGCTGGGCAGATTGTGTTGTGTCCAGGAAACTCAGACAAGGATAACAGCATTCATGATTACTTAATAGAACAAGGCTTTAGCTGGGGTAGATTCATGCAGCCTAGAGATGGAATGAAGAGAAAGTATTGGATAGAAATTTAAAAAATAATTAGATTGGAAGTGCAGAAATGATATTTAAAAGAATATCATTAAGAAATAAAACTAAATACATTTTGCTAGTAATAATACTCCTAGGATTAACCTCTTGCAGTAGTGTCTTAGAAGTCTATTTAGATGTAAATAATAAGGACGCAGGGGAAGTAAAGGGAGATGGGCAATTTGTTAGGGATAGCATAATAACGATTGAAGCTATACCTAATGTTGGCTATGAATTTATTGGCTGGGAAGAAAATGGTGAAGTTATTTCAAATGATGAGAGGTATTTATTCAAATTAGATAATAGGAAAAGTTTTACTGCTGTGTTTCATCCTAGAGAGCATTTAGTAAATGTAAGTACAGAAGATTACAACAAAGGGAATGTAACTGGAGGAGGAACATTCGTCCACGGGGAGACTATTACAATTCGAGCTATTCCAAATGAAGGATACATGTTTGTTGGCTGGGATAACATTGATAGTTACCAAGCAACACAAGAAATAGTAGTTAACAAGAGCTTAAGGTTAGCAGCATTATTTGATGAGGAAGTAGCTATGCCTATTTATAATTACTCGGCAGAGCCTGAACTTTCGCCTGATGGGACATATCTTGCGTATATGCATGATGAGGTGCTTGTTGTTCATTCACTAGAAGAGAATAGGGCAGTTGTTGATATAGAGCTTAGAGCTTCTGCTAGTAATTTTGAGCAAGTTAGTTTGAGGTGGCTTAAAGATAGTACAGGCCTTTTAGTACTTGACGGAGAAAATCTTTTTATTTATAAGTTTGATGGTAGCTCATCGCAACTAACAGAAGGTCCTATTGTTAAGATTGAAGCAAACAACAACTACATTTACTCAATCGAAGGAAAACAAGGAGTAGGGGAAGAATCCACATCAAATAATGAGACTGAAGGCAACATAAAAAATGAGTACATTTTAAAAATCTTTTCTCTAAATGGAGAGCTTTTAAAAGAAGAGCTATTAGAGCTAGAGGTATCAACAGATATGCAAGTAAAGCTATTACCAGAAATAGACGGAGAGAGAGTAGCTTTTAGCATTGGCAACGAAATGTATATATATAACGGAAGTGAAGAAAGATTTTATAATCTCTCTGATGAAATCACAGGCGAAGTGATTTCATGGGTTCTTAAAGACAAGGTTGCTTTTTTAGATAACGAAACAAGAAGTTTTCAGATTTATGATCTAGCATTAGATCATAGGCTTATGATTTTTAATATGAGAGAAGTAGATCTTACTCATGCGGATAATTATTTCCTGGGAAATAATTACTTATTAGTGCGGGGTACTAAACGAGATGGTTCAAGTGAATCATATTATGTCTATTATGATGTTCTTGAGAACATTGATGAGCTAGAATTTGAGCTAGATATAAATACTAATACAAGAGTATTAACAGCAGCAAAGTCTTTTGAGCAAATAATTGAATATGAGGATTATCATATTTTAAGCGCAGACAATAAGTTGGTTATATTTGATGAAGACTTTAATCCAAAGCTGCTTTACCAATCAGATACAAGAGTAAGAATGCTAGGTGTATTAGATTCTGAGTTGGTATTTTTGGAGTTTAATAGGACAAACTTTTATAGTTTAGTAAAAAAAGTTAATATTATAAATTAAGAGTTACTTAGGTAACTCTTTTTTGTGTAGGGATAGATTATACTTAAGTTAGGAAAGTGTAGGTGAGTATGTTGAAAAAATCTATTCATTTATTAATTCAGATAGCATTTCTAGTGCTTTTTTTTGTGTTGATTAAAGCAGGAAGAATTCAAGTTTGGATGGGTATATTTCTTGCAGGCATAGCAATTAGCTTTTTAAAAGGTAGAGTTTACTGTGGTTTCATTTGCCCAATAAACACAGCTATTCAAACGATAAGCTATATAAAAAAGAAATTAGAAGTAAAAGATATGAAATACCCGAAATTTTTAGCATATAAAGTTACAAGAGTAATTTTTCTAATAGGCTTTATAGCAATATTTATTATAGTAATTAAGACAGGTAGAAAACTGCCAGTGTTACCTGTGCTTTTTGTATTTGGGGTTGTTTTATCTATCTTTTTTCATCAAGAGCTATGGCATAGATATTTATGTCCATATGGAACTATTTTAAATATAAGCTCAAAAACAGCTAATACTAAGATGGTTGTTGATGAAGATAAATGTAACAACTGCTCAATTTGCAAAAGAGTATGTAAGGGACATGCTGTGGAAAAAAAAGAAAAACATTATATCAAGCAAAATGATTGTTTAGTTTGCTTTGAATGTGAAAGAAACTGCAAGCAAAAAGCAATAGAGTACAAGTAATTAGCTTTCTATTGCTTTTATAGTAGACTGTAGTTCATCTATAGACTCATCAATAAGAGACTGTAAATAGTTTTGTGTAAATTAATAAAGAAATAAATCACAAGAGCAAGTAAATAGTTAGGTTGATAATGGGCTGTCATGTAAGATTGACAGCTCATGTACAATTTGGTCCCAGTTATTCACTCTGCGGGACCATTTAGAAATAGCATCCTGAGAAACAAGATACAACATTTTAGCTAATGCCATATCAGTACTAAAAATAGCTTTTCCCTTAGTCACTTTACGAAACTTACGATGCAAGTTCTCAATAATATTAGTTGTATACATTATTTTCCTGATGTTTTCTGAATACATGAAAAATGGAGATATAACATCCCAGTTTTCATACCATGATTTTACACACGTTGGATAATGTTGATTCCATTGCTCTTTGAATAGCTCTAGATTACGATATGCTTCTTCTTCATTTGGTGCTTTATATACTGCCTTCAAGTCCTTCATTAATGCCTTAATATCCTTGTATGAAACATACCTGGTTGAAGATCTAATTTGATGTATAATGCATCTTTGAATTATTGAGTCAGGGTATGATGCTAATATTGCCTCCTTAAAACCAGTTAATCCATCCACGCTAAAGATATCTACTTTCTTAACACCTCTATTTCTAAGGTCAGTTAATATCTTTAACCAAAACTTACTTGACTCATTTTCTCCTATCCAGATACCTAGTATGTCCTTAAAACCTTCAGAATTAACCCCTAATACCACATATGCTGCTTTCTTAACTATTCTATTATCATGTTTTACTTTGTAATGTATAGCATCCATAAAGATAAATGGATATCTTTCCTCTAACGCTCTACTTTGCCATTGCTCTACTAATGGTATGATTTTATCTGTCATTTTAGACACTAGAGTGGCTGAAAGTGGCATGCCATATATGTCTTCTATATGTTTTGATATATCTCTTTGACTCATTCCCTTTGCATACATTGAAATAACTTTGTCTTCTATTGCTGAAATGTCTTTTGAGTGCTTTGGTACTACCTGTGGTTCAAACTCCCCTAATCTATCTCTAGGAATGTCTAAATCAAGGCTTCCGTAGTCAGATCTAACTGTCTTCTTTGAACTGCCATTACGGCTATTCTTATTAGTCTTTCTTTCATATTTCTTGTAACCTAACTCATCTTCTAACTCAGCGCTAAGTAGCTCTTCAACTCCAGATTTCAGCATTTCTTTCAATACTCCTTGAAGATCTGCTAATCCTTCAACACCTTGATCCTTCATCACTTGACTTACTAACTCTTTGATACTCTCTTTTCTAGCCATAAAAAAATCCTCCACTTTCATAATTAAATTTTATCCTATTAATTACTCTTGTGAAAGGATTTCTAAATGTACACAAAATATTTTACACTACCATCAATAAGTCTAAGTTTCGTTAAAGTTTGCTCGGAGAGTAAATCCTTCTCAGATTTAATTTTATCAAGAAGTTTTTTAATATCTTCATTTAAAGTGCCAACATCTTCATTCAGGGTATATTTCATTCCACGTATGCTCTCTTTTAACTTGTAGCGATAGTTATACATCATATTGTTGATATTGCTGTCTATATCCTTTTCTACTTTAGCCTTACTATTTTCATAAATTTTTTTATTTACAAATCCATTTGGCATCATAAGTACTACTTTGTTTAGGTTAATATCCTCAGTTAAAGGCTTAACACTGACATAGAAATCTTCTTTTTCTGACAGTAAAATATCAGTTACTGAATATGTGTATTCCACACTAAAGAGGTCCTCAAACATCTCGCTTACACTTTCCTCAACATTCTTAATCTGGTTTGTTATTTTTTTTGTCAACTCTAAATAAAAATCATTAAGGCGTGATTCACCTTTAAAATTTAGAGTGTATAGCTGATTAGCTAACCCTATATTGATAAATTTACTAAACTCTTCTAATAATTTATTAGGGTCAAATGGCTGGCTATTACTATATATAGAATTAAGCTTATCAAGAGTATTTCTGTTTAATTGATCTCCTTGACTAATAATATATGATCTTAGGGCTACTATTTTTTCTTCTGCTTCTTTATCTAATAGCCAAGCAGCAGATTCTATATCTGATTCTAAAACTCGTATTTTCTGAGCAAGTTCATTTTGCATGTTATTTAGCTCATGAAGTGGTGACGTGAGAATTTTTTTATATAGCCTTAATTGAGATATAGATTCATTTGCTAGTCTTATGAGCTTTTTATCAATTGAAACCCGCAGTAAATCTTCTTTATTGCCATTAAGATAATTTTCTATATCTGTTAACATTCTGTCTACTCCAATTTCATGAGTAGCACTAATTGCATAAATATTAATTTTATCTATGCCTAGTGTTTTAGATAAGACATCTTGACAATAATTAATGTATTCTTCTAAGTCTGAAGGAGTAATTGTGTCTATTTTATTAACAGCAAAGAAAATTTTTGATGCGTGACTTCCAGCATTTCTTAACAAACTAAGTTCTATTTCATTAATCGGACTATCAACTGATAGCATGTATATCAAAGCGTCACTATCTTGAACATGTGAATAAGCTATATCAGTGTTATGCTCATGGATTGATCCCACCCCTGGTGTGTCAACAATAGTTACATTGTTACTAAGAAAATCTACTGGCAAAAAAATATCAACATTTTCTACACCTTTAATATTATTAGGATTTTCTAGTTCACTAATGTATTTTCCTAATGAGCGAAGAGGAGCGAGCTTTTCTTTTTCATCTTTAAAATATACTTTTGCTAATTCAGAACCATATCGAATCTTTGTTAGAACAGAGGTTATTGGGATAATACCTACTGGTAGTATGTCAGACTTTAAAATTGTATTTATGAAAGTTGATTTGCCTCTTTTAAATTGACCAATGACAGATACAATAATTTCTTGCGTCTTTACTTTTTCCTCTATTTGCAAAAGTTTATTTAGTTGAGTTTCACAAACAGATACCCCGCATAAAACTCCTATGCATTTTTGCAAGGATTCTTTAAGGTCATGCATTAAAGGCTCACCTCCACAAGTGTTTAGTTCTAAGATTATTATATACCACAACTTATTGTTAAACAATTCTTTGGTTAAGGTAAAAAAACCGCATTTATAAAAGGAAACATATAAGAAATATAGAAATAAGAAGTATTAACTATATATGTTAGGAGGTGTGTAAATGGAAAGAGCTAAGGTTCGGATATTTGAGATTATTGAGAAAGCAGATACAAAAGATCGAGCAAGTTTTATATTTGATTCTATGATTATTTTTTTAATAGTACTAAATGTGACGTCAATAATACTAGAATCTTTTAGTGAACTCTACAGTGTGTATACTGTTCATTTTAGAGTTTTTGAAATCTTTAGTGTAATGGTATTCACTATAGAATATATATTGAGAATTTGGACCTCAGATATTTTGTATAAAAATGAGAACATTACAAGAATCACTGCAATAAAAAGATACCTATTGTCCCCAATGGCTGTAATAGATTTAGTGGCAATTTTGCCTTTTTATCTACCTTTTATTGTTAGGCTAGATTTAAGATTTTTAAGGATGTTGAGAGTCACAAGATTTTTGCGAATGTTCAAGTTTAATCGCTATTCGCAGTCATTTAGTCTAATTGGGAAAGTATTATCAAACAAAAAGGAAACTTTAGTGGCAACGATTTTAATCACATTCTTTTTAGTTGTCATGTCGTCAATTATGATGTTTTACGCAGAAGGGCATGTTCAAGAAGAAGCCTTTCCAAATATTGTATTAACATTTCGGTGGGCAATAGCAACTTTGACTACAATAGGTTATGGCGATGTTTACCCTGTTACAGGAATAGGGAAACTGCTTGCTAGTGTAATTGCACTACTTGGAATTGGCATTGTTGCAATACCTACAGGTATTATTTCAACTGGTTTTATGGAGGTTTTGCAAAAGAAAGAAGAAAATGAAGGAAACATTTGCTTAGTAGTATGTCCTCACTGTCAGAATGAACTAAATGCTGCTAAACATATAGATGATAAGTATGAGATTGTTATTAAAGAAAAATAGAGTAGCTAAAACATATAGTTTTGATATAATGCAAATATCAAATACAAAAGCAGGTGTAATAGATGTTAATAGGAATAACCTATGATTTAAAGGTTGAATATCTAGCAAAAGGTTTATCTGATGAAGAAACAGCAGAACTTGATAGTGAGGATACTATCAATGCAATTGTTGAGGCTCTAAAAAAACAAGGGCATGCAGTAGAGAAAATTGGAGGAATTAGTAGTTTAGTTTTAGCATTATCAAATAATAAAAAGTGGGATCTTGTTTTTAATATAGCAGAGGGGTTGAAAGGTTTTAGTAGAGAAGCAAGAATACCAGCATTGCTTGATGCATATGATATTCCTTATACTTTTTCAGACCCGCTAACGCTAACTATGTGTTTACACAAAGGTATTACAAAAAAGATAATACGTGATGCAGGGCTAAAAACTCCTAAGTTTGTAGTAATTGAAGATATTAATGATATTGAAGATATAAACTTTGCTCCACCATATTTTATAAAGCCTATAGCTGAAGGTACAAGTAAGGGAATAGATTATACATCTATAATTAACTATAGAGATGATCTCTTCACACATGTAAATCTTATGTTAGAAAAATATAAGCAACCTGTTTTAATTGAGGAACTTATGATAGGTAGAGAGTTCACTGTTGGTATTATAGGAACAGGAAAGCAGGCAAAAGCTATAGGGACAATTGAAATTATCGTTGATAAGAGTAAGATTGCTGAAGGCTATTCTTATGAAGCAAAGCAAAAGTACTTAGAAACAGTTAGGTATGTTAGAGTTGAAGAGGACATAGCGTTGAGATGTCAAGAGCTTGCAATAAAAGCTTGGAGGGCTCTTGGAGGAAGGGACTGTGGAAGAATTGACATTATGTTAGATAGTAATGACGAACCTAACTTTATAGAAGCCAATCCACTTGCAGGGCTTAATCCAGTTCACTCAGATCTCCCCATTTTAGCTAAGTTGTATGGGTATTCATATGAAAACTTAATTAATATGATTGTTGAATCAGCAAGTAAAAGAATCGTAATAAGACAAGATTAAATATGTATAAGATGGCAATAGATAGACAATGATATTATTTTAGATGAAGAGAACTTGAAAAAGAATAATATTGTGAGAATAACAAGGATGAGAGTAGCAGCGCTCTTATTAGCTTTTACATTACTTTTTATAACTGGTTGTGAAGAAGCTCTACCCGAGATATCAAAAAAACTACTTAAAGAAAGCGAAAGTGTTAAAGAGGGTATTGGATTTTCCACGATTGATCAGACTGTTCTTTACCAAAATGATGTGACTATAACAGCTATGGCACTTAACCAGGGAGGGTTTTTAGGGACTAAACTAGTGCTTTTATTAGAAAACAATACTGATAGAGATTTGCTAGTGCAAACAAGAAATGAATCTATAAACGGATATATGGTAGATGCAATTATGTCACAAGACTTAACAGCTGGAAACAAAGCAAACGCAAACATGACATTTTTGTATGATCATAGTTTATATGGGATTGAGGAAATTAGTGAAATATAATTCTCTATTTTTATAGCAGAGAAGAATGACATTCTTAGTAATACACTGAGTGACCTAGTTAGTATAGAAACTTCTGAATATGGCACTTATACTCAAGAATACGATAGGTTAGGCACAGTGATTTATAGGGAGGGGCGTAAAACCCCTATGCCTTTAGGCTAGGGGATGTAAGCCCTAATTTCCTTGTGTTTGAATATATTTTTGAATGGTATCTTTGCTAACGTTCCCAATGCTACAAGAGAAGTATCCATCACTCTAAAAAAGTACGTTCCTTCCAAAAGTGTTTTGACAGATAATCATTATACTTTTCCCACGCTCTATAAGTCGTTAATTGCTTTAGCAATCTAACAATTTCAAGAACGCTCCACTTTGGAGAATATCGGACTAAGATGTGAATGTGGTCTTGGTCTATCTCTTGTTCGATAATTCTCCACCCGTATCTACCTGAAATAGAATAGACTTCAGACTTAACGAATTGACCTACATGACCCAAGAGGTTTTTACGGTATTTGCAAACGAATATTAAGTGACAGGCCAACAGATGCTTACTGTGGTTTTCGGAAATATAATCCATTACTTTTCTAATCCTTTGCGAATTAACTCATAAACCGTCCCTGAAAAGGTAGATATATTGTTTTTTTCTTGATATTCCTCAATTCTTACTACTAAATCCACAGGAAATTTAATTAATTTTGGTATACGCTCCACTATGATTCCTCCCTTCAACGTATATTTTTTTGACATTCATCAATCAAAAGAATATGCTAATAGTATA
>CAZJHT010000055.1:0-9593 GCA_964546025.1 uncultured Clostridiaceae bacterium
TAACACAGGCACACATGACTCTTTTATTCTTTTTATTTTAGTGGCTAACTTGATTGTACAATGCAGCATTTTAAAAATACTTTGCATTACTAGTCGTTATACTTAAGACTCACAACAGAGCCAATTTTATTACCATATAATAGCAAGCTACTTAGTATCTATGTTAGTATCATATCATACCTTTTACCATTATTAACATAAGACTTTTACATAATTTACAGAAACAGCTAAATAATAGTATTGAGTGATTAAGTAATTTTAGAAAAAAACCCAGAGTAATAGTCAACTCTAAAGAAGCTGACTTTATCTTAGAACATTCTACTTAAAAACAAAAAAGGCATATGCATTTCTGCAAATACCTGAGTATTTTTCTAGTCTATATAATAAGTGGTGGATTTGATGAATGGAGCTCTGCCACCATTAATATCCACCACTTCTGACTATTAAGTCAAAGTTTTATCCGCGCCCCCTTTTCAAATCTCAGTTCAGAATAAACTTCATTATTATGAAATCAAACTAGTTTCCATGTAATGAAACTATGGGAGCGAATCAACTAGTTTATTAAAAATATTTTTATATGTTTTAAGTATTTCATCTTTTAATTTAGAGTTATCAAGTATAGGTATAAATACCTTTGTCATTCTATCCATATACGCATTCAAAGTTGCCATTTGATTACTAATATACGACACTATTTCAATGTAACTTTGAACACATTCCTCATCGTTTGCATCATGGAAATATAACCATATCGACCCAGTACTGCCAAATATGAAGCAGGGTTGTATTCAAAGTTATATTTAGTTAGTATATCCTCTGAGGCTATTCTGAAATGTCGTAAATACTTGGGGTTAAACAACTCAGGCAAACTCCCATAGTCATTACCAGCACTCTCAAGCTCATCGTAATATTGTCTAATTATTATATACGCTGATTGAATAGATCCTTTTAATTTATTGTACTCTACATACTGTTGATACCATACTCCTGCAACTATACACACGCAAATTACTATTAAGATAATAAGATTCGGACTTTTCTTAATCATCTTTCTTCATCTCCATTAAACAAATTAAGGTTTAGCTCCCATAACTATAAGTGCCATTTTCATAAGAGTATGAAGTATAGTACTCAGTAATTGTAAAGTCGTCCACATCATCATTAGTTATATTGATGAAAACTTTATATTCAAACGTTCCTGACACTTGCACCTGACCTGGATGATCAGAACTAGGTGTACTTGAAAAATGCTGCGCAAAAGCTGTTCCGCCAACACCTTTAGATGATGTAATGTAATTGCTAGTACTAGTACTATAATAATCGCATTTAGACTCTAAGTATAACTCATCATTAGTCCATGTAATTCTGTTCAATCTGTTACTACTTCCTGATGCAGAGGACCTGGATGCAGAAACACTTGCGTACTGAATCGTCGAAAAACCAACATACGGATAGGAACCAGAGATCAATGGAATGCTTATAGATGAGGTACCACTACTAGGACTCCAATCATAGATGTGGTTGTCTAATACTGCTTTTGTAAATGTGATTTTGGATTGCACTTCGTTAGTGCTAGCAGACTGAATAACTGATGTAGTATTACTATCATAGACATAGTTATCTACATAATAATCATAAACACCTGATTTATTTGAAAAAGCTTTTACACTTGCTTGTATATTGCCGCTCACTGTTTGAGGCATTACAAACCCCCACCACTGTAGCTACTCTATTACCATCAACAATTGAATGATCTATTCCATAATACTCCTGATATACAGTCGATCTAGTAGTAGGGTTCTGAGGGCCAGTGTCTAAGTTCACATCATTTTGAGAATTGCTCATCAATACCTTGTTGGCTTCACTCGCTTCTTTAAATAATTCCCCAAAGTAAATGCGCTCTTCAACATAGCCACTTTTGTCTATCGTAACACATGTTACTAAGGCTTTGTCAATATCATCACTGTAGGTTATGCCCAAATTTATATACTTATCGATATATTCAATCCTCGCTGAGCCAGTATACACGAGTCGGTTTTCAATGTTAATTCCAGTAAAATCTACATTCTCATTAAAAGTGATCGGCTTGCCATTTAGAATTAATACACCACTAAAGTTATCTTTTGAGATACCGTCCGTCTTTACTGAAAAGCAGATATTGTCTACTGCCAAATCCTGTTGGGTTACTACTCTATCCACATCAACTCTAGTAACAGGCTCTAGATTATAATCATTTTCATTAAGAATTAGATATTCTCCTGCTGCATTTACAAATATTATATTTAAAAATAGCACAATCACAAATAGCATCATTGATTTTTTTTACATGGAACCACTCCTTTTTAATTTGTAGGTAAGTAATTCAACTTTGCGCTGCATTAAGTTCATCAAATTAGCTTGTTGAAATCACACAACCGTTTTATAAATAGCTTACCTATATAAATAACCTTCTTAATATCTATATATTGCCATATTGTCACCTCATAACTCATTGATTTGATCAAATCACTGAAAATTACCTCTTCTCGCTATATATAACCATTTAAGCATGTAAAATCTTACACTTTTCCTAAAACTTTATTTATTTTTTTCAACACTTTCAGCTATTTTTATAATTGTTGTTTTATCAATACATCCTTGTATGTAAAAACCATCTCTTGATTGGAGCAGTAAAGAATAGATATATCATCTTTTATTACTAGAATCCCTTCATTGCCATCTGTCAAAAGCTCTCACTTCTTCATTTATTTACTCATTACTACTATATTTATGTAGTCCTTTTCCATTCTTGATTATTCC
Source organism: uncultured Clostridiaceae bacterium (assembly GCA_964546025.1). Taxonomy (GTDB): domain Bacteria; phylum Bacillota; class UBA994; order PWPR01; family PWPR01; genus PWPR01. Next base: position 2,800 of record CAZJHT010000055.1, read on the forward strand.
TCTTCAGGTATATAAGAGTGAAAAGTAATTGAGAATACAATAATCGGGGAATACTGTTCTGCAATCTCTGGATTATTTATAAAAGATTCTGGATCAAAATATTGGTTTTTCTCAGATAGTCTTGGCATTACATGTAATGGGATAGCTGTGTCAGGTATGATGTTTATTTCCTCATTAATAAGCGATATAGAATGTAGTCTATAGGACTTCATTTTATCAATAATTGCTTCTGCAGTAGCATTTACTGTCAGTACGCTGACATTTCCATTATCTTTAGAAATCTGAAAGATAAATCTAGATGTTCTTCCTGAAAAATCAGAATTAAAGGCTGTCCTATAGTTAAAGATAACTTCTGGCTCAGTATTTTCTTCGTACTTAATGCCACGCAAGGTTATCATTTTAATGCTACTATCAATATAGTATTCAAAAATGCCACCATTACGTTCTAACATATTATTGATATCTTCTTCAGCTAACATAAAAGGCTTTATATACATAGTCTCTTCTTTTACACACCCACTCAACAAAAGTATAAAAACTATAAATAAAATCAAAGTTTTTCTCATATCTATATCTCCTCAAAAAATAATTAAATAATTACATCTACTCTATTATATCCAGCACTTCTGACTATTAAGTTCAAATTCTTATCCGCGCCCCCGCTAGGGGTGAGGACAAGTTTTCGATTGGCAAATACAAATGTACTTTTCATTTTAATCTCTTTCATTTTTATCATAACATCAGCTTTCCCAACCACTTATAAAAGTCCTTCAAAATAATAAGTTACTTCAAAGACTGTGTAGCCGATATATGCAGTAATGAAAGTTTCATACTGTATTAACATTAACTATCATCAAATCTATATGAAAAAGTTTAATCAAACTATTCTATACACTATTAATCACTTGGTTTCCATTCTGTATCAAAAGTAATTGTTACTAAAAAGATATCTGGATACATACTAATGTATTCTGGATGTTGCATATACTCACTAGTTTCATATATAGGTTGTTGATTATCCGATGTCATTATGACTAATGGGATAGGAATACCAGGTGTTATCTCCGCTAGCCCTTTAAACTCCTTCTTTGCTATCCAATCAAAACTTATGTCCTCAAGTAACTGTTCACTATTTGTTGAATAGTCCCCGTTTGTCTGAGAAAGACAGAAAAATCTATTTGATTTCGATAACATGAATAGCAATTTATACTTGTTATTGCTTATTGTTTCATCAACATATATCTTATGATTAATTAGCAACTGAGTACTTTCATCATTCTGATATCTAGTTCCACGAATAGTAATCATCTTTATCAAATCTGTTACTTGGTACTCAAAAATAGATGCTCCAATAGCACTTAAAAGAACCGATTCATCATTAGATATTTCTGATGATTTCATATACATTATAGGCTCCTTTGCTTGACATCCAGTTATGCAAATGACTACAGCTAATATAAAAAGAATTTTCTTCATATTTTCCCCCTCTTGTGTATTCACTATGCCTATATTTATATGCTATTTACAATTTCGGAATCATAATATGTAACACGTGGCTTCTTAATCGTGTGGCTAGTGAAATAAGTGTATAAAAATGCTTTGCTTTGATCACCGTAGACATCGTGAGTCACATAGACATCATAGCAATCATAACTCGCTCTCTGAATTATTCTTCCATACTTATAATCTGGAGCAGTGGCACTCATACCTTGTGAAGCAGATTCACTATATGAAAAGCTGAAGCCCAATGTACCACTAATTGAGCTCTGAGCGGCAGAATTAATGGTGCCAGAATAAACAACTTCCTTAGATATAGTTTCACTATATGTTGCTTGATTTGGAGATGATTCAGGGTTCCCATATACCCAGGAACTTAAAGCTCTAATATAAACACCATTTTCTTGGTAGGTGCTCACGATCTCTGTTGAACATACTTCATATGAATTTTTTGAAACAGAAACCTCTTTTGCGAAACCAATGTTAAATATTGAAAGAATTAAAGTAATTACCATCCATATTACAACTAACTTTTTAGCCATTTAAAGTCCACCTAAATTTATTTGATATAATACAATTCTCTAACATTTATAATATATTAGTCTAACATCGTATTAGAAATTCTTACAATTTGATTTAATAAACATGCATAACCTTCTGAATCTTTTCTCTATATTGACTTCTACTTATTGCATACCATGTTTTGGAGATACTATAACAACTCCAACTAAGCAAATCAATTGCTGCTGGACTTCCAGTATCTTGAGTCGTGCATATTGGATACTGTGTTGACGACGAATATCACCAAAGATACTAAACTCACTAGTCATAAATAATAAAATCAGAGCTATTGTCAACATGAAAAACTTATTTTTGATATAGAGCTATTCCTATAATTTTATGAACTTATCAATAACTATAAATTTATCTCATATCTAAAAATATCATTACAATGTTCTATTAATAAACATAAGGGTCAATTATATATTGAGTGTTCTCAACACATACGCCATTAATATATACATAACCATAAGAAACCATTCTATACTGATATCCACTTTCTACGTACCAAATCTCACCTAGCCCACAAAAAGTGCCATTTTCTGTACTAGACCAGTGTTTTATCATTGTCCATCGTCCATTTTGATACTTTTGGAGATACATACTTATTTTGCATTCATCAACATTTCTTGCATCAATAGAAGAAGTTAACTCTGCTTTTCCTTGATCTGTAATATTAAATTCATTATAAAAGACTGAAATGTATGTAAATCTTTCTTGATTTAACGCGTTTTCATTTCCAGCTAACCTAGAATCAATCAGTGCCTTTGCTGGCATTGTAACTATGCCTACTAGCAAAAAAACTAATAATACCAAAATTAAACCTTTTTTCATCTCTTTCACCATGCTTTTTAAGGCCTTCTATATATATAACCATTAAAGCAAGTGAAATCTTACACTTTTCTAAAATTTTATATATTTTTTTTTCAATACTTTCAGCTATTGCTATGATCGTTATCTTATCAAGGTTCACTTGTATGTAAAAGACTTCCCCTTGATTGGACCAGTAAAGAATAGATATATCTTCTTTTATTACTAGAATCCCTTCATTGCCATTAATCAACAGCTCAATTATCTCAACATTTTCTGAATCTATTTGTATTTGTGATTGTGATATTAATTACTTTAATCATTTCTTGCAACATTAATACTAAACCTACTTGATGATCATAATTAATTTTGACAAACTCTTTTTTATCATATAACTTGCTTATTTCATATAGATTTATATAGTATTTAATATTATCTATATATTCCCATTTTAGCATATGTTTATCAATAATTTTTGCTCTTTTATCTAATTAAAGCGTTTTCATAATTTGTACATATTAAATTTGCAATAGTCTTTTGTAAAACAACCCTCTATAAACACATTTAAAACCCAAAAAAGCATCTACTTTCTAAATAAATGCTTAATTTTTCTCTATTAAATTCTGTTTCGACTACTTACTAAGTGGTGGATAATAATGGTGGAGGCGGAGCTCCACCTCTTTTGTCCACCACTCTTACAACTATTTTTACAATGACACAACCATTGATCTAACCAAATTAAGAAGAATATTATTTGTGCTAATTCCAGACCTCACATGTTTCACAGTAATATGCTTGATTAATCCATGAGTAATAATTATTACAACCAGGACATATGGGAACATACTCAATAAATTCAACCTCATTATACTCCATTAGTTTTGCTTCACAATTTGGGCAATACCCAACCATGAGTTTATTAATCAACAAAGCATAACTAGGGCCCCAAAACCCAAGATAAGGGGCTTCTAAATAGAATCCCAACATAGAAGCTATAACTTGTAACAGACAAAAATCACACCACTTTGTAGGATTACGTAATATTTGCCCTGACATTTGATCATACTCGAGAATCAAATAAACATCACTATTATTATTTATCACAAATGTTTCTATTTCTAAAATAGTTATAAAAAGAGAGCCTGTATCTAAATTTTTATGCAATTCTATATTACGCTTTTCAAAAGCTTTGATTAAATCTTCTGGAGTTCTTATGTTTTTCATTTCATTAATATCTAGGACAATAGAATTTGGATTTATACGGGAAATGACCTCCCTAATTTCTTCTACACTTGGTTTGTCTCTAAACTCAGAAAATTTAGTATTTACTTGATCAACATTGCTAATTCTCGAATCATCAACAATTTTGCCCATTTCAAAGCATACATCATTTTGTTTGGAAATATTTTGTGTGGAATAGGCATTTGTCACTAAACTTGTGCTAATTAAACACAGGCATATTGTCATAACAATTGCTGCCCTTACAATTTTTTCATTTTGTTATCCTTTCTTGCTTATAATAATATCATTTCTATATATATTACTTAAAAGAGTCCAAATTAAATTATCTTTTCCAGCTGACAGAATCATGCTTGTTTTATGTGCTCTTTAAATTACTATCTGTTTAATTTCAATCTAATCATCTCCTTTACACACTTTACTACTCAACTTAATACCATCTTGCCACTCTTATTAATAAATCTACTGGTTGAAACATAATTGGCATAGATAAAATACCCATATCTCTTTTGTATAATTTACTAAGCTTTCTCCAATCCCAAATGTCTTGATACTTGCCTTCTTTCTTATGCCTAATATAAAACTCCCACTCAGGCTTTAACAAGTAAATATATCTTATTACCTCAGCACCTATAATCATCTTCTTAGATAAATCTACACCAGCATAAATTCCAGGATGAGTTGTCCCAAGCAATAAAATGTGCATTATAGCAAGAATTAAAACACCCCAAGGTATCCCTGAGCTTAAAATGCTTCTAAATCTAAACTTATCAGCAGCTTCTTTATTAATTTCATCAAATATTTTATTATTTGCATCTTCTTTTGCTGATGAAAATACATGAAAGCTCTGTTTCCTAGCTAATGGATTTTCTGAGCATATATACTCCCACCCAGAATATTCAAGACTCTTAATCATCTCTTGATCTAGTTCTTTTTTGTTACTTAGGACAAATCGATAGGTTAAGTCCTCAGGTTCAGTTATCTTAAAAATGAACTTTTGATGCACCCCTCTTGATATTTCTGTAAGTATTCTACCATTATTGCTCATGTAATTTAAATACTCTTCCATCTCCCTGTTTCTATATAGCGAAAATGGCCTGTAATGATAAACATAACCTGGTTTAGGCTGTTTGTTAGAAAATATATCCCTGATCATAATTATATAGTTAAAACCTCCTTGTTATCAGTATGAGCTAACTTCTTAGCATTGTTACTGGTATAATCATAGCCACTACTGATAAAATAGTAATTATTATCTCATTCCTTCTATATCTTTGCTTTTCCTCTTCCCATTCTGCTTTAGCAAAGCTTTTACTCATTACTTCTTCTATATACTCTTTTTCATACCTTACTTCAAAATAATGGCTAATTGCATCCCCAATTAATGTTATTGCTAATATTGAGAATGCCACTCTCCTTCCTGTTGCATGGTCCGCACCTAAAGCTAACATCAAGAATACAAAAGCTACTAACCCCATTATTGTCCTTCTAGATGTTAAAATACTTAACAAGCTTCTGTGCTGAAAATTAGAAGCTTCACTTCTGTTCTTTTTATCTATAATATCAGAGTCAACATCTTTCATGTTCGTCTCAAACAAGTGGAATCGTTGATTTCTAAACTTAGGTTTTTCAGTACAGACAAAGTTCCATCCTAAATCTTTTAGCTCTTGCCTAAAGCTTTCGCTTAAGGTTCTTTGTTTTGATAAAATCAGCTTATACTCTTTATTTGAAGGGGCTCCTTCTTCAAAAGCAAATTCATTGGTAATGCCTTCAGACAAACCAACTATATGCCTTCCTTGCTTACTCATGAACTTAAAGTAATCTTCCATTGCCTTAGTCTTGTAGATAGAAAACGGTCTCTGTGTTTTGCTATGATTTTTCTTTCTAGAGCTGCTCACTCTTATGCCTCCTTCCTTCAGGTTTTTGCATTAAAAGTATCTTTTTTAAACAAAAAGACACTCCTTTTCATCTCAAAGGTGTCTTTTCTTATGATGATATGTAGACTTTTTTTATATTATACACATTTGTCTTTTAAAAGTAAAGTTAATATTTTACTTTTCTGTCATAACTAATTATATCTGATCTTTCTTTTCTATAGAAGATATAGTTACGCCAACAATTTTCATTGTTTCTGTGCATTATATAGCCCCATGATAATACTACCCTGTAATACATTCAATATCCCTATGCTACTTTCAGTTTCTCTTCCGATTCTATCTTCTCAAAAAGTAAAAGCTGCTATTAGTGTTTCCATCACTCTAGCTGATCCTTGACTAACCTTAACTGTTCTATTCATTTCTTTCCTTTTGACTCATAGTTATCATTTTCAATATCTACACCTAATCAAATTTCCACAAATATACTGCTTGCTTCTGCTTTAAGAACCAAACACCTCTTTTTACTGCATTTTCTAGTTAATTTTGCAGCACTTCACCTACTTAAAAAAAGCTCTTTGTTCTCTGAACCTTCTTTTATAGCTTATTTCATATTATACATTGATTTCTTGCTCTATATCTCTTTTATTAATGCTCGGTAATAACCCGACTAAAACTCTTTATGCTTACTTTTTTTACATTCCAAAGAAGCCTTAGTTGTTGCTACAACAACATACGTTGTCATCTTGCCAGTTAGATGTATTTGTCAATCGAAAAGTGGTCCACTTATTAATCGAAAACTGGTCCACTGTT
>CAZJHT010000056.1:0-7437 GCA_964546025.1 uncultured Clostridiaceae bacterium
TACTGAACTTTATCAAGGATGACTTTGTTTTATTCTGTAAAATCAATTCGTATCCCGTCATCATCAAAGCCTTTACTTAGATTATGATCTCTAACTTCTTTTATTAATGTATTTAAGATAATCTTATAATCATAATGTGATATTTTCTTATACTCAAAATCAATATTTCTAAGATTTTCTGGCAACTCACTTTTTAAGATCAATAAGCTCTCTTGCTTTATTTGATCAAGTATTTCTTTGGAGTCATGTGCGTCTGGAGAAAAGCTATCATAAGAAATCAGCTCATAAAACTTTAGTTCACATCTATCACACTCATAGACTCTTTTTCCGATTGAAGTATAGCTTTTATTAGGATTATCTATATCAATTGCCCCTCCAAAAACCTTAACAACCCCAAGGCTCATTAAGGATCCGTTGCATTGTGGACATTTTTTTGCTTGTCGTTTATATAAAAACATTCCAACTAGATATAAAGAAACTCCTCCTACTAAAAAAATACCAAAGTAACTAAAGCCTTTAGGACTAAGTTGAAACATTCTAACAGCCAAGAATAAACCAAGTGGAATAAATACAATTAATATAATTCTTCGTGCAACATCACTATCTTTAGAGTTATTCATTAAGCCTTACCTCCTAGTCATTAATATTATTCTACTATTAGACTCAATATCCTTTATTTAACTGTAATTATTGGTGTCTAATGGTTAATATCCACTAATCTTCATAATATTCTATAAGATATCATCAGTGTGCAATATAAAGATAAAATGAAATATGCTGATAGTATAACAAAAAACCTTTCATTTTGGGTTCAAATTTGAAAAGTGTTATGTTATAATTTGAAACTCCATGGCTTAAAACTAAAAATATGTGAGGATGAAAATTATGAAAAATATTCAAAACAGATTATTCTTTGTTACAATTTTAGTGTTTTTAATAGGTATGATTAACATATCATTGACGTTGTTTGCTTTTGTTTGCTTCATTACACCATTTGTACTTTACTTTAAAACTGGTGAGCCTTTTTGGTGTAAGTATATCTGCCCAAGAGCAGGTATGTTTACCAGATTACTAGGAAAAATTAGTCTAAAAAAGAAAATGCCATCTATTTTAAGAAGTGATGGTGCAAAGCAATTTGTAATAGGCTATTTCATAGTGAATATGATTATTATGATAGTAACTACTGTGATGGTGGGTATGGGTCGAATTTCAAGTTTAGAGCATGTTAGATTCTTAATGTTTTTCCGAGTGCCTTTTGAGTTGCCTCAGTTACTGAGCTTAACAGTAACTGACACCATAACTCACTTAGGATATAGAGTATATTCAATGATGCTTACAACAGTGTCAATAGGGTTAGTTCTCGGAATACTTTATGCTCCAAGAACATGGTGCGTTATTTGTCCTATACAAAACTTAACAAAGAAAAGTAATATTAATGGCTAGCAGCGCTTTTATTAATGAGCCAGTTAGTCAAATCAAACAAGATTAGGGTAAATGAAGGAGTAATAATAACAATTAGTGAGGGAGTGATTTATCCAACAGCTTTCTTGATTAGATTGACAGAGTAAAGCAAATATGTAAGAATCATATGATAGTAATACTTATTGGGAAAGAGATTTTTACAACTTTTTTACTATAAGTACATTATAAGTACAATATTGTTGTGTATGATTAAGAAGATGCAGCAGATAACCTGATCTAAAGAGGAGAGACTATGAACAAGAAGAAAATTTTAGGAATCACATTAATAGTGACATTAACGTTAATTTTAGCAGTTGGTTGTAGCAATAACGGTGCAGAAGATGAAACACCTACTGGCAATAATGGTGGGGTTGATTTCTCATATAGTGACAATCTAGATGAGAATGGCTTTTGGCAAGGTATAACAGCTCTTGAATATGTTACTTTACCGGAGTATACAGGTATAGAGATACCAGCTGAAGTTCATAATGTATCTGATGCCGTGATTGATGAACAATTATATAATATTACTCATGAGTATTCAGAGGATTTAGAAGTATATGATAGAGCAATAGTTGATGGAGATACAGTTAACATTGATTACGTTGGTACAATAGATGGAGAACCGTTTGAAGGTGGAAACACTCAAGGAATGGGCGCAGATGTTACTATTGGTGTAACTCAATACATTGACGATTTTTTAGAGCAATTAATTGGTAGAGAGCCTGGTGAGAGCTTTGATATAGAGGTTACATTCCCAGATGATTATCATCAGACAGAGTTGGCAGGAAAAGATGCTGTATTTAGTACTACAGTAAATTACATTGCAGAGCACTCTCATCCAGAACTTACAGATGAATTTGTAGCTTCTAACTTACAAGAAGTGTATGGTGTAAGTACAGTAGAAGAATTAATGGACTTTATCAGAGAAAATGTACAAATAACTACTGTAGAGGTGTATTTGCAAAACTATCTTATTGAGAACTCAGAAGTTACAGATGTTCCACAGATGATGATTGACTATCAAACCAATGCGATGCTAGCATATTATCAAGATTATGCTGATCAATATCAAGTTGAGTTAGTAGATTTTCTTGAGATGTTTATGCAGATAGGTAGTGTAGATGAACTAATTGAATCCACTGCAAATGAAAATAGAGAGAATGCAAAGTTTCACCTTATCGTGCAAGCGTTAGCTGAGGAGGCTAGTTTAAGTGTTGATGAGGATGATATATCAGAGTATTTCCTATTTAATATGGGAATAGCTGATTATTCTGGGCATGTTGACTTTTTTGGTTTGCCATATATTAAACTTAGTGTGATGCATCAAGCAGTTATGGATCATATAATGGAACATGCAGAATTACAATAATTGAAGAAAAGAAAAGATAGCAATTCTTAGATGAATTGCTATCTTTGACTTTAAAACTAAACTAATAAAAATGTTATAATGGCAAAAGAAATTGTATTTTGTTAATATAGATTTAATGATAAAATTTAGTTAAGAGAGTAATGAGGAGAGAATTTATGACTCAGTTTAGTAAAGAGTTAGTAATATTTGATTTTGATGGGACATTAGCAGATACTAAAGAAATAGCATATACTGTTTATACAGAAATGGCTAGAAAACATGATATAGAATTAGTGTCAAAAGACGAACTTGAAAGAATTATGACCTTGCCTATTCTAGAAAGGTTAAAGTACTTTAATGTGCCACTGAGGAAAATACCGCGATTAGCAAAAGAGGCCATAAGAAGAATTGAAAACCATATTGATTATGCTCCAATATATCCAAATGTTAAAGATACTTTAGAATATTTAAGAGATGAAAACTATCTTCTTTATGTCGTTTCTTCCAATAGTAAGAAAAATATTAATCATTTCCTAAAAAGCTATAATCTAAATGTCTTTGAGAAAGTCATAGGCAAAGCATCTTTGTTTGGAAAAGCAAAAGTTATAGATAAATTGATAAAGAGAAAAAGAATTGCCAAAGATAAGGCCATATATATTGGAGATGAAGTAAGGGATATAGAAGCATCAAAGCAAGCAGGGGTTGATGTCATTGCTGTCTCTTGGGGTTATGACAGTTATGAGGCGTTAAAAGATGCAAATCCAACGTTTTTAGTAAAAGAAATAAGTGAAATCAAAGAGATAATACAGAAATAACAATCTTAATGGATGTGATATTATGAAAAAACTAATTATTTATGTTTTGTTTATTTTTACTCTGAGTAGTTGTTTTTTCAGGTATGATTTAACTTTGCCAGATACTAATATGAGCGAAGAAGAGACTAAGGAAGTTCTGCTTTTAGAAGGTTACTTGGATTTATCAGACAAGAATACTTTGCTAGAGAATTTTATGAATTTTGAGTATGAGTATGAAATGTATTATGGAGATCAGTTTATTGATGTAGTAAATGTTAATTTCACATTAACAAATGATGGAAGTGGCAGGCAAAACATTAAGCTCATTATAGATGGACAGAGGACAGAGTGGTTCTTTAACAACAATAACCTTATAAAAGGGGAAGTTGAAGGAATGCAAGTGGAGGAAAAGAATCTGGATTTTACATTCAGTGAGTTTTATGGTGTAGCTTTCTATCCATTCATATATTTAAATGAAATTGGTGTTAAAAGTTACTTGCAGGATGAATTTAAGAAAATTAATGGCAAATTTGTTTTGAGAGAAGAAGCCTCGATAAGTAATAGCACTGCAGAAGCATACATAATTCGAGTTGATATGCCGGTCAAGTTAAAAAACATAAAAAATAAAGCTGAAATAAAAATATTAGTTTTGGAATCATCTAAGTTCATTAGTGAGTTTAACTGGAAAAACTATACTCAGGGGAATATTTCTGTGAGTTATAAGGTCAAAAAGTTACAAGTGCAATAGTGTATTTTAGGAGGCAGTATGAAAAGAGAAAAACAAATTACAGAACATGACGCGTTGTTTAAGATGAGATATGGTTTTTACTTACTAGGTGGTTTAATCGTTTTAGCTGCTATTATAGTGTTTTTCTATGAGGCAAATGCCCTTGAGGTAAGCATTATTCAGTCAAGTGAAGAAATACCATATGGATTGCTTGCATCACTAGAAAAAATTGAATTAACTAGAGGAGCTTATATTTATGACCATGGGAGTGATCTATATATAGTAATTTGTGGTGGGAAAGAAAATGAAGAAGAGTTTGGCATATCTATTTTTGGAAATCCAGAGTATACTAAACCAAATGATAATGAGTCAGGCATGATAGATATTTTCCTTAGGGAGAATGTTTCCAATGAATTTGATTTTACAAAAAGTTATTCATATCCTATAGAAGTTATAAGGGTTGCAAAATCAAATAGTAATGATGTAGTTAGTAATGTATTTTTAGGAGAAGAAAGATTAAATGTAGAAAAGTTGGAATAGTTTATGAAAATTAGCAGTAATATTTTTGACACTGCCTTAGTTATTGAAGGTGGCGGTATGAGGTGTAGTTATACTGCTGGAATAGTGACTAAATTATTAGAAGAAGAACTTTTTTTTAATTATGTGACTGGAATTTCAGCAGGTGCTAGTAATGGTGTAAATTATTTATCAAGAGATAAAAAGAGAGTTAGAGAATCCTTTGTTGAGATAGTCAAAGATGATAAGTTTGGAGGATGGATATCTTTCTTAAAAGGAGAAGGATTTTTCAGATCTAAGTATATTTATGAAGAAACACCATTACCAGGCGGGGCACTTGAGTATGACTTTGATACATTTCTTAATAATCCAGCAGAAATAAAAATAGGCTCATTCTTAAGAGATACAGGAGAAATGATTTATTATTCTAAAGAAGATATGAAGAAGCTAAATGATTTAATGAAAATAGTCAGAGCATCTTCATCTTTACCTTTTTTTATGCCACAGACTAAATTCAATGGAAAACATCATTTAGACGGCGGCTTAGGGGGAGGAGTTCCTCTAGATATCGCACTTAGAGATGGATATAAGAAGTTTTTTATTGTATTAAGTAGGCCTAAGGGATTTAGAAAAGAACCTTATAAAAACAAATTGTTGGTAAAAGTATATTATCGAAAATATCCTCAAGTAGCAAGAGCTATCCTCACACGCTATCAGAGGTACAATGATATGCTCGATAAAATAGAGGAGCTTGTTAAACTAGGGATTGCTTACGCAGTATATCCAAAGAGAATGTCAGTTGGATCTAATGAGACAGACTACAATAAACTAGCACAAAATTATGAGTATGGGTACAATCAAGCTAAAGATGATATATATGAATGGAAAGAATTTTTATACAAATAGTTTTAAAAGGATGCAGCCCCATGAAGATGTTTTCATGGGGCTGCTTTAGGAAATGGGAACGATTAATGTGTCTTAATTTGATGAATTCTGAGGATTCCTTGAGTATTAATTGTGTATACATAATATGTATTATCATGTCCATTTATTTGCATTTGTCTAATATGCTTAGATCTGTCTAACGGTATTGCCTCAATAGGGAGTTTTGTTAAATCATATGCAGCGTTATATCTATATTGTTTTCTATTATTCCATATTTGATTTGCAACTAATAGAATATTTCCATCAGCTGAAAGCTGAGGAGGTGGGTTATGTTTACCATACAAAATAGTATCTCTAATATCAGCTACAGGTTTTCCATTTTCACGATTAATAATTTCAAAACCACTATATTCGTCTCCTTCTATGGCTATAATAATGTAATTGTCATTATAATTAATAGAAAAAGAGTGGCTGATATATCCATTATATAAATCCATTTCTTTCATATATGAAAAATATTGGAGTTGAGAAGATATGTGCTTTTCTCCATAGGAATAAATTGTTAGAATGCCACTTTCATCAATAGTGATAAAGTCATTCTCTATAAACTGGGCAACTCTATAAGAATCATTATTGAGATAAAAATCATATCCATAGGATTCAAGCATATCTACTGTTATAGTGCGACCGGTATCGGAGACAAATAATACTTCATCCATGCACTCGTCAATAAGGCTAAAATCAGCTAATCTGTATAACTTATAAATATCGTTTTCCTTATTAGCAACGAAATAATAATTATCAGAAAAGATTGGATTTTCATTTAATCTTAAAATTTTAACATTATTACCATTAAAATCATATAAATATAGATCGTCATGATCATAAAAGACTAGAGAGTTATTAGCACCTGCTGTAAGAAATCGCGCTCCTAGATTAAGCATGATTTCACTTATTTTTTCGTTATGACTGTATATTTCAAAGTATTTATCAGCATTATCATCAAGAGCCTCGATAATAAGATGTTCATCGTCAATAACATCCATATTAACAAATTGAATAACATTTTGTGTTCCATTATAAGCTACATAAGATTTGCTAAATAAGGATGTAGGCGAAGTGCTTGCTTTAGTAATAGTTCCTACAGGGTAAAAGTTTTCATTTGAAGATACATTAATTACAAAAGTTATAGCAAAAGCGGCAATTGCAATAAACGTTGGAACAGCTATAATAATTGACTTTCTTTTTTTACTTGTTTCTTTTGCAGATAGATGGATAAGAATCTTTCTCATAATAACCTGTGGAACATCTTCATTCTTACCTAGATAATCTTGATACAGAGTAAATCCATTTTTTGAAGCAAAGTAATCCAAATTTTTCAATATGAATGTATCAGCATTATTCCAAAATTTAAACTTTTGTATTTTTTTGTATAGATTTGTAAATATCTTAAATGTAACTTCTATAGAGTCATTTTCAGATAAAGTACGTCTTGCAGATAAATATACTAAGCTCAAATAACTTTCTAAAATACCTAGAAATAACTGCTGTTCGCCTCTTTTAATACGAATCAGTGTTTCTTTCATTACAAACCCTCCAGATCTCAATAACTAATTTGATAGTCATCGAATATTAAGTAAATTATATCACTGTCTATAGTTAAATGTCTACTTAATTTTAAAAAATTAATATTTAATTTTTTA
>CAZJHT010000057.1:0-7374 GCA_964546025.1 uncultured Clostridiaceae bacterium
CTAATATGTTTCATCATATAATAGTTAGTAATGAAAAGTTACAAAACTTGATTGATAACCTAACATTTTTAAAAGATGACAATGAGGGTAAAATCACTACTTATTCTGAAGAAATAAAAGAAGTAATAATGAGCATTGATTTTGAGGAAGCTTTTGTAAGTCAGTTAGGTTCAACTATTGAAGAATTTGGTAAAGATACGAGATTTGCTATAAGATCAAGTGCGATGAATGAAGATTCTATAGAAAAATCTTTTGCTGGACAATATGAGTCGTATTTAAATGTACAAGGTATTGAAGAAATTTTAGAAAAAGTAAAAGAATGTTTTGCTTCAGTGTTTAATTTTAGGTCTTTAATATATAAAGATAGTATTTCTTACGAGGACTTTAGATTTTCTGTATTAGTTCAAGAAATGGTAGATGCAGAGTACTCGGGAGTTGCATTTAGTGCAGATCCAGTCACATCTGATAGGTCAAGCACTATAATTGAAGTAGTGAAAGGTTTGGGTGACAACTTTGTATCTGGTAAAAAAAATGCTCAGCGGTATTTATTATTCAAGGAAAACCTAGTTAAAGGCTTTAATTACAAGAAAGAGTTAATAGATACAGATATGATATTTGAAATAGGACATACAATTAAGAGAATATCTGAAAAAATGAATGTGCCACAGGATATAGAGTGGTGTATTAAAGAAAAAAAACTATATGTTTTGCAAACTAGACCAATAACAACCTTGTTTCCAATGCCACAAAAAAAAGATAATAATAAAAGAGTATATATGTCTATCGGACATCTTCAAGTTATGACTAATGCCATGAAGCCTCTAGGGATTTCAGTTTTTCAACTAGCATCACAGTTTGAACTCGACGTTATAGGAGACAGGATGTACGCTGATATAAGTCATGATTTTACAAAAAGATCAGGCATGAAAATGATCAAGCAAAAGGTTAAAAATATGGATCCTCTAATGACCAAATATGTTGAAAGTATTTTTGATAATAAGAAGCTTCTAAGTGAACTGCCTAAGGGTGAACCAAATTTGTTAAAAGGAACTAGCTTTGTACCATGGATTAAAAATGCTATTATCCTATATATAACAAAGGACTATAACAAGATAAAAGAAACACATAAATCTTTTGATGAATCAAGTTTGGAGTTAGAAAGTAGATTGCAGCGAGCAGCTATAAACGAAATACCCAGAACTATTATGGAAGACAAAGAAGAACTATCAAAGATTGTTTACAATGACTTAATGTTTGGAGCTATTTTGCTGAACTTGTACTTATCTAACTGGCTTGATAAAAGTGGACTAAAACTCTTTAACATACCAAATATAACTAAGAAGCTATCTAGATCTATTGAAAACAATGTTTCTACAGAGGTTGGCTTGGCTCTTGGAGATATTGCGGACTCAATTAGAGATAATAAAGAAGCAAAAAAGTATATCTTAAGTGCAAATACAAAATGCTTCATTGAAGGTTTAAAAAAAATTAATGGTAGTGAAGAAATTATACAGAGATATGAACAGTTCATAGAAAAATATGGATTTAGATGTAGTGGTGAAATAGACATAACTCGTGATAGATGGAAAGAGAATCAAGAGCAATTGCGGACGTTTATTATAAGTAATTTAAAGACATTAACTAAGGGAGAGCATTACACTTATTATAATGAAGGAAAAGCTGAGGTAGAAGAGATATTGAACTCGCTTTATCAAAAAAATGTGAAAAGCAGAAAAGTAGAGAAGTTCATTTTAAGAGCTAAGCTATATCGAAAGTTCTTAGGAGTTAGGGAAGACCCTAAATATTTCTGGATGAAAAGATTCTATATTTATAAGAAATCTTTATTGAAATTGGCTAGATATTTACAAGAAATAGGCGCAATTTCAACAGTAGAGGATATCTACTATTTAACTCTAGAAGAGATAGAAAAAGTTTTAAAAGAGAATACAAGTGTAAATGATTACATTACAAGTAGAAGAACGGAATATAAAAAGAATAAAAAACTTAGTCCGCCTAGAATTATATTATCTGATGGCACAGTGCCGTATATTAATAATGAGGATATAATTAATCCAAGTTCATTAACGGGGTTAGCTGTATCTTCAGGAAAGATAGAAGGTACTGTTGTGGTAGCTGAAACCATAGAGTCTGTTGATTTAACCAAAGGCAATATTTTAGTAACAATGTTTACTGATCCTAGCTGGACTCCATTTTTTACATCTATTGATGGTCTTATAACTGAAATAGGCGGAATGATGACGCATGGAGCTGTAATCACAAGAGAGTATGGTATTCCAGCAATTGTAGGAGTTGAGGGAGCCACTAAGAAGCTAAAGACTGGAGATAAGATAATACTTGACGCAGATACAGGTAGAATCGAAGTGATTAAATAAGGCGATTATACGCCTTTTTGTCTTTTAAAATGATATAATTAAAGAAATTAATTTGAGAGGAGCAGTCCCGTGAGCTTTTTAGATAAATTAGTGGTTATATCTGGTGGCAATAATGGAATAGGAAAAGAAACGTTACAACAGTTTAACGACTTAGGCGCAAAGACTGTCGTTATTGATAAAGAAGAAGCGATGGTGGAGTGTAACTATTATTATCAAGGAGACTTATCTAAAAAAGAAGTTTTAGATGACTTTCTAGAAGAGTTTTCTAAAAGGTACAGTAAAGTAGATGTCTTAGTTAACAATGCTTGCTTTTCGAATAAAGGAATATTATCAGGATGTAATTATGAGAGTTTTCTAGAAGTGATCAAAGTGGGTCTAGTAACGCCGTATTATCTATCTTTAAAACTAAAAAATCTATTTAGCAAAGATTCGTCTATTATTAATATTGCTTCAACAAGAGCATTTATGTCACAGCCAGATACAGAGAGTTATAGTAGTGCAAAAGGCGGCATAGTAGCTTTAACTCATGCTTTAGCAGCCAGTTTAGCTGGAAAAGTAAGAGTTAATGTCATTTCTCCAGGATGGATAGATAATAGCCAATCAACATGGAGTGAAGCTGATTATGAACAGCATTTCACAAGAACTATAGGAACTCCAGAAGATATTGCCAATATGGTCTTGTTCTTAGCTAGTGATAAAGCAAGATTTATAAATGGTGAAAACATAATTATAGATGGTGGTATGACAAAGAATATGATTTATCATAATGATTATAATTGGGTGTATAAAAAGGAAGGAGAATAGTCTTGAAAACAATTTGCTATTGTGTTAAATCGTCAGACGACAAAACGGAGCTGTATGTTAAGCAATGGGTACCTGATGGAAAGATCAAGGCTATACTCCAGATAACACATGGAATGCTAGAGTATATTGATAGATATGATGATTTTGCAACATATCTTGCAAATAACTCTATACTTGTAACGGGGTTAGATTTATTAGGGCATGGCAATTCAGTGACTGATATATCTAAAAGAGGTTTTTTCTCTGAAAGTAAAGGAAATGAAATTATTCTTGAAGACATTGAAACAGTAATGGGATTAACGAAATATGATTATCCTAATATACCATATTTTCATTTAGGGCATAGTATGGGGTCTTATTTAGTAAGACAGTTGATTGCAAAAACTGAGGAGCATATTGATGGAGCAATAATAGTAGGAACAGGACTTCCGCCTAAAATATTACTTACTTTAGGTGAAGCCTTATCAAAAATTATTAGTATTGCTAAAGGCAGTGATTACAGGTCTAAATTAATAGACGATATGAGTATAGGTAAGTTTAACAAGCATTATGAAAACCCAAATACTAATGTCGATTGGATATCTAGAGATAATAAAGTAGTAAATGACTATGTCAAAGATCCTAAGATAAATTTTAAATTTACAACAAATGCTTATCAAAACATGTATAAGAGCATTAAGAGTATTCATAATAAAGGGTATGTTAATAGAACTAGAAAAGATATGCCAATTCTATTTGTTTCTGGTGCTAATGATCCAGTAGGCGATATGGGTGAGGGTGTAAGACGGTCATATCAAATGTTTAAAGATCTTGATTTTAAGGACGTTAGCATAAAACTATATGAAGGTGCTCGCCATGAAATAATAAATGAGATAAATAAGCAGGAAGTATATGAAGACATATATAACTGGATGATAGAAAGAGTGGAATAAAATGGGCAAATATATACTTTCATTGGATCAAGGGACAACTAGTTCAAGAGCTATTTTATTCGATAAATCAGGTAAAATAATATCTTTAGCACAAAAAGAGATCAAACAAATCTATCCAAAAAGTGGTTGGGTAGAGCACGACCCAAGGGAAATTTGGGCAAGTCAGTCGGGAGTTATGAGAGAAGCTATAGAAAGTGCTAGAATAGATATAAAAGAGGTTCATGCAGTAGGAATTACAAATCAAAGAGAGACCACTGTGGTATGGGATAAGGTATCAGGGGAGCCAATATATAATGCCATAGTTTGGCAGTGTCGGCGAACAGCTGATATTTGTGAAGAACTAAAAGCCAAAGGGCTAGAGCCATATGTGAAAGATAAAACAGGTTTAGTAATAGATGCTTACTTCTCTGCTACTAAAATAAAGTGGATACTAGATAATGTCAAAGGAGCTAAAGAGAAGGCGAGTAGAGGGGGTCTTCTTTTTGGAACTGTTGATACATGGCTAATTTGGAACTTAACAAGAGGAAAAGTTCATGTAACAGATTATACTAATGCATCTAGAACAATGTTATATGATATTAAAGATTTGAAGTGGGATGATAAACTACTTGATGAGCTTCAAATATCAAAAGAAATGCTTCCTAGTGTAAAGAGCTCATCTGAGATTTATGGCTATTTAGATAAAGATTTATTTGGAGTTTCTATACCTATATCAGGTGTTGCAGGAGATCAACAGGCTGCTTTGTTTGGTCAAACTTGCTTTGAGCCTGGTATGGTAAAGAATACATATGGAACAGGTTGCTTTTTGCTTATGCAAACTGGGAAAGATTTAATTAGATCAAATAATGGCTTACTAACTACTATAGCTTATGGCTTAGATGGCAAAGTAAGTTATGCTCTCGAGGGGTCTGTATTTATTGGAGGTGCTGTAGTACAGTGGCTGAGAGATGAATTAAATATTATAAGAAAAGCTGAAGACACTGAAGCTATTGCATTATCGGTTTCAGACAGTGATGGAGTATATATTGTGCCTGCTTTCTCAGGCCTTGGAGCCCCCCATTGGGATATGTACGCAAGGGGGTCTATTTTTGGTATATCAAGAGGCACGAACTATAGGCACATTGTCAGAGCAGCTCTTGAGTCAATAGCTTATCAAACAAAAGATATTATTAGAGCAATGGAAGAAGACTCTCAGATTGAACTAAATGAACTCAGAGTTGATGGTGGTGCCTCTAATAATGAGTTTCTAATGCAGTTTCAGTCTGATATACTGCAAAATTCAGTTGTAAAACCAGCAGTAGTAGAAACAACTGCTTTAGGAGCTGCATATCTTGCTGGGTTATCAACAGATTTTTGGGTTAGTAAAGAAGAAATTTTGAATAATTGGGCAGTAGATAAGAAATATTTACCTAGAATTAGTGAGGAAGAGATGGGAAATCTATATGAAAAATGGCTAAAAGCCATAGAAAGTACAAAAACATGGAAATAAATCGATAAATGTGCTTATTATTGAAGAAAATATTATACATTAGGCTCTTCTTGTTATATAATGAGCTTTGTGCAAAAAAAGAAAGAAGGACTTAAATGCAATTAACAAGATTTGAAGATTTAAACTTGTCCAAGGAAATACACAGAGCTGTAAAGGATATGGGTTTTGAAGAGCCAACACCTATACAGTTAGGAGCTATTCCTCATTTAATGATGGGTAGAGATGTTATTGGACAAGCACAAACAGGAACTGGAAAAACGGCAGCTTTTGGGATACCTATTTTGGAGAAAGTTGACCCTAGCTTTAAAAAACCACAAGCATTGATACTATGTCCGACTAGAGAATTAGCTATACAAGTAGCAGAAGAGATCACTAAGTTGGCAAAGTACAAAAAAGGAATTAAAATTTTACCTGTATATGGAGGCCAGTCTATACAAAGACAAATTAAGTCTCTAAAAGCAGGTGTGCAAATCATTATTGGTACACCTGGTAGGGTAATGGATCACATGAGAAGAAGAACACTGAGAGTTGAGACCATAAATTATGTTGTCTTAGATGAAGCTGATGAAATGTTAGATATGGGTTTTAGAGAGGATATGGAAACTATTCTTGAAAACACTCCTATAGAAAGACAAACTGCACTATTTTCAGCAACAATGCCTAAGGCAATTCTTGACATAACAAACGAATATCAAAATGAACCTGAATTTGTTAAAGTTGTACATCAAAAAATGACAGTACCAAATGTAGAACAGTTGTACTATCAAGTAAAGGAAAAAGAAAAGGTTGATGTACTAACAAGACTAATAGATATGTATGATCCAAAATTATCACTCGTTTTTTGTAATACTAAAAGAAGAGTTGATGAGTTAGTAACGCAATTGCAGAGTAGAGGGTATTTTGCAGATGGTTTGCATGGTGATATGCGTCAAAATCAAAGAGACAGAGTAATGGATCAGTTCAGAAATAATGTTGTAGAAGTTTTAGTTGCAACTGATGTTGCAGCAAGAGGTCTTGATGTAGATGATGTAGAAGCAGTTTTTAACTTTGATGTTCCACAAAACCAAGAATATTATGTTCATAGAATTGGTAGAACTGGAAGAGCAGGTAGAGAAGGCCGAGCTTTCACTTTAGTAGCTGGAAAATCTATTTATAAACTAAAAGATATTCAGAAATATACTAAGACTAAAATTATAAGAAATGATATTCCTTCATTAGGAGATATTGAAGAAGCTAAGACAGTGAAGCTTTTTGACAAAATGATGTCTACAATCAAGGATGAAAGACTAAGAAATGAAATAGAGATGATTGAAGACTTTCTAGAAGATGAAAGTATTTCACTTTTGGAAGTTGCAGCTGCACTGTTGAAAATGAACAATGCAACAAGCGCAGAACAGAAGAGTGATTATTCAGCAGAGTTTGGTGCTGAGTTCAAAGATACTGGTGCAGAACCAGGAATGGTTAGACTATTTATTAATGCTGGAAAGAAACAAGGGGTAAGGGCTAGGGATATTGTAGGTTCAATTGCAAGTGAAACTGGTATACCTGGTAAAGTTATTGGAATGATAGCAATTCACAACAACTTTACTTTTGTAGAAGTTCCAAGAGAGCATGCACAAGAAGTGCTAACTATTATGCAAAACTCTATGATTAGAGGAAATAGAATTAATATTGAGCCAGCAAAGCCAAAATAAAGGGACTAAAAAAGCGTAGATTAGTTATAAACTAAAACTACGCTTTATTGATTTTAAATAAT
>CAZJHT010000058.1:0-7079 GCA_964546025.1 uncultured Clostridiaceae bacterium
TGAAAGAATATGATTGTTTTTCATAGTGGCTAACTTATTCTTGCAATCTAGGTTTAATATTTCAAATGAATCATGGTAGATTTTTTAAGTGGTGAACTGAAGACTAATTAGATTTCTTATAATTCATTCTGTTAGATAAAGAAATTGTACTAGATCCATAGAATAACAGCACGACTAATTCATATAGATATAATAAAATTATAATTAAAGAGTTAGAACTGAATTGTGTTTCTCTGATAAAGACCTTACTTAGAATTGTTGAAATAAAAGTGATATTAGAGAGGAATTAATATGGAAGATAAAATCAAAGTACTAAAAAGTAAACTAGAAGAATTTGGGACTCGGGATTTATTAGGATATATAGCAACGCATTTTATTTCGTACGGAAGTAATCCAGAAGAAATCGCTTATACATCAGATATCTTTAATAAAACTAAGCTTATGTCCCCACAGAAACAGTACCATTACCTTGCAGGTCTATTATTGAGTACCGACTATTGTCCTACTGAAAATGAAAATAAATCTAATATGAATGATGACTTAAGTAAATTTGAAGAACTAGAAAAAGACATACAAAACATTACTTTTGATTATATTAGGGGTTTTATTAGTTTTGAAGATTATAAAGCTGATGATGAAACCAAAATGAAGAAGTTTGTTTCTATGGATGCTTTTTCATCATATTTTGATATGGACGTGTTGAGATATGAAGAGCAAACGATTTCTTTAATAAAGTCTCTGTATAGTAGATTTGATTCTGAGATTGTTCGATTAACAAGCTTATGCATTGATGATTATTTATCATTCTATAACTTTATTAATGATAAGTTTACAGAATCTTACGACAGGATCAAAAACTTAAGAAATGATATGGATAAAGTTATACAAAGATTTCTACTTGAAGAATTAGAAAAAGCGGAGGATGAAACATATCAAGATACAGATATATTTATTTCAGAATTTACTGAAGCTATTGAGTTGCTGTCTGCTGTAAAAAAAGAAGATATTGTTGATAAATTCGGCGGTGAAAAGGCTAAGCTGCTACTTGGAAAATTTTCTCTAGCTAGAAAAAAAAGACCCTTTAAATACTATAATGAGACAAACCCTTTTACCCAAAAACCTTTAACATGCATTAATGAACAAATATTCTTTGTAGTCCATCCGAAATTTTTATTATCAGCAATATACGAGTATGTTTCTTCAATTCTTGAAGATTCCAATAATAGCTTTTCAGACCAGTATAGAAAGCACAAAGCAGCTAAGGTTGAAGAACTTGTATTAAACCATCTTAAAAGAATATTGGGGGATAATGCTAAATATCACACAAGTGTATGTGAAGAGTATGGAACGAAAGAGCATGATTTACTAATTGAGTATGGTAGATATATAATTATAGGAGAAGTAAAATCTTCAAAAGTTAGAGAGCCTTTTTTCAATCCTGATAAAGCTTATACTAGGATTAAAGATCATTTTCTCTCTGCTTCTGGTATAGGCGGAGCTTATGTACAAGCTATCAATCTTAAGAAATATATTGAGTCAAATAATTCAATTGTTTTATTTGAGAATATGACCGCTGCTTTTGAATTATCAAAAATAAGACAAAAGATAATTATACCTTGTGTATTTACTTTAAATCAATTTGGTGGAATTGCAATAAATACTTCAATGATCCTTAAACCTGAATATAATCAACCATACCCATGGGTATGTAACTTACATGATTTAGAGAACATAGGCGAAATAATAGACTACTTAAAGAAAAGACCTGAAGATTTCATAGATTATATACAGTGGAGGATAAAATATCATGATAAACTAATGTCTTCGGATGAGTTGGATATTTTAGAAAGTTTCCTTTTTGATAAAGATATTAGAATTGTGAAGCAGGATAAGCTATTATTTTTACCGACTGGACCTGATTTGATAGATAAAATTTATTTTGAAAAGCATGGTATTCCTTTTAGTTATTCTCCTATTAATTCTATGAATATTATTAAAAAGAAGAAAATTGGTAGAAACGAACCATGTCCTTGTGGGAGTGGAAAGAAATTCAAGAAATGTTGTATAGATAAGAAATAAATCAACTCAAAGCTAGTACATTTAGATAAATACATAATTTAGACAAGGAAAACTATAGTATTACACTGAATCTATTGATGATCTGAGTAGAAAGTAGCTCTTCATGGAGATACACCTTGACTAAAAAAATCTACTGTTAAAAGCATATATATTTAAGAACATGTGAAAGCATTTATAAAACACTGTTTGGGGGAATATGAATGAAAATTAAGAAAGTAAAAGTAAAGAATTTTCGTAGATTTAAGGATATTGATATAATCTTCTCAAAAGATATTACTATGTTAGCAGGTGCAAATAATAGTGGGAAGACTTCACTTGTTCAACTTTTTAATTGGATATTCTCAGAAAAAAGAATTGGTAAAATTGGATCACAGGATTTATCATTAACATCCCAGAACGAAATTGCAAAATCACTATTTTCATATTTAAAGTGTGAAATGCAAACGAATGATTGTAACAAGAGAACAAAAGATATCATTAGTTTAATCAATGATTTCTTTTTAGCTGAGATTAATGATGTTCCATTAAAATTAAAGTCTTATATAGAAGCTTTAGAAAAGCGCTATATTACCGTATTAGTCGAGGTAGATTACAAAGAGGGAGAATACATAGGGCTTTTCTCGGACTATCTGATGAATTTAGATGCAGATAATAGAAGTTTTTATTTTATGTATCAACGGAAAATTGAACAACAAAAATTTAAAGCTCTAATGGAAGATAAAAGAGATGATATTCAATCCATGTGGGGGAAATATGCAATGGAGAGCAAAAATGAAGAAGGAGTAAAAAGTAATCCTGACACTATAAAAGCAACTTTATCATCTTTAAAATTTCTCTTGATGGACATCTATCAAGAATCTTTAGACGATTACTATTATTACGCTGATAAAGAGTATCAACTTACTCAGAAGATTAGTTCTTCTTCTTTTAGAAGTTTATTTAATTATGATTATTTGCCTGCAAATAGAGGCCTTGTAGATGATGGCTCATCTAGGTCTATATCTTTAGTAAATAATATTATTGATTATATAAGTAAACCAATTGAAAGCTATAATGGCCAGGTTACTGATAATGCTGGAGAACCTCAAAAAAAATGGAAAGAGTATATCACTTCATTTAGTAATAACCTAAAAGGCATATTTGATAAAAATACAGAAATAAGCGACAAGATAAACAAAACAGTTGCACAACAGCTATCTAATATCAGCAATGAATTAAGAAGAGTAGGAGAAAGTGAAATTTCAAAAATAGTTGTACGCCCACAATTAACAAATATAGAGGCTGAAAATATTATTAGAAATTATTTTAAGGTATTTTATAATATAGAGAATTTAGAGAAAGAGACTAAGGTCTTACTGGAAGAAGATTCTCAGGGATTAGGTGTCAGCAATTTAATTTATATAACTATAGACTTGCTAAAGTATAGAAAGCAATATAAACAAGGAGCCGTAAATTTTTTTATCATTGAGGAACCAGAAGCTCATTTACATCCACAAATGCAACAAGTTTTAATAGATTATTTACAAGACGAATTTTTTAATAGTGAGAAACAAATTCAATCTCTCATAACGACACACTCTAATAAAATTGTCAAGACGTCTTTTTTAGAGAATATTAAGGTTATTAGGGCAAAAAAACCTTATATTAATAAAATAATTGATATGGAACAATTTTTAAAAAGTCAAGAACAAGAGCTAGGAACTATAAAAACTAGAAAAAATTTTTTTCAAACTTTATTTAATATTAATTTTTCCAATTTTATATTTGCAGACAAAGTTGTTTTATACGAGGGTGATACGGAAAAAATGTATATTGAATCACTATTATATAAGAGTAAAAATGGTAGTAGACAAGAAGAGAGTTTCCTAGGGAGCCTTAGAAAACATTATATTGCTTATGCTCAAGTAGGAGGGGCTTATGCTCATAAATATAATGATCTAATAGAGGCGTTAGGATCTAAAGCACTTATATTAACTGATTTAGATTATTGTAATAAATCAAGCACATTAAAAGAATGCTTAAAGTCAGGTACTACTAATTACGCACTTTCTCATTACTATAAAACCAATAGCGAAAGTACTGGCGAGCATACAATCAAAGATATATTAAACTGGCAAGATGGATTACAGAATAACGATAAACTAAATAGCTTATTGGTGTTTTGCAAAACACAGGGCAAGAAAGATGGCTATGCACGAACTTTAGAAGAAGCTTTATTATATCAATTATTAATTGAATATGAGAATTTAAATATTATTAATGAGTCAAAAGATGTAGACTCTGAGAATGTAGATATCAATAAAACACTAGAGAGCATAGGTGCAGACAATATTGATGTTTTTACAGAATTCCCCCGAAAATTTTGGGAAAAAATTAGAATAGAGAGCAAAATAGAATTCCCAATCCCTAATCATAATAAGCAAGAAGGAATAGATGATAAAGCTTTGAATGGAATTAACATTAGAAGAATTGTAGAGTCAATTGGTAATAGTAAAAAAACAGACTTTATGTACTCTATTATCTTAAATAATCTTCAAGAGAAAATTATACCTACTTATATTAAGGAGGGATTAAAGTGGCTAGAGATGGGAATAGAGAAGTAAAAGAAAACATATATTATATAAATGCACCAGCTGGTACTGGTAAGACCCATACTATAATAAAAAAAATTATTAGAATTATTCAAAGGAAACCATGGGCAGATCTGTTATGCATTACATTTACTAATCGGGCTGCAGATGAACTAACGGAGAGAGTTGCTGAGCAAGTAGTATTAGATGAGCAAATTAAGATCTGTACAATCCACAGCTTTCTACACGAGTACTTCGATCAATATTTTATGTTATCAGAAAGCTTAAAATTATACTTTGAAATTTATGAGGACAATATTCTTTTAGAAATTGAAAAGAATAATAATAAGGATGTAAGTGATGATACAAATAGAAATACCCGTTATTTAGAAATGGTAGGTATGAATAAATCTGAGCATTTAACTATAGATATTATTAAGAAACATTTATCTAAACTAGAATATTCTGAATCTCAATTTTCAGACTACTTTAAAGGGAGATTGTCTCATGATGACTTGCTTTTTTTTATAACCCGTCTGGTAGAAAGGCATCCTGTATTGCAAAAAAGTATAGGAGAAAAATATAACTATATTTTTCTAGATGAATGCCAAGATACATCTTCTGATATTTTGCGATTACTTTTTTCATTGGCTACCTATGCAGATTCAAAAGTAGAATTATACTTTTTTGGAGACAAAATGCAAGAAATCTATGATAATTATGATGGAACATTTGAAGAGGAATATAAAAAGATGAATCATTCAATAAAATTGAATACAAATTATCGATCATCAAAAGAAATTGTTGATATACTTTCAAATCTTTATGGAGATCTTTCACAAGAACATGAAGCTTATAGGGGGAAATTAGATCTTAAACCAACAATATATTTGACAGATAATATTGAAGATAAGGCAATAGAATTTAGTAAGTTTAATAATGGATTCCTTGCTTTAAGGGTATTTAATAGAGCTAGATTTGAAAGAGAAGATGTGGTGAATGATATGAGTAAATTATATAATGCATATGATAACCTTATACCGTATGGTTCTAAAGAATCGCATATAAACATATTAATCCCAGTTGAAAAGAATTCAAGTCCCGATTACTTACTTAACTTATTATGGAAGGTAAATAATACTATTGAAAATTTTGAAAATAAACAATATGGGCAAGTTATACAACAAATAAAAAATCACCAAGATTGGTATAATCTAGATAAACTCAATGTAAATTATCATGAAGACAAGAAAATATTGGAGGAAATTTTTAATATAGTCAGTAAGCTTTATAGAACAAATGATTGTAGTTTTACAATAGGTAACTTTATTTCAAAAATGGAAGAACTTGAATTTTATAGAGAAGGATTACACGATAAATTATTAACATATGAGTTATATGATAATAAAAATTATAAAGATGTTCTGAATGTGCCATTATTAGAATTTAGAAATCTTGTTCGCTATAATCGACAACCTGACATATCAACACAACATGGAGTTAAGGGTGAAGGTCATGATAAAATACTTTTAGTACTTGAGGACTCCACAAGATATTCACCTTATCTTCTAATGTATGATTTTTTAGAGATGTATGTACTATTTGATGATTATGTTAAAGACAACCAACTAAATAATGAAAAAGAAATAATATTTAATCTAGATGATTTTCAGGAGTTCAAATACAACTTTGTTAAAGATGTAACTAATCTTGAGAAGAAAATTAATAAAAAAAGAAGAAATTTTAATAATACAGATATTGAAAAAAATATCGAGAAAATTAATGAGCTAATTAATAATTACATAAAAAATCCTTACTATATGTGGATCTATGGTGAAAGATTAGCACGAAAAAAAGAAAATGAAATCAATAAATATTTAGAAGATAAGCCTTTTGTAGGATCAAATATTAAGCAATTGCTTAAATATGCTGATGTTGAGCGTATAATGACAGCGTATAAATTGTTTTATGTAGGATGTTCTAGGGCGAAGAATGAACTTTCACTAATTGTTGACACTAGAAAGATAGAGTCTTTCAGGGAAGAATTTATGAATAAATTTAGAGAAATAGGTTTTGATGTTATAGACAACTGAAAATTGAAGTATTGATAGACCAGTTATATCGTCAAATACAGTCTCAATACTGTTTAATTATCTTTCGCCTTTTGATCTATCTAGGAGGATTTATTTATTGTTCCAGCATCGTATTTTATCTATGAATATTTATATAAAGGAGAAAAATATGAAATTATATAATAGAGATTATAATATATTAACAGATGAAGAACTTAAAAAGTGGGAAGCATTAAAAAAAGAAGTGGAATATGCAAATGATGGAAGGAAGTTATCATTTAAGAAAGTAATACATCATAAATTGCCTGTATTTGTCAATCGAAAAGTGGTCCACTTATTAATCGAAAACTGGTCCACT
>CAZJHT010000059.1:0-6887 GCA_964546025.1 uncultured Clostridiaceae bacterium
TTCTGGACCAGTTTTCAATTGAAATGGTGGTACACTTTTAGATTAACAGATACATTGCCAAAAGCAGTTAGACACAATAGCAGTTTGTTCCCGAACAATTTCATTGATTTTTTTGATTTAAAGCAAAATAAGGAAATGCTTCATAAACAAGTAGATGGTTTTGAAAAATTACTAGACAAATCGACTACTGGTGAAAGGCAGATTTTATCATATATCAATGAGGGGAACTACCACATTGCAGCTTCAATTATGAGAGAGTTCAATTTTGGTCACCATGATATTTTTTTATTCAAGGAATTTCAATTAGGGGTATCGTATAAAGTTGATTATTTACTAATTGGTAGAGCTTCTGGAGGGTATCAGTTTGTGTATGTTGAGTTTGAAAGCAATAAAGGGAGAATAACTAATAAAGATGGTAAATTTGGAGAAGTCCCCAGAAAAGGTATCGATCAAATAAGTGATTGGAAAAAATGGTTCAGTAAAAGTTATCCAAGTTTGAAAGAAGTCTTTGATAAAGCTAGAAATAAGAACTCGTTACTGCCAGACGAGTTTTATGAAATGGACATAACTAGATTGCATTATGTTGTATTAGCGGGGCGTAGAGAAGATTTCGATGATGAAGCGAATTATATACGTAGACGAGTTGAAAAAGAAAATGATATTAAAATTCTTCATTATGATAATCTAATTGATATAGCAAGAAATGCTATAGGTGAAAACACTTATTAATTAATAGAGTGCTTTTGTTGTTTCCATTAATTTAAAGTTATCACCGAAGACATGGATTTATTTTGATTAAATTACGATCTAATTCCAGGTATAGCATATATTATAAAGTCTATTCCTTGATCAGTAATATATTTAATGCTAGATAAAACTTTTAACTTGAAAAGGAAAGAGTTTGGGGTGTTTAATTTAAAACTGCCATCATCAATAGATTCAATTATATATTTTTGCTCAAATCCTATTAAAACAGAATAATTTTTACATTTACTAATTTTTTCTATGCATTGATCATCTATCCCATTATCTTTTAGTTGCTGGAGCAAATTATATTCTTTTTGGTAGAGTAATGCTTTAACTGCAGTATTTGCTTGATCAAAAGCATAGATTATTGGCGGGTATTTATTACCAAGTTTGATAGAGAATAACCTATCTAAGCTCAAGTCATATAGATCAGCTAACTCAAATTTATGTGACTTCTCATGTGGGTAATTATCTGTAGCATATATCATTTTTCTATGCAATTTTACCAACTCGTCGGACTTAACTAGCTCTTCAATATAATTATCTTCACAAGTATAACTTATTGACATTTTATTAGAAATAGTCAAGTGTCTTTCGCTTAATTGAATTAGTGTGTCATCTAAAGAGTTAATAAATGTAGCATTTGCTTTACCCCATCTCCCAGAAGATAAGATGTACTTTGAATCTGGTTGGTCAATAACTGCAAATAAAAAGTTTTTAACAGCTGTGTTATAAAAAACTTCATTATTTTTTATTACACTTATTCTAATGGCATTTAACTCATTTATCACATTAATATTATTATTAATGAAAATTGAAATTTCTTTTTTAGATAAAGTAGAGATTGCAGAATTATGAGTGTATGATTTGTTTTTTATGTATAACTTGTAACTTGAAGTATTGTCATTAAAAAGAATATTTGTTCCAATAACATCAAAATCACTCATATAAAGTTCAATTTCACTACTATCATTATGCTCACTTCTCAGTGTTTCCAAAATAATTTGATCTAGTTCAATATTTTGTGTGTCTGATTTGTTTAAATAACTAATTCTAGGGAATTTGTTTTCAACATTTGTTAAGGAAAGTGTTGTTTCTACTTCTCTTATCAGTGTAGCTAATTCTTTTAAATCACTTATGTTTTCAATGCTAAATGATTTAGAAAACCTGATAGAGTACCCACATTCAATAGAAGACCCATAAATTTGTTCGTCTTTGGGCACCCCTTTAACATATTTGAAACTTTCTCCACCATCTTGAGGAGCAATAAAATCTTTTTTAATGTTTAGTAAACTTCTTATTCGGATATTTTGGATATAGTCAGTGATTTGCGAGGTTACCTTATCTGTGGAAAGTTGTCTTTCGGCAAAATCCATAGCAAAGTTAAAGTCACAATATTTTTGGACAATATTATATGAGTAACCAAAAGAGATGACATAAACATCCTCAGTAGTTTCTTTCTGTCTTATAGTTAATATCCCATTATAGATTTCACCCATATTAATCTCATTATTAAAGAATTTAAAAATATTACTAAAATCGTCAAGCCATGGAGGTTTAACACGTTGCTTTCTCTGTATAAACAAGTCAAATAGAAATTCATCATATACAGCAGATTCACCTACGTATAAAAATTTGTGAGGATGAGATCCGTTCACTAAAACATTTTTAAAGTAATCATATGTAGATAAGTCTTCATCTATTTTAAATTGGTCAAGTTTGTATAGATTGATTTTCAACAGAATCATCTCCTTATTTTAGAATAAACTATTTAAAAGCCAAGAAAATAGAACTACTAAAAAACATTCTATATTTTATAGAGATCTCCTGCTTTAGTAATGCAATAAGTTAATTACCAAAAAGTTATAGAGCAATTTATTAAGTTTATAATATTAATATACATGTTTTTTGAGTGTATCTTAATTATCGTTTTGTTATATTCAGTTACTTATATTGAATTGGTAAAAAAGTACGTGACAAAAACTGACGTAGTGAATAATAAGTTAATACTTATTTTAGTTTAGACTTGTTTACTAAACGCATAAGTTTTACAATATATGGAAACTGGTGAGAGCCTGAACATCTAAGGCTCATAAACAATAAACTATGGCGATTAATAGTTGATTAAATAGGAGCACTCATTCCTAATATGCTCCCCTTCTAGTAGACACTTTAAATAATAAAACTGTCGTCTACTACAAGGGGAGAATTTTAATCTGCCACAAACAAAGTAGTTTCAATATGGAATCAGTGATATTTTTGTAACTCATTGAGAAGCTCTGAAAAAAGTATCTAAGGTAAAAAGGTGAAGAAATTAAGTGAGTATTAAGGATCTTATGTCATTGTCGGACCCTTATATATAATTAATAAATATCGTATTAATTAATACGAAAACTTGAAAAAATAGTTTAAAAAGTGTATAATTAGTTTATATCATAGACAAGGAGTGTATCATTTGAGTTCAAAAAAGCGAAATCCTCAAAAGTTCTTTAACTTTACACCAGATGAAATTAAAGAGTACTTAGAAAAATTTAGAAAATGTGTTCTTGACGGTAGATATTCGATTTCTCAAAACAGAAATAGACAAGAGAATATTGACTTTATAGAAGATTATAAAATTCATACAAAGAAAGAACAAGAGATACTATTAGGCTTACAATTTGACGATTTTTGTTACGCAGTCGAGAATGATAATGTTGATTTTGCTCATGAGGTCTTATACATATTTTGCAAAAAACATGAATTGGATTTTTGGGGAATGCTAGAGATCGTTGATATATATATAAAGGTGAACATGATTGAAACGAGAAGCGGAGATCTATTTTCATTTGTTGTTTCGTTTCATAAAAGAAATTTTGAAATTACGTATTTATTTAGATAGATTAAGGTAGCAAATGGACGATATATAAGGAGGAAATTTGAATGAAAGGGTTTTGCGAGAAGTGTCGCGACACTGTTGAGTACAGTGTGAAAACAGTCGATAAAGAAAAGGAGATTAAAGGAAAAGTGCTTAAGTATGTTGGTAAAGTAGCTTACTGCAACGAATGTAAGGAAGAGATTTTCGTGCCGGAGATAAGAGATTATAACTTAAGTAAGCTTGATGCTGCATACAGAGAATCAGAAAATTTAATTAGAGTAGCAGATATAGAGAAAATTTTAGAGAAATATGATATTGGCAAAAGGCCGCTATCTTTATTGCTTGGATGGGGAGAAGTAACATTGACTAGATATGTTGATGGCGATACGCCATCAAAACCATATTCTGATATGTTGAAGTGCATCCTTGAGGATAAAAAACATTACCTTGAGATATTGGAGAAGAATAAAGATAGTATTTCACCTATAGCTTATCGTAAAAGTAAAGCAGCCGTGGAAAGAATGTCCGTGACAACAGGAAATGAAATAAGCAAACTTGAGTCAGGAGTGAGATATTTACTAATGCAGACATCAGAGATCACACCGCTTGCATTACAAAAATTGTTATATTTTGCTCAGGGATTTCAAAAAGCTTTTGCAGATATTTTTATATTTGAAGAAGATTGCGAAGCTTGGATGCATGGTCCTGTATATCGAAATATTTATGAGAAATACAAATGCTATGGATTTAATCCGATTGAAGAGAAAGATTTATCCTTTGAGAACATTAATTTGTCTGAGGATGAAAAAGAATTACTTGACCACATTATTTTATATTTTGGCTGCTACAGTGGCAAGGTTTTAGAAAGTATGACACATTTAGAAAAACCTTGGCGAGTGGCCAGAAGTGGCTTGAAGGATTGGGAAAGCTCTGATCGAATTATCGAAAAGGAAGAGATAAGCTCATACTTTAATAGCGTCAAAGAAAAATATAAGATGCTAAACCTTTCTGATATCAAAGATTATTCGAAAGACTTATTTAATAAATTGTATTCGTAATCTGAATGAAGGAAAGTGTGAAGTAAAGTGTAGTTGATAGTCTGATATAGTATATGATGTTAAGAAGAATGAATTGTGACTCTATAATAAATGGTGTTGGTGAATAAAAGCCAACATCATTATTAGTTTAAAAATATAGTGGAACAATCGACAAACCGTGGTCCGGATGTTTGTTTAGACCTAGTTGATTAGTTCTGCTATTTATTAATAGAAAAAAATATAGCAAGATGCATTCTGTGATGCATGAAAAGCATAGATGCAACACAGAATGCATCTATTTTTTATAATAAGTAATGGAATGGTCCACTAAAAAATTAACAACTCATATTATGATTTCATCAACTCAAGACAACTTGCTACATTAATTAATAAATAGAGCGTATCTTAATTATTGTTATAGAACTCTGAGCACTTTATAATAAATGAAAAAAATGTAAATAAATGTAAATAAGGTGTAAAAACTGAATGTTTGAAGTTATTTTAGAAAGGGATAGGTTCTTTTTGTAGAACAAAAGAGTAGATTTCATTACTGCTAAAATAACTAATGTTGGAAGACCTCTATACTGTAGATGTCTATTTTAATTTTCAAAATAGCAGAGTTTAAAAGAGTATCAGATTTATTAGAATCAAATGAGGTGGATTTAATTCTTAACATTACTAAGGTAGTGGTAGTTATGATGTTTTGCAATCTTCACAAAATGCTTTCATTTTAAGCAGTTCTAGGTACAAAAATACTTAAACTACATTTTTAATAAGTATTTTTGTACCTTTGTAAGTTGTTTTAAATTTCCAATGCTAACTTATCTATTGCATCAATGATGTCATCGTATACAATATCTTTAGCGTATCTATAATCTTTGGTGTACTTGCTCCATCTTTCTTTAAGGGTTTCACTGTTTCCAATTTCTTCGATTCTTTTACTGATATCATTAAGTATATGAGAAGTTTCTCTATGTGCTGCTGTTGATTTAAGGGCCTCTTGAAAAATTAGAAGATCAAAACTCTGAGTTTTTGTCAAAATATAAATATCATAAAAATCTCTTGGTCTTGTATTCAACTCTCCCCGTCGTAATAATCTTAGTGTAACATTTCATTAAAAGAAATTAAGGAACTATTTTTAATTATTTCAGTTATGATTGTATAATTCAACTCCTGTGTTTACAACATGTGTATAGAGTGCTCTTAGGTATCCCTGTTTCTGCTGATACAGCAGAAACAGCTTCACTGTTGGGTGCTTGTAATCTGCTCATTACTCTTTTCTTGTAATTTTTTGTGTATGTGGTTTTCTTTGCCATGGAGACTTCTCCTTCGTTTTATTATATCATCTACACGACAACTAGTCTGACACAGAGGGTGATGATGTAATTCCAGCGTGATTATAGGTGTCATTTCTGCGCGTACAAAATAAATATTTACGAACAAGAATGACAAAATCGTATTGTAAATTGAGCTAACATAAAGTATATTTTATAAAAAAAAGATAAAAATGATTCATCTCCTAATAATCAGCAAAAAAATAGTTGTCATATTGGTTCGTATATAGTACTATATTTACGAACTAATATGACAAATGAGGAGGTGATTTGATGACTCAAAAGGATTTAGTGACTAAACTATTGCAAGACAACAAAGGTATCTTGACATCAGGTGAAGCTAAAGAAGCTGGTGTGGCTTATAAAACTCTACAACGCATGTATCAGGCTGGTGAAATTGAAAAACTTGAGCAAGGGTTATATATGGACCCTGATCAGATGGAAGATGAGTACTTTTTAACTCAGTACAGATGTAAAAAAGGTATCTTTTCTCACGAGACAGCATTATATTTTCACGATTTAACAGATAGGACACCTTTCCAATTAATGCTGACAATTCCATCAGGATACAATACTAGGCTCCTTAAAGAGAAAGAAAAATACAAGTTCTTTTATATTGCGGAGAAGCTGCATACGGTTGGGAGGATTATCATGGAGACCCCATTTGGACATCAAATCTATGTATACGATAAAGAAAGAACCATTTGTGACTGCTTAAAAAAGAAAGATCAGCTAGATACTGATTTAGTGAATGAAGCAGTTAAAAGATATTTGAAAACTCCCGGAGCAGATTATTCTAAACTACTTAAATATGCCGAGGTTTTTAATATCAAAGATTTGGTTCGAAAATATATGGAGGAGTTGACATGAGAATCAGTAGCCCTAGACAATTAAAGGATCGGATCAACAATA
>CAZJHT010000060.1:0-6678 GCA_964546025.1 uncultured Clostridiaceae bacterium
TCCACATGACTGGTATGCGGGAACATATCTACTGGCTGAACACTGTCTTTCACCATAAATCCAAACTTTAGAAGCAGTTTAACATCTCTCGCTAAAGTAGATGGGTTGCATGATATATAAAGAAGCTTCGTTATGTTTGATTTACCTACTGCATTAATAAATTCAATATCACAACCCTTTCTAGGGGGGTCTACAACTAAAACTGTAGAAGAATCCATGATTTCTGTCATGTTTCCGATTACATTTTCTACTTTACCTTGTATAAAACTAATATTATCAATACGGTTTATTCCTGAACTTTTTACAGCATCAGTTACGGCTGCTTTGACTACTTCTATTCCTATCACTTTTTTTGCTGCACTAGACATAATCATACCTATTGTGCCTGTACCACTATATGCATCTATTACAACTTCATTACATTTGAAATTGATTTTATCTATGGCAGTTTTATAAAGTTTATTTGTTTGCTCACCGTTAATTTGATAAAAAGATGTAGCAGAGATATTGAATTTTAACCCAAGCATTTCATCAACAATGGAACTATTTCCACATAAGAGATGATTTTCACTTCCAAATATAGCATTACTCTTCTTATCATTTACGTTTAAAATGACACCTTTTATAGAGGGCACTAAATCAGCTATCATTACAGCAAACTCGTTAAATTTGTTGTTGAAATTCTTAGAAACTAGGGACAATAGTACTTCTCCAGTGTTAGGCGCAACACGTACAACAAAGTGTCTTAAATCACCAGAATGATCATGTTCACAATAAGGTGCTATTTCTAGTTCATTTATTAATCTCTTAGATATTTTCATAACTTCATTAATACTCATTAGTTGAATCGGGCATTCCTCTATACTTATTACGTCATGACTTCTTTTTTTGTAAAACCCCATTTCAATCTTTCCTTGTTCCCCACTAATCGGCAAACTACTCTTATTACGATAATTGTGAGGGTTCTCCATACCAATTGTCGGAGCAACGCACACATCAATACCTGCAATTCTACTAAATGCTTCTTTTACTAGCTGGCTCTTGTATAAGAGCTGTTTCTTGTAATCTAGATGTTGTAATTGACACCCCCCACATTCAGAGTAATAGCGACAAAATGGCTCTACTCTATCCTTTGAAGCTTTTGTTATTCCTGTTATAAGTGCTCTTGCATAAGTTTTCTTTTTACTAATAACCTTAACTTCCACTGTATCCCCAGGAATAGCTTCTGGAACAAAAACTGTAAAGCCGTCTACTCGTCCTACACCTTCCGCATTATGTGTAAGTGATTCAATACTTATACTATATATTTTGCCTATTTGCACTGCCATATTTTACGCTCCTCTAAAACTATTTACTGGTATCTGATTCTTTTACTTACCTTACTAGTGATATTTAGCTTTAACTCTCAAAGTAATAGTAAATTATCGTCTTATATCTTGTGGTCGTTTAATATAGGACTATTCTTAATTCTTTTTTCAATTATATTAGAAACTTTACGCAGTTTAATGTCAACTACTTGATAATAAACCTAGTTTTTTCAATCTTTCTTTTAATGTGAAAATCGCAAAAATCGTGAATATTATTTTTACAAAATCTAGTACTATAAATGGTACTACTCCAATAATCAATGCTTCTTGAAAACTTATCTTAAGTAATATTGATAGCCAAAGTGTTCCCATTGCATAAAGCAAAGAGTGAGCAAAACTAATTATAAATAGTCTTTTTATTTGCCTCACTATATAGTTAGTATTTTCGTTCTCTTTATCGGTTATCTTATCAATAAAATATGATATAACAAATGCTACAATAGGATAAGCTAATAAATATCCTCCTGTAGGCCCAACAATAACAGACAAACCTCCACGAAAATTTCCAAAAACAGGCACCCCTATTGCTCCTAAAAATAAATAAATAACCTGTGATAAAACTGCTGCTCTCCTCGAAAGCAAAATAGCTGCCGAATATACTGCTAATATACCCATTGAAATAGGTACTGGCGAAAAGGGTAGTGGAATGGCTACTTGTGAAAGCACAGCTGTTATAGAAGCAAATACTCCTGCTAACACCATCTCATGGACATTAATGCTTGCCCTACTTTTCATGAGTTTTGCCTCCTGGCCTTTCTACTATTTCTCCCGATATTATCCTTAATTTCTCACCAGTAGCATTCTTACTCACAATAAGTGCACCGCTATTATCTATATCAATTATTTTAGCATTCATTTCTTGATTATTCACTCTAATTGTTACCTCTTCGTTCATGTATAATAGATTGTGCTTATATTCAGATATAACTTCACTAATTTCATTCTTGCTATAAAAGGCCAAATACTTTTCCTCAAGCTCACTTAATATCTCTGCAATTAGTTGATTTCTAACTCCTCTTTTTTGTGTTACTTCAAACACTGAAGTTGCAATATTTTTTATTTCATTATCTACTACTCCAGTGTTAATTCCTATTCCTAGATACACACTTTCCACTGATCCAATCTCTGCTGAAATAGAAGCTTCCGTTAATATGCCACATAGCTTTTTCCCGTTTGCATATAAATCATTAACCCATTTAATATCTGGGGCAAAATTGCAAACAGTCTTTATTGCATTTCTTACAGAAACTGCTGCTAAAATTGTAATTAATTGTACATTTTGCACTCCTAAACTTGGTTTAAGAAGAATACTTAAGTAAATACCTTCATTTGCATTAGATAGAAATTGCCTTCCCATTCTTCCTCTTCCAGCAGTTTGCTCATTTGAGATAACCACTTTTCCTTCATCAAGAGAACTATCATCTAGCATTTTAAGATAGCTATTTGTTGAGTCCACACTATCTAATAGTATTATATCTCTCCCAATCTTATTAAACCTTTTATATTCTTGTATTAGCTTTATAGAAAGACCGTCGCTATCTCCTTTAAGTCTGTACCCTCTATTAGGTAAAGTTTCAATGTCATGTCCTTCATATATAAGCTTATGAATTGCCTTCCAAATAGCTGTTCTACTAACATTAAGCTTTTGAGCCATTTGACCACCTGTCACAGTGCTTCCTTTATTCTCTTCTAAGTACAAAAGCACTTTATTTTGAGTCATTCAGATCACCTCAGGAAAAATACTACTCTTAACAAACAATACTGTCAACCATTATTTACTAAATGGTTGACAGTATTTGTGTTCTGGTTAATTCTGTCAAATTATCTACACTATTATTTCTGATAAGCTTCTTTAATTGTTGGATTAATTTTTATTAAGTTTAGCAACAATAATAAAACGATGCTCTCTGCTTTCTATGAATCCCTTTTTATCTAATGTCTCGCTCAAAGCATATAACTCATCAAAATTATTGTCGACAGAAAAATTAGGGAATTCCCATTTTATTATACTTGCAAAATATATCACAGCACCAATATCGAAAAACTTCAGCTGTGGCAAAAATTCGTTTGAATATATAACTTTAAATCCATTTTTTGCTACGTCTTCTTTAACAATCTGTAATTCATTATTTAAAAACTGAGGCTTATAATCTTTAATTAAAGCTTTTGAAAGACAAATATTATTTCTGCCTCCTACTTGCTGTGTTATAAAGACACCGTCAGGTTTTAGAATTCTTTTCACTTCACTAACATCAAAAGATTCATGTCTATTTATTACTAGATCAAACTTATTGTTATCAAAAGGCAAATCCGTATCAGAAATAACTCTATTAACTTCAATTCCAAGAGGTTCCAGCTCTTTTGTACAAAGTTTATAATTAGGTTCATATTTTTCAGTAACAGAAGTTTTTTTATAAGGGTGGTTAAGAGATAATAGAAACTTACCATCACCTGTTCCCATATCTAATAAGCTCATGTTTTCTTTCAAGTAAGATTTGACTATACTTTTATAGTCCCAAGGTAGTTCTTCTGAACAGTATCTATTTTTTATGTGTGAAAAGTCCCAGCCAATAAACTCATTAGGCTCTTCTTTTTTCCATAAATACTTCAACTTATCTTTATCCATATAATTAATACTCCTTTTAGAAATTGCTGATATGATTGAAGTCTTGTAACTTCTTATTGAAATAAAAACATTGATGATGCATTCAAGTTTTTCTATTACTATAGCTCAATCAAATCTATACTGATTTCACGTGAAATCTCCAGTATCATAAAAGTTTTCTTCCTATTTTTTGTTCTAGGACGATTATATGAGCCTGGATTAATTAATATCTTTCCATTGACCTTTTCAATTAAAGGAACATGGGTGTGCCCAAAGATTATTATATCAGAACTGCCAAATTTCTTCACAACCTCTTTTTCTATTGCCCATGGAGCAAATTGATGTCCATGAATAACACTGATTTTTTTATTTCTTATTTTTAGTTCTTGCACATCTTCAAGGTAATCTAAGTGTAAATCATTATTCCCTGCAACTGCAGTTACTTCGCCAAACTTACTTAAATATTTCAAGCATGAGATATGGCCAACGTCTCCTGCATGAATTACAATGCCTATATCATTAAAATAATTCTCAAGTAGTTCAAGGTTGCATTTTTCATCTTTACAATGAGTATCTGATATTACTCCTATTCTCATACAGCACCCCCCTCTAACAGAAATGAGATTACATAAGTAATCTCATCAGAATTATAACCTCTTGTTGTCTTGGTAAGCAGCAATATATCCAAAAGCAGACCAGTAAGTGTTATGCTCTAAAATTAAATCGAACAACTCTTTCATTCTCTCTTTGTCACTATTAAAATAATAATGCATCGCAACTCCGTATCCTTGCGTGGCTAGCTCTAAATCCGCTAAGTCTTTTCCCTCATAATCCAATACTTGTTCAGAGCTCAGCTGACCTTTGTACATTAATATCCTATCTTTATATACATAATTTTCTCCTGCAGATGTATCTTCATCAACTAAGTCCAATAATCTTGCTACTTCACTATCTCTACCAAGTCTTTTCAGAGTTAAATACAGCCAATCTATAACAGCTACTAAACTCTCACTCTCATAGTCTGTTATCTCTAAACATCTATAATATGCAAACCTTGCTCTACTAAAATCTCCAATAAGATAATATGCTAAACCTAAATGATACCATGTATCCCAGTTGCTAGGATCAATTCTTGAAGACAACTCTAAGTCATAAGCTGCCTCTTCAAAACGGTATAGTGATATTAGCCTATGGCCCTTATGTCTTAAGAGCAAAGCATTAAATGGATCATGAGTTAAACCAATAGAATATGCTTCAACAGCTTCTCTAAACAACATCTGTTTAGCTAGGCCTAATCCTTTTTGCATCCATAGCTCTGAATTAGTTGGGTCATTCTCAAGCTTCTCACTAATTACCCTTACTTCTGTAGATTGTTCTAAATTTGATCTTTCTAACAATAGTTGAGTGTTTTGGCTAGCTCTTACATCTGTAACTGTCAATGTCATTTTTCTAGTCATAATATATCTCCTTACTAAGTAAATTCAGACAACTATAAACTTATAAACTATTGATTACAAACTATAAACTAAAAGGCTTCTAACTAAATTATGAGTTACTTTTCTCACTAGCTTTTTGATATTCTGAGTTTAGTTCCTCAAAGAGCTGTTTTACTGTTATAATTTCTTTTGCTCTATAAGCATTAGTTCCTGCAAAAGCAAATCCATGTGCTAACCTTCCTTTTTGTGCATTTATTAATGCCAAAGAAATACAATACGGGCTAGTCTTGTATTCACAAGTAGAAATACAATGATATGGACAGGTGTAAGGCATTTTTTCACCTTTTTCAACTTTTCTTATATAATCATTTATTACTGCTCTGCCTGGCATTCCGACAGGACTCTTTATTATACCTATATCCTCTTTTTTTGCATCTATATAAGTCTTTTTAAACTCAGGTGAAGCATCGCACTCTTCTGTCGTTACAAATCTTGTACCCATTTGAACAGCAGAAGCGCCAAGGTGTAAAATTTTATAAATATCTTCTCCTGTATATACACCTCCACCTGCAATAAGTGGAATTTTTTTATTGTGAGTTTCTTCAAACCCTCGTAAAACTTCTAATACTTCTGGAATTGTTTTCTCTAGCTGAAACTTTGCATCATCTAATTGCTTATGTTTATATCCTAAATGTCCACCAGCTTTAGGCCCTTCTAGTACAAACCCATCTGGCAAATAATCATACCTATCTAACCATATTTTAGTTATGATTCTGGCAGCTTTTGCAGAAGATATTATTGGAATCAGCTTAGTTTTTGAGTTTTCTGGTAAATACTTTGGTAATTCTAGCGGTAAGCCAGCACCAGAAAATATAACATCAATTCTTTCATCTATTGCAGTTGTAACCATGTCCTTAAAGTTAGACATAGCAACCATTATGTTCACACCTAGAACTCCCTTTGTCAGTTCTTTAGCTTTTCTAATCTCTTTTCTTAAGGCTCTAATATTAGCTTCCTCAAAATTTTGATAAAAGTCTTTTTCATCCATGCCTATTCCTGCAGTAGAAATAACTCCTATGCCTCCCTGATTTGCAACAGCTGAAGCTAAGCCAGCTAATGAGATTCCTACACCCATACCACCTTGTACTATTGGCAAGCTCACTAGCTCACCTATTCTTAATTCTTTCATCAAATTCTCCTCATTCACTCTCAATATTCCCTAATTATTTTAACATACCCATTCATTTCAAACAATTTTCTATTCATAAAC
>CAZJHT010000061.1:0-6663 GCA_964546025.1 uncultured Clostridiaceae bacterium
TAGTAGAAGAGTTTATTAATATTATAAAGTAAAAAAAAGCCCATTAATGGGCTTTTTTACTTTATAATCTGGTTTGAAATTACCTCAAACCCATATTCATTTCCTGATATTTTTATCTTTGTTTGATACCTCTCCCCTGTTAATTCACTCATTTCATTACTTTTAACAAGTTCTCTAGCTGCCTCTAACATATCTAAATCCATACTAATGGCTTTATCTGCTAACCATAATTCATTTTCTAATGGTTCATATATGTCAGAGTCATTAAAATAATGATTTGTCCACTCAATTATAAAGTATTCATCTTCTATTTTAACTTCTCGTAGTAGATAAAACTCTCTTAAAAGGTCTCTTGACCCTTCAATCCAAAGTGAATAAGTATCATTGTCATAAAGAGCTAGCTTATGAAACATTTGATGATTAATTTTATCTGGTTCAATACCAAAAATATCATTCATAGTTACTTCTACTTCTTCTCTGTTTAATGACTTGCCAGACAGTTGAAGGGCATAATAAATAGCAAAAGCATACTTCGGATGGCTAAACTCCTCCTCTAAAACAAACTCTTCTTTATCTGAGAATACAGGTAAATACACCCACACATTATGCCTAGCAAAATCTAAAAAATTGATTCGCGTCTCGCCCTCATCTGATATGTTGCTATTTTTCAAGCTTGATAAGAACAAGTCTTCTTTTGCTATTTCGCCTTCGCTTATACATCCACTAAATATCAAAAGGCAGATGAATAGCATCAACACTGGTTTTTTCAAGTCAAACCCTTCTCTCAATGTCTAAACTAATAGACTATTTATTATGGCATTAAAGACTAGTTTATATGTTCCTCTTGCTTGTGCTCTAAACTGAGGTCTCATACCATACAAGTAAACTTTACCCTTTCCTACTTCTGCTTCTATTAAGTTTGACCTATAAGCTAGGTAATTCTCTCCTAATACCCAACCACTTAGTAAAATTTCTTCTCCAGGGTATTTACTTACTGAAAATACTCCCTCACCTTTAATGTCAAACACAGGACTGCGCAAGAATAAAATAGAAGCCTCTCTATCCATCCCCCAAGTAATTGGTCTGCGTAAGTCAAGAACACTTCTTAAGAATGATCCTGGGATATAGAAATCTTCATCAGGTAGTGATTTTACAACATCCTCTACAGGCAAATAGAAATGTTTTATGACTTCTGGGCAAACGCTATCAAAGGCTAAGACTGTACCACCTTGCTTAGCAAACTCTAAAAGTGTTTTAAGTTCTTTCTCTCCAAGCCCTCCTTGATACTCTTCAGGATATTCTTTTCCTAAACCATCCACCAATATTGGCATCCTATTCTGTGGTAAAACTATAACATCGTACTTACCTAATCTATTACTATAAATATCTTGGTTTGTGAAGTTTTCAAAATCAAACCCATAGTCTTCAAAAATAAACCTTGTCCAACCTTCATCAGTTGAAGGAGCATGAGATCTATATAAACCAACCTTTGGTGCTTTCTTAATCATTTTAAGGGCACCATATGATGACTTCATATGTCCAACAACTCCAGAGATAGGTTCTAACAATTTATCTTTTAGAATAAAGGTACCTACAGGCAACCCTTCAGCTTCTTTTTCAAGCCTGTAAATAGTTTCTCCATTAGCAAGTAGCTCATTTACAAGCTTATATGCCTTATTGGTTTCTGGTCTTATATAAGTCCACTCTCCACCTTCATCATGTGGATAGATTGATGAAAAGTCATCTTCTGTTAACTGAGATAAAAGTTCTGTCTCAACACTAAATTCATTTTCAACTTGTATGCATTCTACCCCCATTTGTAGCGGT
Source organism: uncultured Clostridiaceae bacterium (assembly GCA_964546025.1). Classification (GTDB taxonomy): domain Bacteria; phylum Bacillota; class UBA994; order PWPR01; family PWPR01; genus PWPR01. The sequence continues at coordinate 1,828 of CAZJHT010000061.1, forward strand.
AAGGTCTGCGCAGTCATATCATAAGGTCTTTTTGGAGGACCCCCTGGATATAGCCTTAAGTCTGGATATTCTTGTACTTCAAGAAGTGTTTTTGCATATCCTCCATAAGGTTGCCTTACCTTTACAATTAACGAACCTGCCTCATATTCCTTTCCATCAGCTTTAAAATCAGCGATTGCTCTTTCAATCTCTACAAGACCATTTTCCAGCACTTGTATCATTTCAAAAGCAGTGAATGGATCTCGTTGATTTGCTGGGATGATAAATGCATAAGGGCTATCTTCTCTTTCTACAGCTCTCTTATGAATTCTATAGAAATTTTTAACCCAATCTTTTCTGTATTTAGCAGCATGTTGCAAACAAGCAAAAGCTATTATTTTGTCATATTCCACAATATCTCTTAACGACCATGTGCCTCCTGGCCAGATTTCTACATGATTATATCCAGAGTTTTGAGCGTTTCCTCCGCCATATCCTGTTATCTCTTCAAAGTCAATCTCAATAGGAGTAGCTAGTTTTACACTAGCGGCTTCTGATAAAATCCTCACCCCTCCGTGATAGTGTTGATAAGCTCTTGATGGAGAATATGCATCAAAACCTACTGTTGTTGCAACTCCAACCTTCCCATTAGTTGTTAATGCAGCAGCCATTGAAGTTCCCAAAGTGTTTACTTGTTGGGCTAAAATTGGATCTACATTTGGGTCATAAGGATCTATAAATGGTGGCAAAATAAATCTATATCCATAGCTTCCCATTTGGTGCTGATCATGGACAATATGTGGATGCCACTCGTTGTGTATGTTCTTTACTGTATTATAATTTTCTTTTTGAGTTAGCATAAACCAATCTCTATTGTTATCATGCCCAGTGTATTTTTGATATAAAAATGGTGGATTTGTGCCCTCTGCTTTAGTTCCTAAAGTTTTCTTATACCAATCTACTACTAAATCAAGTCCATCTGGATTTAGCGATGGCACAAAAATAAAAATATTATTATCAAGTATTTCTTTTACATCATCATCACTGCGAGTCATCAACTCATGAGCTAACTCCATTGACATTTGAGCACCACCAACTTCAGTTGCATGAATACTACATGTTATTAAAACTATACTTTTCCCTTTTTCAATAAGCTCCATAGCATCTTCATCGCTTAACTTTCTTGGGTCTGCCAGCTTTTTCTGTATTGTCTTATACTCCTCTAAATTAGCTAAATTATCAGGACTTGATATAATCGCATATATCATTTTTCTTCCTTCTGTTGATTCTCCATACTGGTTAAGAACCATTCTGTCACTTTGACTTAAATGTTCAAAATACTCAGTAATTTGATTCCAATCTGCTAACTTTCTATCTTCTCCAATCATAAAACCTAAATATTCTTGTGGTGTTTTCAAGTTAGTTCACCCTCCTAAATAGTTTATATTTAGGTATTCGAGATAAATTTAGAATCACCTTCTTTAAGCTACCCTAATCCCTAATTAATATGATATTTTTCTATTTTATAAATACAACTTCTCATAGCATAATCATCTTAATATTCTGATAATTTCAACAATAAACAACATCTTTTATAATGCATAATTTACAAAAAATTGGGTGTTGACATACCTAATAATAAGGTCTATAATCACTGTCGATGTCTTAAAGTTATTATCATTTACATCCTTTGTAATTAATAATACTTTGACAAATATTTTCAAGGACATGTGATTGATCACTTAGTTCTTTTTTATTTACAACAAAAGAGTGCGGTAATATCGCACTCAATAAAAGCTAAGTTTTAAGCTATTTATGCACCGTAATTGGCTTAAATTGTTTTTTCCTTTTATTAAAACTAACTAAATGAGTGTACCCAGCACTTTTAAGTGCTGGGACTACCTCATTGTTAATGGCATACCCAACATTTTCTGGGTTATGTGCATCAGATGATACAGTTACCTGTATTCCTTTCTTATGAATATAATCAAACCATTTCTGCTGAGGAAAAATTCTTTTAGCTGGTCTATATAAACCTCCTGAATTAATCTCAAGAACAATATCTTCTTTAGCTAACTTTTCGTAAAAATCTTTAACAATATCTTCTTCAATTTCTTTACTTGGACCATACCCAAAATAAGCTATATTACCTGGATGACCTAGTATATCAAAGATATTACTTTTTGCTAATTTAAGCAAAGTCTCATAATACTCACAATATACTTTTTCATAGTTATCTGTAGGCCAATTTTTATCAAGGTCAAATGCCCAGTCTTTAAGATAGTGCACAGACCCAATTAAAAAATCTACATCAAGATCTTTAACAAAACTATAGATTTGGTCTTCCCGTTCTTCTATATAGTCTACCTCAATGCCTATCTTAATATTGTTACCTGCTTGTTTACTCCTTAAAAAATCAAAATACTCATCAATAGATTTATTTTGCATTGATAAAACATGTTCGTTTTGATAAAGCAAATGACTAGCTTCAGTAAAGATATAAAGGTGTTCTACAAAACCAAACTCTTCAATTCCTCTTTCTTTGCCAACCTTAATAAACCTATCAAACCAAGAATCTGTATATTTACCTCTTTCCAAATGAATATGATAGTCTATCATACTCTTACCTCCACCGGACTAAACTCAAGATAATCAGCACTAACTAATTGGAAATCAATACCCCATTTTTCTCCTATGATTGTATTATTAAATGAGTAAGTATCATGAAGATGTCCATAAACAACTTTTTTAACGTTATACTTTTGCAAAACCTCAATAAACCCACTGTCTTCATTTTTCTCATTAAATGGAGGGTAGTGCATCATAACAATTACGTCTTTAAGTTCTTTTATTGATTTTAGTGATAACTCTAGCCTAATTATCTCACGTTGATAAATTTTAAAATCATTATCAGTAAAGTTTTTACTACCTGGACAAATCCATCCCCTAGTTCCCGCTATGCAGTGACTATCAAGACAAAAAGAATTGTTTTGCAAAAACATCATATTTTCATAAAGACTATTAAGATGTTTTATCTTTTCCCACCAATAATCATGGTTACCTCTTAACAAAATCTTTTTCCCAGGAAGTTTATGAATTATTTCTAAGTCACTCATTGCTTCTTTTAAATACATAGCCCAACTTATATCTCCGGGAATTAACACTATATCAGAACTTTTAACAACTTCTTTCCAATTTTCAATTATTTTTTCTTGATGATTTTCCCAGTGAGCCCCAAATACACCCATTGGTTTATCTTGCTTTCCTGAAAAATGCAAATCTGCTATTGCATATATCTTACTCATTGTATCACCCTAACATATTAATTTAATAAACTATTTGCACAAACTTTCTTCATATAAGATAATAATACCATAAGAAAATAGGAGTGAGCATATTGAGTTTGAATAATATCGTGAAGTACTTAGGCCAAAATGAAGAAAAACACTTAAATTTGCTGTTTGACGTAATCAGGCAAAAGAGCATTAGTGCTACAGGAGAGGGTGTTGATAAATGTGCTGACCTTATTGTTAGTATTATGAAAGGCTTAGGAATAAGGGCTAGGAAAATCGATACTGAAGGGTTACCTGTAGTTTATGGAGAAATTATGGCTAACCCTGATGCACTTACAATACTAATCTATGGGCATTATGATGTCCAACCTGCTGAGCCACTTGAAGAATGGTTAAGTGATCCTTTTGAACCTACAATTAGAGATGGGAAAATCTTTGCTAGAGGTAGCGGTGATAATAAAGGCCAGTTTATGGCTCATATTTTAGCAGCTGCTGCCCTAAAAAAAGAAGGTTGGCCAGATATAAATGTGAAGTTTATTCTTGATGGAGAAGAAGAAAGTGGTTCTGAGAGCCTGCCAAAGTTTATAGAAGAACACAGAGAAATGCTAAAAGCTGATGTAGCTATAAGTTCAGATGGCCCAAAGCACCCTTCAGGAAGACCTGTAGTTTTCTTTGGTGTAAGAGGCTTGTTATATGCTGAGATTGAGCTAGAAGGGGCAAAAGCTGACTTACATTCAGGAAATAATGGTAATGTAGCTCCAACACCTGCATGGGATTTGATAAGATTACTCAATGAAATGTATCCTAGCGATGGGGATTGTAAAATACCACACTTTTATGATGATGTCTTACCAGCAACAGAATATGAAAAAGAGCTTATTAAGAATATGCCTTTTGCTAAAGTGGAATATCTTGAGCAAATGCAATTAAAAGATACTTCAATGACAAATGAAGACTTTTGGCACAAACTTATGTTTGAGCCTACCGTAAATATATGTGGAATAGGTTCAGGCTATCAAGGAGCAGGTTCTAAAACAATTATTCCAGCTAGAGCTAATGTGAAAATTGATTTTAGGTTAGTACCTAATCAAGATCCCGATAAAATCTTTAATTGCTTGGAATCTTTCGTAAAAGAGCGTTATCCTAAAGCAAAAATAAGAAGATATGGAGACCTTATACCTACTAAAACATCTGCAGAGCTTAATATTAGCAGAGCTGTAGTTGAGGCAGTTAGAATTGGGAGTCATATGGAACCAGTTGTCCAGCCTAGATTAGGCGGAAGTGCTCCAGATTATCTCATTACTGAGCATTTAAAACTTCCTTCAATTTGGGTGCCCTTTGCAAATGCTGATGAAAATAATCATTCTCCAAATGAAAACATGGGGCTTAGTGATTTTTATGATGGTATTAAAATGAGTGCAACAATAATCCATATGCTAGCTAGACAATCTAAAGATAAGTTACTTGAAGACATTTAAAATAAAAGAGTCATTCCTGAGCATGGAATGACTGAGGTTGTTGACAAAAATAAGTTTTTTTCATCAGACTAGAGAAAAAAGATTTA
>CAZJHT010000062.1:0-5564 GCA_964546025.1 uncultured Clostridiaceae bacterium
TGTAGCGTCTTTTTTATTTTTAAAGTATTTATTTACTAGTTCTCTTATTCAAGTACTAAATGATTATTTATTGAATGATAAATTTTAACTAATAAAGTACTAAAGGCTATACCATTAAGTGTTTATATTTTTGTTAAAAGCCAAATTCTATTTTGAGATTTTGAAATCTTTCTACTTCATGGGTAGCTATGTCATGATAAGGGTTATATAAACAATGTTGAAGGACGTCTGCATCAATTAAAACTTCACTAAATGAAGAATGCGTTCTAGTTTTATCACTATGGTTATGTATAGCGTTACAGATAAGGTTTATTTCTTTTTCATCAAACAGCTTCATAGAGACTAAGATTTCCTTTGCCATTATAGCACCCTTTTGTGCATGATCTTTAGAGTCCATCTTGGCATAAGTGTAAATATCATGTAGCATGCCTGCAATAGTAGCAAGTTCAACATCTTCATTTCGCTTCATAGCTATCATAGTACAAGCTTGGGAAACACCATATAAGTGTAAATAACCACACCTTCTCATAAAATTATCTGGTACATTTAATAATATTTCGTCAATATGCTTTCTAACTACTTCAATTCTTTTCATATCGTTTCTTCTCCTTATCTTACTTAGCTATCAGTTTATTTGCTGTGAAAGCAATAGTACTGTAAACTTTTTGAGGTGTCAACAAAAGATTTATTAACATCAAATAGTTGATTGAAGAAAACTACTTGCATATCTAATTAAATTTGAGTAAAATATTAACACACACAAACCATACTTAATTGGTCAAGATTGTTATGGGATAATAAATCGCGTAGGTCTTTCTAGTGTCTAAATAATTGACTTAAGTAGACTTTAGTAATAAGATATAGTAAATAGCTAGGATTGATACATATGGAAGAAAATGAAAGTAAATTTTTGGTTAAATATGATAGCAGTAAATATTGGAAGCCTTCCGTTACAGCGGATATTGTCTTATTTGTACCCATAGATGAGCCTATAGGTGAATATAAACTCCTGTTGATTAAGAGAAAGAACTATCCTAATAAGGGCTGGTGGGCTTTGCCTGGTGGATTTCTAAATGAAGGAGAAACTCTTTTAGAGGCAGCTCATCGAGAGCTAGATGAAGAAACAGGAATTAAAGAGGTATTCTTAGAGCAGCTGGCTTTGTATGATAACCCCAACAGAGACCCAAGGACACGCATAATATCAATGGCTTATCTAGGTGTTGGGGAAATTGATGATGGAGATATTCAGGCGTCAGATGACGCAAGTGAGGCGGGTTTGTTTACTGTTCGATATGAGTATATTGATGATATTATAAATTTTGATTTTATAGGAAAGAGTGAAAGACTAGTTGGCAAAGTTAAGATTTGTAAGAATGTAGATATATCTCAGCGATATGAGATTTTATGTTCTAAGGGAATTGCGTTTGATCATATCAAGATTATAGCAAATGCTTTAGAGGTTTTGCTCAATAAATAGTAGCAAGGATTTATGAGCAAGTAAAATATTAAGTTAAGAGAGGTGTTTTTATGGTGGATAGAAATACAATGGAGAAAAGAGGCAATGTGTTCATTAAAGGGGCTTATGAAATCTTTGAAAATCCTCCTACTATAGATTTTGAGGAGATAAAACAAAAAGATACAGTTCTTATGATAATGGATATGGTAAATGGTTTTGTAAAAAATGGAGCACTAATGGACCAAAGAATAAACAGTCTGATTCCAGGCGTTACTGCATTAGCAAAAAAGTTTAAAGTCAATGGAATGGAAATATTGGCATTTGCTGATAGTCATCAGCAAAAGAGCACAGAGTTTGAATCATTTATACAGCATTGTTTAGAAGGGACAGCAGAGTCTGAGATTATTGATGAACTAAAAGAAGTTGGTGGGTATAAGCTAATCAAGAAAAACTCAACAAATGGCATGTATGCCCCAGCTTTTCAAGAATGGTTAAAAGATAATTTTCATAAAAGAACTTATGTTTTGATAGGTGATTGTACAGACATATGCGTGCTTCAGTTAGCCTTGTCAATCAGAGCATATTATGATCAGCACAATACAGAAGTTGAAATTATGGTTGTTAAGGAACTAGTAGATACATACGATCTAGGTCTACATGATGCAGATGTAATGAACTTATTTTCGTTTTATGTGATGCACAATAGTGGTATAAGGATAGTAAGAAATATAAATTTAGATTAAGGTGATTAAATGGATACTGGCAGGCAGTACTTTCTAAATAGGAATTTGTCTTTACTAACAGATTTTTATGAGCTCACTATGGCTAATGGTTATTTAGAAAACAATATGGCAGATGAGATAGCTTATTTTGATATGTTTTTTAGAAAAGTTCCTGATAATGCGGGCTTTGCTATAATGGCGGGTCTTGATCAACTAATTAGCTACATCCAAGAATTATATTTTACAGATGAGGACATTGACTTTTTACGATCTAAGAATTTGTTTAGTGAGAGTTTTCTCAGTTATCTTAGCAACTTTAAGTTTGAATGTGATGTATATGCTGTTGCAGAAGGAACTCCTGTATTTCCACACGAGCCAGTAGTTATAGTAAGAGGTCCACTTATACAAGCTCAACTTGTGGAAACTATGATTTTAATAACGATTAATCATCAAAGTCTAATATGTACTAAAGCAAACAGAATAGTGAGAGCAGCTAGAGGTCGAGATGTAATGGAGTTTGGATCTAGAAGAGCTCAAGGTTATGACGGAGCAATATATGGAGCAAGGGCTGCGTATATAGGAGGATGTATAGGGTCATCATGCACACTTGCAGAAAGAGAGTTTGGAGTGCCAGCAATAGGCACTATGGCCCATAGCTGGATACAAGCATTCCCAGACGAACTTACTGCATTTAAAGCGTACGCAAAAGTATATCCAGATACTTGTACGTTGTTAGTAGACACTTATGACACACTAGGATCAGGAATTCCTAATGCTATTAGAGCCTTTGATGAAGTTATTAAGCCTCTTGGTTATAGGCCTAAAGCTATTAGACTTGACAGTGGAGACCTTGCTTATCTATCTATTCAGGCAAGAAAGATGTTAGATGAAGCTGGGTATAAAGACTGTAAGATTGTTGCTTCAAGTTCGTTAGATGAATATGTGATAAAAGATTTGCTGATACAAGGAGCAAGAATTGATATATTTGGTGTTGGTGAAAGATTAATAACATCAAAGTCAGAGCCAGTGTTTGGCGGAGTATATAAATTAGCGGCAATAGAAAAAGATGGGGAAATATCTCCTAAGATAAAAATAAGTGAGAATGTTAATAAGATTAATAATCCTGGGTTTAAACAGTTGTGGAGATTTTATGATAAAGAAGATGGAAAAGCCATGGCAGACTTAATTACATTAAGAGGCGAGAGGGTTGAAGAAACTAGTGAATACGAGTTGTTCGATCCTGTGCATATTTGGAAAAGAAAGACAATTTCTAATTATGTAGCCAAACCATTATTGGAGCCAGTTTTTATGTCTGGCGAGTTAGTGTATTCACGACTAGATGTTGAGGAAATCAAAGAATATTGTAGTAAGCAGCTTGAAACAATGTGGGAAGAAGTTTTGCGTTTTGAAAAACCACATAAATATTATGTAGATTTGTCACAAGAACTGTGGGATCTGAAACAAAGGTTACTTCATCAAAGATAGTTATAAGGCATGTTCATTCGGAACATGCCCTTTTGTTATTTAAACACTTTAGTATGATATAATAATTTTGTTGTAGTAATTGACATAAGAAAAGAGTGATATTGTGATTTCTATTATTATTAACATTTTAATACCAAACCTTATAGGTATTATAAGCTCGAGTTTAAGCAGTGATTCAATGAGTCAATATAATAGGTTAAAGCTCCCTAAAGTACATCCTCCAGGCTGGGTGTTTGGTATAGTATGGGTGGCTATTTATATAATGATAGGAATAGCTTCTCATCTTATATGGAATAGTGTTATAAACCCATCAAGTTTATTAATTGCTTATGCAATATACGGCACTAATCTTTTCTTTAATTTCATGTGGAGCTTAATATTTTTCAGATACATGAAAAGAGGAATTGCTTTACTTTGGATAATTATGCTTGATATTATAGTTATTTATAATTTAGTTGTGTTTTATGAAATCAACAGTCTTGCAGGAATGCTTTTTATTCCGTATATATTGTGGGCTTTATTTGCAACATGGCTTAATTATTCAGTATGGAGGCTAAACAAAACCTAAAGATATAGAGAGTCTGAGGGTTTTCATGATATGATAAATATATTGCTTAGGGGAATTATAGTCGCGAGTTGAGAAATTAATGAAAGCCACTATAAGATTTATAAACCCTATATCTTTAATAAGAGAAGCAAAATCACAAGTATGTTATAACTAATTATTTAGTTTATAAGGAGATGAATCTATTGAGTAAATCAAGGAGATCTAACTTTCTAATTGACGAAATTGAATCTATTAATCCACAATGCCCTTATGCAAGTAAGTGTGGAGGCTGTGATATGCAGCATATTAAGTATGAAGATCAATTAAAATGGAAACAATATAAAGTTGAAGAGGTTCTTGGCAAGTTTGGGCATATAGAAGAGATTGTAGGAATGGAGAACCCAAATAACTATAGGAATAAGGTACATGCCACTTTCCAAGTTAGAAAAAGAAAAGTAGTTTCTGGCATGTATGAAGAAAACACTCACAAAGTAGTAGATATTAATAACTGTATGATACAAAATGAAAAAGCAAATGAAATAATTGAAACTATAACAAGATTACTTAATAATTCAAGGATAGAGATATATAACGAGGACACGGGAGAGGGACTCTTCCGTCATGTGCTAATAAGGACTGGACATAAATCAGGACAAGTGATGGTTGTTCTAGTAGTAGCAAGCAATTACTTCCCTTCTAGAAACAAGTTTGTAAAAGCACTAATTAAGAAACATCCGGAAATCTCAACAGTTGTCCAGAATATAAATAACAGAAAGACAAGTTTTGTTTTAGGTTATGAAGAACGAAACCTAAGAGGAAGCGGATTTATTGTTGACACGCTATGCAAAAAAAAATTTCGGATTTCTTCTAGATCGTTTTATCAGATTAATTCTATACAAACAGAAAAACTTTATAATAAAGTTATTGAATATGCAAATTTGAGAGGCGATGAGGTATTATTAGATGCTTATTGTGGTATCGGAACCATTGGGATTATCGCAAGCGATTTTGTAAGTAATGTAATAGGGGTAGAGTTAAATGGGGACGCAGTTAAAGATGCGATAGCAAACTCTAGATTAAATAAGACAGATAATGTAAGAATCTATAAAGCAGATGCAAGCGAGTTTATGAGGGCTTTATCAATTGAAGAGCAGAAAATAGACGTTCTAGTATTAGATCCTCCTAGAGAGGGGAGTACTAAAGAGTTTTTAGAAAGCACAAAAATGCTTGCTCCATCAAAAATAATATATGTGTCATGCAATCCTGAAACTCAAGCTAGAGATATTGAGTTATTAAAAGATGAATATGAAGTTGTCAAAATTCAACCGGTTGATATGTTTCCTTTTACTAGCCA
>CAZJHT010000063.1:0-5439 GCA_964546025.1 uncultured Clostridiaceae bacterium
TATAAGTTAACAAAAACCTCTCAAAATGTAACACTAAGCGTATCAAAGGACCCATTAAGATATACTGATCTAGTTTATTAAGAGAGCTAGAGTATATTGAATTTATATATAAATATGTCTATCAATTAAGTTTAAATGATTCTTAACTTGATATAATGAAGGTTGAAGATTTTTTAAGTAAAGGGAGTTTAATAATCTAGTAGGTTGCAGTTTTAGTGTATTCTCATTTTTTGAAAATGCTAAATTACGTTGTAAAAAGCAGTTATTATTATCTAATCCTTCGCTAAATGACTTCATTGGCAATTATTTGAGTTGAAGTGAATTAACTAAGTTATTCGCAGATTGATTCTGCTGTAATTATTAACTCAAAAAAATAAGAATGCAGTATAATTACTACATTATAAGAGCATCTATCTAGCTGTGCTTTTTATTAAATAGTGCTATCAGTAGGGTGCATGTAGCACTCTTGCTTTTTATTAGTGGGTATCTAATGAATGTTAAATAGTACCATGAGATTTTTAATTCTGAATTTCTTGTTTTTGTAGTGTAGAATATTTCTCTGGAGGTTTATATGAAAAATGATTTTTATAGAGCATCAGCTCAACATACTGAACGTGTAGACTCTGTTGAACTATCTAAGTATCGAACAGAATTTCAGCGTGATAGAGATAGAATTCTTTACTCTAAAGAATTTAGAAGACTAAGTGGAAAAACTCAGGTTTTTGTTGCTGGATTTGATGATAATATGAGAACTCGCTTAACACATACTTTAGAAGTAGCTCAAATTGCTGATACTATTGCAAGGTCACTAAATTTAAACGAGATTTTAGTTGAGTCTATAGCTTATGGACATGATGTTGGGCATACACCTTTTGGTCATGTTGGAGAACGAACGTTGAACTTAATTATGAATGGATGTAAAGATATTTATCAGTTCAATAAAGAGCTAATTGACAGTGAAAAGGGATTCAAGCATAATTTACAAAGTTTAAGAGTAATATCTCAACTAGAAACACTATATAATATGAAGGGTCTAAATCTAACTAAGTATACTATGTGGGGTGTATTGAACCACAGCAAAAAGAAGTATAGCAAGTGCGGTTACTTAGGAGAAGATAAGAAATGTATGCTACAAAACAGAAATGAAAAGTGTGAGAATAACGGCAAGTTTCATTTAGGATTTTATGATAACAAAATACTAGAAGATTCGATTGACTGGACTTTTGAAGCTGCAGTAGTTGCAATAGCTGATGAGATTGCACAAAGACATCATGATATTGAAGATGGAATTTATGCTAATATAATAAATAAAGAAGAGTTAATAGAAAAATTTGATAGTTGCTTTAAAGAGTTTTATGACAACTCTGAGGTTGACACTCTAAATGAAATTAAAGAAGAGAAAGATAAGTCTCAGATAATAGCATTATTTTCTAAGCTAATTGTTCATTTATATACAAGTAGATATATAGTTCATTTAATGAGTGTTTTGGAGGAGTTGACAAAAAGACTTAATATAGGTTGTAATGCAGAGTTTCATGATAAGAAAAGCATAGTATTTGATTATTTATGTCGAAAACACGATGTCCTGTTTAAAAGCGATAAATGTAAAAGCAAAAAAAGTGCCGGAAAAACTATGAAATTAATGACTGTTTTAGGTTTTGAAAAAGACTTTTCAAGAAAAGATAAAGACTTTAAGGATTTTCTATATGAGAAGATTCTGTTATCTGAATTGACACAAAGTATGGATGGAAAATCAGACTATATAATACGTCAACTATTCAAGGCCTATCTAAGCAACCCACAGCAACTACCGGATAACACAATAGAACGTATTTGTAAGAATTATTTAGAAATATACAGTGTAAGTGAAAACTGTAGAAATCCAAGAGAATTTTTAAGAAAGAAGCTACATAGCTCCTGTGACAGTGTAAAAATGCAAAAAGTAGTTTTGAGAACAGTTTGTGATTATATAGCAGGTATGACAGATACATACGCAATGAGCCAATTCGAGAAGTTGTATGGCTCACAAAAATTTAAGAATTATTAAAGTAAAAGAACATGTATAAATTTTAATGTATTTCACGAGAATAGATTTTTTTTAATAGGTAGTAATATTTAGAGAGGTATAATTATGAATTATTTGATTGTTGTAGCACATCCAGATGATGAAGTTCTAGGTGCAGGAGCCACAATGTATAAGTTATCACAAGAAGGTCATACAGTGAATGTATGTATTTTGTCTGGAGAGGTAAGTGCCAGAAATCATAGACCTGCAACAGAGGAACTTCATGAGGATGTTGATAATTCACTAAGACTATTAGGCGTAAAAAGAGTTATTAAGGGTGATTTTTTAAATATCAAATTCAATACAGTGCCTCATCTAAAATTGGTTCAGTTCATAGAAAAAGCAATTGAGGAAACTAATTCTGAAGTTGTGTTCACACACCATCCAGCAGATTTGAATAATGATCACTTACATACGTCTATTTCATGCCAAGCTGCAGTGAGACTTTTTCAACGCAGACCAGAAATCAGTCCAGTAAAGGAACTACTATTTATGGAAGTGCCTTCAGCTACGGAGTGGGCATTGAATAAATCTATGAATCAGTTCAGCCCTAATACATTTATAGAGGTTGGAGAAAAGGCTATTGAAAAGAAGATAGAAGCTCTCTCTATGTATAGAGGAGTAATGAGACCTTATCCTCATCCACGTAGCAATGAAGCATTAAAAGGACTAGCAGCTTATCGTGGTGGACAATCTGGCATGGTGTATGCTGAAAGTTTTGAAAGTGTATTTAGAAGAGGGTTTTAGTTTCTTATTAACTCAGTGTTAAGTTGGAGAGGAATTGAAATTATGAAGAATAAAGTTGCATTTACAACTTGTGTCAAGCTTGGCTTAAGTTGTATTGAAGAAATATATAGAATCGGTGGCAAATTAGATCTTCTTATCACACTGAAAGATGACAGGGCTAAGAATAAATCTGGTAGAATCTATCTTGATGGGATAGCAGAAAGTGAGAATACACCACTTCTAAAAATCAATAGCATCAACGATCCAGAAGTTATTGAAGCTCTAAAAAAGCATGAAATTGATTGGCTTTTCATTATTGGGTGGTCTCAGATTGCTAAGAAAAAAGTTTTAGAAACACCGACAAATGGATGCATAGGTATGCATCCAACACTACTTCCTATTGGTAGAGGTAGGGCATCGATTCCTTGGGCTATTATCAAAGGTCTAGATAAGACTGGGGTTACCATGTTCAAGCTTGATGAAGGTGTAGATACAGGGGATGTTATTGGTCAAAGCATTATTGAGATTGATGCAAGAGCTACAGCGACAGACCTTTATAAGAAGATTGATGAAATGCATGTTGAGCTGATCTCAAAATATTGGGAAAATATTGTGAATAACAGAGTGGTTTTAACAAAGCAAGATGAGTCTAAAGCCACTGAGTGGATAGGTAGAAAACCTGAAGATGGAGAGTTACTAAGATCAATGAAAATGGATGAAGCAGATAAACTAGTCAGAGCAGTTACACATCCTTATCCAGGAGCTTTTTATAAAGATGGAGACAAAGTGATTAAGATTTGGTCAGCTAATATTGATCCAGATGAAGGAGAAATAAAACTATGCGATGGGTATTTAACACCAATCGATTATGAAGTAGAGGAACAATATGCAGAGGGTAATTAAAAGGTTAATGGATATTATTCTTTCTTTAATAATATTAATAGTACTTTTACCAGTATGGATTATCGTTGCTTTTTTAATTAAGGCAACTTCAAAAGGACCTATCTTCTTTTTGCAAGATAGACCTGGACAAAATAAGAAGTTATTCAAGGTGTATAAGTTTAGAACTATGAAGCCTGGATCTGAAAAGATGGTCAAAGGGCAAGAAGTTATGAAGGATGATGACAGAGTAACAACCATTGGTAAGTTTTTAAGAAGAACAAAGATAGATGAGATTCCACAGATATTAAACGTTTTGAAAAGTGAAATGAGCTTAGTTGGTCCTAGGCCAGAGAGAATAGCTTCTCTTGAGGAATACGATGATGAAATATCAAAGAGGCTTAATATGAAACCGGGAATGACAGGTCTTGCCCAAGTAAGTGGTAATATATATTTAGAACTTCAGGATAGATACAAATTTGATGTTTATTACATAGAGCATTTTAGTATCTGGTTAGATATTAAGATAATCTTTAGAACCTTTGGTGTTGTATTGTTCGGTGAAGACAAGTATGTAGATAATTGTCTGGTTAATTTAGATTCTAGTAAAAGAGGTGCTTCTCTGTGAGAAGAATATTAATTACAGGAAAAGACAGCTATATAGGCACTTCATTTGACAGTTGGGTTAGTCAATGGCCAGATAAATATAAGGTAGATACCATAGATGTTAAAAGCAATAAATGGAGAGGTTTATCATTTAGCTACTATGATGTAGTTTATCATATAGCTGCTATAGTTCACGTTAAAGAGAATAATTCAGATAAGTACTTTAAAGTAAATAGAGACCTTGCTGTTGAGATTGCAAAGAATGCTAAAGCAGAAGGAGTAAAACAGTTTATCTTTTTAAGCACTATGGGTGTCTATGGTAGTGAAACAGGTTTTTTGGATAAAAATACGAAACCCAGTCCAAAGACACCATACGCAAAGTCCAAGCTAGAAGCAGAAGAATTACTAAAAGGATTGGCAGATGATTCTTTTAAGGTCGCTACATTAAGGCCACCGATTGTTTATGGAAAAGGCTGTAGAGGGAATTATTCAAGACTTGCTGGTATGGCTTTAAAATTGCCAATCTTTCCAAAGATTAAGAATGAACGTAGTATGATTTTTATTGATAATTTATCGGAGTTTGTAAGACTTACTATAGATAAAGATTTGAGTGGATTTTTATTCCCTCAAAACAAAGAGTATGTAAATACAACTAATCTAGTTCAGCTAATTGCTAAAGCACATGGTAAAGAACTTAAGGCAACAGGTTTATTCAATCCCTTTGTGTCTTTAGGGATAAAGATGTCAGAGACATTTGGTAAAGCGTTTGGATCATTTACTTATGACATGAAGATGCCGGGTGGGCCTGGGGAATATAATTATGAGACTTGTTCGTTTGAAGAATCTGTTGAGCGGACTGAGAAATAGGTGAGTATATATGTCTAGGGAGAAAAAAAACATTTGGGTGTTTCATCATTATGCTACGCCACCGACAATGAATGGTTTTACAAGACCATATAAATTTGCTGTACATATGAATGAAGAAGACTTCAAAACTACAGTGTTTGCAGCTTCCTATCTTCATTTTTCGGATAAAAATTTAATCGAAGATAATAGAAAGTATGTCACACAGATACATTCGGATGTTAAGTTTGTTTTTGTTAAGACACCGTCATCAGCGAAAAATATTATTGAAAGAATAAAGAATATGCTAGCATATTCTT
>CAZJHT010000064.1:0-5160 GCA_964546025.1 uncultured Clostridiaceae bacterium
GATTTAAATTCCTTTATATCAAGCGAAATATTTTATATTCTAAATATATTTGTTGGTACACATAAATTTGTCGTAACTACAACAAATCAACACATTAACGTAGTTGACAAACTTAGTGTTTTGATGCACCCTTTTAATTGTAGTTAGTAAAAATACAGATTTATCTGAGAGGAGATCTTTTAATGACAAAAACACATGCACTTAGCTTTATTGATGAGAATGCAAAGGGACTAGAGGATTTAGCATTAAAAATATGGGAGCATCCTGAAATAGCATACGAAGAATACAAAGCTGCTAAATGGACTGCAGAGTATTTAGAAAGCCATGGCTTTGATGTTGAAGAAAACTATGTTGGAATGCCAACAGCCATAAAAGCATCCTGGGGAAATGGAAAACCTGTAATAGGGCTTCTAGGAGAATATGATGCGCTTGGCAATATGAGCCAAAAGATCACAACTGAAAAAATTCCTATAAAAGCAGGAGCTCCTGGTCAAGCTTGTGGCCATAACCTTTTGGGAGTTGCTCATGTAGGTGCTGCTATTGCTCTAAAGAAGGCCTTAGAAGAGAGTGGCCAAGAAGGAACAGTTATCTTCTATGGCTGTCCAGCAGAGGAAGTCTTAACAGGGAAAGGCTTTATGGCCAGAGGTGGAGCTTTTAAAGAAATCGATTTTTCAATGGCTTTCCACCCAGGTAGTGAACATTCTGTTACAACTGGCAAGATGACAGCTCTTAATAGTGTTATTTTTAAGTTTCACGGAGTTACTGCACATGCTGGAGGCGACCCGCATAATGGAAGAAGTGCTCTTGACGCAGTAGAACAGCTTAATGTAGGAGCTAACTATTTAAGAGAGCATGTAACTGATGACGTAAGAATTCATTATGTGATTACAGATGGTGGAAGAGCTCCAAATATTGTTCCTGATTATGCTTCTGTGTGGTACTATGTACGTGCTTTATCTAGAGATGCAATAGAAGACACCTATGAAAGACTAATTAAGATTGCAAAGGGTGCTGCAATGTCGACTGAGACGGAAGTCGAAATAGAGTTTTTAGGTGGTTGTTATAATACTCAGCAAAACAAGGTGCTTGTTAATTTGATTTACAATACTATGCAAGAAGTTGATTTGCCACAGTGGACTGATGATGAGGTTAAGTTTGCAAAAGAACTTAATGATGTAAGTCCAAATTATAAGAAATTTCAAGATCAAATAGAGAAGGAAGGGCAGTTAGCTACTAAAGTATCTGCCATTAAGAGTGCTCATGGATACGGTTCTACAGATGTAGGAGATGTATAACATATTGCACCAGGAGTAATGTTCACCACAGCTTGTAAAAACTTAGCAGCACCAGGACATAGCTGGCAAGTAACAGCGTCATCTGGTCATTCAATTGGTCTAAAAGGAATGCTTTATGCAGCAAAAGTTATGGCCGTCGCAGGGCTTAAAGCAATTGATAATCCTGAAATAATAACAGAAGCAAAGAAAGAATTCACTCAAGTAATGGGTGACAATAAATATGTATGCCCTATGGATGAAGAAGTTCCAATCCCAAATGCTTAAGTAATAAACAATATAACCCCAAACACTTCTTACTTTTAGTGTTTGGGGTTTTTATAAGGTCTTCTCATTATAGCTTCTAGCTAATTGGTGTTAGCATAAACTTAGAATTTTCTGTAATTGCTATATAGCTTTCCTCGTGAATATCAATAATAGCACTCGCTTCAATATCTGCTAGGCTAATAGAAACAATAATATTATACTCCTCTGAATTATCAAAGCTATGTACCTTTAATTGGTACAGAGTCTCTTTTGGAGTCATAGTTTTTACCTCATACTGACCAATGGGGATGTAATATATAACCTCTTTACCTACTATGATTCCATAATCTCCAACTTCATTATACTCTAAAATTATCGTTTCATCTGTTAATCTACCGCCTGATTTTTGCCTAATTTGTGCAAGGTCAATATCTTCTTTGCTTGTGATAATCTGTCCATTGATCTCAGCATGGATAATCTTGAAACGCCCTTCATCTTTTTTGAATTCTATATAATAATCCTTTTTAGTAGAAATACCAAATCCATCTATGTCATTTACTGATGATGCCACATAATAGACATTATCACATCTGACGTCAATATAGTCAGTTGAGCTATTAAAACCAGCTTGTGTTGGTGTTGTAAGATGCAATTTAACAAACTCCTCGGATAGAATAGACAATGCAATTCTATCAACAGAACCCACTAAAAGTTTATCATACGTAATCGGCTCATAACCTTGTTCATAAAGATTAAGTATCCCTATCCTTCCACCAAAATTGCGATTTATATATCGTATTACTTCATTTCTAGAAAGAACATTATAACTGTCTCCATTATAATTAAACCTATATGTAACCTCTGGGTTACTACTTATATTAATAAAGTTCTTAATCTCATTCACATCTATCCCAATACTTTCTATTGCCAAAATGAGATTAGTTCTTTCCTTTTCAGAATCAATTTTTTCAGATAAAGTGTTCTTCACACTTTCATTTGTAATTCTTTCTTCAACTGTCTCTTGATCTACTGATATTATCGTTCCCTGGTGACTAGTATCCATACTAAATAAAGCTGCTGCACCTATTACTATAAGTATCATAATCAGTAGTAGTGCGAATATATTCATTCCTGGCTTATCATACTCAGCCTTTTTTGACATGGCTACAATATCATTTTCAGTACCCCTAGTTTTATGTTCAATACATGATTTAGAAACTAGTTGATATATTTTTTTGTCAACATCTAATAGGCTATTCTTTCCGTCATAAAACTTAACTAAAATTATGTTGCGATTTCTATTTTTAACTGAAATATCACCAGAAATCTTCTTAATAGGTTCTAATAGTTCTTCTGTCACTAATCCTCTTGTAATGTTACTATATGCACAATCTCTATGAACATCAGTAATCACCTCAAACTTCTCCACGTTGCTACTATTTAGTTCAAGCGCATCAAAAATACCAATGGATATCTCGACACTGTTTTGCTTAGGAACAACTTTCTTCTTATTATAGTCTCCTGCTATAACTCTGTTAGCTGGCATAACACTAACCTCACTTTACTTAATAATATGTCTTGGGGTATGAGTTTTAGTTATTTGCTTCTTTCCAGTATCTTTATAATCAACTACTTATATATACTTGCAATCATTATACTAAAATATTGTCACTTTAGTAATAAGAGAGTAAACTTTACGCCATCGTCAGTAAGTCTCTGTAGCACTTAGCAAGAGTACTTCATGTCAAAAGAGCTTTGGGATAAATCCCAAAGCTCAATACTTCTAAAAAACAGTCCAACCATTACTTTCTTTTATATTAATTTTCTCGTTTATGACCTCATACGAAATATCAAAGAAATTATTAACATATACCTGGCTATTTTTTTTATATTTATCTACTTCAAATCTTTTAAGCAATGCGCATTTTTTATCTTGAATATTAACGAAAAAGTCTATTGATATATTGCTATTTAGATCTTCTAAGTCAATTACTTTGTGTTGATGTAAATGCGTGAACGAAGCAATAAACTTTCTAAATAAATGATTTATATCTCCAGAATTTGCATCATTCAATAAATGGATCCATGCACCATCAATCCCTTCAACTAATAGCTTTTCTATATCATTCATAAATTTTTTGTAATCAGGTTGGCCACTTTTAAACTCAACATTTTTCTCTAGTATAAACTTGCCTTTTTCTACGCCTGATTTTATATCCTTTTCAAGCATTAATGTATATAAGCTCAAATCTATATTACCTATGCGCGGAATTTTTCCATCTCTCACATATAGATGCTTTGTCGGAGCCTCCAAAGAGTAATAGTAGTTTGTTTGATTTAGAAGAGATATATAAATTATTTGTGCCTCTTGTACACTTATTTTATTAGAATCTGCTTCTTTTGTGGGAAAAATCAATTTTGGTGAAATAATACTCCGGTAGTTATCAATGTTACTTAAATTCCATAAGTTTTCTGAAAATCGCCAATGTAGCTCTTTAGACATATTAAATTTCATTTGCATCTCCCTTGCATAATATATTTGTAAAACAACAGTCAACAATGTCATCATTAAGAACCTGTAAGCCTTAAAATATACAATATGTATTTATTCTATGAATAACTCAATTTACCTGCTTATATACTTTAGTTTTCACTTTAAAGTTATATAACAATTTACTCATAAAAGAGACCGCACTATTTGCGGTCTTATTCAGTAATATTTGGTTGTATTGCAGGTGCATAAAGAGAGTAATCTGGTTTTGCAAGCCATACCCAAATGCCTCTTGGTGCAAATCCACATTTTTTGTAAAACTCATTTTTTCCGCTAACTCTAATAATCTTAGCTCCTTTGCTCCTCCTAACAGTTTCTTCTATCATAAAACGCCCAATCCCCTTTTTATGATATCTAGTCCTTATATACATCCAATCGATATCTACCTCTTTGACATCTTGTTCAAAAGTAGAAACTGAAATACCTATAAGTTCATCTTCCTTTTTATCTCTTATAAAGAACCATAATTTTGGATCAAATGTATAGAAGCTAGTCATTTTTTTTATATTTCTGTCGGAAAAAAATCTTCCTAAATCTTCATTTATAATTTCTGCTGCCTTCTGATAATGCTCTATATTATTAAAATCAAACTCTACAACACTATAATCATTACTTAATGTGCTTTCTAATTTAGTGGTAAAATTATAATATAAAGGTTCAATTTCTGCTTTATTAAACCCCTTTAGTTCATCTTTTATGAGACTAAACTGATCTTCTCTAATAGTTATACAGTCTAAACTATTGTAATCTACATTTTCTATTGTAGGGGTATTCTCAGCCATGATAGTGACTAAATGATTATCTCTTACAGGCATATATGCTCTTGTTTCTTCATGAAAATGCACTGTGGCTTCTTCAAACAACTCCTTCATTTTCCAAAAAGCAAAAGGAGCCATTTTCCACGGATTATCCTGGTACATCTGCTTATATAGAGATATAAAGTCTTTGTTTTTATTTTTCACGTTTCTATTCCTCCACTAATTCATACTATGCCTAGAATAAAGTAGATTTCAAACATTAGCAATGATTATATCGCACATTTAATGTAGATGTAATAATAAAAAATTAAAT
>CAZJHT010000065.1:0-5112 GCA_964546025.1 uncultured Clostridiaceae bacterium
TGCTTTTTTCTCTTCTTGAGAATTAATATCTCTTAAAATACTTTTCTAATCTATATAAACCTTCTTCTAACTCATCGTCTGAACAAGCACAAGATAGCCTAAGATATCCTTCTCCGTATTTAGAAAACGCAGTTCCAGGTACTAAAGCTACTCCCACCTTATTGACAATATCAAGTGCTAAATCAAAAGAAGTAGATTTTATAAATGGGACTTTTGGAAACATATAAAATGTTCCTTTTGGCTTATCTAATTCTAACCCTAATTTAGTTAATCTCTGATAGGCATTTTCCATCCTTCTTTGGTAAGCTTCTTTCATTGGTAAGGCATCATCGTATCCGTGAGTATAAGCTTGGATACCAGCTTTTTGGCTTATTGTAGTGGCACACGCTATGTTGTATTGATGAACTTTTATCATTTGTTCAATTATTGGCTTACTAGAAAGTGCTACACCAAGCCTCCAGCCAGTCATAGAGTGAGATTTTGATAATCCAGTAATGATAATTGTTTTCTTCTTCATATTTGGATACCCTGCTATAGAATAGTGATTAGAATCAAAAACTAACTCACTATACAGTTCATCTGAAATAACAAATAAATCTTTATCCTTTAAATATAAGGCAAGCTCTGCAGTTTCACTCTCGCTTAGGACTGCTCCAGTAGGGTTTGAGGGGTAAGGAATGACTACAGCTTTTGTTTTTTTAGTCATATAAGTTTCTATAAGTTCTGGTGTTATTTTAAAATCGCTATCAGTAGTATCTACAAGTACAGGCGTAGCCTTACTTAATTTTATCAATGGTTCATAACCTGGATAAATCGGGGCTGGTAAAATAACCTCATCACCAGGGTTTAGAATAGCTCTAAATGCAACATCCAAAGCCTGACTAGAACCAGCGTGAACAGTGATTTCATTTTCAGCATTATATTGTAAGTTATATTTGTTTTTCATCCACATGCTAACGGCTTTTCTTAGCTCAATATAACCAGCATTGTGACTATAACTAGTAAAATTATTATCTATAGCTTCTTTAGCTGCATTTTTTATATGCTCAGGTGTAGGGAAATCTGGTTGTCCAATAGTTAGAGAAATAACGTTTTCTTTATCAGCAATCATATTGTAGAATTTTCTAATACCTGAAATCTCAATTCCAGTTACGTCTTTGTTAAATATCATTATAATGTCACCCTTTATTTACTTTGTAAGTAATTCTATCATACTAGGAATAGGATTAATATATAGAGTTTATGCAAGTGTATTTATTTGATATACTTAAAAGGGTTTCAGCATAGTTTATGACAGTGGATTTGTTATGCTGTACATAGTAAGATGTGATATAATGACTTGGGTGAAAATAAATCTATTTAGGAGGATTTCATGCAATTAATAGCCATAAGCCCTAGCGATAGGGATGAATATAACGAATATATTGAGAGTGTAGATAAGGGCCATGTTTTCCAGCTTTACGAATGGGGAGAGTTAAAAGCTACCACAGGATGGGAACCATTGAGATATGTTGTAAAAGATAGTAATAGAATAGTTGGAGCAATATCAATACTTAAGAGGAAAATACCTGGATTGAATAAATATATTTTCTATGCTCCAAGAGGTCCTGTTTGTGATTTAAACAATAAACAAGTTTTAGATTTTCTTTGGAAGGAAATTAAGAAGATAGCAAAAAAGCATAAAGCAATTTTCTTTAAAATTGATCCTGATGTAAATACAGAAGATGAAAATTTTAAAGAACATTTGTTAAAAAGTGGGTTCAAAAAATTAAGTACTGGAAAGGATTTTGATGGAATTCAGCCAAGATTTGTATTCAGACTTAACCTTGATAAATCAGCTGATGATTTGTTAGCTGATATGGCTAGTAAAACTAGATATAACATCAGATATGCTAAAAGAAAAGGTGTGAATATCAAGGAAAATTGTGATTTAAATGATTTAGAAGAGTTTTATAATATTTTAGAAGTTACTGCTGATCGAGATGAGTTTGGCATAAGAAACTATGAGTATTTTAAAAGTATGTGGAAATACTTGATAGAGACAGGATATGGCAAGTTGTTTATGGCAGAGTTTGAAGGAAGATATATCGCTGGCACATTGGCATTGATTTGTGGAAATAAAGTGTGGTATAGCTATGGTGCTTCTGATAATGTCTACAGGAACAAACAGCCGAATTATTTATTGCAATGGACCATGATAAATTGGGCTATTGAAAATGATTGTGAAGTTTACGATTTCCGAGGAGTATCAGGTGACTTAAGTGAAGATAACCCATTATATGGCTTGTATAGATTCAAGAAAGGATTCAATGGGGATTTTACTGAGTTTATTGGTGAATATGACTTAGTTATAAATCCATTGTTTTATCAACTTTGGGTTAACTTTATGCCTACAGCAAAGAAGTATAGAACTAAAATACTAAAATTGATAAGAGGTTAAAAGAATGAAGCAACATACATCTTGGGTAGAAGTAGATAAGCGAGCAATAAAGAGCAATTTAACTAAAATCAAGGATAGATTTAACAAGACGAAGATATTGGCTGTAGTTAAGGCAAATGCTTATGGTCACGGTGATGTCGAAGTATCCCATTTGCTGTTGCAAGAAGGAATTGATTATCTAGGAGTTTCTTTACCTGTGGAAGCTCTTAAGCTGAGAAAAGCAGGAATTGCAGCACCTATTTTAGTAATGAGTCCAGCTTTAGAGGAAGATTATATAGATTTAATAAAATCCAATTGTACTCTTACAATAAGTAACTTCTCATCGGTAGTTAAAATCAACGAAGTTGCAGAGCGTCTTAATAAGAAGGTGCGAGTTCATGTGAATGTAGATACTGGAATGGGAAGGTATGGCGTTAAGGCAAAAGACTTTGAAAATGTAATACAAAGCGTGGTTAACCAAAGCAATTTAACACTTGAAGGAGTCTACACACATTTCCCAAAAGCTGAAGATAAGGTAATTACAAAGAAGCAATTCTCTATTTTTGAAGATATAATGAAAACAGCTCAAAGGTTTGAAGCAAGTCCTATTATATTCCACTGTTCAAATACAACAGCAGCTATTTTATATCCAGAAATGAAACTAAATATGACAAGATTAGGTTCTTTGATTTTTGGGCATTGTAGGGTGAAGAATAATCTTGAATTAGAGAAAACATGGAAGCTAAAATCAAGGATAATAAATGTTCTTAATATCAATAAGGGAGAGTCAGTTGGTTATGGGTGTGAATTTATAGCTAATAAGGCAATGAAGGTAGCAATTATTCCACTAGGATTCCATGATGGTATCGGTATGTGGCCAAACCATGCTTCAAAGAATAAAAAAAGTATTATTAAGAATGTGATAAAAGAGAGTTCAAAATTAATAGGGAGTAAGAGGTTTGCTGACTCAGCTATTATTAATAATAAAAAGGCGTATTATGTTGGAAAAGTAGGAATGCAACATGTAGCACTTGACATAACAGAACATGAAAATGTAAGTATTGGAGATGTAGTAACACTAAGCATATTACAAACAGCGGTAAACAGAGATATACCAGTTATTTATAAAGAGGTGTAAGTATGAGTTTATTTATTAATGGACTTATAAATATGGTGGATAAACTGCCTGAAAATATGAGAAAGTCTGTAATACATTCTATACTAAGAAGTAGCATAAAGTTTTATGCTACTTTGGAAGTAGAAAATCAAAATGTTTTAGAAGAGAGAAAAAAGAAGCCAACAATATTTGTTGCAAATCATTTAAGTAATATTGATGGGCCGGTATTGAACATGTTCTTAAAAAAGCATGATGTAGCTTTTATTGCTGGTGTAAAACTTAAAGATGTGAAAATCACAAGGCTTATTATGGAGTCACTTAATACTATAGAAATTAAACCAAACTCACCAGATATGGCAGCTGTTAAATCAGCTATTAATCACTTAAAGTCTGGGGGATCTCTTATGATATTCCCTGAAGGGACAAGATCAAGAACTGCTTCAATGAACCGTGCTCTGAAGGGGTTTGTGCTCATCGCTAAAATGAGTGGGGCAGCAATAGTGCCAATAGGATTATCTGGCACAGATAAACTGTTGCCTATTAAAGATAGTGATATGGGGAGAGAAAATCTCCGAAAAGCAAGGGTGAAAGTGACATTTGGTGATGCATTTACACTACCTAAAAAGAGAGACGTCAGTGTATCTGATTTCAATCAATATGTAGCAGATTACTGTATGCTACAAATTGCAAAAAATCTGCCTGAATCATATCGTGGATATTATGAAGGATTAAATGAAGAAGAGCTACTAAAGCTATAGTAACTCATCTTCATTTTTTATTCTAAGTAGGTCTTGAGGTGTGTTCGTAATTATTCCATCAATGTTATAGCTCATCAAGACTTTTGCAAAACTTATATCATCAAGAGTATAAGCATTTACTATTAGGCCATTTTTGTGACAACCTTCTATTATCTCATTGTCAAGTCTATGCCACGCAGTATGATATGCATCAAACTTTAGTGTTGAAAGATATCTCCACGGAGAAACAAAAGCAGAACTAAAAAGTGCCCCAGTTAAAATATCTTCATCTAAATTTTTAATTTTCTCAATAGCATAATGGTCAAAGGATGATATTAGAACTTTCTCTTTTAAGTGATATTGATCTACTAGCCTTAGCACCTTCTCTTCAATCTGTGGGTAAACCTTTGAACCAGCTTTGAGTTCAACATTGATTATAAAGTTATCGGGAGTACTTTTGCATAGCTGAAAAACCTCTTCCAAAGTGGGAACCTTTTGATCACTGAAATTAGAGCTAAACCAACTCCCTGCATCTAGTTTTTTTATAGATTCAAGTGTATGATCAACAATAAAACCAGTGCCATTAGTTGTTCTTTCAAGGTCAAAATCATGAATTACAATTGGAACCCCATTTTTTGTTAAATGCACGTCTAACTCTATACCATCAGATTTAAGTTCTATGGCTCTTTCAAAAGCAATTAATGTGTTCTCTGGGGCTATTGAAGAGGCTCCTCTGTGTGCTATAATTTTTGTCATCTTTTCACTCCTCACAAAATTTGTACATATATACAGATTTTATTACAAAAAAGAAAATGTCTCAACTTTTGTTGAGACATTTG
>CAZJHT010000066.1:0-3905 GCA_964546025.1 uncultured Clostridiaceae bacterium
ACAAACTGTTCTATGTATATGACAACTATGAGCAATTTCAAGAACAACTAATGGCCGAGGACTAATAACTACAAGTAGTGCGCACTATATTAAATCTAGATTTAAATTTACCCTCCCAAAAAACCAGGCTCCTCATACATCCACTTCTTCCTCATTTTAAACATTTATCAATTCACAATTCATTAAGGCAACATTGATAAAATTTCAAAGAAAATTTGACGTTATTCTTATTCATGAGTGTAACTTAAGTCTACCTGTATTACACATAAATCAATATATTGTGAATACTAACTTTCAACATAGAAATATTTTCTTCATGAAATATTGCTTTGACACAGATTTATAATGCTAAAAACATTACTGTATGATATTAGACTTCTTGACTAATTACTTCCCCACTATCAGACTCTCTTTGTTTATTGATATCCATTGTTAATCCTTTCAAATTTCTCTATGACTTAGCTTTTATTCTAAGATTGCTAGCGCTAACTGATCTTTAGTAGTAGTGATATCTGAGAAACCTATAATTGTTTCTTTGTATGTACTCGATTAGTTTGTCATAAGCGATTTCAAGTATAGCTGTTTAATTGTTTCGTAATAATAATCTTTATCTTATATCTTAATCATTGACATAATTCTTTTATAAATTCCTTCACTATTAAAATTTAAAAATATTAATTCATCACCTAGTTACATTTCTTACATAGCACACTAAATAAAATAGCTTCCGCCATAAAAAAAGGCGAAAGCTACAGCGCTCAACATATTAAACAATTTTAAATTGCATTTTTTCAATTAGAATATCTACGTTACTTATTATCTCTTCAAGGTCTTCATCCTTTGAAAATCCATTAGACTCAACTGATTCAATCAAATCCTAGAAGACGACTTAAGGTCTAATACTTAATTAAAGACTTGTTATCCACTTTTAGCTTTAGCTAGATGTCACTTTATCCATATTTACTTAATTCAAAAATTATCTTCTCTTACATAGATAATAAATCTACACTAACACAGGTAGTTCATTAATTAGCTTCGGGTTTAACTAAACCAATAGCTTTGCCTGTTATACTTTCAGTACCTGATTCTAAAATCACCTGCTTTTTGTTGGTTTTAGGGATTGGTAACCCATTTTTTTATAGTTTTATATCTTTTATGACAACCTACTCCCTAAATGCTACAGTAACAATATCTCAATCCTTAGTGCTAGTGTCCATCATCTTGTCTTTTGTAAAAACCTACTCATTCCACCACTGATTCTGATAGGCACTATCAAAATCAAAGGTTTGAGCCTTATCTTCATCATCTAGTATTAGTATCCCTTGATTGTTAGTCAATATATACTGTTCATCTTGATATAATACTTCAAGCTCACCGCTATATACTCTAATAAGTACTTTCTTCTCATCTATCACTCTAATATAAAAGTCTGTTCCTCTAACACCAGTAATTGCAACAGGAAGTCGTACCTTAAAAATCTGATCACCTGTTAGCCTTCTAACTCTAGCAAATATTGCTCCACTGACTATCTTCATTGATTCTTCTATGGTTTCTCCATGCTCTATTGTTGTATTTGGCTCTATATACAAATCCCACTCTGCATACCTATTCTCTATTCGGGCTTTTAACCTCTCTTTTGAATCTGTATTTACCACTTCCTTTTCTTTGAGTGGCTCCTCTCTATTAACTACTGAAACTTTTTCTAAATATCCGTAGATATTGTCTTCTATACCTGATGTGCTTGGTTTAAGATGATCATGAGGCCCAAATACTGCTCTGCCGTCTCCATCCCTAGTTAAAGTTATAAAGGACATTTGCCTTAACATGTATAAATCACTAGCATATGCAGCACCCTCATTAGCACTATAGCTATAAGTTTGGGTAATTTGCGGGTCTGATATATTAACATGTACGGTTACTCCACCTGTAATATGAGCAATATCTAAAAAATTGACGATTGCTGGTTCTTCATTCGGAAGATTTTGCTCTACTCGACTAATCAAAGCTACAAATGGGCCAATATAGCTATTAGTCTCTGGAAAAAACTCTACCGATTCAACTCCCTTTTGCACTTCAATAACTTGCGGAGTTTCATAGACGAACTCCATATTACCAAACATTTCTAATTCTGACTTTCTAGTACTATGCATCCTAAATTCTACTTCTAAATTTATATTGACTAATTGCTTAGTCAAAGAACCATATTCTCCTCTAGATCCTTCATAAAAATCAAGGATAAGCTCACCGACCCATACCCCTTCGAGTAATTCCTTACCAAAATCGTTGATAGTTGACTTATCCACCTCATTGCTTATCTGTTCTATGAAATCTTGGTTATCTTCTGCTATATTACTTGTACATGCTGATAAAATAATTGTTACAACTATCAGGAGTGCCAACATCTTGTTTTTCATAATATTGCATTCCCTTCTTTTATTATTACTTAGATTTTATCACTTTAAACAATTGCCGCCAATAGGATGGCAATATTCAATTGCACAAAGATATCGGCATTCATCCAGAGGGCAAGCCCATCTGGTTTTCTGCCGATAAAATCTATAACTGATATTAAAATTCTTTTAAGCTTGCTACTCATATAAAATGTGCTCCTCTAACAGCCATATAAAGCTGTCTTAATAAAAAATTACTTACTTTTCATTTATTTTTAGTTCAAAGATATCTGGCCTAGAATAGTGTCCTACCGGATCAAAGTCCATTCGACTAGAGATTGCGTCGTCTAATTCTAGCTCAGCATATATTATTTCTTCTTTTCCATACAAAGGTCCTGCAAGATATTCTCCATAAGGACTAACTATACAGCTACCGCCTCTTGACATCACCTCAGGCTGATTTTCAAGCTCATCATATCCATATATATCTGTAGGATACATACTCTTCTCTACGTACTGATTACAGCCAATTACAAAACATCTTCCTTCAAGTGCAATGTGCTTCATGGTACTTTGCCACTGCTCGCGCGCATCTGCGGTCGGTGCAATATACAGTGTAACCCCTTTAGAATAAAGTGCTGCTCTAGCTAACGGCATATAGTTCTCCCAACATATTAAAGACCCCATTCTTCCATATGGAGTATCTACTACCGTTAATGTGCTGCCATCATCTTCTCCCCAAATGTTCCTTTCAGAACCAGTTGGTTTTAATTTCCTATGCTTTCCTATAATTTTACCCTCTGGACTAATGAATACATTTGTACAATATAGTGTAGCTGTATTTCCTGTACTATCTTTCTCTGTTACACCAAGAGAAAGGTATACATTATTATCTTTTGCTATTTTTGCTATTATCTCACATTCTTTTGATGGAATAGCTAAAGAGTTATCATAATACCTTTTCCAATCCTTTCTTCCTTCTTTGGAGCGACTGCCAATTACAAAACCAAAGTTTAAACCTCTTGGATAAGCTGGAATAAAAGATTCTGGAAAAACAACTAACTTGGCACCCTTTTGAGCAGCTTCTCTTACTAGCTCTTTTAATTTTATTATCGTTTCCCCTAAATCCATTATTACTGGTGCTGCTTGAACAACTGCTACCTTTAAAATTTTTTCTTTATGAATCATTTTAATCTCCTTTGATGTAGAATTATTATTAAGATCTTAACTACCAAAGATTCTTAGTCACATGACCATTCATAGCTTTAAAATTATCTTCACAATAAAACTAACATAAATATCATTATTTTGTTTTCAAAACATTACACTCAACTAAACAACTTATATTATCAGTATCATTCTATAAACCACTGAAACTCTCCTTCTTTCAAACTATAGTATTAGAATACCCTTTGGATTTAGAATAGTTTGTTGGACACCAAAAAGTTAAATGGTAAAACAAAAATATCAAGGAGTGGTGTCCAATGTCTAGATATTCACAAGAGTTCAAAGAAA
>CAZJHT010000067.1:0-3884 GCA_964546025.1 uncultured Clostridiaceae bacterium
TAATAAAAACACCATTTTTAAGAAATTTTCTAAACTAACAGTTTGAAACTATTAATTAGGTTTTGAAACCATTCAACATAATTATAGTTTGCAGTTTTCGTCAAAGAATATAAAGCAAGGTTAGCATAAAACTTCAGTAATAAAATCAAAACCTTAAGTAAATGAAACACCTTGAAAGTTCAAGTTTTGGTTTTTCAGATTTAATATAGACAATGTATTGAATGAAGGGTCAAAAATATAACATTTCAGTTATTAGAAATGACGCAAAAGAGAAGCCTTGTAAGGCAAATATTAGATTAGAATAAAAATTAAACCTGCTCCTTACATATAGTCGTGCTGAGACAAAGACAGCTGGGACATTGAGTCTATGCAAAATCAGGTTATGTGTGTTTCATATATAGTTGTCATTGTAGTTTTATGTGTACAATGGTGTAATGTCTTGTTTGCAAAGGAGTATAAAAAAGTTTTATGATACGTATAGATGAAGTGTTGTGCATGTATCTAGAGGGCGGTATAACCTATAATACAAGTGATCTTTTTTGATAAAAGACTTAAGCCTTATATTAAGTTTAGGTAGAAGTTGTAAAAAGAAGTTTTAGAATAGTATGTTACATAAGCTTATTGCTAAATCAATTAAAGAAATTTGTAGTGGCGTGAAGTTAAAGTGTGAGCAATTTAGCTTTTATTTTAGGTAAGTTGTTGTAAATTTTTGAAATATCGTTGGAATTAAGTTTTTCTAAATACTCTATAAACATATAGAAACGTTCATACTCTTTTATAGAAAACAAAACTGCATCTGGTTGGTTATACTTTAGAATAAATATTCGTCCTAGTTTCTCAGCTTTTCCTCTACAGGTTTTGTAGTTCTTAATTATATCTGAGTTAGAGACAATTGCGTCTATCGATACATTCACAATATTATCAGTCCTTTATCTTGTTGTAGCTTAAGCATATGCTTATCTGAGCAGTTTGTCAACAAGTAATGATAATGATTGTGTGTACTATTAATAGAATGTAATGTTAAACTCTTATGTTAACTAATGCTAATATAAAGATTATAACAAAAAAGAATCAGTTTACCAGGTTAGTAAATATGTACATATTTGTGGTCGGACATTAGCATAAAACATACTATGTTAAATCCAGTTATTGCTATTAGGATAAGGTAAACAGCCATTCTATTAATCCTTGTAGAATAATGAAAGATTCTTTGAGTCACAAAGAGTAAGAAGAATTTGTCAGACTTAGTTTTAAAGTACTTGAAGACTTCAAAAGTAGTTACAACAGTCGACAAAAGAGACTTTTGCATTAGCTATTAGCATCTAACAAAGTTTAATCAGTTAGTATATTAAATAATTTGCTAATTAAAGTGGACCTCTGTTAAGTTAATGATATAGAATATATATAAGTATATTATGAAAGGAGTGTGCAAAATGAAGAAGTGTAGGGCAGCATTTTTTGATATAGATGGCACTCTGTATAGAGAAGGACTTATTACAGAAATATTTAAGAAGTTGATAAAGTCAGATATCATTGAGGAAGATCGTTGGTACAATGAGGTAAGAGAAAAATACAACAATTGGGATAAAAGAGTAGGAAACTATGATGATTACTTGTTAAAAATTGCAGAAATATATACAGAAGCAATAATAGGGCTTCATAGAATCCAGATTGAATTTATTGCAAGAAATGTTGTGAAACATAAAGGTGATAGGGTATATATTTACATAAGAGATAGGATCAAATATCACCTAGAAAATGGCTATAAAGTCATAGCTATATCTGGCTCACCAGCAGAACTTGTAAAAGAAATGGCTCAAAAGCATGGGTTTCATGACTTTGTAGGTTCGAAGTATCTAGTAGATGAGAATCAACTTTACACAGGAGAAGTTGCACCTATGTGGGATAGCACAAATAAAGACAGGGCAATAAAAAACTTTGTTGAAAAGTATAATATTGATCTTGATAATTCTTATGCCTATGGTGATACAGCAGGAGACTTTAGCATGTTCCAACTAGTTGGGAATCCAGTAGCTATGAACCCAACAAAAGAGTTAATAAACAAGATTAAGAGTAATAAGAATACTGCAGCTAAAGCAAAAGTTGTAGTCGAAAGAAAAGATATGCAGTATCACATAAGGCCTGAGGATTTGGATATTAAGTAATCATGTTTTTTACAAGTGCTAGTAAAATTTTAAATAGCAAGAAAGGTTAAAAATGAATATTAAAAGAATTAATAAGCTAAAGAATTTATTAAGAGAAGAAGGAATTGATGGAGCAGTTTATGGCATAAGTGGTAACATATATTACTTACTAGATGACGAAGGCTTTACTTTTCAAAGAACCCCAGAGGTAGGAGGAAATAATTCTACCTCAGAAGATTTTTTTAACAACAAAACAGATGCAATTCTATACATTCCTGTTGATGAAGAACCAATATTAATTGCTACTCATGAAAAACTGAAGTCGTTTAATAACACTGAAATCAAAAAGATTGGCTGTTTTTATGATCGTTTCAATAGATATATTTTCGAACACATTTCAGGGGATAAAATAGCTATAGGAATGGCTTGCAAGAAGCATTTAAAAAGCATAGTAATGGAGATTGCACCTCATATTGAAATAGTGGACGGAGAAGTTTTTGTTGAGTCATTAAGGGCAATTAAAGATAAGAAAGAAATCACAGTTCTTTCAGAGTTGGCTAGATTTACTGACTTTGCTATGGAAGAGGTTGTCAAGCAAATAAAAGAAGGAATGAGTCAATACGAAATCGGAGATCTAATTGCAAAGATTGGAAAGGACCATGGTGCTACAGAATTGGCATTTTTCCCAAATGCAGTATTTACAAAGACTGGACATTCAACCTCTCAAGAAAGAGGGACATATAAAAAACATTGGCCGCTTGATAAAGGAACAGCTATTGCTTTTGACTTTGGGTATGTTATGAATGGATACTGCTCAGATTATGGTAGGTCGTTTTATTTTGGGGAAGCATCTTCACGAATGAAAGAGGCTTATAAGGCGTTGCAGTCAGCACAGGTGCAGTTAATTAACACTATAAAGCCAGGTGATAAAATAAGTAGTTATTTAGATATTTTGCTAAATGAACTTGGTAAGTTTGGTTATGCAGACAATCTCTTTAGACATGCGGAGAACGTCCCTATGGGTCATCAAATAGGGATTAATGTTCATGAGCACCCTTGGATAAACAAAGATGTTGAAGAAGTGTTCAAACCCGGTATGGTTATGTGTATTGAGCCCAAATTATGGTTGCCTGGGGAGTGCTATATAAGAGTTGAAGATATGGTACTAATTACAGAAACAGGTGCAGAGTCACTTACAAAGTTTAGCAGAGAACTTTTTGAGATATAACAAAGACTGTAACTAGTCGCTTTGAAATCTATTTTAACTTACATAGTAATTTTTCTTAATGCTGGATTATTAGAATTTAGCTGAAAATTCAGTAATTGAGAGAAATGGATAGAGGGAAGAGTTAAATGTAAATGCTAAATTACTAGAGAGAATAAGGTTAAATTTACACTATATATAATTAAAGTTTGAGACTTTTTTCATTCAGTAGTGGTATCTAGAAAACCACAAGTGCAATAATTTGTGTTTTTAAAAAGGAGTAGTAAAATGGATTATAAAATTGATAGATTACATGAATTAAATGAAGACGACATCAAAGTGCTAGTGTTCGATAAGAAAGAAATAATAGTTGTCAAACATGAGGGTGAGTTTTATGCCTTTTTAGGAAAGTGTACGCATCTTGGGTGTAATTTGAAAAATGGTACTTATAGCAAAGGGATAATAACTTGTCCTTGTCATGGCTCAAGCTTTAGTGTAATAGATGGAAGTGTTGTAAAATGGATTGAGGATTGGCC
>CAZJHT010000068.1:0-3518 GCA_964546025.1 uncultured Clostridiaceae bacterium
TATATCAATTCTATTTATTACTATGAAAAGTAAGAAAAAGGCGAGTAGCTCGCCTTTTGTTTACTCTGTTAAAACAATATGAATCTCTTTTAGTTCTTCAGGGATACTAATGCTTTGTGGACACTCACTAACGCATGCGCCACAATCTATGCAAATGCTTGCATCAACGCCATTTTCAATTAATGCCTTATAAGATTTCTTAGCACTTTCTAGATTACCATATACTGATGCATTGTTATATATCGAAAAAATACGTGGTATATTTATTCCCTGTGGACATGGCAGGCAATATTCGCATCCTGTACAGTCAACCTTTATTCTATCTAGATAAACTGATCTAACTTGACTTATAATATCTAGTTCTTTTTCAGTTAGAGAATTAGCTTTCATGCTTTTAGCAACTTCAACATTTTCAACAACATGATCCATTGTGCTCATTCCACTTAAAACAGTAATAACTTCAGGGAAATCGGCAACCCATCTAAGACTCCATTCTGCAGGAGTTCTTTTAACATCAGATTGATTCCAAATAGCCATGATATCATCAGGAACATTGTTGGTTAAACTTCCACCTCTTAAAGGTTCCATAACAATAATACCGATATCTCTTTCAGCTGCATATCTCATGCCTTCTAGGCCAGCTTGATATTCAGTATCCATAAAGTTTAATTGGATTTGCGCAAAATCCCATGGATAAGAATTAATAATTTCTTTAAATACCTCTAGTTTATCATGGAATGAAAACCCAATATTCTTGATCTTTCCTTTTGCACGAGCTTCTTCAAGAAATTTTATAGCTCCAAACTCTTGCATTTTAGTCCATCTTTCAGAGTTCAGTGCATGTAGTAGATAAAAGTCTATCTGGTCAACTTCGAGTTTTTCTAGTTGCTCATTTAAGTACTTTTCAAAATCTTCATATTTTTCAACTAGCCAAACTGGGTGTTTTGTAGCCAAATGGACTTTTTCTCTATATCCATCTTTAAGTACTTTAGCAACAAATTTTTCGCTCATTTGTTGATGATAAGGGTAAGCTGTGTCGATGTAGTTAACTCCATTATCTATTGCGTATCTTATTATCTTCATAGCTTCATCTTCATTAATCTTGCTTGTATCATTATCAAAGTGTGGCAATCTCATGCATCCAAAACCAAGAACTGAGACTTTTTCTTCTTTAATACTCGGAAACTCTCTATAATTCATTGTAATCCTCCTATTTTTGACAGATTATTAAGGCTATCGAAAAAATTATATCACTTTATTAATCACATTATCAAGGTTAATAAGGATTTGTTATAATTAGTCTACAAAATAATGGTATTATATTGCTAGAGTTTAGATAAGGTAGGTGTAAGTAATGAATGAGATTCACAAATATATAAATGAGATAAATCAACATACAGAAAATATTAGTAGAGAAAAAATCTTAGGTGATATATTAGGGCCAACTTTTGGGAAATTCCTTGGTAGCTTTGTAAACGTCTTGCTTTATATGAATAGACCAAAAGAAATATTAGAGCTAGGACTGGGTAGTGGGTATGTAACAAGCATTATTGCAGAGTATGCAGATATTTTTAGTGCTAGTATAACAACTGTAGATATTTCAAAAGAGAAAATAGATAGAGCTAAATTAGCCCTATCTAAATATAGCGAGTATATTGACTATCAACACATTGATATGAAAGATTACATAAGGAACTCAAAGAAAACATTCGATCTTATCATTCAAGACAGTGACCCTTTTAGTTATAAAGAAACTCTGATAGATATTGCAAAGCTTCAAATTAAAGGAGGAGTTTTGTTAGTTCATGATGCGACAGTAGTGGATCAAATATATTGCCCCTCAGATCTAAAGAAAGTAATAAATGAGTTCAACTTATATTTAAAGCAATCACATCTATATACAACATCATTAATTGACTTAGAGGATGGTCTGTGGTTTTGCGTTAGGAATTAGAGTGTTCATCTAAATACTCAGCTCTAGACCAAATATCCCTTAAAGATCGGACTCTGTCTATAGCTAGGATTCCATCAAGATGATCAATTTCATGCTGAAGTAGCTCTGCCCAGTCATCTGAGAATTCTTCCTGATAGAAATTCCCCAGTTCGTCATAGTATTCAACTTGAATTTTTTTGCTCCTATATATATGAGCTATAATGTTAGGCAAGCTAAAACAGTCATCAAAAAGCTTTTCTGATTCTAAACTATAGCTAACTATCTGAGGATTAATGAAGAATTTATCTTTTTCTCCGGTCATGTTTATGCATATTACTTTTTTTAAACACCCTATTTGTGGTGCTGCAATTCCTCTTCCAAAGCCATTCTCGTCTTTAAAATTTGCTAATGTGTCTGATAGGTCTTGTAAAAGCATTTCATCTTTTTTGTTAAGAGGAAAAGAGATTATCTCTGATTGCTTCCTTAATAAATTATTACCTAGCAAAAAAATCTTTTTAATTGTCATTAAAACCACCTAACCTTTATTGTATAATAATAGTGTAGTATAATAATTCGATAAAGTGCTAAAATGTCCTTTATTAATTTTATTATGGGGGTAATATAATGACAAAGAAGAAACTTGTAGGTGTAATAGGCGGTATGGGTCCAGAAGCGACTGTTGACTTTTTTCATAAATTGATAAAATCGACTCCTGCAGTAAAGGATCAAGATCATTTGCGCGTGATTATAGATAACAACACAAATATTCCAGATAGAACACAGGCCATATTAGGGAAGGGGCCTTCTCCAGTAGAAGAAATCAGAAAGTCAGCAAAGTTGCTAGATAATGCAGGCGCAGAGATAATTGTCATGTCTTGCAATACTGCACATTATTATTATGATGAAATAGTTAATGATGTTAATGCAGAATTTCTTCATACTATGAAAGTTGTAGCTAAACATATTATATCTATGTATCCAGCTGTTAAGAGAGTCGGATTGCTGGCTACTACTGGAACAATAGAAACAAAGTTATATCATAATGCATTCAAAGAGGTAGGACTTAAGATTATAGTGCCTGACGACTTTACACAGTTAGAGGTAATGGAAGCAGTATATGCTCCTTGGGGTATAAAAGCAGGTAAGTATAGTGATGCTAACACAGTTTTGAAAAGGTCAGCACAGAAACTAATATCAGATGGAGCTGAGCTTCTTGTCATGGGATGTACAGAAATACCTTTAGCACTTGCTAAAAAAGATGTACAAGTTAACTTATTAGATTCTACAGAAGTATTAGCAAATGAGGTAGTGGCAAGAGCATTTAAATAAAAAGAAAATATATTTGACAACTTTACTAAACTTATGTATACTTTTTTTTCGGTGAGCCACTACAGGCCAACCTGCATAATTTTAGCACAGCTTATACTTAAAATTGCAACTAGAAATTACTTCAAAAAAAAAGAAATTAGGTATTGACTGAGCTAATTTGTCATGCTATTATATACAAGCCGTCGCAAATGAGACGGTAAGTATAAAAGAGTTAGAACATTGAGAATTGAATAGTGAAGCGAAAGTACTTGAGCAA
>CAZJHT010000069.1:0-3513 GCA_964546025.1 uncultured Clostridiaceae bacterium
ACGTCCCTTATCTAAACTCAAAATCCCTATCATATTGACTGTAGTTTAATGAGTGTTTAGTTGCACTCAATGTAATAAAACAATACGCATATTAGTCAGTCTTTTTTGTCTAGATCATCTTTAAGTAAGCTATTGTATTTTTAACTGAAAAACCACACAGAAATATTTAATACTGAATTTTAATCAACACAATGAATATAATAGCGCAAATAATATTAACACTACCTCAGCAAGATGCTAAGGAAGTATAAGTGATCCGCATACTCAATATGCCATTTGCTAGTCCCTAAATAGGAGTTCGATTTTTAAAGAAAAGTGAGAAGCAATTTTAATATGGATCTAGTCTAGGTTCTGAGTTTTAACTATCGCAAGCTTATGAGATTAAGACTACGTGGATTAGAACAGTTGTCAAATTATTGTCAAGGATGTAGTACTCTGATTTATGATAGTATTGATATTACCAAAAGAAGCACTATGCCGTTGCTATGACCAATGCTGATGTAGTCTTAGTTCAAACTTTTGAGCTTTCTAATGACTCCGAAAGCTACTCGATGTTAGCTTTTAAGATCGGTCTTTTTGATAACTCATGTATGGTGTTTGATAGCAGCGTAGACGTAGCCTCGCAAAGCAACCCATCCTACTTAAGTTGAAACGTACTTTTGATAATATTATTATTTAATGAACATCAAAGAAGTACTGACTATGATACCTTACAGAAGTATAACTAAAAAATTGTACCTCCTTCTTATTTGCTTAATAAGTATTTGCTATATTTACGCAGCTCATTAAAATCATTGCGATCAATCATCGCTTCCAGAAATCTCAAATTTGCTCCTCGTATTACTATCTGCTGTTTTTCATCTAAAGCAGTAATCCGTACCTCAATTATTTGGTCTGGGAAGCACTTTTCTGCTGGGTACAGGATAATGGGATTCACCCTCCCTTGTCCAACCGACAATCCATAGTTTGATAACTGATACAAATCAGATGTAGAAACTCTTTTTTCACTATAACTCTTATATTTAAAATCTACAATGTTTACTAACATTCCATCTTTAAAAATCAATAAATCTGGCCTTATACTAATTGAGTTGTAATTCAAAGGGTTTGCATTTTTGCTAAATTTAAAAATAGTATAATCAGAAACCTCAGATTTAAAAGAAAGCTCCGATAAGAACTCAAGTAAAATTTTGGTTAAATAATCTTGGAATAACGTATTCATGTTTATCCACATTGACTTCCCAACAATACACTTTTGGCTTTGTATTCCGCTAGCTTGCAATAGCCAATAAAGATACTCTAATGGAACTTTATACATGTTATGTATTCTAGTTAGATTTTTAATGACTTGTTGCAACTCATCAATAGACAATGGCTTTATGTCTATTGATGTAAAATTACGCAATAATAAATCAATTTTGGTTACTAAAAATGGGTTTAAGGTTGTTTTTTTAAAGTATACTAATCCTGACTTGATAATTTGATTTAGTAAGTGATTAAACCTCAAAACTTTGTACTTTATAGGAGTTTTTCCAGTTACTACACCCTGAGAAGATAACTTTTTGAAGTCAATTTTCCCTTTTATAAATAGTTCTTGACTGTTGACTGTAACATAGCTACTTCTTATTTTTGGCAGTAACTTTTGTACTAGACTCAA
This sequence comes from uncultured Clostridiaceae bacterium, assembly GCA_964546025.1. GTDB lineage: Bacteria > Bacillota > UBA994 > PWPR01 > PWPR01 > PWPR01. The sequence goes on from CAZJHT010000069.1 coordinate 1,658, forward strand.
CCATTGGTAAATAAGCAAGTCTTTTAACTCAGCCTCCCCTTCGTTAAAATATGCTGATTCATCTCTAAAGGGAATAAATCCATATACATAACCAATCATTTTTAACACTGAAAAATTTGACACTTTAGGTTCTACAGTTAAAGAAAAACTATCGTTAGATTCAAACCCTACCATTGATCTAGAAGTAATCTCTATACCATTTTTAGATAGCTTAACATCTATAATATCCCTTTCTTGTAAGTCCATTAAAGCTGATATTGTCAAAGAATCATAATTTGATAGTGTGAGTTTCTCCCACTCTTTTAAACACACAACTTTGTTCTGCATTCTATCTTACTCTTCCATTGCTTCGACTAGTTCATCAAAAAAATTTCTGTCTAACAATTCTTTTCGTAGATGATTAGACTTATTAAACATTTTAGAGCCTATAATTTCTTTCAGTTGGAATACGTTGCCATATGTGTATTCTTCTAATAAGGGTATTATCTCATACTTTAAAACATCAATCAGTTGAGATGGCTCTGTTATTACTTCACCTTTTGAAAGAAAATATGAGTGACCTATTTGCAAATCCTTTCCTTCTGAACCTAATACTTCTATGAGTCTTCTATTAATTCTTTTCAGCCATTCACCTATATTTATCTTTGCAATTGAGTCGTATTCTGTACTACTCTGTTCTTCTGAAGCATCTTCTGAACCATCAATAAGTTCACTTTCTACTTGATTATCCAATACTAATCTGTCCACTAAATTGTAATCAGGCTCTAGTTCAATAAAGCCAAAGCGTCTTCTTAAAGCTAAGTCAATTAGAGCAATTGACTTATCAGCGTTGTTCATTGTTCCTATTATGTATAAATTCTCTGGTACAGCAAACTTATCATTAGAAACTGACAAGTCTATATATTCTCCTCTTTTAGTATTTTCAATTAAGTATATTAACTCTCCAAAAACTTTTGTCAAATCCGTTCGATTTATCTCATCCAAAACTAAATAGTAATTTGAACTTGGATCTTTCAGTGCTTTTATAGCATATTCTTTAAAAGCCCCATCTGAAACTCCGAAAGAAATAGATCCTTCAGAGTTCTTATCCGGCCTTAAACCTTCTACGAACTCTTCATATCCATAGCTAGAGTGCATAACTATTACTTTTATATACTTTGAGTTTTTAACACTATTTTTATCTTCATTGCTTAAATAGCTAAAGCTATTTCTAAACATCTGGCGAGCTACTAGCTCATAAACAGTGTTTAGGGCCCAGTGTGTTTTTCCCGTTCCAGGTGCACCAGAAAGTATCACTTGTTTTTTCTTATCTAACAATAGGCTGATTTCTTTCATTTCACTTCTTAATGGATCAATTTTTCTATTAACTGTTTGAATAGTTCCTACTTCAATTTCTTTAGCGTTATCCAAAGTAAGTTCAATATTTACTTGATCTACAGGTCTATTCACTTTGTTTATCAACTTTGTACCCTTTTCAGAGAATCTAAATTGATATTTTTGCTCAGTTTCATACCACTTTACAGGAATACGGTGCTTATATCTTTCACCACTTACAAACTCATATTCTCCCTGTACCACTCCGATATACTTTGCTTTCTGATTGCTCTCTAATACAATATAGTCGTCCACTGATATTGTTTTTGTAGCTAAATAAACTTTGCTTGAGCTATACTTCTCATATGGAATAGAATCTAACAGGTTCTTTAGTTCATTTAGTGATGTAATACTTGCTAGACTCACATCTATATTAACAGGTGCATAGAAATACTCTGATGTAGTCATTTCTTGCACATCATCATAGTGGATTTGGTATAAAAACTTGGACACGTAAAAGTTAACAAGCAATACTGTGGAAA
>CAZJHT010000070.1:0-3245 GCA_964546025.1 uncultured Clostridiaceae bacterium
CTCTCATGTATTGTTGATTAATTTATTCGTGTCTTATTACCTGTCCTGGTCTAGCACCTGTTAACTTTCCATCATTTGCTGCTAAAATTCCGTTAACCCATACCTTTTTAATGCCAGAAGGACCTTGTTGAGGATTCTTATAGTCTGAATAGGTCTTAAGCTCATCAGGTGATATTAAAACTAAGTCAGCTTTATAACCTGTTTTTATTAATCCTCTATTAATAAATTTCATTCTTGATGCTGGCAAAGAAGTCATCTTCCTAACTGCCTCTTCAAAACTAATTAATTTCTCTTCCAGAGCATATTTCTCAAGGACTTTGGTAAAGGTTCCAAAAGTTCTTGGATGAGGTTTACCGCCAATGTCCATGCTCATAGCTGAACCATCACTACCTACCATTGTGAACGGTGCAGATAGAATATATCTGACATCATCTTCATCCATACCAAAAGTAACAGCAGCCACTCCTGCATCTTCTTCAATAATCAAGTCAAATGCAAAATCAACTGGTTCTTTATTGCTTTTTACTGCAGCTTCCTCTACTGTCATTCCTTCAAAAACCTTGTTCTTTGATGTTCTTACAGATGAAATTAGAATGTCTGAAAACTCTTGCAAACTTTCTTGCATACTATCAAGTACTTCTTTTCTTAATTTCTCTCTAGTTTCTTTGATATTAAGCCTTTCAACTAATTTATCTACCCCACCAGCAAGAGCCCATTGTGGAAGTATTGTAGTTAATGTTGTTGATGATGCAGTATATGGATATTGATCACAAACAATATCGATACCCTCATCTCTATAGGCTTCAAGCTTTGCAATTGTTTCACTTGATTTACCCCAGTTTTTCTTGCCAACAACTTTATGATGTGCCACCTGAACTGGTACATTTGCATTCTTTCCGATTAAAGCACTTTCATCCAAGGACTTCATTACATTATCAGATTCATCTCTCATGTGAGTTTCATAAAACCCTCCATAAGGAGCAATCTCTTTCACTAATTCAATTAATTCCTCAGTATCTGCATAACATCCTGGAGGATAAATTAAGCCTGTTGAAATTCCAAAAGCTCCGTCTTCCATAGCTTTTCTTAAAAGGGTTTTCATTTCATCCATTTCTTCACTTGTAGGTTTTCTATCATCAAACCCCATAACAGCAACTCTTAGTGTCCCATGTCCTACTAGACATGCAAAATTAATGGTTGGTCTAGACCCTTCTACTGCACTTAAAAAATCACCAAAACTTGTCCAATCCCAATTCATGTCATCTCTTAAGAACCCTGTGTATTTCTTAATTAAATCAAGCTTATCAAATTTTATTGGCGCTGGACTTATACCACAATTACCTCCAATATCAGTGGTAACACCTTGTAAAACTTTACTATCTGCCAATCCTATACCAGGCAAAGAAAAATCCGAATGGGCATGAATATCTATAAAGCCCGGTGTCAAAATCATATCTTTTCCATCAAATATCACATCAGCTTCATGTAAAAGATTTGTGCCTATATCAAAAATGATATCATTTTTGATTGCAACATCCCCTCTAAACCAAGGAGCTCCTGTTCCGTCTACAATCCTAACATTTTTTATCAGAGTACTAATCATATATACACCTCCAAATTATACTTTGAGCTTTGTCCATTTTCCTTTTCTCCATCTTAAGAAGAATATGATAGCTCTTGCTAGGTGATCTAAAGACATCCCTATCCATGCACCAGGCAGTCCTAAATCAAATATATGAACTAACACATATGCTACACCAATTCTTGCTACCCAGATACTAACTCCAGTTCCCCACATAACAAACTTTGTATCACCAGCTCCTCTTAAACCACCAGCTGACACTCTGGCTAGTCCCATAAATGGTAAGAAGAAAGCCATTATCCTTAATACTTCTGCTCCTGCTACAATTACTTCCATTTCATCAGTGAAAAATTTCATTACTGGTGTGGCAAATATAAACAATAACATAGCTACAAATCCCATAAGTCCCATAGCCATTAATATTGTTACATTTCCAGCTTTACGTGCTTCATCTGGTTGTTTAGCACCTAGATTTTGACCTACTAAGGTCGTTGCAGCTACTGAAAATCCAAAACCTGGCATGAAAGCTAAAGAATCTGCTCTAAGCGCAATTTGATGAGCTGCATATAAATTTGTACCTAAGCTTGCTACAATTACTGTAAAACCCATCATAGCTCCACGTAAGAAAATTGATTCTATCCCTGCAGGAATACCTACATCAAGTATTCTTTTAATAGTCTTCTTATGGAAGCCTTTCTTAAATGACCTAAGTGGAACCTTAATAAAAGACTTTCCAGTACTTAAGACATAAAGCATAGCTATTGTTCCAACAATACGTGCAAGCATAGTTGAAAAGCCTGCTCCTGCAGTACCCATTTCTGGGAAAATCCAAATACCAAAAATGAATAGCCAATTAAACAAAATATTAAGCACATTAACACTTGCATTTACATACATCGCGGTAATAGTGTCTCCTAAACCTCTTAAGATAGATGTTGAAGACATTGTAATTAAAACAAATATCATCCCGATGGATCTAAATCTTAAATAATTAACTCCTGCAATAACTACCTCTTCTTCTGCTCCAAGTAGCCTTAACCCTACGTGAGGGAACAGTACTCCAAAAATTGCTAAAGTAACACCAATAACTACACTAAGCATTAATGCTTGTCTAGCTGCTGTAGTAGCTCCTTCCATATCACCTTCTCCAACCTGTCTGGCAACTACTACAGTAGCACCTGTTCTAACAGCTGCAAATATAGTAGTAGCAAACATAACCAATTGATTTCCAAGACCAATTGCAGCTATAGAAGCTGGTCCCAGCCTACCTACCATAGCGGTGTCTGCAATCCCTACAGATGAGTGAAGTAACATCTCTATAATAACTGGCCATGCCAAAACAAATACTGCTTTTAGAATATTCTCTTGTGACATTTCTACCAGTTTTGATTTATCTCTTTTATTTCCCAAATTCGACGACAAAAAAATCCTCCTAATTAACTCTGTAACAACATAACTCTTACTTCTATTTTCTACAATGTCTATCATATTATAAGAATTTATTCATTTCTAGAGTAAAATTAGATAATCGAAGCTTTTCTTCATCTTTTTTGATGTTTTTAAATTTTTCCAGTTTTATATTTCTTTTACTTCCATATTATTCTATATTTGATCTGAACTATAGTATTCTCCTAAAAATAAAAAAGAGCCTTTTAAAAAGGCC
>CAZJHT010000071.1:0-3049 GCA_964546025.1 uncultured Clostridiaceae bacterium
TATGGATGCCAGATGTTTCTTTGGGACGATATTTAGTGTCTTAAGAAGTGATGGAGTTGTTGAAGGTTGTCCTGGGGTTAAGGCTAAGCCTTCTGAAGCAGTGAATCCTAAGGTCGGGGAGAAAGTGACGAAATGAAGAGAGTACTAATCACTGGTAAGGACAGTTACATAGGTACATCTCTAGAGAATTGGCTCCTAAGAGAACCTGATAAATATTACGTAGATACGGTTGACATGAAAGATGGGTCTTGGAAAAATGTTGACTTCAGTCAATATGATGTAGTTTTTCATGTAGCAGGGATAGTTCATATTAAAGAAACAAGTGAAAATCAAGGCTTGTACTACAAGGTTAACAGAGACTTGGCTTATGAAACAGCACAAAAGGCAAAAGCAGATGGAGTGAAGCAGTTCATTTTTTTGAGCACTATGAGTGTCTATGGTATTGAAAGTGGTGTTATCAACAGAATGACACCACTTAAGCCCAATAGTGCTTATGGGAAGTCAAAGATTGAAGCTGAAAAACTGATCAACAAGCTTCAAGATGATTCGTTTATTATTGCAACTCTAAGGCCACCTATGGTTTATGGGAAGGGCTGCAGAGGCAACTATACAAGATTAGCAAGCTTGGCTCTAAAGACTCCAGTCTTTCCAAAGGTAGATAATAAGCGAAGTATGATCTATATAGATAACTTATCAGAATTTGTAAAGAAGCTGATAGATAACAGAAGTGGAGGATTGTTCTTCCCACAGAATGCTGAGTATGTAAACACCAGTGAGATGGTTAAATTGATTGCTGATGCTCATGATAAAAAGGTTTTGATGACTAAACTGTTTAATCCTTTATTAAGGCTGCTGAATGTAAGTACGGTGAATAAGGTATTTGGTGACTTGGTTTATGACATGTGTATGTCTGAGTATGAGAGTGATTATAGAGTTTGTGGGTTTAGAGAATCTATAATGTGTACTGAAGGTAGGAACTAGGAATGGAAAATAAGAGATATAGTGTTCTGATGTCTGTATATGCAAGAGAAAATCCTGATTATTTTGAATCTAGTATAGAGAGCATGATTAATCAATCATTAGTGCCTGAAGAGGTTGTTATTGTAAAAGATGGTCCAATAACTGAAGAGTTAGAGAAAACCATTGAATTTTATAAATTAAAATACCCGGGATTACTTACAATTGTTTCATTGGAACAAAATGTAGGCCTGGGGAGGGCATTAAACGAGGGCCTCAAAAGATGTAGAAACGAATTAGTTGCCAGAATGGATACCGATGACATTTCTCTAAAGAATAGATGTGAATTGCAAGTTTATGAGTTTATAAAAGACAAGGAATTAGATATACTGGGTTCAAATATTGACGAATTCTATGACAACCCGCATGAAATTGTATCTTCTAGGATAGTGCCTACGACTCATGATGAAATAATTAAGTTTTCAAGAAGAAGGAACCCATTTAATCATCCTACTGTCATGTACAAGAAGTCGTCAGTTTTGAAAAATGGAGGATATGGCGACTTCAGACGAAATCAGGATTTAGACCTTTTTGTAAGAATGCTGAATAATGGATGCAAGGCAAAAAATATTAATAAGTCTTTACTTCTATTCAGGGCTAACAAAGACAATTTGAAGAGAAGAAAAAGCTGGGAGAAGTGTAGAAGTTACATTTCTATGATTTATAGCTTTTGGAGAAAAGGGTATTCAAGTTTTATCGATCTAGGTATTGTTGCGACTAGTCAGATCGTTATATTCATATCTCCATCATGGGTAATTGAATGGATTTCCAGTAAATATTTAAGGAAAACATATTAAAGAGGGTAGGTAAAATGGGTGTTGAACAAAAGATTAATAGTGCATTGAATAGAACACCAGCAATTAAAAAAATAATAAAACGTGCTTACCAAGTCTCGATGTATGCAATATCTCCCAAAATTAAGTCTGAAGGAAATATAGTCCGGATTACACCTCAGGATGAATATGAATATTTCTTTGGATATTATGACAAATCTCCATGGGACGCATTTGATCGATATATGCTTTGTTTAAGAGTTAAGGATACAACTAAATCCGTCGCGCCAAAAGAGCCAGCAAATATTATTTTGATTGATACCCATGACAATAATTCTTTTGAAGTACTCGGGACAACAAGAACTTGGAATGTTCAACAGGGATGCATGCTGCAGTGGTTAGGACCGGATTATTCGGAAAAAATCATATATAACGACTTACGCGATGGAAAGTACTGTTCTGTAGTGTTGAATATAAGAACAGGAGAAGAAAAAATATTTGATATGCCAGTCTATAGCGTATCAAACGATGGTAAGTTTGCTCTCACTTTGGATTTTGCAAGGTTACATAGATTAAGAAAGGGTTATGGATACTCCAACCTAGCGGAAACGACTGCTAACGAAAAACTTCCTAACAAACCTTGTATATGGCATATCAACCTGGAAACAAACAAAACGAAACCAATACTTAAATATATAGACTTGGCAAGCTTTGAAACTAGACCTGAAATGAATGAGGCCGAACACAAGGTTAACCACATTATGCTTAATCCGTCGGGGGAGCGTTTTATGGTACTTCATAGATGGTTTAACGGCACACAAAAGTTTACGAGATTGGTGACAGCGGCTACAGATGGGAGCGATTTGTATAATTTAAGTGATGATAATATGACTTCCCATTGTTACTGGAAATCTGATACACAAGTATTAGCTTATGCCCGAAAAAAAGGAACAGGTAACGGTTACTACTTAATGAATGACAAAACGAAAGAATATATTCGTATGTGGCCAGAGTTAATATCAGATGGACATCCCAGTTATTCTCCGGATGGAAGCATGGTAGTAACAGACACCTATCCTGATAGATCGAGAATGGCTTCAATTTATGTTATAAAGGAAAATGATATCAAAACAGTAGTGAGAGTTTTCGCTCCTTTTAAATATGATAATGATTTAAGGTGTGATTTGCACCCGAGATGGAATAGGACAGCAGATAAAATCTGCTTTGACTCTGTGTTTGAAGGGAAAAGAGGATTGTAT
>CAZJHT010000072.1:0-2953 GCA_964546025.1 uncultured Clostridiaceae bacterium
AAATTCATCTTAAGTTTCTATTAAATTGTATTATAATATAAGTTATATAGGCTATATTACAAGGAAGTGTTGCAATGAAAAAATGTATCCATGCCCTTTTATTACTAATAGTTTTACTGTTAAATCCTTTTTACTATAAGACATCTGCACAAAATGAAGTTTCCATAACACCTAATTTTTATGAAATGTTTGAAAACCATGGCTCTATTATGATGTTAATAGATTCAGCGAGTGGCGAGATTCTTTATGTAAATGAATCTGCTATAGACTATTATGGTTACTCAAGAGAAGATTTCAAGACTTTAAACATAAGTGATATAAACATATTGAGCAATGAAGAAATTAAGAATGAAATGCAAGCTGCGGTGAGAGAAGAAAGAAACTTCTTCACATTTCAACATAGACTAGCTACTGGTGATATTCGTACAGTAGAAGTATACTCTTATCCTTATGTAATAGATAACAAACCAATGTTATACTCAATAATTAATGATATAACAGACAAAGTACTTCTTGCAGAGCAATCTAACAGAACTACCCAAATTGGTATTTTTAGTGGATTATTGGTGTTATTAATAGCGCTATTTACGATATTTTATATTAACAAAAGGAATATAGAACTCAAGAAAATAGGCGATGAGATAGCAAACTTCAATAAATTAAGAGAGTCTTTCATAAATGCAGATAATCGATTAATCTACTTAAAAGATGAAAACAGAAAATATGTCTTTGTTAACGAGGCCTTTAAGAAGTATTTAAACCTTGAAGACAATAAGATTCTGGCAAGAACTGATATTGATCTAAAAAACACTAGCTTTGAAGCCACTCTAAAAAAACATGAAATAAATGTTATTGAAAATAACACTAACATAGATACTGAAGTAAAAATTAACAATACCTACTTTCGAATTATAATGTTTCCTATTCTGCTACTAAATAACGCTTATGGGGTAGGTGCTTACCTTGAAGACATTACCCATATTAGGAGAATGGAAGAAATTGAAAACAAAACTATTTTAAGAAATGAAATACTAATAGATGCAATTACCGATGAGAAATTTATTGATAGTAATGTCTTTGAGTATGTTTTAGAACAATCTTTGAAACTAACTGGTAGTGAGTTTGGCTATATATACTTATATAATCATGAAACCAATGATTTAACACTAAACACTTTAACTAAGTCAGTCTTAGATGAATGCTCTACATCAGAGACAACATCACAAAGTCATTTGAGAGAGAACAGTATTATGAATAAGGTTCTTAAAACAAAAGAACCAGTAATAATTAATGATTTCAAGAAAGTTGAAAATATTAATATTAATGGACATATTGATATTGATAGATTTCTTACAATACCCATTTTAGCAGATAATAACATTGCTTTGATTGTGGGGCTTGCAAACAAAGAAGAACCCTATACTGATTATGATATTAGAAATATAACCATTTTAATGTCCAGTATACTTAATGTAGAACTTAGAAAAGAAAAAGCACAAGAACTTGCTGAAACAAACAAGGAGTTAAAAGCAAGTCAAGAGCAAATACAACTATTACTAGATTCAACAGTTGAAGGAATATACGGAATCGATACAAAAGGAAATTGTACAACTATAAACAAAAGTGGGCTTCACTTGCTAGGGTACAATAATAAAGAAGAACTTTTAGGCAAAAATATACATGAACTTATTCATTACAAAAATAAAGATGGGTCTATTCATAAAATAGAGGACTGTCATGTTTATCAAGCTATTGTATCAGGCAGTGGACAATACTCAAACGATGAAGTTTTTTGGAAAAAAGATGGTTCATACTTTGAAGCAGAATATTATGCCTATCCTCAGATTAGTAATGGTGAAATAGTTGGTGCTGTAGTAACATTCTTGGACAACTCTGAAAGAAGAGAATATGAAAATCATATTAAATACTTGAGCTATCATGATTCTTTAACAGGACTCTACAATAGAATGTATTTTGAAGAATCACTAAGCAAAATGGATACACCTGAAAACATGCCACTAACAATTATATTTGCAGATGTCAATGGACTAAAATTAACTAATGATGTATTTGGTCATGCAATGGGAGATAAGCTAATTATCAAATCAGCTAACGCAATTAAAAGTTCTCTTAGACAAAATGATTTATTAGCTCGTGTTGGTGGTGACGAATTTGCGGTTATCTTACCCAATACTACTGAAAAAGTTACCAAAAATATTATAACTAGAATTCAAGAGAAGATGTCTCAAATTAAAGTTGTTGCAATCAAGGGAAGTATCTCTATTGGCAGTGATACAAAAACAGAAGCAACTCAGGAAATTGAAAGAATATTACAAAATGCAGAACAAGCAATGTATCAAGATAAATCTATTAATAAAAGGCATAACAGCGGTGTTTTCATTAATAATATCTTAGAAATGCTTTTTGAAAAAAGTGAACGTGTAAAAGTCCATTCAAAAAATGTCTCAAACTTAAGTAAAAAACTAGCTAAGCAATTAGATCTAGACCAAGATAGTGTAAAAAGGATTTCTGAACTAGGAAGGCTGCATGACATTGGTAAAATTGTCTTTGATGATTCCATATTGAATAATGAACAAGCACTTACGATAGAACAAGAAAAAGAACTAGAACAACATCCTGCCACAGGATATCGTATACTAAGCATATTTGATGAGACCGTAGACTTAGCTGAAAAAGTCTTATTACATCACGAAGCATGGGATGGAAGTGGTTATCCAAAAGGAATTTCAGGTAATGAGATTCCTCTGGAAGTTAGAATAGTTGCAGTTGCTGAAGCCTATGACTCTCTAACAAATGAACTTAATAGTCATTGCTATACTAAACAAGAAGCATTAGAGAAGCTAAAAGAAGAAGCTGGAGCTAAACTTGACCCAGATTTAGTAGAAGAGTTTATTAATATTATAAAGTAAAAAAAAGCCCATTAATGGGCTTT
>CAZJHT010000073.1:0-2320 GCA_964546025.1 uncultured Clostridiaceae bacterium
GAAGCTCCTAAGCAGGAGCTTCTGTCGCTTCTAATGTGTGTTTTTGATTATACCACCATGAGTAGGTTGCTACAGCTATAATGATAGAGCCACCTATAACGCTCATAAGGTCTGGTACCTCAGCCCAAATAAAGTATCCTAAAATTGCGGATATAATAATTGAGCTATAGTTAAATATGGACACTTCTGCTGCAGGAGCATAATTATATGCTAAAGTAATTGAATATTGTCCTACTAAGGCAAAAGCACCTATACCAACGAGCATTATTAGCTCAGTAATGCTTGGTATAACAAAGTTCATTGCAACAAATGGCAAAGTTGCTATAGTTGAGAATAGACAAAAATAAAAAACAATTGTAGTTGGATTTTCTTTGCCTTTTAATCTCCTCAAAACTGTATATGCTCCACCAGCAAACACAGCTCCTGCAAATCCAACTAGTGCTGGAACTGCTTCTGCACTAAACTGAGGTCTAATAACTAGCATAGCACCGATAAATGTACCAATTAAGGTTGGAACTTGTATCTTTGATAATTTTTCTTTTAAGAAAAGCCATGCAAATAATGTAACAAAGAATGGGTTCGTTCTACTTATTATTGAAGCATCAGCCATAGGAAGATGTTCAATGCTATAAAAATAGGTGATAATCCCCAAAACACCTAATAGGCCTCTTAAAAATAAAGTTTTTCTATTTTTCTTTTCACCAAAAGCTGATAATGAGTTTTTTCTAATTATGATATAGGTGAAAACTAATCCAATTAAATTTCTAAAAAAGACTTTTTGTAAAAGAGGTATTCCAACTGACGCTTTTATAATAGCTTGCATAATTGTAAAAGCCACCGCTGATACTATCATAAACAAGATGGCTTTTGATTTATTATCTGCTTCCATGAGATTATTCACTTCTTCCTTTTTTTATTCAAGAATCAGTATAGTGAATAAACATGCTTGTTTCAAGCTAATTGATGATGATTGTCTCAAAACCTAGATTTCTTACCAGTTGGCTAATCAAAGGAACTCCACTTTCTGAAGCTTTGTCTAAGATTCCTAAAGATATGGCTTTAGTTTCTAACTCACTTGTGAAATTTTCTAGTGCTAAGAAAAGATCCTCATTTCTAATCCTATTAAAAAGAGCGTCATTCTCACTAAAAGGATTAAAGCTTATGAATTCTATAGAAGTTATTGAGTACTCAGGCATTCTAAGCTCGACTTCTTTATTTTCCCAATCAAGTGATACAATTTCTATATTACTTAGGTTTACACCTGCTTTTACTCTAGCTTCTATAGTGAAAATGAATGATTTTGTAGTGAATGGAATTACAATATTTCTGAAAGTCTTGTTTTCTGTAAATTCAACTATGTCATGGAAATACATCTCCAAGGTGTTTAGTTCTCCTATTGATTGAATACTTTCTAGCACAGTTGAATGGGTTATTACGGTATTTTCCTCAGCATTTTTTATAGAGTATATCCATATCCCCTGTAAAACTATAGCTACAATAAGTATTAATATTAAAACAGTATTATTTCTTTTCAATTGTTTCACTCCTCTTAATATGATTTACATTATATATTAAAATAAATAATAGTAAAGAAAAACCACTTCACTAGAAGTGGTTAAGGAACTATAGGGTTTCTGGCTTGTCATATTCATTATCTTTAGTATCAACTCTAACTTTTTTAATAATTGGAGCTTCGGTAGGCATTCCTGCATTAGGATTTCGAAGAGGAGTTTTACTTAATTTTTCAGCAATTTCATATCCAGATGTAACTTTGCCAAAACCAGCATACTCTCCATCAAGATGCTTATGCGTTCCTAACATAATAAAAAATTGTGACCCTCCAGAGTCAGGGCTCATACTCCTAGCCATTGATAAGACCCCAGGAGTGTGTCTTAATGTATTATCAGAAAACCCATTATTAGCAAATTCTCCTTTAATGCCATAACCTGGGCCACCCGTGCCGTTCCCAACTGGACATCCACCTTGTAATACAAAACCAGGGATAATTCTGTGAATAGTTAGTCCATCATAAAATCCATCGTTAGCTAGTTTGATGAAATTGTTAACTGTATTTGGTGCCATGTCTGGGTAAAGCTCCCCAGCCATTACTTCTCCATTTTCCATTTCAATCTCAAATGTTGGTAATAATTTATTCATTTGCGTACTCCTTTTTATTGTACTTAAATAGTAATAGTGCTTTAGTTACATATTATCATATTAATTTATATCTCTTATTATCGCAAGCTAAATTAATACTTAGTTAATTATATCAATTCTATTTATTACTATGAAAAGTAAGAAAAAGGCGAGTAGCTCGCCT
>CAZJHT010000074.1:0-1065 GCA_964546025.1 uncultured Clostridiaceae bacterium
TGGCCAAAGTCATTGGGAAAACTAACTAGGGCTATTGGCTTAGCAAGGAGCTTAGAAACATATAGGGTGTATGAGAGTGAAAATGAGTTTTATCTTCTATTAGAGTAGAGTCTTTATTCTCATTACTGATCAAGACTATTAATTAATCGCTGAACAAAGAGTAATAGATAATTAACGGAATAAAAATTAGTAGCTATAGTGAGCACTATAGCTACTTTCAAATTATACTATTCTTTTTGATTTTATGGTTGCATAGCTCCAAAAAGCACTAACCAGGCTAGTATGGATTTAGCAACTAGGCTTAAGACTATGTATGTTCTCTCACCATATAGGTAGTCTTTCCATTTGCCAATTTTCTTATATTGTAAGACCATATTAATAGGGAATGTATTAAAGGCAATAAAATATGTTCCTACAATTGCCCAGACAAACCAAGGAACCATATCAAAATTTCCAGTTCCAAACATATACAACAAAATTGCAATCCAAGGAGCTATACCAGCAATGCTTCCCCAAATAAATGGTCCCCAATGTACTTTTTCATTATCAGACTTAGAATTGAGCATTTCCATGTCTAGTCCAAATAAGTTCATTACAGCATTTACAATAAAGATCAGAACTAGAGATGCTAAGTCATGAATTCCAAATAGTGTTGCAATTAAAACTATCATAATAGATGAACTTAAAGCATATTCAAACCATCTAAACTTATTGATTCCTTTTTCTAGATCTCGGAAGTATGTGCCGCTTTTAAAGTAAATTAAAAAATGCGCACCAGCAGATATTAGCAAGAATGATGCTACAAGAATACCAAATGGCAAATCAAACAGTTCTCTACTGGCATTTTCAAGAGATCTAGTAATAGTGTTAAATTCAAGGTAAAACAGCCTAATTGAAGGTTGAAACTCTGCAATAGTTTGAATAATATTGGTGGCCAAGAAAAGCATAATTATTCCTTGAATTAAATGTAAAACTCCCATTATCAAATTGAATTTTTTAAGTTTTAATAACTTTGCTTCCATTATAATACACTCCTTTTTGTAATCTAAAATAATATATTATATT
>CAZJHT010000074.1:1165-2260 GCA_964546025.1 uncultured Clostridiaceae bacterium
CTAAAAGCTTAAAAATGTACGTAAATATAGTAAATTTAAAGTTAAATTTAAAATAAATGATCAAAGTGCTAGATAGGAAATTGATGTAGTAGATAATGCTTTATTACTGAATAAAAACGTATTGGTTGATGGTATAGGTTATTACTAAAAGTGCAAATATATCACTATTAAAAACTAATGAGAGTTTCATAGTGGTTCTCGTTATTCTAAGTCTTTGTTTTCATTAATCATTCTTTTAATATCTTGATCTGCATAGGATAACAAAACACCAAAATCATAAGCTATTTGGAATCGTTTTCCCCCATGATACTCGTTATTCTTCATAAGAGTTTCTTTTTTTAGTTTAAGCTTGTCAAAATCATCAGCTGTCTGTTTGTCTTTATAGAAGAGAATGTTATATTTATCGCGATTCATTGTTGCAGGGAATAAATCTGACAAGAAACCTTTGTCTTCCTTTCTACAGAAAATGTTTCTTTGCTCAGCTATGTTTTTTGCATATTTATAGTGTTTATCCCTCAAGTCTTTATCGCTAACAGGTGCACCAAGTGCCATTTTTTTTGCTCCGCAAGCAACAACCTCAGCAAAGGCTCCCATAATGCCAACCACTCTAGAAAATTCATCTATCTCTAAATTATAAAACGCTTTTCTATCTTTTTCAGAAATAAATTCCTCTACTTCAAACATATAGCCTTCAGGTCCTTCAAATAGCAAACTCTTTATTTGCAATGCTTCACTATACTTAGGTTCTTTAGTAAATTTTATACCAGCATCAATAAGACGAGTTACCATATCTTCATGATCCTTTACAACAAAACTGGTTAGCACACAATCCCTTGTTGTAGCTTGGCAGGCTCCTCTTGCGCTATCTACAGCTCCAATGTATGCACCATTGCATACTTTGTATATTTTTGACCATCCTTGATCGCAGCTCAGTTCCAGATTTAGGGTTTCTTCAAAAAATTGGCAAGCATTTTCTAGATTGTCAAAGTACAAGAAGCTAATTTTACCATAGGTATTCAGAGTAGTCATAGTACGTCCTCCTTTGTTGTCTTGTTTAAATAATTCAACAAAACTTATAGCAATCCTTTTTAATAT
>CAZJHT010000075.1:0-1986 GCA_964546025.1 uncultured Clostridiaceae bacterium
CAATTAAGTTTTCATGGCAACTTATTCTACAAATAGCTCCTTATTCCTTTACATGAATGCTCTTTTAACTACCGACCTGAAAAGCTTTTAATATTCGGATGATTAAAACATGCAATTAAACTAGTGGTAAATCATATGGCTACTTAATCAATGGGCAATATGCGTGGGCAGTATTATTCTATCCTTTTATTCTCACTTATGGCTTCCCTAATACCTGCTATTCTCTCTCATACTTTTTAGCAAAATAAGAATACTCATTACATGCTTAATATTGCTACTCCAATCAAGAATGTATTCAAAATACTTAAATTTTGTTTATGATGTAGTTGAGATACTTTTTTAGTCATATTGTATTTGTATCACATTGTATAATAAACACGCAGTTAAGTTACGGTCATTACCCTTTTTAATCACTGCCATGTAATTACTCTTTGGTGCTTCAACTCGTCTTTCTCCACTACTAATATCGTGTCACATCCAACTACCTTCAGTTTATCTTTCAAACTTCTATCCACATCTCTTTTATATAATTATCTTTAGCATCTTTCACTTCTGTTTTATCTCTATTTACTATCTCAAAACCATAGCCTAATTATATTACTTTACCAGTTATTTTTTTATCTCCATGGAACATTAATGTTGACTATCCTCCACTTCAACCTTTGATTTTTCACTTCTTTGCTTATCTTACAAGTCTACTACAGTGGTTTTCTCATCATTATTGATCTCTGCTTTATTACTATGCTTATCTTTAAGCGATCCTTATAGTTTTAATAAGTCTTAAAACATTTTATCTTTAGTGTTATACTGTTCTTAAATGGGGTATAAAAATCGTATACGAAAAGAATACAATTGATCACTATAATTAAAGAAAGAATTATGGCACTTAGATATGCAATTTATAAATAGGAGAATTCTCATGATAAAAACTGATAGATTAATCTTAAAAGACCATACAAAAGAAAACTTAGAAAAGCTTAACTCCTGGTTTAATGATAAAGAGCTATCATTTTATGATGATGAGGAGCCCTTCACACTTCAAGACCTAGATGAAACAGAGCAATATTTAGTGAATAAATTAATCTCTAGTGGATTTAACGCAAATAAGAATATCATTCACATTGCTATTCATACCAAAGAAGGAAGTCTAATTGGCTATTGTATGATAGCCCTTATAGATAAGCATAACAAAAAATGTAAGATAGGACTTACTATAGGGGAAAAAAGTCAGTGGGGTAATGGTTATGGAAAGGAAACTCTACAAACATTAATAGAATATTGCTTTTCTTTTTTGGGAATGAATAGAATTACAGCAGAAATATTTTCAATGAATAAAACCTCTATCCGCTTATTTGAAGGCTTAGGATTCAAAAAAGAAGGAACTATCCGAAAAAGCGTGTTGAAAAAAAGTGAGTATGTAGATGAATATATATATGGCTTATTATATGATGAGTGGAAAACTACCTAAATAAATGATATATACTCATTTTTAATAGAATATTTCCTTAAACATTAATCGTGTTGTGATATGTTTGTTATTGCTTACTAAAAGGGTCCGCTCAAGAGATTAAACTTAGTGCTTAATTACTCAAGTGGCCCTTTTATGAACTGCATTATTTAACTAACTCTTTTACTCTACCCACTTCTCCACTAGTCAACCTAACTTTTATTCCATGCGGATGACTTTCAGAGTTTGTTAATATGTCTTTAACAAATCCTTCTGTTAATATATTAGCGCGCTGATTTTCTTTTTTAACAATCTTTACTTTTGAATCAGGCTTTATGTCTGCTCTTTTTATATTAT
Source organism: uncultured Clostridiaceae bacterium (assembly GCA_964546025.1). GTDB lineage: Bacteria > Bacillota > UBA994 > PWPR01 > PWPR01 > PWPR01. Next base: position 1,805 of record CAZJHT010000075.1, read on the forward strand.
TCAATAGTTCACACCTCTTTCTTAGTACCACTCTACCATTTAACAAAGTGATAGTGAAGCATCTTGATTATTGATTTCATGTTTTTGATATTTATCACACTTACAAATTTCTCTTTCTCCTATTTCTTATTGAAAATGTTTCCAAAAGTTGAAATCTGACTCAATAAGTTATTTGCACCATA
>CAZJHT010000076.1:0-1839 GCA_964546025.1 uncultured Clostridiaceae bacterium
CGGTAGAACCCCGTACTTAGGAATCCGCTATGGCTTTAGCCTAGCGGTAGTTCAATGGGACATCCACATTAGTAAAACTTATTTTTAAAAGAGATAAGTTTAGGATTCTCTTTTGGCTACTTGGATTAGTTGGGTTTAATATAGCTATTGCAATAGCTTTTCCAGGACTCTATCCTTCGCAAGCAGATTTACAGATAATGGCAGAAACAATGAAAAACCCTGCCATGATTGCTATGGTAGGGCCAATATATGGTCATGCTAATTATGACTTTGGGTCAATGGTAGCACATCAGATGCTTCTGTTTACTGCTTTAACAGTAGGAATAATGAGTATAATACAAGTCACAAGGCATACTCGAAAAGATGAAGAAGAGGGAAGAATAGAAATGATTCGCTCTTTGCCAGTTGGAAAACTAGCTAATATATCAGCTACATTAGTGGTGTATTTTATTGTAAGTGTTCTAATAGGTTTAGTTACAGGTGTAGGGTTTAGTATGCTTGGAATAGAATCGATGCCAATTATGGGGTCTATGCTTTATGGAGCTGTACTAGCTGTAACAGGGTTTTTCTTTGCAGTTATTACTTCATTATTTGCACAACTTTTTTCTACATCTAGAGCTACAGTTGGGTACGGTCTAGGGTTTTTAATACTTAGCTATATAGTAAGGGGAATAGGTGATGTTAGTAGTGAAGCTTTAGCAAGGATATCTCCTTTAGGGCTTATTTTAAGAGCAGAAGTTTACGTAAACAACTATTGGTGGCCTATTTTTGTACTACTTGGAGTTTCTCTAATTTTTGCTTTTATATCTATGAGACTAGCATTTACTCGAGATTTAGAAGCTGGGCTATTCAAAGCTAAGGCTGGAAAAGAAAAAGCATCAAAATCTCTTCTTAGCCCATTAGGACTAGCTTTTAGACTGCAAAAGACGACAATAATTGCATGGCTAGTGGCAGTATTTGTACTGGGAGCCTCTTATGGATCAGTTTTTGGCGATATGGACATGTTTTTTAAGACAAATGATTTGATGAGACAAATCTTACCCTTAACTCCAGGGGTTTCTTTAGTCGAGCAGTTCATGTCGGTAATCTCAATTGTGTCAGCGTTAGTTTGCGCTATACCAGCTATTCAAATGATTACAAAACTAAGAAGTGAAGAAAAATTAAATAGAACTGATCATATTTTAGGAAGAGCAGTTTCAAGAAAATCTTTGTTAACTAGCTATGTTTTATTAGGATTTGTTATAAGTATAGTAGCTACTGCTTTATCAGCTTATGGACTTTACTTATCATCTGCACAGGTAATGGAAGAGCCAATAAGATTAGGGTTAGTAATGCAGTCAGGGCTTGTGCATATTCCAGCAATTTGGGTAATGATTGGTATTGCAGTATTACTTATTGGAATCTTTCCAAAGGCTATTAGCTTTGTATGGGGGTATTTAACTTTGTCGTTTATACTTAACTATTTTGATGGAATACTTCAAATTCCTGAAGCCTTGAAGAAATTGACTCCATTTGCTCATATTCCACAAATCCCAGTAGATGAAATGACTCTCGCTCCTTTAATAGTTCTTACATTTATTTCAGCAATGCTGATATTTTTTGGCTATAAAACATATTCTAAAAGAGACATAAGTGCATAAAAATAGACCGCTTAAACTAGAAAATAGCTTAAGCGGTTTTTTTTAATATAATTTACTTTTACAATGCTTGCAAACTTTGGCTTCACTTTTTATGTACTCAAAGCAATATGGACACATTTTCATAGTTATTTGTTCTTCATCTTGATGATGTTGCTGTGCATGATTATGTGGCTGTTGATTAACATTTATATCATGTGAA
>CAZJHT010000077.1:0-1712 GCA_964546025.1 uncultured Clostridiaceae bacterium
TGACTCTTTTATGCTTTTTGATTTAGTGGCTAACTTGATTTTACAATGCAGCTCTTATTTTTATTTACTATTCCTCTTTAAGAGGTATAATGTTATTTAAGGTAAGGGAGGTCGTGAATATGGCTCATATTACAATAGCCCAGTATAGCTTACTTGAAATTTTTTGGTATATAGTTATTTTTTCATTCTTAGGCTGGGTTTTAGAAGTAACTTATAGGTATTATCATGATAAGACTTTTATTAATAGAGGTTTTTTACATGGTCCTTTTTGCCCTATATATGGTTTTGGAATAGCTTTAATATTTATTTGCACATCTTATCTTGGGTTAGTTAATTTTGATTACTCATTTATCAGTTTAATAATTTTGTTCTTAGTAAGTTTTCTTTTAACTACGATTTTAGAATTTATTGTTGGTTACTTACTAATGCTTTTCTTCAAACAACGCTGGTGGGATTATTCAAATCTGAAATATAACTTGTTTGGGTATATCTCTCTAAAGTTTTCTTTTTATTGGGGTATTGGCGGGACAATTCTTTATCTATTTTTGGATAAGTTAAAACTTAACCAAGGAATCAATTTAACACACCCTATTTTTGATTTTTTAACATTTGCATTTATTGTGTATTTTACAATTGACTTTACTAAGAGTATTGACGTTGCACTACGTCTTAAGAAGTTTACAGCAGAACTTAGACAAACAGCTCTTGAACTACGAAGCAGGGTTGATGCACTGGAACTTGACCTTGATTATTTAAAACTTGAAGCTGCTATTAGAAAAGATAAGATTGAAGACTATTTTGATGAGTTAAGTCACAAGGTAGGAAAAATAAGAAGTGAAAGGCGTCAACAACTATTAAGCTCTATTAATCATTACCAATCTCTTATGCACAGCAATAGGATTAAAGCTTACTCTCATATACTAAGAGCCTTTCCGAATATTAAAAACCTTGAAGATGAAAGTTTGTTTGATACCTTAAAAGATCGGCTTGATATGCCAAGAATAAAAATCAGTATTACACATAAAGAAAAAAGACAAGTAATTTATGATAATATAGTAAATGCTAAAGTAGTAAAGCTGCCAAACTTACAAATAGATGAGGGAAAAGTAAATGAATTGATATCATCTAGAGATGGCTGGCCTAACCTTTCTATGAACTTTATTACTATTAACTCAAGTGGCAAAATAACCAAAACTAAACATAAGCAAAGCCATCTATATTATGTTATAAAGGGTAGTGGAACATTGTGTACAAAAGATTACTCATACAGTTTAGAAGAAAATAGCTATATATATTTACCAAGAGGAATTGACCATACAATAAAATGTGAACATAAATTAGAGATAATTAGCATAATACCAAATGAAGCTAATAGTTAAATAGAGGAGGATAATTAAATGAGAGTTATGGTAACACCATTTTGGCTCATACTAGGGATATTAGCTTTTATAATTGCAAGTGCAAAAGGGAGAAGCGGCTGTGGCTGGTTTTTCATTGGCATTTTCCTTGGCCCAATTGGCATATTAATTGCTTTATTAATGCCAAACTTAAATCATCAAAGATATCAAAGGCCACAGCAGCCTAGACGCCCACCACAGCAAGCAAATCAAGGCAATAATCATAAAGATGTGCAAACGATTGAATATAAAGAGCATTCTTCACATGATATAAATGTTAATCAACAGCCACATAATCATGCACAGCAACATCAT
>CAZJHT010000078.1:0-1670 GCA_964546025.1 uncultured Clostridiaceae bacterium
TATACTATTAGCATATTCTTTTGATTGATGAATGTCAAAAAAATATACGTTGAAGATAGCGTCAATTGATTGTTGGATATAAAAGAAAAAAATATACACCCCGAAATTTTTATTAAACTAAATACCTCTAACTGACTTCAGATATCCTGAAAGCCAGGTCTTTTTACCCATATTCAATACAGTAATATTACCTCTAGTCTCATAAGTAGTTTTTCTTAGTCTCTTCTTAACTATTTCTTCATCCATCAAAATTCTTTTCTTTTGCAGTTCCTGCTTTTTTGCTCTAGCATAAAATATATCTACAATCTTACCACCATTAGCTCTATAGGCTCTCAGATTGGCCATTAAATTGGCACCAAGCATAGACCATCCCATTGGTCTTGAACTTAGTCTTGCTGATAGTATATGACTTACATGCCCTTCTGCACTACACCCTATGTACTCTGCCTCCTTTGCATTTACTATGCCATCCCAGTTTCTAATTAAGTAGTTTTTCTGTTTACGTACTGCTTCTTTCTTTTTCTCTTTTTCCGTTAACTCAATTATTAATTCATATAAATGCTTTATTCTTTCTTTATCACAGTTATATATTGCTTCCCATATTGCTGACCTTATTTCTTCTTTTTCTGTTTCTAAATGAGATACAGAAGTATTTATACTTTTTGAAATATGATACTTATCTAACACATATTTACTTCCTACTATCCAGTTAAGACCCTCTCTAATCCATCTAGCTCCATCTCCTGATAAGTATATATCTTCAACCTTTTCTAGCTCATACTTTGCCTCAAGATAGTCTGCTATCTCTAACCATCTTTCCTCATTACTCTTATGATATCCTGTAAAGTAAATTATGTTTTTTAGCTTGTTTCGGTTCTTCCCAACTTTTTCTATGCCCTCATGTACATAGATAAGCTTCATCTGCTGATTACTTCCCTTTTGCAAAGCTACATGATCTTCATCTGCTTCTATATAGATATTCTTAACTTCTTTCTTCTCTTCTACTTTTGACTCTTTCTTGACTTCTCCCAATGCTCTGATCTCTGTCATTACACTCTGCTTGCTTAACTTGATGTCTTTTGCTGCTTGTTCTCCACTTTTCTCGTATGACATATCTATCGCTTTTTCTATCGCTCTTATCTTTATCATTGGTTCTACTTTGCTATTTGGCTCTATTCCAAATACTAAATCTGATAAATATGCGAACTCTTTTTTTCGCTTATGCTTGTAATACGTTCTTTCATATCTCACTTCTCCAAAGATTGTCTGGTATGTCTTTTCAACGCCTCGCTTTTGTACGTTCCACTCTCTTTTTCTTTCTATACTCTCTCGTACTTCTCTATCTGTTTCTTCTAGTATATGCCTTGTTAACTCTCGTCCTATCCCATTGACTACCTTCTCTATTTCAGCTGTTAGTTCTGAGATATTTCCACCTTCTAGCATTACTTCTTCTATATCTTTCATGCCTTTACTAATGACTATTTCACTAATCTCTTGTATAATGTTCATTGAGAGCACCCCTTATGTTTTTGTTTTTTGTTGATACTTAAATTCTAACATATTTTGGGGTGCTTCTCTTTTTTTATTTTTCGTCCAACAATAACTTTACACTAACTACGTTGAAGGGAGGAATCATAGTGGAGCGTATACCAAAATTAATTAAATTTCCT
>CAZJHT010000079.1:0-1669 GCA_964546025.1 uncultured Clostridiaceae bacterium
GGTAGTGTAAAGTAGTTTATGAAAAAAGAAGAGTAAGAGAAACTGAGTTAGAGAAAGTTAGTATTAGAAAAAGAGATGATATTAGCAAGAGAGAGTCGCCCTTGACAGAAAAAAAAGCAATGCAAGGGTAGGCCATGACGACGGATAGACTCAAAAGTAAAAAGAGAATAATCCGCCGTAATGGCAAAATGATAGCATTGCATTTTTTTCAATCAAGGGTAAATCAAAATCAGAGATTTTGACGACGACAAGTAGAGGTTTGGTCACGTGCAAGATTTGAGTTCTAGCTCTTTGATTTTGAGTTGGCCAAGTAAAATAAGAGTTTGCCATTTAGCAGGCATGTTTTCAGCATTTTTGACCATGTCAATATGATTAAGAACTTGATAGCCTTTAGAAGAGTGTTTACGCAAGAAATTGTAGTAAGTAACCCAAAGAGCTACAGAGTAGTTAGCACCGTCAAAGTTATCATAGCCACAAGTACAACGATAAGTTTCTTTAAATGTGCGATTTAATCTTTCTACAATTTGCTTAAAGGGACGAAACTCTTTAGAAACAGCATCGTCGTTAGTAAGACCAATTACTTGAGTAATATCAAAGAGAAGAGGGTCATCTTTAAGAGCGAATTGTTGAGTAGCAAGAGGGTAGGCAGAATAACCATCAGCAATAAACTTAAACTTATCAGAAAGCGAAGTGACAGCTGAGAAGGCCATCCTTAAGGCAAGAATGCAAGGACCAACAGATCGGTTATCAGAGACTTGATACCCAATAATAGATCTGGAAATAGCATCAACAACAAACCAGATATAGCCTTTAAGACCTTTAACTTTGATATAAGTTTCATCGGCAACAAAAGTATCAGATTTGTTGTAATCATAATGATCAGTGAAAGGTTTAATAACAGCAGCAGCGGATTTACAATAGTTAGCAATCATGGTATGAGACACTTTAATGTTATAGAGGTCATATAAAGCTTGAGAGGACTTTCTAAGAGAAAGACCAAGATTAACATGAAAAGTGAGACAAAGAGACATGATGTGAGCAGAGTTTTTTCTAAAAATAAGAGAAGAAGCGTTTTTAGGTAAAGAATCTAAATCCATCTTAAAAAAATCAACAGTGAACTCTCTATAGATGTAGTGCAATTTATACTTATACTTCTGTTTATTGTTAATAGTATCTTTTGGGACTTGTCTTAGATTGTGTAGATAGTAAGAGCATTTTTTGTTAACACACTTATGAACAACAAAGAACTTTCGTTGTTTTTTAGGAGACAAAGAATGATTACAATAAGGGCATTTTAGCTTAAGGGATTTTGTAGCAACCTTGCCAGAGATAAAAGTTTGGCCACAGATCTTACATTGAAACTGACCATTACCACCATTGTTATCGTATAGGTAATGATGAGGAGCATTGCAGGTAGGACAAAAAGTATCTTCAGGAATAGTTTTTCCATTGCGACGTTGAACAGGTTTGAGTGTCTTTTTGTACTTCCATTTATAGTATTGAAGTATAAACTCCCAATCTTGTTTATAGAATTCTTGAATAATAGGAAGACGATCTGTTTTGAATTTTTGATATTTGGGAGAATGGATTTCATCATGAGCCCATTGTTTCAGTGGAATGTACTTAGCAATAAAAAGTAAAAGAGAGTAAATTTGTTGATTTTGGTATT
>CAZJHT010000080.1:0-1654 GCA_964546025.1 uncultured Clostridiaceae bacterium
CATGAAAATTGATAGTCCTAGACAATTAAAAGACTGGATTAACAATGTGGCTAAAGATAATAATTTGATAGCGAATACTGTGCTTCAGAATTTTATGATGGAAAGGCTTCTAGAAAGAATTTCGATCTCAAAGTACAAAGACAATTTTATCCTCAAAGGTGGATTCTTGATTGCAGCTATAGTTGGTATAAATATGAGAAGCACTATGGACATGGATACAACAATTAAAGGGATTCCTGTCAATAGAGAGACCATAGAAGAAATATTGAATGAAATCCTATCGATTGAGCTTGATGATAATGTAGCATTTAAACTTAAGAATATCAAAAGCATTCACGATGTAAGTGATTATGATGATTTTAGAGTCTCTGTAGAAGCCCAGTTCTTTACAATCAGAGTCAATGTGAAGATTGACATCACTACTGGAGATGTAATCATACCGAGAGAAGTTGAATATTCTTTTAGGCTCATGTTTGAAGAACGTGATATTTCAATAAAAGCGTATAATTTAAATACAATTCTTGCAGAAAAGATTGAGCCTATTTTGACGCGGAATGTGGCAAATACAAGAGCTAGGGATTATTATGATGTTTATATTCTTCTAACACTTCGAAGAAATGATATTGATTTAGAAAGTCTAAGAAATGCAATTCGAAAGAAAGCTGAAGAAAGAAACACATTGATCTATTTGGAGAATAGTGAGAAGTATTTAAAAGATATAGAGGAAAGTGAAGATCTTAAGATAATCTGGAAATCATATGTGCAGAAGTTTCCATATGCAGAAGGTATTCAGTTTGATGAAATTATTGGTATTCTAAGAGAAGTTTTTAAGTGATGTAAAATCGGCTCAATGAAAAGGAAAATCTAACACTAATGATTTTAAATATAACAATTTGAGCGTTACATTGAAAATCAAAAAGTTACATTACAGGAAACTTCAAATGAGGTGTCTTTTTTCTTAGCACCAGTAAAGCAGCAGCTTCTGCCAATGCTTTATCCTTGTAGCGCAACTCTTTTTCAAGTTTGCTGTTCTTTTTATTTGCTTCTTAAAGCTCTGGAGACGTAGTAGGAGGATCAAATGCATCTTCAACTAGTTCTCTCCATTGATTAATTGTTTCTTTATACAAGCCATGTTTACGACAATAGCTACTTAATTCCTCTTCGTTCATAGCATATGTTTCCATAACTATCCTAATTTTATTATCCTTACTCCATTTTATATTTGGATTAGCTTCATTATTAGTAATCACCTTTCCTTGCTTTCGTGCTTTATTAATCCATGTGTATAGAGTGCTCTTAGGTATCCCTGTTTCTGCTGCATCAGCAGAAACAGCTTCACTGTTGGCTGCTTGTAATCTGCTCATTACTCTTTTCTTGTAGTCTTTTGTGTATGTGGTTTTCTTTGTCATGTAAGTTCCCTCCTTGATATTATTATATCATCTACACGACAACAAGTTTGACACAGGGGGGCAGAAATTGATCTGAACTTGATCCATTAGTTTACTTTTTATTAATAGCAAGAAATAACATAAAAAGATGCATTCTGTGATGCATCTACATCATTTATGCATTACAGGATGCATTTTTTGTTTTTAAAAAAATGCTGCATTGTAAAATCAAGTTAGCCACTAAAATAAAAAGAATAAAAGAGTCA
>CAZJHT010000081.1:0-1629 GCA_964546025.1 uncultured Clostridiaceae bacterium
CCCCCTGTGTCAGACTAGTTGTCGTGTAGATGATATAATAATACAAAGGAGGAAATCTACATGGCAAACAGAACCTCATATACTAATGAAGAAAAACAACAAATACTAGAAAGACTACAAGCACCAGAGAATGAAAGCGTGTCAGCTCTGTCAGGAGAGCTAGATATACCTAAGAGCACAATATATAGCTGGATTAGAAAAGCAAGAAAACAAGGTAGAGTAATTCCAAATAATAGATCAAAACCAAGCTCAAAATGGAATAAAAACGATAAAGTTAAAATAGTCATGGAAACATACACAATGAATGAAGAAGAGCTCAGTAGATATTGTCGCGAGAATGGTCTGTACAAAGATACTATCAAGCAATGGCAAGAATTAATGGAAGGAGCTTTTGATGCTTCCAAAAAATCACCAGAACTAATTGAAGCAACTAAGAAGAATAGTGAACTTGAAAAAGAATTAAGATACAAGGATAAAGCGCTAGCAGAAGCAGCAGCATTATTGGTGCTAAGAAAAAAGGTAAAAGCGATTTGGGGGGACCCCGAGGAAGAATGATTAGTAGCTCGGATCGCTTACAAGCAATTAAGCTAATCAATCAAGCCAAGGCCCAAGGCGCTAGAATAAGTAAAGCATGCCAAGAGTTAAACATATCCACTAGAACATATCAAAGGTGGTCAAAACAAGGGGCAGAAACAAAAGACAAGCGTCCAGAAAGAGTTTATGTTAAACCTAAGAACAAACTTAGTAAGAAAGAAAAACAAAAGATAATTAATATATGCAATGAAGATGAATACTCTGACCTTCCACCAAACCAAATAGTGCCAAAACTTGCTGATAAGGGCATATACATTGCATCAGAATCAAGTTTTTATCGAGTATTAAGAGAGAACAAGCAAAATGCTAAAAGAGTTCCTAGTAAAAGTCATGTCAAAAAGACACCTACTACACATATAGCTAAAGCACCTAATCAGGTATGGAGTTGGGACATAACTTGGTTGCCAGGCATCATTAAGGGTCATTTCTTTAAGCTTTATTTAATCCTTGATATATTTAGCAGATACATAATACATTGGGAAATCCATTTAAGAGAATCAAAGGAACATGCAGCAAGGCTTGTAAAAAAAGCTGTCTTCAAGCATGGGGTATTGAATCAACCAATTGTACTGCATTCAGATAATGGTGCTCCTATGAAAGCAAAGGATTTTCAAAATTTATTAATTGATCTTGGTATCACCAGATCATATTCAAGACCTAGAGTTAGCAATGATAATCCCTACTCAGAATCATTGTTTAGAACACTTAAATACAGTAAGTCTTTTCCTTGGAAAGGATTTAGCTCAATAGAGAATGCTAGAACCTGGGTTCATGAATTTGTTAATATCTACAACACAAAATCTTTACACAGTAGCATTAAATATGTAACTCCTGAACAAAGACATTTTGGAAAAGATGTAGAGATTCTAGCTAAACGAAATGAAGTTTACAGGTTAGCTAAACTCAATAATCCCAGCAGATGGTCCTCTGATACTAGAGATTGGTCACGACCAGATACTGTTACATTAAATCCCGAAAAAGAAGATAACGTAATTCTAGAATCTAAAATGCGACAACTAACTTGACATCCACCGC
>CAZJHT010000082.1:0-1538 GCA_964546025.1 uncultured Clostridiaceae bacterium
CTCGCTGTTTTAAAATTGATTTGATCTCTTCAAGTTGATTTTCAAGCCATTTATTGTTCTTGCTCAAATTTTTAAAAAATTCATAATTCGAACATTCGATTTTATACCTGTTCAACGTATGATAGAAAACATTAATGACTTTGTCTAAATATAACAAAATGTCGTAAGCGGATTCCCCATGATCGAGTAATGTTTTAAAAACTATGAATAATTCTTTTGGCTGTAAATTATCTATGTATATTTTATTTGTTTCATATATTTCTTTAGAGCTTTTCTTGTCTCTAATAGTCTTAACGTATTCAATAAGTTTTTCGATTCTTGAATTAATCATTTCCATCTTCCTTTGCAAATAGGTATTTTGTATGAATATTAAAATTATAGCACATTGTACAGTGTTAATATCATAAAAAACTATTTTAAATGAGCACAAAAAAAGTAGCCCTTATAATAAGAGCTACTGATTTTTGCATAACAATCTTACTTTTCACTATCTAATAATTCGAGAAGTTTCTGCACAGTTTCTAGTGCATCACCTAACATCATCTCAGTATTTGCTGCTTCATAAAGTGGATTATCAACACCTGCATATCCAGGATTTTTATCCATGTTGCAAATAATCACATTTCTTGCCTCATCTACATTCAGTACAGGCATTCCATATATCGCTGTTCCTTCTTCAGTCTTTGCTGCTGGATTAATTACATCGTTAGCTCCAACTACTATTACTAAATCTGTCTCAGCAAACTCCTCATTTATTACTTCCATCTCATAAAGCTTATCGTATGATACTCCTGCTTCTGCTAACAATACATTCATATGCCCTGGCATTCTTCCTGCCACTGGATGTATTGCTACTTTCACTTCTTTACCTTTATCTTCTAGCCTATCTATGAGCTTCTTAACTACATGTTGAGCTTGTGCTAAGGCCATCCCATAACCTGGTACTATTACCACTTTTTCAGCTTTATGTATCTGTGACTCTTCCCTAACTTCTTGCTGAACATTTACTACTTCAGATTCAAGTTCTGTGAGCAGTTTCTGCACAGTTTCTAGTGCATCACCTAACATCATCTCAGTATTTGCTGCTTCATAAAGTGGATTATCAACACCTGCATATCCAGGATTTTTATCCATGTTGCAAATAATCACATTTCTTGCCTCATCTACATTCAGTACAGGCATTCCATATATCGCTGTTCCTTCTTCAGTCTTTGCTGCTGGATTAATTACATCGTTAGCTCCAACTACTATTACTAAATCTGTCTCAGCAAACTCCTCATTTATTACTTCCATCTCATAAAGCTTATCGTATGATACTCCTGCTTCTGCTAACAATACATTCATATGCCCTGGCATTCTTCCTGCCACTGGATGTATTGCTACTTTCACTTCTTTACCTTTATCTTCTAGCTTATCTATGAGCTTCTTAACTACATACTGAGCTTGTGCTAATGCCATTCCATACCCTGGCACTATTACCACTTTTTCAGCTTTATGTATCTGTGACTCTTTCTTAACTTCTTGCTGAACATTTACTA
>CAZJHT010000083.1:0-1535 GCA_964546025.1 uncultured Clostridiaceae bacterium
GAGGCTGTTGACAAAAAAATGTCAACAGCTTTTTTAGTTTTAAAGGAGAATGTGAATTAATGTAGAAATAGTAAGGAAAGAGAATAAAGAGGTGTTGAGCGTGTACAATGAGAACAATCCAAAGCAAATGAAGCTAGAACTAGTCAATATAGAAAATCTAGTACCACCTAATCATCTTCTCAGGAAAATAGATGAGTACATAGATTTTAGTTTCATCACAAAATTAGTAAAGCCATATTATTCAGACAAAGGAAGACCCTGCATAGATCCTGTAATGTTGTTTAAGATGTTAATTCTAGGTTTTATATACGGAATTAGATCAGAGAGAAGACTAGTAGAAGAAATAAAATATAATGTAGCATACAGATGGTTTCTTGGCCTAGGCTTAACAGATGATGTTCCTAATCACTCAATATTCAGTCAGAATAGAAGAAGGCGATTTGGCAATACAGATGTAGCACAAAAGATATTTGATAATATAGTAAAACAAGCTATAGAGTATGGACTTGTAGAAGGACACACTCTATTTACTGACTCTACTTTTCTTAAAGCAAATGCAAGTATAGGAAAATACACTAAAGAAGAAGTGTTAACGGAAGCAACAGCATATCTGGAGGAGCTAGAAGAAGCAGTAAGTCGAGATAGAGTTATGCGAGGAAGAAAAGCATTAAAAAAAAAGGATTTCATACCAAAAGTTAAAATAACTAGAGTAAGTAAAACAGATAAAGATAGTGGATTCATGGTAAGGGATGGTAAGCCAAAGGGGTTTTACTACCTAGATCATAGAACAGTAGATAGCTTACATAATATAATTACAGATGTGCATATAACCCCTGGGAATGTACATGATTCAAAGCCTTACATTTCAATACTAGAAAGACAGATAGATAAGTTTGGATTTGAAGTACAGAACATAGCACTGGACTCAGGATATTTTACTGCGCATATTTGCAAATATTTATATGAAAAAGATTTTTTTGCTGTCATTGCATATCGAAGATTTTCAAGTACTAATAAATTTTTTTCTAAATACACTTTTAAGTATAACAATGAAAAAGATATATATACATGTAAAAATGGAAGTGTACTCAGATATAGCACTACCAACCGTCAAGGTTATCGTTTTTACAAGTCCGACCCTAATGATTGTAAAAAGTGTCCAAGTGTACATTTATGCATGAACAATAAATCTTCTACAAGAGTCATTTCAAGGCATGTTTGGGAAGATGCTAAAGAATGGATTCGAAGTAATCGGCTAAGTCCTGAAGGAAAGAAACTCTATAAGCAAAGAAAAGAAAAAATTGAGAGATCATTTGCTGATGCAAAAGAACTACATAATCATAGGTATGCTAGAAGAAGAGGTTTGGAAAATGTCAAAGAACAATGCCTCTTAGCTTCTGCTGCACAAAACATAAAAAAGATAGCACTGGTATTAGCTAAACTTGAAACCAGGCTATCTTTTTATTTTTTATATCAGGTTGCTAAATCTTTTTTCTCTAGTCTGATGAAAAAAACTTATTTTTGTCAACAACCTC
>CAZJHT010000084.1:0-1339 GCA_964546025.1 uncultured Clostridiaceae bacterium
TATGCAAAAGGAGTGTGTCAAAAAGATATATCAAAACATATAGAGGACATATATGGCATGGTACTTTCAGCCAGATTAGTATCTATAATAACAGATAAACTCATACCATTAGTAGAGCAAAGGCAAAATAGAGCATGAGAAGAAAGGCATCCATTTATCTTTATGGATGCTATACATTATAAGTAAGACATGACAATAGAATAAAAAGGCTGCATTAGGGATTAATTTAGAAGGTTTCAAGGACATATTAAGTATTTGGATAGGAGAAAATGAGTCTAGCAGGTTCTGGCTAAAGATATTGATGGACCTTAGGAATAGAGGCGTTAAGAAAATGGATATCTTTAGTGTGGATGGGTTGGCTGGCTTTACGGAAGTAACACTAGCTTTGTACCCTGACTCAATTATCCAAAGATGTATCACACATCAAATGAGGTAGTCCTTTGCCAAGTCCAGATTTGTGTGAAATTGGTACAGTGCATCAAGCAGTTATTTAGTATCAAACAATAAGTTGATACTGCTGATAAATGAGCTCCTTTGATTAAAGTTGTTTTATTTGTTATAATTTAAAGTAGTAAAGCTAGCAAGCTTGGCTTTAAGCAGCTAAAATTGGATTACAAAAGGAGGCTTATAATGGCAATCGTAAAAGTTATCGAAGTTATTTCTGAATCTAGTGTAAGTTGGGAAGACGCAGCACAGAATGCAGTCAAAGAGGCTGCTAAAACAATCAAGAATATCAAGAGTGTTTATATCAAAGAATTTAAAGCAGCTGTAGATGGAAATGAGATTACTAAATATCTTGTTATTGCGAAGATCTCTTTTGGAGTTGAAAACTAACAAAAATATACATCAAACAAAAAGGTGCTGGTTTATTTAACTAGCACCTTTGAACATAAGAACAACAATGGACTTGGTATAAAATCTTCGACATAATAGAGGAAGTAAGCAAAACATTGGAAATGTGGTTCATGTTAAAAAAAGTCATAACTGATAAGATTCTAGCTGATGTTGCTGGTAACATTTAATGCTGATATATCTACTAAGGATTTATAAAGAATTTTTTACAGATGATGTAAGAAAAATATTGATAAGTGCATAGGAAAATATGTTCCTCTTAAGCAGAGGTATTCATGCGGACTATTAGAAATTGTTGAAGAGATTTTAGTCATATCTAAAGAGGAACTAATCTTTATAGATGTAGAAGAAATAGGTGAGGTAATTACAACGAGTGGCTAACTATAAGAAATTTTTATTAATTTTTAGAGAGATATGGATATGTGATTTGTAATTAAACGAGTACTTAGCAATTATTTACGAATTTTATTAAAGAGGAAGTAAGAGA
>CAZJHT010000085.1:0-1331 GCA_964546025.1 uncultured Clostridiaceae bacterium
AGTGTATGATAAAAATGATGCAAATCAATTACCCAATCATGGTTTGAATAGCTTCTTTTATGTGTAGCTATTTCATTGTCTTTGTAATATATTTTAACTTCTTCAGGGAAAATTCTCACATTAACAAACTTACCTACAAGATAATCTGGAACTGAATACTTGTTTTGATCTATTGTTATTGCACTATACTTGTTTACCCTTGCTTCTTTTTTCCTAGATACGTCGTATGAAGGCTTTAGAGGTAGCAAATATGGTCTTTCTTGCTCTAATATTTCCTTTGGACTCATGTTGTTTAACCATCTTCTGGGCTTTGCATTTAATTTGTTTAGCTTCATTTGTAAGTACTCATTAGCTTCTTCTAAGCAAGAAAACTCTGTTCTGTTTGAAAAGGCTTTTCTTCTCACAAACTCAATCCCTCGCTCTACATGGCCTTTCTCATTACCTTTTCTGACATTACAAAACCGATAACTAAATCCATAGTAGAGTGAAAGCTTTATCAAATCATCCGTAGCTTCTTTTTCAGTCTTTCCCACAAATTTTTTTACTGCAGTTTTGAGATTATCATAAGTCACCCCATTATGAACACCACTCATATTATTAAAAGCTCTTACATGTATATCTAGAAAATTTTCCATCTTTTGATTCCGGTAAAGTCTTGCAAAATGATAGGGTGCTTTTGCTGTTGTTAATAGTCCCATATCTAAAGCCATCTCTTTGCCTGCAATTGTTAGCTTTACTTCTCCCCAGTCAAACTCTAGTGTTTGACCTAATTGATATTCTTGCTTTATGAAAGCTTCTTTTACTTCATGAGTATCTCTTATGTAATTACAAACTGTTGTGTATCCAATGTCATACCCCTTTTCAACTAACTCCTCAAAAATGTCAATCTTTTTCATTAACTGCTTCTTCTTCCCTCCTGCTTTTCTCTTTTCATTTTGATCGACTAATCTATCTATTTCTTCTTTTACTTCTTCTGTTAATTTAACTCTTTTCCTGTTGCTTACATCGTACTTAGGTGCCTCTGTTAGTTCTTGAATTAGTTTTATTATCTTGCTTTGATCTTGGTTTTCTTGGCTAACATCTTCTAGCTCTTTAGATTTCTCAATAAACTCATCGATGTATTTCTTTACTGTTGTTCTTGAAATATTGAGCTCATCACTTATTCTTCTTTGACTCTTATCTTCTCTAAAATACTTTATTAATATCTCAGCTTTCTGGTCCAATCTCATCATCCTCTTTCCACCCTCTTTAACTTTATGAGGGTATTATATTTTATTTCTGGACCAGTTTTCAATTGAAATGGTGGTACACTTTTAGATTAACAGATACAT
>CAZJHT010000086.1:0-1313 GCA_964546025.1 uncultured Clostridiaceae bacterium
GGTAGTGTAAAATATTTTGTGTACATTAAGAAATCCTTTCACAAGAGTAATTAATAGGATAAAATTTAATTATGAAAGTGGAGGATTTTTTTAATGGAAAGAAAAGAAAATATTAAAGAGTTAGTAAGTCAGATGATGAAGGAACAAGAGATTGACGGATTAGCAGATCTTCAAGAAGTATTGAAAGAGATGCTAAAATCTGGAGTTGAAGAGTTACTAAGTGCTGAGTTAGAAGATGAATTGGGTTACAAAAAGTATGAAAGAAAAACCAAGAAAAATAGCCGAAATGGCAGCTCCAAAAAGACAGTTCGGTCCGATTATGGGAATCTTGAGTTAGATATTCCTAGAGATAGATTAGGAGAATTTGAGCCAAAAGCAGTACCAAAACACTCAAAAGATATTTCTGCAATAGAAGATAAAGTAATATCGATGTATGCAAAAGGAATGAGTCAAAGAGATATATCAGCTCATATAGAAGATATGTATGGGATACCACTTTCAGCATCTTTAGTATCAAAGATGACAGATAAAATAATTCCATTAGTAGAACAATGGCAAAACAGAGCGTTAGAAGAAAGATATCCTTTTATCTTTATGGATGCTATACATTACAAAGTAAAACATGACAATAGAATAGTTAAAAAGGCTGCTTATGTGGTTTTAGGGATTAATTTAGAGGGTTTTAAGGACATATTAGGGATTTGGATAGGTGAAAATGAGTCTAGTAAGTTTTGGTTAAAGATATTAACAGACCTTAGGAATAGAGGAGTTAAGAAAGTAGATATCTTTAGTGTTGATGGATTGACTGGTTTTAAGGAGGCCATTTTAGCTTCATATCCCGATTCAATTATCCAAAGATGTGTAATACACCAAATTAGGTCTTCAACAAAATATGTTTCATATAAAGATATTAAGCCATTAATGAAAGATCTAAAAGCAGTATATAAAGCACCAAATGAAGAAGAAGCATATCGTACTTTAGAGTTATTTAAAGAGCAGTGGAATCATCATTACCCCACTTGCGTTAAGTCATGGTATGAAAATTGGGACGTCATATCCCCATTTTTCAAGTACTCTGAAAACATTAGAAAGATCATGTATACTACAAATATCATTGAAAATTTACATCGCAAATTCCGTAAAATAACTAAAGGAAAAGCTGTATTTAGTACCGATATGGCACTAGCTAAGATATTATATCTTGTCTCACAAGATGCTGTTTCTAAATGGAACCGAAGGGTGAAAAACTGGGACTTGATAAGAAATGAGCTATCAATTTTACATGATAGCCCATTAACAACTTAACTTTTATT
>CAZJHT010000087.1:0-1296 GCA_964546025.1 uncultured Clostridiaceae bacterium
CTTCAACGTATATTTTTTTGACATTCATCAATCAAAAGAATATGCTAATAGTATATGTAAAAAGGAGGTGGAAATCAATGTTAGTGAATAAAGCCTACAAATTCCGAATCTATCCGAATAGCCAACAGGAAATATTAATTGCTAAGACGATTGGTTGTTCTCGTTTTGTATTCAATCATTTTCTTTCGGCATGGAATGACACTTACGAAAGAACAGGTAAAGGACTTACTTATCACACTTGTTCCTCTCAGCTTCCTGAGTTAAAAAAAGAATACGAATGGCTCAAAGAAGTTGATAGTATCGCTGTGCAAACAAGTGTTAAGCATCTTTCAGACAGTTTCAGCCGTTTCTTCAAGAAACAGAATAAAGCCCCACGATTTAAGTCAAAGAAAAATCCTGTTCAATCCTACACGACAAAGCAAACGAACGGGAATATTGCAATCATTGGCAATAAGGTTAAACTCCCCAAACTAGGACTTGTGAAGTTTGCTAAAAGCCGTGACGTTGAGGGGCGTATTCTGTCTGCGACAATCAGACGGAACGTAACTGGAAAGCACTTCATATCCATTCTTACTGAAACGGAAGTCTATGATCTTCCTAAAACAGAAAGTACAGTAGGAATAGACGTTGGATTAAAAGATTTCGCTATCCTTTCAGATGGAACGGTTCATAAGAACCCTCGTTTCCTCCGTTCGTTAGAACGGAAATTAGAAACGGAACAACGGAAGCTGTCACGCAGATACGAACAGGCAAAGAAAGACGGCAAGCCGTTGTACGAAGCGAAAAATTATCAGAAGCAAAAAGTAAAAGTTGCCCGTATTCATGAACAGATCAAATATGCTCGTACTGACTTTCTGCATAAACTCAGTACCAATATTGTCAAAAACCACGATATTATTGGGATTGAAGATTTGCAGGTGTCAAATATGGTGAAAAATCATAAACTTGCAAGAGCCATTAGTGAAGTCAGTTGGTCAGAGTTCCGAACCATGCTTGAATATAAAGCGAAGTGGTATGGAAAACAGGTTGTACCAGTAGGGAAAACGTTCCCTTCAAGCCAAATATGTTCGTGCTGTGGCTATCGTAATAAAGACGTGAAGAATCTTGCATTACGTGAGTGGGATTGTCCTGATTGTCATACTCATCACGATAGAGATTTGAACGCAAGTAAAAATATTGAAGCCGAAGCTATAAGGCTTCTAACCGAAGGGACTTCGGGGATAGCCTAATGAATTAGGGTTCGGTAGAACCCCGTACTTAGGAATCCGCTATGGCTTTAGCCTAGCGGTAGTTCAA
>CAZJHT010000088.1:0-1173 GCA_964546025.1 uncultured Clostridiaceae bacterium
TGGTTAAAAGTCTTAGGTGCATATACAGATGACTATTTGGAGGTGCAATAATGCCAGTAGCTTTAGTAAAATCAGTTAATCATCTTAAGTTGATCGAAAGACGACGACGTTTAGCCTACCCTGGAGAAATTTTCGTCACTCAAGGCGATAAGGTATCAGCAGATACTGTTATTGCTAGGACTGAAATGGATACCTCTGCACCTATGAAAGTGAGTGTTGCGGCAGAGTTAGGCATTGAAAACGAAAAAATAAATGAGGTAGTTTCAGTAAGTGTAGGAGATAGTATAAAAAAAGGAGACGAGTTAGCTACTCTTAAAGAGGGAGTATTTTCTCGAAGGAAAGTAGTTATTTCACCATACACTGGATATGTAGAATACATATCTAGAAGTAGAGGCGAAGTTATGATTAGAGAAAAACTTAGTGCTGATGAATCACTTATAGATGTAGAAGTTGCAAAGTTAATGAATGTTTCACCTTTATTTATGAAAACCTTTTTACATGTTACTGAAGGTCAGGATGTTACATACAATGAAATATTAGCTTCAGTAGATGGTATTGCAGCAGGAGCAGTAAGAGCGCCTGTAAGGGGAATAATTGAAAGAATAGATACAAAGACAGGCAGAGTAATAATTAGAAGACCATATAGTCCGGTAAATCTATATGCATATATTAGCGGAGAGGTTAAAGAAGTAATTCCTAATTATGGAGCTATAATAGAAACCCCAGCATGTTATATAGAAGGTGTATTTGGGGTAGGTAAAGAAAACTTTGGCGAATTAGTTTTACTGGCAAGCTCTCCTGAACAAGTAATTGAAGAAAAAGATATTAAAGCAGATCATGCAGATAAAATACTAGTTTGTGGAGCAGGAGTTACTTATGAAGCACTAAAAAAAGCTGATGACTATCATGTTAAAGGAATTATAGCAGGTGGCATTATTAACTATGATATAGTAAGACATTTTGGGTATGAAATTTCTTCTGGAATAACGGGTCAAGAAGACAAAGATATTACGATAATAGCAACTGAAGGTTTTGGTCATATTGGAATGTTACCTCAAACTTATGAATTATTAGCATCTCATGAAGGTAAAATTGCCTCGATAAGTGGAGCTACACAAATAAGAGCAGGTGTTATCCGTCCAGAGATAATTATACCGGTAGATGAGCAAATAG
>CAZJHT010000089.1:0-1172 GCA_964546025.1 uncultured Clostridiaceae bacterium
TGTATTTGTCAATCGAAAAGTGGTCCACTTATTAATCGAAAACTGGTCCACTGTTGAAAACAATTATTTGGTATTTTCAAGCCATTCTCTAGTCTCTTGTATTCTGTAAGAATTACCATTCATGTTAATAACATAAGATTTATGTGTTAATCTATCAATAAGGGCAGCAGTTAAAATTTCATCATTAAAGACCTCATTCCATCTATCAAAAGATAGATTAGTGGTAACTATTGTAGCTTTTCTTTCTGCTCTCAGAGAGAGAAACTGAAAAAGAAGTTCACCTCCTTCTTTATCAAAAGAAATATAGCCTAACTCATCAGCTACCACAAGATCGTACTTTTCAAATTTTCTTTCTATCGAAGTTAATGTTCTTTGACTTCTTGACTCTTTCAATAGGTTAATTAAAGAGGGTATAGTTGTGAAATATACTTTATGCCCTTTTTCACAAGCAGCAATGCCAAGGCCAATCCCAATGTGAGTTTTTCCAGTACCTGGGTTTCCAGCTAAAATTATGTTTCTGCTTTCTGAAATAAATTTCAGTGTTTTTAACTCTTTAAGTTTCGCCTTAGCATCTGCGGGTAGATATTCTACCCTGAGTTCTTCTAAATATTTTTTATATGGAAACTTAGCATTTCTTATTCTATTCTTTTTACCATTTTCTTTTCTAACATCATAAGCTTTTTCAAAAAGTTCTTTTAGAAAATCTTCATAAGACTTATCTAACAGATATGCTTCTTCAATGCTAGCTTTAAGGTCTCTTGTTATCCCGGGAATCTTTAGCTCTTTCACATAGTTTTTTATCTCATCTATTGTATTATTCAATTTTCACACCCTCCTGTAGCTTCTAGTCTAAATAGTTGATTGAGCGCTGCAATTTGGCTGATAGACTGTATCTTGATGCTATCATCTTTAGTATGTTCTTTTACTACAGGAGCATTTCCAACAATACTTTTGATATTTTCTGTGTTAACAATTTCTTCTTTAACGGAAGATAGCTTCTCTATTGCCTTTAATATTTTCTCTAAATCTTTATCCTTAACTAGCTCTAAAAGAGCTATGAAATCCTTTGGATTATTGGTATAATATTTATTGTAAATTTGGTGAAGCCTTGGAGAGATTTGTTGTATTCCCGCACTGGAATGCAAAGCTCCAGGCTTTTTCTTTAGTGTATG
>CAZJHT010000090.1:0-1147 GCA_964546025.1 uncultured Clostridiaceae bacterium
ATACTGTGGAAAAGTGATTCGTATTCTATAGGAGTCATGTAGTTAATGCTACTATGAACCCTATTGCGATTATACCAACCTTCAATAAATTGAAATAATTTGAGCCTAGCATGTTCAAAAGATTGATAGGTATTAAGATATACTTCTTCTTTCTTTAATATTGCATGGAAAGACTCTATGCAGGCATTATCATATGGATTGCCTTTATTACTAAATGATTGGATTATTGGTTTGTCCCTTAGGTATTTTTCTACTTCAATACTTGTGTACTGAGTACCTAAATCTGTTTGCATTATAACTGGTTCAGTAGGTTTTTGAGCTGTATAAGCCTTGTCAATTGCATTAATTACCAAAGAAGTATCCATAGATTTAGAGAAATGATAGCCAATAATTCGCATAGTACATAAATCCATTACAGAAGCTAGATAACACCATCCATGATAGTTTGTATGGATGTAAGTAATATCTGAAACCCATTTTTGATTAGGTTTTGAAGCTTGAAAATCCTGATTTAGAATATTCTTGCGTGATTCAATTTGAGACTTAGATGCCTTAGGTTTAAACTTTTTCACTGTTACAGACCTAATTTTAGCTTCTCTCATGCGTCTTTGAACCCGCTTAATGCTAACCTTGTATCCTTTGTTAACAAGAACACTATGAATTTTAGGAGCTCCATATATTTTGTTACTTGCTTCATGAATTTCTTTAATTTTAGCTGTTAGCTCTCTATTCTCTCTAGATCTTTTTGATTCAGTTCTATTAATTTTCTCATAATAGCTGCTTCTAGGTATACCTAAAAGAAGACACAGAACTGCTATGCTGTAGACACTTTTCAATTGATTTATCAAGGAAACAACGTCGTTGTCATCTACTTTTTCGCGAATATGGCCATAGCCTTTTTTAAGATTTCAATCTCCATTTTAAGGCGATCATTTTCTTTTTGTATCTTTCTGAGCTCAGCTGGGGTCATTTCCACCTTTTCTGAAATGTTACTATGTTCTTTTATCCATTTGTATATCGTTGTTCTTGTTACGCCATATTCACTACTTAGATCTGCTACTGATTGACCAGTATGATGCAACCCTACTATTGTTTCTTTGAACTCTTGTGAATATCTAGACATTGGACACCACTCCTTGATATTTTT
>CAZJHT010000092.1:0-1002 GCA_964546025.1 uncultured Clostridiaceae bacterium
GATAGAGTCCATATAATTGTGTAAAAGGTAAAAGGCCATATGAAAACCTTTTTAAGGTATAATGTTTTTAAGACCAAAAACATACCTAGGAGGATTTCACATGACCCAAGTACATTTTACACTTAAAACGGAAGATATTCAAAGTCTAATTGAAGAATCTGTTGAAGATAATGCATCAAAGTTGGTGCTGCAAACATTGTTTAATCAGCTAATGGAGCAACAAAGAACTGAGTATATTAAAGCTGAAAGCTATGAAAGAAACTCAAAACGCACTACACAGAGAAATGGATACTTTGAAAGAAACTATACGACAAGAATAGGGACATTGGAGCTTAGAGTACCAAGAACTAGGGATGGAGAATTCTCTCCCGACATATTTGAACGTTATCAACGCAATGAAAAAGCATTGGTTGGATCTATGTTAGAAATGTACATAGCAGGAGTATCGACACGAAAAGTATCCAGGATAGTTGAAGAACTATGTGGTAAATCTGTTTCTAAATCATTTGTCTCAAGCTTAACTTCACAGTTAGATCCATTAGTAAAAGAATGGCAAGAAAGAGATCTTTCTAATAAGAAGTATCCATATCTTATGACTGATGTTATCTATATTGATGTTAGAGAAAACGGCAAAGTTATCTCAAAAAGCTGTCATATTGCCGTAGGAGTATCAGAAAAAGGCACTAGAGAGATACTTGGGTTTATGATCCAAGACGGAGAAAGTGAAAATTCTTGGACTATTTTCTTTGATTATCTTAAACAAAGAGGTCTAAAAGGTACTAAAATGATCACCTCTGATGCTCATAAAGGCTTAGTAAAAGCCATTAAAAAGTCTTTTACTAATGTATCCTGGCAAAGATGTCAGGTGCACTTCATAAGGAATATTCTAAAAAATGTTCCAAAGAAAGATTCTAAAGATTTTAAGGATTCAGTTAAGGCAATCTTTAAATTTAAAGATATGAGTCTAGCAAGACAAGCTAAGAACGCTCTGATAGAGAAGTA